>CAZOEL010000009.1:41113-111958 GCA_964578835.1 uncultured Syntrophobacteraceae bacterium | reverse complement strand
CCACTGCCCCACCCGCCCCAAGTTAACGAATGGATGAGACGATCTCTTTTGTCAAGTCGGTGTATCTTTCGGCAGCAATTCTCATTTTGACTTTGTAGAGTGGGCGCAGACTTTTATCGCGCCCACCATTTGCGGCTCTTTAGTCGATCCTGTGGGCGCTAAAAGATGCGTACACCCTACAACAAGCTCCAATCGTGCTCAAAATGAGAATTGCTGATCTTTCGGAATCATAGCTGTTTCTTAAGGCTATCCCAAATGTCTCTTCCCGCGATATCCACCACCATATAGCTACATCCGTCCCGCTTCCCAGCGCTAAGCTTGAGAGGTCCTAACGTTTTGTAAGACTTCAGTGGAAATGAAGCTTTAGCCTCCGAGAGCCGGAAAGAGTCGACGGTCACGAAACCGATACGGTCTTCCTTGTCAAGGATAACCACGAAGTTTTCAAGAGCGTCGCCTCCCATTGTCCGGCCGATCTCATCGATTCCGCCTGATACAGTTCCTGCCCTACCGTATTCACTCTTCGGGTCAAGGTTTTCAGGCGCTTGTAGCCTCGCAATTTTTTCCATCTCTGACTCAGGCAGCGACTTATCCTTGCTTGGGCCGAACCTTTTTTTAATCGATGTGTGCTCCCCCTTCACTTCTTCAATGCCGCTCAACCGATGAAAGGCACATGTTCCTCTGATTGAGTTTATGTAAGCCCCGATTATGAAAACAGCGAACGGGCCGAGCGACATTCTCTCCAACCATGCCTGCATTGCTATGAGTCCAAAGAGGTACCAAGCCAACCCCAATACCGCCGCCATTATTGACATTTTGGCAATTCGCCAAGCTATGATGACTTGGATCGGCAGACCGATCAAAGCCCCAAAGAAGACATCTTTCCTGACGACCAAAGCTTTGGGGTCGAAGAGCACCAACAGCGTGAACGTCCAGTAAACTGCGATCAGCGCGATCGTCACCCAGACGCCTTGCATTGCTGCTCGCCTGGCCGATTGCAGAGTCTTTACCTTCGGCCAGACCATATTCTCCCACCCCGCTCCAAATCCTTGCCCAAACTGTGTCATGATTTCACCTCCGGCCTCTTCAGCCCATTGAGTTAACAGCCCCTCCGCAAACCACCATGCCATACGACATAGGCTACAAAGAGGGCTGGTGCAGCTCCAAGCAGGACTACTCTCACAGGGATTCCCACTGCATTCACTGCAAAACCCAAGTATACGAATGCTCCACCCCAGGCAGCTACAGCCAATGCGAATACTGCGACGGCCGTTTTGATATGGACATTGCGAAAAAGCACGGAACTCACCATGAAAGCGGCATACGCTGACAAAGCAGAAGCCATGACAGAGCGAAAAGCGACACTCAATATATCCGTGTCTGCTCCTGAGCGATAGCTTTCTGGCACAACGAACCAGCCCAATAAGCCCAGAAGGTTGTCAAGTATTGGGGCGACGAAGTAGAAGAGGAGGAAGAACAGGAGAACGCTAGTGAGCGAAGCGCCAACGGTCTGCGCCCACGATACTTCATCTTTCAGATTTTCACTGCTCATCGTATGCTCCTAACATGAGTACCAGATGCCCCCTTAGAACCTCAATAGTCATTGGAGGATTAGATCGATGGATCATTGCATGGCAATTTGGACAGATTGGTCGCAAATCACGGACTGGATCGACCACGTATGTTTCCGCTAATGCTGAAAGTGTCCTGAGATGATGAACGTGGATGAAGCCTTGCCCAATTTGACCATATGTGTGCTCGAAGTCAAAACCACAGACTGAACACCTATATCCGTAGTGTGCGATGCATGCAGCCCGAGCGGCAGGGCTGCGCTCGTATACGACAACCGACACCGTCTTAGTGGCACCTTCAATGTATTGCGTTGGGTTAGCCACTTCTTCTGGATACAATTCGATATCCTCGGCAGTGTATGGCTGGCGCTCCAGAACGACACAGTAGCTGTAGCCAAAATTCTCGCTAATAGGTTTGAGGTCCGATGCTTTGATCAATTCTGAAATTGGGAAGGGAACTGCCAATTGTTTACAGTGACTGATGACGTAGAGCGTTCGGACTCCTTTACCATATTGTTCCCATAGCCCCTCCTCCCGTGTACTATCCAGTTCTGTCGCAAGGATTTCAGTTGTCACTGGGTCATCAATTCTGGGATTAAGGTGGACTTGATGAAGAATTGCCTCATATTCGACACCGTATTGCCCTCCAACTGGAGCGAAGTATATCTTCATTGTGCCGTGCTCTTCGTTGGAAGCGTGGGCTTTTGACCATTTCTTTGCAGAACGAAATGTTGTGAATCGCTCCGGGCGGGCCAAATTCCTTGCCGCTGCTTCTTGTAGATACTCGCGATGATTTCTGGCAAAAACGGCTATTGGATTCTTCACTGCTGTAGACTCCTTCTTTAGGGCCACAGGCCTCCGAGGCTGGGAAGCGAACGCCGGTCATCACCGGCACACGACCACACCGCCAAGGGACTGAGTGGAGCGCCACACAAAAGGCTCGATGTGAATCTGGATGCGATTTGGTTTGGAGGCTGGGAAGAAAATCCTCCAGCCCCTCGATTGGGCATCTTATTTAAAAAGGCCGCTTCCATCGGGGTGCAAAGGCCAGTGCTGTCGTGAAAGAGAAAGCCGTCTCCATTGGATGAGAATACGAAGGGGATGTCGAGAGTCTTTGCGTACTCGAGCCCCTGCTGCATTCCATCGCCAACCGAGTGGTTGTTGTCCCTGGCTTCGATGAGGGCAATCGAGATGTTCGGCTTGAAATACAGGATGTAGTCGGCTCTTTTGGCTTTGCCTCGGGTGACAAGCTTCCCACGGACTATGATGCGGCCCTTTGTGAAGCCCACCTCTTCGCGTATTTGGGACATCTTATCCCAGCCTGCTCCCGTGATGGCGGGGGTGATGAACTTTGTGCAGATGTCGCGCTCGCTCAACTCCTTCTTGTTCATGAATCGCCCCGATGCGGTTGTGTGAATGTAAAACAGGATTTATATCACACCTACCACAGGGAGCTTTCGTATTCAAGGCCATGCTGATTCAGAAGCTACCGAATGAGAGTAGGCTCGGGTAGGCTATGAATGTCATATAGGATGGCAATGCAGGGACCTCAAGGGTCAGACTATCAGGCATTTCTTTCCCAAAAGGCTTGGAACTGATGGAGCGGGCATTCCAACAAAGATTCCATGAAGTTGATGCTCAGCTCACAAACCAAGAGCGATTCAGGAGTGTTGGGGATAAAGCCGTTTGCATCGTTGAGTCAGGCTCTACCACCAAATTCCTTTATTATATACTCCAGGATGCGTGCGAGCCTCTCTTTGCCCTGATGGAAAAGATCGTAATCATCGATTTCGCCCTTCTCATAGCTCTTGAACTCACCCTGCATTCCCCTTGATTTACGTTCAATCACGGTCGTCATCTCTGGCGCATCCAGCTCTTCACAAATTTTGCGGTAGATTGCTATATACCGCTCATGCGATTTTTCCGCATACTTGCCCAACTCGTCCTGAAAGGGGAGTCGACGGCCGCCACTGGCGGTTCTGTTTTCTACAATCCTTCTTCCTCGAGTCAACATTTCCTCATAGGTGAGTCCGAAGAATTTCGCAATCCCTTCCTGCAATTCTTGCGAGGCTCGCCTTCGCCCTTTAAGCACGTCATTGATGTGTACTGGGCTTTTGTCGAGGGACTTCGCAATCCTCCGCTGCGTCCCCCTGCCGTGTTCGGCAAGGAGCTTCTCAAAAGCCGCCATGAAATGATCGTATGCATTCGCGCCCATGTACGAGAACATACAGCACCAACCTTATCATAAACATTCTATTCCTGCTAAATATTATAGCTTGACGTTTAGCTATAGTATGTATATTTTGGATCTACGTTAAGCATATGGCTCGACGGATGAGCCACGATCAAGACTACAATGACTGATGTAAGGAACGCTTTTGATGCAAAGAGTCCACAACTTCGTTGCAAGCAGCAATTCCTGCAGCCTCTTTCCGCGTGAGCTATGGATCGTCATTTGTTTATGGGAGTGAAAGATATGGAGGAAGTCAGAATCAAATGCCACATAAGGGGAACAAGGCCCCTTCTGATGAACGCCTTCGTTGATGAGTCTGGAAACGGGCACACAAAAAGGGGGAAGGTTTACAAGGACGATGAGGAAGCCTTAAAACGCCTGTACCGTGATGCTGGCGGCAATATCTGTCAGCCAGCCACTCACCTGGAAGGGTGCATGGTAAAGAGCGCTGCTGACTTCAAGTTCGAGGGACGCAAAAGCTGCAAAGACGTTTTCCTTGGCGGCATATTCGTTGAACCCCTGATGATCCCGCATCTTGATCTCAACTGGGTCATAGACAAGCAGCTCGTGAAGGTCAAAAAAGCAGGGATCATGAGGTGTAGGCCACGCTTTGACGCCTGGGAATTGAAATTCGATGTCGTAGTCAAAGAGCCAAGGATAGAGCCGGCATTGGTGCAAAAAGTTCTTGAGAGCGGAGGGAGGTTCATTGGCATAGGCGATTACCGCCCAAGGTACGGCCTCTTTGAGATCGTTGGCTTTGAGCCCCCTTCTGATGCTCCAGTTATTGAGAAGGTTAAGAAGAATCGGAAAAGCTCCTGATCTAACCCTCTTTTCATGGTACGGCTAGTCGAGCTTCGGCGCGTCCTGGCGAGACAGGCGAGGCATGGTATGGATCTTCGGCAAAGGCGTGAAACGAATATCGAGGCAACATTTCGAGAAGCCCTGGAAGCTCGGGGACTGAGGAAGGGGATTGATTTCGCTACTCAGTACCCACTTCGCTTCTCATTTGTCCTCGACTTCGCCTTTCCGAAGTACAAGATCGCCATAGAAACCGATGGCAGGAAGTGGCACTCAAGCCCTCAAGCGCGGAAAAGAGACGGTTTTAAGAACCACATCCTTAAGCAACTGGGATGGATGGTCTTCAGGTTTTGGGAGGAAGAGATATTGGAAGATGTCGAGGGCTGCGTCGATAAGGTCTTCGATGCTATTGAAAATGTCGAGGATCTCCCAATGGATCATCCCAAATAGGCATCCTCAAGCCAGCAGACTGATCATGATAAGCGATTGCATCAATGCTTCATTTGATAGCAGCTTTGATGCTGGCGAAATGCTCACCCCCTGATCCTAAAATGGCCATCTCCAAGAACTGCCCTGCACTGACATCTTTTCCCATCAAAGAAAGATATCCTTTTCTGTCCAGCTTCTCATCGTCCAAGCTGGCGACGAAATCCACCAGTTCCGCACCGTTGGTTTTCAAGAGGTCCAGCACCTCTCCTCTTGTGCAGTCGGCATGCTCAGTGGCGTGCTGATTGGCCATATCTATGACTGCCCCCTCCGTAATCTCGGGCAGCTTCTCACCACTTATGATCATTTTCGCTAAATCAATGATGCCATAGTGTCCTGCGCCAATGTGCCTGGCCACGACTCCTACGGTCCAATCCTCAGACGGACAGTGTTTGCGCCAGTCTTCTTCCGTACATTTCTCGACGAATGCGATGATTTCATTGTTGAATGCCCTCAGTCGGTCAGCCAAATCTTTTGCTCGGGTAGCCATCATTGTCCTCCATTGAGAGTCTTCTTGGTACTGCAAGCAGCTTGATTGTAAGGCTAAGTACTGTCCTACTGGACTGCCAGCATTATTTTCTCTCCTTCAGCAGCGGCACCCAATCTGCTGTCCTCAATGACTTCAGTCTCTCCATGCTTCCCGACTCTTGTAACAATACCCCCTATTCAATCCAGCTAGATCCAATTCGGGATTCATCTGCATGATGCCAAGCTGTCGTTCCTCGCTTAGGAGCTGCACCTGGCTGCAGTACAAAGGGTCCTCGGTGCATTCGCCAAAGATCGTCGGATAGAAGCGCTGCAATGCTGGCAAGAAGATCGCAAGGTCTACTGGCTTGTACTCCTTGAAGTGCCAGATGGTTTCCATCCAAGCTCGAAGGCTTCCGCTGATGGTGAGCTGATCCCCACCTCGTATCACAATTTTGTGAAATGAGGCCCGATAGCCCAAGTCCTCGTACAAGTAGTGAGCCCAGGGAGCCCCCGAGAAGTGAAGGCAAATGTTGCTATGCTCCAAGACGTTCAGATGCCGTTTCCTGATGAGCCCCTTAACGAATGGCCAGGCTGTGTCAGGTCCTGCTTTGTGCTCACTTTTCCAGGCAAGCCGACCGCACTCTTCTATTCGCTCGAGGAGGGATGCTTCATTGGATCTGCATACACCTCGGCATTCGACGGATTCCTTGACGTACCTAATCTTATTCATGCTCCCCTACCTGTTGTTTATGAGTGCAATCAGAAAGGCGATGACCGCCAGGATAAGTGCTGCTGCGCTCATGAGGTCACTTGGTGTCATTACGAAGCCCTGGCTCATTTGCTGACCTTTTTGATCGGAGTACGTTCCCTCATTGCTTCCTCAGCCAAGACCCTTGAGTTGAGGCGCTGCCAATACTTGGAATTGCGGTTATAGATCTCATTGATCATATCCATGTATTCTTCCAGCCTCGTACACCTCTTGAGTAAGGATGGATTCTTCTCTGCCTTCTGCTTGAAGATCTCAGGATTAAACTTATCGACCCGAGCTATCCTCGATATAGCCCTGACGAAGTTGTTCGATGCGCTGTGCTTGAAGTCAAGCTTTTTGCAATGGAGCACGATATCCTCGACCACCCGAGCGTGGGAAAGGTCGCCAAGGGTGTAGGCACCACTCTTGAACACACCGTGTTTATTATTGGACCCAACTGTTTCGCCGGCCAGTAAGCCGATGCAATGAGAAAGGCAAATCCCAGTTGAGACATGGTATCTTTTAAGGATGACATACGGTTCCCTGTGATCCCTGACGTAGGATGAGAGATAATCGTACAGCGCCCATACCCTCCCTCTTTTGTTGTAGTTCTGAATGTCGGGGATATTGTCATCGATCACGTACTTCACTGGAATCCCAAGCTCTCTCGCTATCAAGAATCGGTTGTGGCCATCGAAGATGAGTAAATTCCCTCCCTCCCCATGTGTGGCCCATAACGGACAGGCGTCATACCAACCATCCTCCATCATGCCTTTGCGCAGATCCTCATCGATCCTGATGACATCCCTATTCTTGGGATGGAGCTTGAACATTTCGTAGTTCCTGGTTTCCTTAAGGATTCCCACCCTCTTACCCTTTCCACAATAAGGTTAGATGTGTGCTTTGATCCAATCAGCTACTTCGGTGAGAGCCTCAACCCTCTTTGGGTCATCTGGCCTTATTCTCTCAAGATGGCTGATTGCGATAGTTGCAAACCCAAGAGCATCGGTGACCCTGCGGATGATTTCACCCTTTGGACCGACCTCTTCAATGATCGTGCTTTGCTTCTTTGCACTCTCAGTTATGTCTTTGGCTTTTTTCCTGACAACCTGAGGGCCTTGCTCGATCAACTGCCTCTGCTCTTCCTGAGGAAGGGTGGCGATCTTGGCTGCGGTGCTCACAGGAAGTATCTTTTCCTCAACGGCTTTCGCCAGCTCGGGCACAACCTGGTTGACGACTTTGTCTGCCATGTCGATAAGACGGCCAGATACGCCGACGAGGGCTGCAGCTTGATCTCGGGCTTTGCCCTTTTCAGCTTGTGGTAAATTTTCCACAAGCTGGGGAGTCGTTCCACCTGTGCTTGTGGCCTGTCTCTTCTTCGCCTCATCATGCAGCGGAGCCTTTAGCTTCCGCCCAATCATGGCCTTCTGCGACTGATCCAGGTGTCTACGGTGAAGATTAAGACTCACCACAAATGACACGAGCGATCCCTCCCCATCCCACTCTCGGAAGGTAGGCTCGACCTTGGCTTTCTGGCAAGCATAGAAGCGGTTCCTGCCATCGATGATTTTCCCATCGTGCAGCCATATTGGCTCAAGCAATCCATTCTGCTTGATATCCTCGACCAGTTCGTTAAGCTCGGCATCCCCCATCAAAGGGAAGATGTTCGCAACCTCATGGAACTCATATTCAGTACTCATCGCTATACGACTCTCCCAGCAACGATCTTCATGTTCTCCACGGTGAAATGGATCTCATCATGATAGGTAATTTTGGCAAACCCATGATTCCAATTATTGACTGGCCGATAGCTCGGGTTGAGGCTCAGTCTTTGAGCATAGCCAAGGTGGAGCGAACAAAGACCATCGATCCGAGCACCGATACCATTTGCTTGAATAGAGAACTGAATCCAAGCAAACAGTCCCAGCCCAAGCCCTCTGGCCTAAAATCCTCAGGCCTCAAATCCCTTGGCCTCGGCGTTAGGGAGCCGCAACTATAAAGCTAAGGTGGAAGGATCTTGCCGACAACGAGGCGTTCCTGGGAGCGTTGCTGTCCATCCTGATTCCATTGGCATCGTGAAATTATTCTTCGGATCTCAAAGCGGGCTGGATTGCGGTATAGGTCATTCGGTCCAACGGGATTCAATTGCAAAGGGTGGCGGTACAATCCTGTATTAGCATCATCAATGCGACTGCGCGAATCCAAGGAGCAGCCATT
Source organism: uncultured Syntrophobacteraceae bacterium (assembly GCA_964578835.1). GTDB lineage: Bacteria > Desulfobacterota > Syntrophobacteria > Syntrophobacterales > Syntrophobacteraceae > CAZOEL01. Next base: position 103,440 of record CAZOEL010000009.1, on the reverse strand, counting down.
AAGGTTCCAGGTAACGATACAAAATGCTGAGTCCAAGAACGGCGGCCAAGGATCGGCGGTGGCATAACTATCTCATTGGTGTCGCTGGCTGCTATGCATGGAATGAACGGCAATAGGTGCGGACTGCTATGGACCCTGCTGGGCGTACAATCTTCTTATTTTCGACCTTTGATCTTGCGGCAGGGACAATCGGAAACGGAGATCATAGCCAGATTGCAGGATCGAATAGAAATTAGGTGAGGTCATGGTGAGAGTGGTTCTGCTCGGAAATGGCGCTATCAAAATGTAGGCTGGACCGAAGCCAACTCAGTCCAGCTCGATTGACTTGGGGCTGGAGCTTCAGCCTATTTTTGCCGTGGGGACTGGATAGGTGTTCATCCTATGTAACGGCGGAGGGGATCATAGTGGTTGGAAATGTTCTTGATGGTGTCTGAGGATAGGATGCCTTCAATGTTGACGGGAGGACCCAGTCTGCAAAAGGGGCATGGCAAATGGCAATGAACCCCCCATAGGCCTCCATATACACTAAATTACCTAAGTAATAACTAGTATTAAACAGTGCTGCCATTTGAGTATTACGATGTATATACACGATGTTTATCTGTTAGGAAGGCGGAGCAACAGCACAACATGTTGGGTCGGCATAAACAATCCAAATGATTTTAATTAGATAGGATGGATTATGTATTTCTTAGGAAATACACAATGATGATTTAAGTGGTGAAGAAGGTCAGCCTTGAAAACTACCTGAAATCGCAATACTTTTAGCGCCTATCCCCCTCCCGTTTGCCTGAAAAAGAGCATCCCTCGGTCAACTGGATGGCTGTCCACTCCTTTGCATAACCGATTTCTGGGCTTCGAGACCTGTGTCCTCAATATTGACCTTAAATCATAAAGCCGCGTCCGTCATTATGTACGGAATCGTACTTAAGACATCTATAAGGTCGATTAGAGTTTCGACCTCGAATTTTGCCCTTTTTAGCCACTTTCTCGACATGGGTAAGGGTAAACCATACCCCATTTTATGGGTAGAAAATAGATCTCTCCTCCTTTACAAAGCCGATAATTGCACTCATCGTCTCATGGTAGGCCTCTTGCGAATGTGGCTGTGAGGCGGTTGAGCGATGGATGTGGAATGATTATCTGAAGGCGAGGATTTTAGCGAGGTGTCGGCTGCTGATCCTGGAGCAACGCTTTTCAGCAAGGGGGCAAAGATGAAAAGAACGCCTGGACCTAAGAAGCTCAAAAAAGGTAGACATATCGGCATCGTTCCAACGGCTAAGGAGCGTGACCAGTTGAAGCTGCTCAAAGAGATCGCAGAAAAGAACCGCTCCAAATATGCTGAAGAGGACAGGAGAATCCTGGAAGCCTTGGGTGCTAAAGAGGATGATGATATCAGCGTCAGTGATGAGACTCTTTCAAGATACCTCGACTACCTGAAAGAGAACCTCGCGCTTCCCTGCATCGTAACGGGGAGAGAGGATTTTAGCTGGGAGGAGTATTACGTAATCGGGCCTGGGAAGAAATCCGAGTACGAGAAGCTGAAGAAAACCCGTCCCTCGTATACCGATGAGTTTGAGATCATGGATTTCCATGATGAATTTGGCGATATGGGGGAACCCTTGGTTCATGTCCGCCGTATTTCTGATAAGAAGGAGTTCGATCTTCCATTGGCCGACCTAGAAGCCGTAGATGAAGAGTCGCGAAATGCCCAGCTATTGGATGACTTCTCAAGTTGGTTCGTAAATCATTGATGACGTTATTCCGCTTCCGACGTGCTTTCTTCCGATTCGTCTTTCCCTCAGATGTGGAGGCGCTCCCTCACAAGACCTTGCGAATCCCCTCGTCTTTTATGCTCCTCAACACCGCGCCAGGGACAAAAATGATGGCGAGTCAATCGAGTTCGATCGTCTTGAGCTTGACGGTATATTCTCGGGGTAAAGGAGCCTCAGAATTGACACCGCGCCTAGCCTAATGATCGGTCCTGTTCGTGGGCTTCAGCTATTCCAGCCTCAATCCATGCTCTAATACTTACATCCGATTTCCACATCTCACCAGGGTCCTTGCCTCGAATAGGAGACCATCGGAACGCCTTCTCAAAGCGCTTCATCCACCACCTCCATGTCTCTTTTGCTCCAGCCATGTCGAGATCGAGCGCCACGAGAATAGCCTCGGCAATCTCCAAGGACCTCATGGCCTCACGGTCTGGCCGCACCTGAGCTGAGCCAAGGGCCACAACTCCAACAAGATCTCCAGCCTCTTGATGGATGAGGATTGCATCGAGCTCGCTTTCAACGACCACTATGGATTTCTTGTGGGCTCCAATGATCATCGGGGTCGTGCTTGAGCCTGGCAGAAGATAATACCTGGGGCCATGCGCGGGATCAGAACGGCGAATCTTGACTTTGACAATCCCATTATCGAGTGAGTAGGGGATCACAAGACCCATGGGAATCCACAACGACTTAGGCTTTCCGTTGTCCTTTAGCTGCCGTGGCAATCCCCAATCCTCCCGTTCCCGCCTGAGATCCTTGGGAATCCAGCCAAGGCGCATGTCCTTTATCGTAGTGTCGGTGAGTCCGCGCTCTTTTAGCAGCCAGCGCTGGATTTCTTTTCCGTTCTCCGACCATAATTGATCTTCAGCCCAGGCAACGAGCATTGAAGCCTTTGCAGCCCATGAATCGGGTGGGGGGGATGAGTCCCGTGGCTCCCATTGCGTGCTGCTACGATCCTTGTGCGTGGACGAAGTAAAGCTGTCGCTGCCGACCTCTTTGCCAAGGAGGTTACAGGCCTCGCGAAATGGAAGCCCACGAACGTCACGAAGGTACTGGATGAGGTCTCCGCCCTTACCGCACTGACGGCACCACCATTTTCCTCCGTCTCCCTCTTCTGGCCAGGATCGGAAACGGTCTTTGCCGCCACACATGGGGCATGGGGATGCGTACTCCCCGCCACGAGTCGAGGCTGCTTTCTTGGCGCTGATTCCGTCTGTGCGGAGCAGATCAAGAATGGTCATCTTCTGGGGTCCACTTTCTGGAGGGTCTGGAGACTTGGAGGGTTTTTCAGGAAACTTTCAGAAATGAAAAATCGAATATTCATAGGAAAGTTTGCCTAAAAAGCCTCCAACCCTCCGAACCCTCCGATGATTTGCTAGCGACCTGTCTTGAGGGCTAAGCCAAGGTAGTAGACGCAGCCGCTCGTTTCCGACTGAAACCGATCTTTAAGGCGTTTCCCAAACTTTGTGGCGCTAAGAGGCCTATGGCCGTTTTCATCGCACCAAACCTGGTACTCCTTGTACAGGGCTCCTGCAGAAACCCGATACTTGGGATTGATATGGCAACAGGCATCAAGGAAGTGGCCCATGATGTCTTCTTCGCCTTGGTACTCTGCCGTTGCATCCCGCACCACTTGGGGAGGAGACAGTCCCTCCTTCTGCCAGGCAAGGCATCCCCGCACAAGCCAAGCTATGATCCCCGAGGCTTCGGCCTTGAGCTTTTCGGGAAGCTGCGGATCTCGCTTGCGCTCATTGGCCTTCTCGGGATTATCGACAAAGGAGAACTCAAAGGGGATCAGAATGAGTCGCTTCCACACGGCATACTCGTTGCCATCCACCCTGGGCCTGTGGTTTGTAAGGAGAAAGAGGGTATGGGTCGCCTTGAAGCTCACCTCCCTCTTCCCGTAGGGCTCCCGCGCTGTAAGTGTATCCCCTCCTGATAGCCATTTCACCTTCCCGATATTGAGCTTGCGCCCTTCATCGGTTTCCGAGGCCCAAGCAAGACGGCGGCCACGGAGTGAGATAATATCAGATCGTGGTCCTGCGCTGGATGCGGAAAATTTCTGATCGAGGAGCATCTCGGCCTGGATGGGTCCTGAGATCGCTCCAAGGACATGGTGAAGGGTTTCAAGGAGTGTGCCTTTGCCGTTTCTTCCCTGCCCCCACATGATCGGGAAGATGTGCTCGGTGGTAAGCCCCGTGATCGCATAGCCAAAGAGTCTTTGCAGATAACGGATCAGCTCCATGTCGCTATTGAAGGTGTCTGCGAGGAACTTCTCCCATGTCGGCGCTTTCTCATCGAGGCCCTTCCATTCTGTCGGGCACACGGTCTTGAGGTAGTCCGACTGCTTTCCTGCGCGAAGGATGCCTGTTTTAAGATCGAGCACTCCATTCTCGCATCCGAGGAGCCATGGGTCGGCATCCCACTCATCCCCAGTAATGCCAAGTGATTTTTCTCCCGCAGCAGCCAGGGTCAACACAGCTTGCTTCCACTGTATTTTCTGGAGTAACCCTATCTTTCTCATGTACCGCCCTATCAATGCGGCATCTTCCTTCTCTTCATGAATCTTCCCTTGTTTTGCCGAAGTCAGTCTCCTCCAGTTTAGCCGTTTTACCGCTTCCTTATAAACGGCCAAGACCTTCTCGGTTGCAGTTAGAGCCTCATTTTTCCTATCCTCAATCCAAAAGTGATCATTCCATTTAAACCACCTCGCTGCAGCATGGTCGAAGCACAAATGATCCTGGTTTAACACGATGAAGAGCCTCGCATCGCCGTCCTGCTCGGAGGTCATTGCGCTTTCAACCTCTTCCTGTGGCAAAAAGGACTGCTCCAATTCTATGTTGCCCTCAGAGGAGCCATCCCTACTACCCTGTGTAAGCTTGAGTATGCGACGTTCGTCCTCAACTATTTTCCTGACTTCATCCCTTATGGCGTCAGGAATCGATAACCTGTTAATGTTGTCCATTTTGTTACGTACTGCCTTTTACGATGAATCTTGAAGAAAGGTCCCACCTCAAACATAAAATAAGTGGGGTCCTTCATGTTATTGGGTCTGCATATGGTTGTTTTAAGCCGATATGCGCCCTATGTCATTAGATTGCTGGATTGAAGTAAGACTTCTACGATGTGTCAAATCCACTGTGTGCTTCCACAAATGTCTCCTTTCTGGCTTTTGTCTATCACCCTCATCCAACCCCCCTATGGGTAATCCTTGCTTGTTGGCCTACGTATCGGCTGGCTACAGTCGGGTGATATTGTTAACTACCTCTTTAATTTCTTCCTGCAGAGAACCTCGTTAACGATGTTATCGACAAGGTTGCCGCAATCCCCCCTTTGGCTATCAGCCCATTTGTCGAAATCGGATCGCTTCACCTTGATTAGCTTTCCGCCACGGCCAAACCGATGGTGTGGGATGGGATTTACGGGGTCCTTGAGGTAGTATCGAAGTGATCTCTCGGAAATGCCCGAATATACCGCAAGCTCCTTGATGGACAGGTATTCCCGAGTGACTGCCATTTGCTTTGATGCCATTTAACGCCTCCACTATCTTCATAATTTGTACTGCTTTGTTGCGAACTGAAGATAACGCAGGCGAGGAAGGGATGGTAACGGCCTAGATCGGGAGACCTAAACCGTGGTTAGAGGAGACTATTTGTGCTATTTTACCGATGGCTTACGTTTTTTGGGTGATGAGGAGACGCGCTTTGATTTTGGGAGGGCGGCTACAAATTGTCTCGTGTAAAGGAGGATCGGGTCAAGCCCGTATGATCGACTGATGGTCCTTTCAAGGTATCTTTGCACGATTGCAGCGCAAAACCCATACCGATCGCTTCTTTCGCCATATTGTTCCCAAACAAAATCCCAATCCTTTGGCGATAAGCATGTCCAGGTATGCTTGTTGGCAGCCTTCTCCTGCTGTTCTTGATCCTTTACAGGCCAGGCGAACTTTGTGAAAAATTCCTGCAGTTCAGGAAGGATGGAGTCGATCCTCTTTTGGGCCTTCTCATCAAGCTCTTTTTCGGGAAGCTGCCTATAGCCTCTTCCATATCCACAGGAGCTATCTTGCGCCCTGTCGAGGGCTCTATCCAGTTCCTCGACTCTTGCTTTAGCGGCGGGGTTCGTCTTGTCCTGGCTGTATCTTCGGGCTGCAATGGCTGCTTTTAGCTTTGAGTCGCCCTTCAAGCCCTGCGGCCAGGCAAGGACTTGAGACACCATGATGCCGTGCAGGAGTTCATTGGTCGTTTGGTCGTCAAGACGGTCAAATGAAAGTAGGAGTTCCCAGGATTTGGAGACTTCTTCGAGGAGAAATCGGATGCTACGTTCATGCTCGCACATTTCGGAAATTGTGCGCTCAATGAGGGCCTCGGCAGCCATCGGGTTTGGAATAGCATGAATCCTTGGGCCGTGTGCGCTTTGGTGCATTTTCAGCCCGTAAGGGAAGTCATCACGCCTTCCCTGCAATTCCTTGTGGGCCTGAAGCCATCCGGAGTCTTTCACTATTTTGTTGCCTTTCATGGGAATCCAGTACAATGGAACCAGGTTCAAGTACGATACGCCCAAAGATATAGCCATTCCAAGAAAACGATGCACCCACCACGACTCAAATACGAGGTGGCCCAGCACCGGAATCTCGACATCTGCCATGCCTTCCCAATCGAATACAGCAAGCCCCAATTGTGCTTCACCTACATGAGGGTATGCGCCTGACTGATGCGGAAGGAACCAGGATCTGATCAACCACAGGTGGATGATGTATTTTCCCATGGCAGCCAGCATCATCGTGAAGACATTGAGATGTCCAGCGCCCCTAATCAGCGACTCGAAAAATAAGTCCTCGTCAAAATCCTCAGCAGCATTTTCCAGCCCTTGAGATCCGTAACGGAAGAGTTCCCTTGTAGTTGAAAAAATGAATTCATGACCGGGCGCGCAAAGCAGATCAGGAAGATCATAAGAGGGCAGGGGGGTATCGGATAAGCCTGCAATGTTCCGCTGCAACTGCCTGGTGTTCGGAGCTTGTTCATCGAATGAGGACGGCATATGCCTGCTTTGCCTCCTTACTGTCATAGCCACCAAAAAGAAGAGCCATAATGGTTGGACTTCCATTATGACTCGCGGTCTATCATGTTGCTAAAGATGGCTATTTAACAGTTTTATGCCTAAGCGGCAAGGTGCGGCAAATGGTTGCGGATAGGTTGCGTTTCATGGATAAAATAGCACGATTTATGACATCCCCAAACAAGTAAATTCAATAAGTTACCTCGACGCCCTACATCTGTCACGCCGGAGGCCGAGGGTTCAAGTCCCTTCCACCCCGCCAGAAAAAAAGCCCTTAATCCAAGGGGTTACATAGAAAGCCAGAGGTTGCCGCCTCTGGCTTTCGCCGTTTAGGGGGCTCGGGCTCTAATTTAGTGAATAATCCCGGGAAGATTTTCCCCTTCTTCATTTGGCGAGAAAAAACAAAAATTGCCTTTGCCACCTTCACGAGTTGGAGGCTGAATATGAGATTTAGATTGTTCTGAAGGCTGCACAACAGCCACAGGGGGCTTTTTAGGGGGCTCGACACCCTCTACAGGCTTGCGCAGTCTTGCTTTAGACCTACCTTCCAAAGTCATCAATGCCCTTCGCGCCTGCCCGGTCGTCTTGCGGACGTATCGTTCGGTTGTGGCCAGCTTGCGGTGTCTCAATATTTCCTGGACAGTCTTCATGTCCTCACCGCTCTTCACCAGTATGGTAGCTGTTAGCCCTCTGATCCCGTGGCAACCGAATGATTTGACGCCAGCCTTTTCGCAAAGTTCCTGGGGAAAGCCCCGGTTCTCCACGTAACGCTTGCCGTTGTGTCGCCCAACCCTTTGCGTGAACACGTACTCGCTGCCGTTCGAATGCTGCCGATGAGCCCAAAGGCTTTCAAAAAGCTCATCGGTAAGCGGAATCCAGTCCTTCCTGACAGAACCGTCTTTCGTCTTGCGAGTCTTCAGTGCAATCTCACGGGCATCGAAATTGACGTCCTTCCACTTGAGGCCGTAAACTTCGCCTCGCCTTGCTGCCGTATGCAACAGTGCGGTGAGCATAACCCTATCCTGGTCTTCCGCCACGTCATAGACCTTCCACTCGATGATCAAGTTTTTAATTCGGCGGTCATGTCATTTTTGCTTGACATGCTCTGAAGCGACTTTAGCTCGCAGTCACAATGAGGTTTCAGTCCAATGAGCACCAGAAAACCCCATTTCAATATGTCTTCGCTGAAAGGGGATATGACCCAAACCTTTGCATATCGAGGTTTGGTGGTGTCAAGAAAAAACAGACTTCCCTGCCAATAAAAAAACTTGATCATCGAGTATAAGGATCAGTTCTATGCCTTGATCGGTCTTGTCTTTCACGTAGTGGTGCTTACCGCTGTGCGATTCATGATCGAGCAGGAGCGATCTTCCCCAGGCGGGCGCGAAGTGAAGGTTCATATCGCGAGATAAGAGAGATGAGTTCTGTGGAATAAGTGTTTTGGTCTCCGTCCTTTAGACGATGCCCTCGATGCTGCATCAAGCCCAGCTTTCAATTCTGCGGTTGGATAGAGTTGCTTCTGATGGGATCTTGCCTCACCTGCGTCTCTCCGAAACTGCTGATTAGGTATTTATCCTGCTTGCGCAGGCGCTGGAGGGGAGAGAAGACGATTGAACGAGCAAACTAGAATTAGCGCCTCTGAGAGCGTCCCGAGTTTAGAGATGAGCAGGGGCAGTTGTTCATCACTTGGGTTGAACTCCGCAATTGAGAGTCCACACCCACAGAATCAGGCGTAGAGATTCATCCGTTATTACCACATCTTGCAGGTCTCCGTGCCTGATGGTTCCTCCTGTCCGTATCGACTCTGGTTTGCTACCCTATGCTTCCGGCTTAGGTTGTTTGAGAGGCAGCGTGATTATAAATGTCGATCCCTCTCCTGGCTTGCTCTTAGCCGTGATGCTCCCTCCATGTCGTTCGACAATCTTCCTGCAAATGGCAAGCCCCATGCCTGCCCCTTCAAACTCGCTTCGACCGTGCAGTCTTTGGAAAAGTGAAAATATCCGGTCGAGGTGTTTTTCATCAAAGCCTATTCCGTTATCTTCGATGAAGATGCGGCATCGAGTTGTCATTCGTCCTTCACCGGCAGCTTGACAACTGGCGGCATGTTCGGTCGAGACGCGGATTACCGGCGGCTCTCCCTGTCTGTGGAACTTGAGAGAGTTGCCGATAAGGTTCATGAAAAGTTGCTGCATCTGAATTTGGTCGGCCTCGATTTCCGGAAGCTCTCCCACCTCGACTCGTCCACCACTCTTTTCTATAGAGACCTCGAGATCGCCCGCCACTTCTTGAACCAGTCGGGTGAGATCGATCTTTTGGAACTCTTCCGCTCTTGTCGCCACGCGGGAGTATGTGAGCAGGGATTCAACCATCTGCGACATGCGCTTTGTCGCATTCAGCATGCGATCGAGGTAGTCACGCCCTTCCTCGTTAAGATAAGCTCTATGTTTTTCGATCAAACGACTGCCGAAGGATCGGACCTTCCGAAGCGGCTCCTGCAGGTCATGGGAGGCAATGAAGGCGAACTCCTGGAGGTCTTTATTGCTGCGCTCAAGCTTCTCGGCATTCTCTTTAAGCTCTTGCTCAAAAAGCTTGCGATCCGTGATGTCTCCGCAAACGATTAGAATCTCCTCTTTCTCATCTCCCCATGAGACGGCGCTCGCTGCCAGCTTCACCCACAGGATGCCTCCATCTTTGCGGACTTTTCGAAACTCCCGCAGAGCCAACTCCTTGGGGTTATTAAGGCAGAGCTCAAGCTGCTTGCTGACGGACTCCCTGTCCTCCGGGTGGAAGAGGGGCAGGATCGGTTGCCCTTCCAGTTCCTCGACGCTGTAGCCCAGCTGCTCTGCTCCGAATCTGTTGACCGAGAGCACGGTCCCACGGGAATCGACTGTAAAGTACATGGCCGGGTTATCCTCATAGAGCACCCGGTATCGCTCAAAACTCTCACGGAGAGCCTCCTCAGCCATTCTGCGCTCAGTAATGTCGAGGTGAGCGATCACCACACAGCCGCCTTCCCCAACGGGCGTAGCCTTCATCTGATACCAGCGCTTCTTATCGGGTGAATGGCAGGGGTATTCCAGCATGAATTCATCGACTCCGCCTCGAAGCACTGATTCAATGCCTTCAAGAGCCGCTCTAGCCGATTCATCCCCATCTTTGACTGCTCTACGGCAAACATCGAGGTAATTCACGCCGGGAGAAATGCTCGAGAGATCCTCAAGGCTGTTCTGTTTTGCAAACCGCCACCAAGCGCTGTTGACCAGCTTAATAGGGCCGCCAGGCCCGATCATAGCCACAATAATCGGGAGAGCATCGAATGCTCGCCAAGCTTCCTCTCTTACCTCTGCTGTCTCTCGATGGCGAAAAAAAGGATCTGATTGGCTCATCGTTTTGGCCTCTTCCTTCTGAATGGAAGGTCGGATGCTCAAGGAAATCTCAATCTATTAAGATAATCACTATTCGATCGAAGAAGACAGCCGCTCTTCAATGGTAGCAATTCTAAACCTGGTCATGCCGGTTAAGAGGGAAATAATCTCCGCTCGTTATTCCGGCATGTTTCAAGCCAGAATCCATCCCAGTGTCAGGCTCTGAGCTTCTCTTGCAGGAAATGAGTTGTGGCGGAATGGCTGTCACTATCATGGGAACTGAGGAGGACACTGAAATCGATGGCGCCGAGGATGCCGATGTGATTGCCGGTAAGGAGGGAGATGACGAAATAGATGGCCGTGGAGGAAACGACGTTATTTGTGGTGGCGGCGATGACGAGTTGGATGGCGGTGCAGGCGCCGATGTCCTCGACGGGGCGCCGGTCTTGATGTGTGCGACGCTGTTGGCTCCGATAGCCTCTTTAATTGCGAAGCAACGTGAAAAGTAGAAGCGCGCGGGATGAAAGAGCCTGAAAAGGCATTAACCCGCCTGCACCTTCTATAAGCGCGGACCAGACCGGGTTGAAAGCGGCCGGCCGTAATGAAGGCGGCATTGGCGGGACTCATGAAGTAGCACAAATGGCAAGGAGTTGGTCTATCGGCGGAGCCTTCAGCGTCCGGGGGGGGGAAATGATGTGCGGACTGTGCTATATTGCCTAAATGTCTTTAAGCGTTTATCTCCGAAAAGGTGTTCTATCGCTTTATCGGTGCGAAGCAGAAATAGCGTTTTTTCAAGATGAGTCCTGCCGTTCCTCATCAATTTCTCAAGCAATCATGTGTAATGCACATCCCGGGAGCATATCCTATGCCATGGGATTCCGCGCTTGCGATCCCGCGTCGTTTAGAAGAGCAGTATTCCGGCAGCGCCCGAAACAATCATAAGGAAGGCCGTTGCGTATTTTGAGCTCCAGAAGTGAAGGGCTAAAAGGGTAGGAATGAAAATGCAGATGGAACGCCAATCTGTAAGCCCGGTTTGTAGAAGGTTGAGCGTGGTTATGGCCATCATTCCCACAACCGCAGCCGTAACGCCATCCAGGAAAGCATGTATCTTCTCACTTCCTATGATTCTCTCAAGAGCGGAGTGCCCTATCATCGTAAAAGAGAAGGCAGGAAGGAATATCGCCATGGTCATGATGATTGCTCCCAAGCTTCCTCCCGCGAAGAAGCCCACGAAGGTTGCAAAGATAATGAGAGGGGCTGGTAGAATGCCTGAGAGGGCAATTCCATCGAGGAATTGCGCATTCGTCATCCATGCCTGCGCCTCTACCGCATCATGCTGGAGGAAAGCAATCACTGTGTAGGCTCCCCCGAAAGTAAAAAGGCCGCTTCTCAAGCCGGAGATAAATAGGTCGGAAATCGATGCGGCTCTAAGGGTGATCTCTTTTCCTTCCGGCACGATTTGCGTCAATGCGTCATCGGGCGCCATGAACTTCCATGAAAAGACAATCCAGACCATGAAGGCAACACTCAGGAGACACCCCAGTGTTTTGCCTCTTCCTTTAAGGAGAAAATACACGGCCCCAAGAACCGGCAGAGTCAAGAGGAAATGGGTTCCAAGGCTTTCCGCTATGGCAGACATTGCGGCTATGCCCAAAAGAGGAGCATCGGTCAGGCTATGAGCGCCTATTCGGTGGATGGCTCGGACAATGAGAGCCCCGACCGCAGCCTGAAGTCCATGAAAGATCGGGCTAAAGTAAGGAATGGAGCTTCCGTAGGAAAGATACAGCCAGGAGAGCGCGAACATCAATACGAATCCCGGCAGCATGAAGCCTAAGCCTGCAAGGAATCCTCCAAATCGCCCGTGGGCTATCATTCCAAAGTAGACGCACAATTCATGGGCCTCAGGACCTGGGAGCGCCTGGTAGACTCCCAATACTCGATTGAAGCGCTCCCTGGAAATCCATTGTTCTTCTTCCACAAGTTCTTTGCGAATCATTTCAATCTGAGCTATGGGGCCTCCCCATGCAAGAAGTCCGAAGCGCAGAAAGCGAAGGAAAAGGCTTACATAACTTTCATTAACCTTGGGTGAACTGCCGGAATCGTTCTGCATCTAGAAAGTTCCTATGTCCAAATAGCCAAAGACATTAAGACCACTATGAGACCGACAAGGATGGTGAGTGGAGTGCCCACCTTGGTAAAGTCCGCAAACTGATAGCGTCCAGGGCCATAGACCAGGAGGTTGCCGTGATGTCCGATCGGTGTAAGGAATGCTGTGACCGCCGACATAGCCACTGTGACGACATACGGTTCGGGCGGCTGCCCCAGCACCTGTGCAAGGGCAGCGGCCACCGGCGCAAAAAGAGCGGTAGTGGCGGCATCCGACATGAACTGCGTTGCCACGGCAACGATGGCAAAGATCAGGAGCAGTATCGCTATCGGATTCCACCTGCCGACTGCTCTTTGAAGCCATTCTGCCAGCAGAATGGCTGTTCCGGTCTTTTGCATGGCCATGCCGAGTGGAATGGCGCCTGCTATGAATACCCTCTGCCGCCACGCACCCATCCTACTGTTGAGAAGCGATAATGGCGTTTTGCCGCCACTTCATCCATCGTTTTGCCGATGAATGATGAATTGTGGAGTATCTTCACTTCCGTAAAGTAGCGGTCCAGCCGGTAGAAGTCAGTGAGGTCCCGGCCGCCCTCGCGCTCGGGAAGCAGGAAACGTCCCAAGAGCAGCATGAACAATATGCCTGCAAGCGAGAGCGAGAGACCGACCGGTGCGATCGAGAATATCCTCAAACCGGGGCGCCCATATTGGTGCAGCACATTGCTGGCGATAAGAAATGCAGGAGCTCCGATGATTGTGATGGTTGTGCCGAGCGAGGCTGCGAACGATAGCGGCATGAGCAGCTTTGAGGCGGGAAGCCTCCGCTCCTCACAAAGGGTGAGAACAACCGGCAGCATGAGCGCCGTGGTGGTCACATGATGGGTAAACGCTGAAAGAAGAGCGACCGAGAGCATTGTCACTGCCAGGACCCTTGCGTAGGTCTCTCCTGCGAACCTGCCGATCCTGGCGCCGATAGCATCTGAGAGGCCCGTTTTGTGAAATGCGCCGCTCATGATGAAAACGCTGACCAAAATGATTGCAGGCTCACTGCCAAACCCCGAGAGAGCCTCAGATGGGCTCAGTACGCTCGAGATGGCAAGGGCAAGGATTATGAGGATGGCTACAATATCATTACGGAGCCACTCGGTGATCAGGAACAAGAAGGCGACCAAGAGGATAGCAAGGAAGCTGATCTGTTGCATATTCAAGCAGGAGAGCACAAGCCGAGTCCTTCCAGGATGACGGAATCTCAGATAATTATCTTCATCTCTGTAATAATATAAATACACAAGCCAAGCGAAGCTCTTCATCTGCTTCACCACTAGCCTCTTTCGACAGAATGCACAAAGAGCCAACGGAACTTCAGTCAATGGGGTGGGATCTCTTGCCAGAATAGCGTTCGACAATGGCGCCACAGGTAGTGTAAGAATTCGGAAAGGACATTGATGAAAATCTGCCGCCGCGTCTCTCGCCGCTGGGCTGGGGAGCACATCAACCTGACCGGCGATTTTATTTGGCAGCAAAGCAAACAGGTCGAACAGGGTGAGTTCCGACCTTTAGGATGATTGGGGAAGCTTAGCATGCTGTTTTTTCCCTTTCGTGATTTTGTTCCCTTAGAGGCTCGTGAAAAGCCAGTGTGGAGGGTTTCATTTGAAAATGGGAGGATACGCTTTGCGCGAAATCAACGGGCGCTTTCCGGCTTTTTTCGACCGCCCAAGCCACGGCAATGCTTGGCATGATGGATGAGGAGGCGCTAAAGAGGTTCGATTCTTTGACCGAACCGTAGCGCTTGAGAAATCTATTGTGCATATCCTTCCGGATACTTCTGCCATTCACTCGGGAACTTCTGCAAGTAATAGCTACAAATGGAGAAATCATGAAAAGCTACCGAAAAGAGTTGTGGTTCGATGTTCCGACGAGACGGGCCTTTATCAACATTACCGGGCAAGTCGAGAAATGCTTGAGAGAAAGCGGGATAAGGGAAGGCCTCCTGCTCTGTAACGCGATGCACATCACAGCCTCCGTCTTTATCAATGACGATGAGTCCGGGCTACACCATGATTTTGAAGTATGGCTCGAAAAGCTCGCGCCTCACGAGCCGGTTTCCCAGTACAGGCACAATGCCGGGGAGGATAACGGGGATGCGCACCTCAAAAGAACGGTTATGGGGCGCGAGGTGGTCGTGGCGATTACGGAAGGTAAACTCGATTTAGGCCCCTGGGAGCAAATCTTCTACGGCGAGTTCGACGGAAGGCGCAGGAAACGGGTGTTGGTAAAGATTATAGGAGACTAGCGCGGGGAGAGGTAGGAGCGTTTGCCAGCCTGCTGTTGCTCAAGATAGGATCTTCATCCCGTTTGGCGTCTGGATGCGGGCCTCCAGATGAGGTATTTCATCGGGTGAGGACGGATCCAGGGAGATAAGATGATCGGCATTCAGAGCCCGAAGAGCAGCCAAAATCTCGCCTGTTCGAGGGTGGAAGCCGTGCAGGCCCACGAGCGAACATCCCACATCCGTCATGCGGGATGCCGGATGAGCGGCCTCTTCCCACTGGATTAGGAATGGAACTATGCCTCCTCCTGGAAGATGGCCATCTTCGGTCAGCGTGAGCTTCCAATGAAGGCTGCCACGGCTCATTGGCGCAATAGCCCCAAGTGGAGCGATGCTCCCGCGCGCAACCTCTTCGATTCGGTCAGTCCGCATGGCCCAGGCAATGAGCTGGGGCTTTCTCCGTAGCCTCTCCTGCATAAATGTGGTGTCCAACTCAAACCACCTGGGATGCGAAGGTTTAGGCGCATGGGGAACGATGGCGATCACTTCCAGGTAGCAATTCTCCCCCAGGCGAAGCACTCGGTTGTGGGTTCCCTGTGAGGCGTGCTCGCCTCCTGCCTGCGGTCTGATGCCCAGGGAAGTGAAGAGATACTCTGAGCCCTCATCGAGATTTCTTGCTGCAATGACCAGATGATCGATTTGATGTTGCATCCTTTCCACCTCCCCGCCACCATGGAATATCTCTCGATTGCTGAACCCGTTGGACGCTTCATCGCGCCTCCATAGGAGGCTGATTTTGGCTGCTGTCAATCTATGTTTGGCATGAGCGTCCATTTGATGAACCAGGACGGGGCGTCGGGCTCTTTATCCAGGCACACGATGCCCCCATTTTGAAACTTGAACACCTGCCTTTGAGCTGATCCTGTGACAAGATAGGAAGCGAGCCTCTCCATGAAAGGGAGATGCCCGACGAGCATCAGGTTCTCTTCGCCGCGGAGCTCGCCTGCAACAGCTGCGACATCATCTAACGGATTGATCCCGCTTCTTTCTCCAACACCCCTTTCCGGCCTCAGGGCGGATGCAAAAATTTCGGCTGTCTGGCGCGCCCTCTTCTTTCCGCTGTGCTCGATGGAAGATACGCGGATTCCATACGATTTCGCTACGGCTGCTATCCGATCGACATCCCGGACGCCTTCATCAGAGAGCCCTTGATCTGGGTCGACCTCCTTGATCAGGCTCTTTCCATGCTGAACAAGATAGATAGCCATAAGATTCTCCTTTCGACAAAGCAGTGTCGCTATCATCAGGACCGAGATTAGCCGGACGACGCTACAGGCATGCCTCTCCTTTGGCTCTAACAGAGCCTGTCAATACCTGATCTCCCAATGACTGTTCCCGCCTGGAGGGAACGAAAATGACTTTGTAGCTGTTTCGCTCGCGCATCCGGGAGCCATGCCGCCCGATAGGGCTAAGCTTTCTTGATGATGGCTCTTTTGCCTGTACGACCTCGAGGGATGCTGGGCGCCTGGCTCACCGCCACGTTCGGAGCAATCGCTCCTCGCATGGTCAGTTCTTGCTCTGAAGATTTGGCCAAAACCTCTTACTTATAACCTTTTTGCCACCGGTCTCAATAGACTGTCTTTATAACTCCTCATTCTGGAGCGGCTTCAGGGGCAGAGTAACGATAAAGGTCGACCCTTCTCCAGGTGTGCTCCTGGCCGTGATGGCTCCGCCGTGACGCTCGACGATCTTTTTGCAAATGGCAAGACCCATTCCCGTACTTTCATGGCCGCTGCTTCTATCCGAATGAGCTTTCCAGGCCCGGGCGTGGTGGTTACAATTAAACCGGTTGACCGGCCTGGTTTTCTCTTCTCGAAATCACACCTGGCGTGCGTGACCCGGCCTTTTGAGGCAGGTTTGCCATCATTCTCCCTGACTCCGGTCGATTCGTAATGGATTCAAGAGGGGATTGCGAGGTCATGAAAGATCCAAGCGGGTTGTTGCGCACCGTTCCCTACAGGCTCATCGCAGCCTTTCTCCTATTGGTCGTCGGCATCGGATGCGCCGGATACCTCTTCTTTGAGAGCGAGAAGCAGGAAATAAGGCGCAACAAGCAAAGCGAGCTCTCTTCAATTGCCGAGCTCAAGCTCAAGCAGATAGCCGAGTGGAGAAAGGAGCGGTTGGCGGATGCCGGGGTTTGTGCAAATCATCCCCTGCTCAGGCCCGAGATTCGCCAGTTCCTGGAAAACCAATCCGAGCACGGATTGCAGGAGAGCCTTCTCCTTTGGATGCGCACCATAAAGGAAAGCTATGATTATGACAGCGTGGCGCTTGTAGACGGGGAAGGAGCAATCGAGCTATCCACCTCGGATGGGGAGAGGCTCGATAGCGCTATTATCGAATACCTGCCGGAAGCAGCAAGAGAGAAAAAGCCCATCCTCACCCGCCTCTACCGGGAAGATAAGGAGAATTCCATTCGTCTTGCTGCGATTTCTCCCATCCTCGATCGGAGCAAGGAAGAAGCGCCGGTAGTCGGATTTCTCCTCTTAAGGATTGATCCCAACAAGTTCCTCTACCCCTTCGTTCAATCATGGCCTACACCGAGCCGAACTTCAGAGACCCTTCTGATCCGCCGGGAGGGAGAGAGCGTTCTGTATCTCAACGAGCTTCGGCACAGGAAGGGCGCCGCTCTATCCCTCAAGATGCCGCTTGGCGATGAGGATCTTCCGGCAGCCATAATCCTGAGGGGAGGGGAGGGCATGATCGAAGGGGTGGACTATCGAAGCGTCCCGGTTCTTGCATCCCTTAGAAGAATTCCCGACTCTCCGTGGTCACTCGTTGCCAAAGTGGACATAGAAGAAGTCTATCAGCCCATTCGCGAGCAGGCATGGATGGTCTCCTTGCTGGCAGCCGCGCTCATCGCCGGCGCAGGGGTATGCTTTTCTCTCATCTGGAGTTATCAGCGCGCGGCAATGCTCGAGAAAGATCGTGATGAGCTCGAAGCGAAAGTAGGCGAAAGAACCTCGGATCTTGCCAGAGCAAACGAATGGCTTCGGGAGCAGGCGGCTCTCCTTGAGCTTGCCCACGACGCCATCCTGGTCCGCGATGCCGAGGATAGGATCACTTATTGGAGTCGAGGGGCAGAGGAGACATACGGCTGGAAAAGAGAGGAGGCTCTTGGCCGGATGATCCACGAGCTTCTCAAGACCGAGTTTCCGGAGCCGCTTGATGGGATCAAGGAAAGGGTTATCAAGAGCGGAGAGTGGCAGGGTGAGCTCCGCCATCTTACCCGAGAGGGCGTACAGATCATTGTGGAAAGCAGGTGGGCGTTGCAAAGAGATGAAGACGGCGCCCCCACGGGCATCCTCGAGATAAACCGGGATGTCACCATCCGCTGCAAAGCCCAGGAAGAGCTTCGCCTCGATGAGGCAAGGTTTGAGGCTCTCTACAAGATGAGCCAGATGATGGGGGCTCGGGAACAAGAGATTATCGACTTCGCCCTCGAGGAGCAGATCAGGATTACGCGGAGCAAGATCGGCTCCATAAACTTCTTGAATGAGGATGAATCGATTGCAAAGATCCACGGGTGGTCGAGGAGCGTCATGGAAAAGTGCGCGGTTGCCGATCCTCCCGTTCACTTTCCAATAGCCGAGGCTGGCGTATGGGCGGAAGCTGTTCGAAAGAGGGAGCCAATCATCATAAACGATTACTCCGAGCCCCACCCGGCCAAGAAAGGGTATCCTAAGGGACACATGCGCTTGACTCGGCTCATGAGCGCGCCCATCTTCGATCGAAATAGAATAGTGGCCGTGGCTTTGCTCGCAAATAAAGAGGAGGAGTTTGACTTTTCGGATGTCAGGCGGGTTTCGCTCCTCATAAACGGGATGTGGCGGGTCCTTCAGCAAAAACGAGCAGAGCGGGAGAAGCTTCTCTATACAAAAAAGTTGGAGCTGCGCAACAAAGAGCTTCAGGATTTTGCCTTCATCGCTTCCCATGACCTCCAGGAGCCATTAAGGAAAATCCAGGTATTTGCGGACCGGCTCATGAGAAAGTCCGATGCATGCATGGATGCGCACATCCGTGATTCCGTCGCCAGAATGCAGGGCTCCGCCAACCGGATGCGGATGCTCGTCTCAGACCTCCTCAAGTACACCCAAATCAGCATGGAGCCAGGGCCTTTTTCTCGCGTAAACCTATCGGATGTCCTTGAAGAGGCGCTGATCGAGCTTGAACCAGTTAGAGAAAGATCAGGCGTGAGCTTGGAGGTCGGAGATCTTCCGGTCATCGATGCCGATAGGAGGCAAATGTTCGACCTTTTCCACAATCTCGTAGGAAATGCTCTAAAGTTTGTCGATACAGCCAAGAGCGCGCGCATGGTGAGAGTCTACAGCCGCAGGGAAGGGGCGCCTGAAGGATTCTGCAATCTTTTCATAGAAGATAATGGAATAGGATTCGATGAGAAGTACCTGGAGCTTATCTTCACTCCTTTTCAGCGGCTGCACTCGCGCAGTAAATACGAGGGATCGGGCATCGGGCTTGCCATCTGCCGCAAGATCGTGGAGCGGCACAATGGAGCCATCACGGCAAAGAGCGCTCCGGGTCGGGGATCGACCTTTATAGTCAGCTTACCATCCAAACAGAATCAGGGGGAAGAGTCGTGGAAAGCAGCGGAGAATCGATCGTAATCCTTATGGCCGACGATGATGAGGAAGATTGCATGCTGGTAAAAGAAGCCTTTGAGGAAAACAGGCTCATCAATGATTTGCGCTTTGTCGAGGATGGCGAAGAGCTCATGGACTATCTCAACAGGCGCGGTAAATACGCGGACCCGGCTCTCTCCCCTTGGCCCGATCTCATTCTTCTCGATCTCAACATGCCCAAAAAAGACGGACGGAGCGCTCTTCGGGAAATAAAGGAAGATCCGAAGCTGCATTGCATTCCGGTTGTGATCCTTACGACATCCAAGGAGGAGCAGGATATTCTTCTCACCTACAACACCGGCGCCAGCTCATTTATCATGAAGCCCGTTTCTTTCGAAGGACTCATCGAGGTGGTAAAGGCAATAAAAACCTACTGGTTTGGCATTGTAAGATTCCCGGTGAAAAGAAACGGATGCCAATAGAATAGCCAGGAAAAGCGATTCTGATCCCTCACGGTGAGAAGGCGCGGAGATGAACCCTCAAAAAAGACTGCCAAAGAAGAGAGGCCATAAGGGGTGTGCTGCATGCGTATGGCGGCTCTTTCCGGAGTATCTGGCATTTTCATGACGGCGCCGCCTCTCAATCCCGATGCCGCAGCCAAGCTAAACCTTTTGTCGGACACAGCAAAAGAGACGGGCATTCGGCATACAAATCTTGAGACTTTGAAGCCATCTTCCAATCCATACCGATTCTCGACATTGGTCGGGTAGATGGATATATCATAAATCATCTACAATCCCGCTGGAATCTCATATCAAGCGCCTTTTTTCTCGGTAAGAAGCCCTGGGACCGACTTCTGATGATACCGTCGAATCTTGTTCACGATACCGCCTCGTCAAGCAAACCAGTTCCTCGCGGGCTTTCGGCTTTTGCAAGCAGTCGGCTCGAAGGTATGGGAAAAGAGGGTTATAATAGAACCACACGCCCCTGCCGGCCAGTCCGGAGAGGCAGGGTAGGGAAGCGCCCTTCTTGAGCATGAGATCCAGGACAGTCAAGATGAAAGTGGGAATGAAGGAATGGAGAAGAAGAGGAAGTGCGCATACAAGGGCAGGATATACGAGCACGGTGAGAAGAGGTGCTATCTCGCGAAGTGCTTCGTATGTGAGGACGGTCGATGGCTCCAGACGACGGGAGTGAAGAGCAAATGAGACCGTCTGAAAGGGAAAGAATATGACTGACCATTTCTCCAGGAGCCGCAAAAGGATTGAAAGCATGCCTGGCCGCGACTGCCCTGAAGGCGGTTTCCCGGTCCCTTAGTGTCCGTGCAAAGTGGAAAAGTCGAGTAGCTGAATGCGATAAAGCAGGAAAGGCAGTGGCGCATGTTTCCAGTGAAAGAGCATTTTCGATGTGGGGACCATGAATACATCCTTCTTCGAAAGGGTGATGCCCCGCGGTTAGTTGAGCTCCCACGACTCGATGAGGAGCTCGAAGAAGGAGCGGAATTCTACCCGCGAGACGAAGAGCAAAAGGAATGGATTCTGATTCCCTTCGAGCACTTCAGGGAGCTTGAGAGGGAAGGCTGTCTCGAAAAGTGCTTGACCGAAGAGCTGGAAGAGGTGAGGCGGAAAAGCGGCATGTGAGAAAGAGCCCAAGGAGAGGCTGAGAGAATCATCACTCTGTCTCTCCCTGTATTATGGGCGCACGCTATTTACCGGCTCCGCTCATCGAAATGAGAGCGATCAGTGGGAGAGTCTTCCCAGGTTTCTTCTGATTCTTCGCCCCCGTCTCGCTCTTTGATTGGGGCAGCCCCTCTGTCCATATCTTTTTCGAGCAGTCTGTCAGTCATAAAGGCGCCATCGGTTTGGCTCACTGAACCTGAATCACTGGCAAGCGCCAGGCCAGTCACCATGCCAAACGCCAGGAAACCCATCGCCAGAGCCAAAAGCAAGCCATTCATCGTCTCTCCTCTTCCTGAATCGTCACCAACTGTCTACATTTAAATTAGTCACGAAATCAGCCTGGATGAAGGGCGGGTGGAATCCCCCCGTTTGATTAGCTTTCAGCCGGCATTAGCTTATGATTTCGCGAGAGCATTAGACGGACAGTGGCTATGCTGGCCGAAGTTTCGAGCCCCGTGGACCCAGATGGCAGTGTCATTGCTCGAGTACTGGGAGAAGGGACAGCGCTTGGGATACTGAGGAAGGATTGGAGAATCCCGCGAGAGCGCTTCGCTCCACAGCCATCTCAAAAGAAGTCTGTCCCTTCTCGAATAAGGCCGGTTGACATGAGGAAAAGCCCGTTCCGCCGCCTGTGCGCTGAATCAGAGCCATCTGCTTGATGGCCTCAAAAATCCCTTCCATCGTATCTTCGACAGGCAAGACGAAACACGCGCTAAGCTGGCTGAGCTCGGTTCCTGCATTCATCAGGGTAGGGCTGTTGGGCAAAAAATCCAAGGATGAGAGCAGTCGATAAAACTCTTCCTGCCAGAAGTCAGGGGCGTTGCCTTCCAGGAGCTCGGCATAAGCCACGGCCTTAGCAACCCGCTCGAACATCTGATCGGGCGATTCTTTGATAAGCCCCTGCATGTCTCGTCTTAGATAACGAGCTTCCAGGACCTGCAATGCATTTGTGGAAAGACTGAACCCGGCCATTGTTCTTCTCGTCTAGGAAGATGAGTCGGCGCCGCTTGGGCAAAATTCGCGCCCTTCGCTTACCCTTGTCATAAAATTATATCCTGTTTTTCATCCCGGGTGGAGGCGCTCGTCTTGTGACTCTTACGGCATAAAGGGTTCGATCGAGTACGCCATATTGAGAAAAGGCGCTGCTACTGGATGCTCAGGAATCAAGGCCAGATGGCGGGAGAAGCGATGAGCCTGCTCTATAAGATGTCGGTTGCTGAAAGAAAATGAGCTCCTATCTCGCGGCGGCATTAACTACAACGACATCCCCTCATGGCAAAAGCGAGGCTGCGGGATCTTCTGGGAGGCTCAAGCCCGATCGTGGGATTATCCCATTCCCCGGTCATCAGCCGCTCCGAATGTTTCCTCTCAAGCGGGCCACGCGCTCACCTCCACCCATTCGCCATCTTTGCAGATCATGCAAAAACCTCATGACCGCATGCCTTAGAGGCTTCCGGGCGTAGCCGGCCTGCATGTTCACAGCTGCTCTTGCTTAGCGTATTCATGCTATATTCGCTCCTCCGGGCGAGCATCAGCAACGGGTGCGCTGTGGTTGAGAGACCTATCTTGCATACCCTATCGGATGCGCCGCGCCAGTTCGCTCTCATATTGGAGCCCCAAAGCGGTCGAATTCTCCCGCACCCAATCGGTTAGCTTGGTGCTGCCTGCCGGAGGAGAATCGACGTAGAGGAGCTCAGCCATGAGGCCTTCGATTTCATCACGGGTAATAAGCCTGTCCCCCAGAATTTTCCCGAGGAGGCATCCTGCAAGGAATCCAATAGCTGGTGGAATGGAGATAATCGGCCTTGGCCTTCCGATGATCCGCCCGATTTGCTCGACCAGCCCTCTGTAGGTAAAGGTCTCAGGGCCTATCGCATCGATCGCGTTGTCTTCAGATCTTCTCCCCTGATCGACTGCAAGCATCGCCAGATCATTGACATAGATCGGCTGTAGACGGTAATTGCCATCGCCAAAGACTCCAAATACGGGAAATCTCCTGAGCAGCCAGGCAATGTTGTTGATGAGAATGCCCTCATCTCCAAACAGCACCGCAGGTCGCAGGATCGAGTAGGAGAGGCCGGACTCTCTCAGCACTCGCTCGATCTTTGCCTTGCCTCTGAAGTACTCGAATCTTGAACTCTCTGAAGGGTTGGTGATGCTGAGGTGGACGATGCGCTTCACCCCTGCCGTTTTTGCAGCTTCAAAGAGCTTAGCGCTGTTTTCAACCGCCTGAGAATAAGAAAAAGTATCTCGTCCTCTGTAGTTGAACCGGACGTAGTACGTGTTGTAGAGGACGGACACGCCTTCAAGGGAGCGAGCAAGCTCACTCGGGTGATCAAACCGGAGAGGGTAGGCTCTGACCCTTCCTTGGAAAGGATCTGGACGGTTTAAGGAATTGGTTAGGGTAATCACCCGCTTGTCTGCATCGATGAGGCGCTCTGCAATGAATCTTCCGGAAAAGCCAAATGCTCCGGTAACTGCGTGCAATCCCTTTTCAGCCATCGTTGCTCCTTGTCTACCGGGCTCTTGAGCCCCATTTGCCTCACTGCCCGCCGCTTGATAGGGCATTTCTCGTCATCTGGGGTAATAGCGAGTGAGTGTCTGTCAACCGTTCAGGGTCAATAGCCACGCAAAGAAGGGAATCGAAAGGGAAAGGCCTGGTGGTTGGCCAAACAAGCGGGAGAGAATAACGACCACATGACTGGCATGTGGTCGTTTATGGAAATCATTCTAAACAATGCTTCCCAGATGGTCTCACTACTGCCTTCTTTCCGTGTGATCGCGAATGCCTCCCCTGTTGCTTTGAAACTGGCGGGAGTAGTAATGCCCCAGACCATTGGCTGGCGCTTCCCCAGGCCATGTCATTGGCAATTGTCGCTCTTGGCCATGGAATCCCACGCGCAGAGCCCATGAAGGTCTTACTGACCCGGCTTCCAGGACTTGCTCTGGATCTTTCCATCGAGTACCTGCTTCGTTGTTTTCTCAATCGTCTGGAGCGCCTGCTCTACCTTCTGATCGTTTGACTTCGCGGCATCGACAAGATCCTGCATGATGATGTGGCGCTCATCGCCATGCCTCTCATCAGGCTTCATACACCCACAGTCAAGACACATCCTCCTCACCTCCTTTCTCGTTTATCTGCCGATCAAAGGATTGACGCACTCCTCAAAAGAGAGCGCCTCGCTTCCTCTCAAAGCTTTGCCATCTCCTTTCCATGTCAGGCCCTCTCAGCCTCGTACAAGGCCATAGGTGCGATTCGACCGCCCGGGCGCAGCTGATTCGTACTCTGCCTTGATTTGACTGAGGCGGTCACGAGATGATGGCCCATAATCCTTTTCCGGGTTCATGCCATAGAGTTTCGCCGAGTTTTCCCCAAAGATCGCCCTCTTCACAGGGCCATCTGCAGGTCCCAGGGGAGAAAAACCATGTTCTTTTTGCAATGCTTCCGGGATTTCGATCCTCCGCATGGCCTCTATCTGCCATTGGGGGGAACCGTACCAGACAGAATCGGTTCCCCATACCACATGATCCGACCCCAGGCCTTTGATGAGTGTCCCGAGGATTGCCGCGCAAAACTGGGGGTGAGCAATGCAGGATACGGCAAAGGTTGAGCCGATCTCGCCATAGACGTTCGTGACATTGTACTTTCCGGGGATTTCCGCAAGATCGCTCACCCATGGGATGTGGCGTGTCTTCTCAAAATTCCTGAAGCGCATCTCAGGATCGACACTCATCGATTCAAGAGCCGAGTGATAGATGATGAAGTTGAGCTGCGGCCAGTCCCTGGCGGCTTTCCCGAGATCATCCACTGCCCCGTGCCGCCATGTGTTGGGAAGCGCCTTCTTGTAGTCGGCAGGAAGCAGTCCTTTGTGGATGCACACATTGCGGATTCCCGCCTTCACCATCTTCTCGTAAGCCGGATAGAGGAGTTTTTCGTCATCCAACCGCCATGGGTATTGGGACTCGCCTCCGGGGCTCCCGAGAGTGTAGCCTTTCCAGCTATCCGGCTTCAACTCTGCTATGGCCCGATCCACCTCATCCATCCACCCCGGCTGCCCCGGAGTGAAGACCGCATGGCAGAGTAAACGCTTCGATCCCGCAAGGCCATTGACGATCTCCCGAGCTCTTGCCGTCTCCGCGTTGCTGAGAAACCATTTTGCGGGATCATCCGAGGGGGCGCTGCTCAGGAGCCCAACGCTCGTTTCGCTGTCGAGATAGATCTCTTTCAGGAAATTTTCGAACTTGAGGCTACTGAGGGTGGACTTCTCCCCTTTAAGCTCCGGGTTCCAGCTCCCGGCAAGCTCCCTCAAGCCCAGCATGTTCTTTGAGGGATAATGATCTGAGACGAAATGGAGCTGCACATCGAAGATGAATTGCCCTCTCAGAGCTTTTGCCCTCTCAATGGCTGCTTCCTTTTCGGCGGCCTCCGCCGGGTCTAAGCAAAAGACCGGTCCATGGACCAGGTTCATGGCAAGAAAGGCCGCCGCCATGCCGCAGTGGGTGCGAAGAAACTCTCGCCGGCTCATTCCTTGCCTCTTTCCGAATCGATCCCCCAGATCCTTGATGGTTTGCTCGAGCTGAGCTTGTTTTCTGCTCTGAGGGGGAGGCATGAACTCCCCGTTCGAGATGACCCGCGTCGGGATGGGACATTCCGATGCATCTCCAGCCCAGGTGGTTTTCTCCAACTCCTCTTTGGTAAGCCAGATAGACATGCGCCACTCCTTTGCCATTCCTTACGAATCAGATAAAAAAGATTTGCAGGGCTTATGACCTTCTTTCTCTTTATCCCAAATCGTATGCCGGTGAAGAAGAAGTCCTGAGATGCTGTGAAGATTCCGTTTACCCCGTACTCCCAGACGCATGCACTCCCGACCGGACGCAAAGTGGGCCCAAGTCCCGCTGAGGCAGCGGGGGGCTAGTCTCCATCTCCGAGGTCGCAGAGGCTTTGAATTGGGAAAGCGCTCGATCTTTGAATATTATTTATTTTGGGAATCGAGCCATGGGCCGGGAGAAGAGGCGCAAACAGAGCCGCCTGCTGCCTCCATGGGGAGAGCCTCCATTACGTTATCCTTAATAAGAAGGGTATCGACCCGGACCTCAGGCGCCCGGCAGGTTGCGAATAAGATCCTTGAATCTCGCCCAGTCGGTTGCAGGCCATACTTCCGTTTTGGCGTGACCGAAGGTGCGGATCAAAGCGGATACCTTGAAGGCGGTCTCCATATCGGGAGCGCGGAAGATATCGAGATAGTCATAGGCGCCGAGGACTGCAAAGTTATGGACCCATTCCACCTCAGGGCATTGGGACTGAATGTGCTTCATCGCCTCTCGCT
Source organism: uncultured Syntrophobacteraceae bacterium (assembly GCA_964578835.1). Lineage (GTDB taxonomy): Bacteria > Desulfobacterota > Syntrophobacteria > Syntrophobacterales > Syntrophobacteraceae > CAZOEL01. The sequence goes on along the minus strand of CAZOEL010000009.1, from coordinate 77,221 downwards.
CAAGCTCTTCGAGGGACTTTGGGGATTTCACTGCATCAGAGGAGACTCGGGTTAGCAGAATGAATGTAGCCATGGCTTTTCACTCCTTCAGGATGGGAATGGTTAGGCGCTGCGCCGAAGCTTCTTGGAAGAGAGCTCGGAACACAGTCGGGTAGAGAACCTAATAATGGGCAAACTATTACCCGCTTTGAGCTCTGTCAACCGGGGTCGATATGGATCGAGGCGAGCTTTGCTTGAGATAGCCAGGGTAGATGCGGCTTCACGGGAGTCGCCAGGCCTTCCTCACTATTCCAACCGCTGTCTCCAGCCCCGGGACTTCTACAATAACAGTGACATCCGGATCTTTTAGGCGAACAAGCGGGTTCTTTCCATACTTCTCATGGAGTGTGACCCGGATGGCTCCACCTATCTCATGCTCGATCTTTGGCGTGGCTCATCGAGTCCATGTAGGCCCCTTTATTGAGCCTGAAGCAAAACGACTCGTTCTCTCCTATTTCTTACGATCCAATCTTTACGGCATGCGTGAACCTGGCAGGAGAGATTGATTGGGAGACAATTCTACTCCCTAATAACCCCTCCGATCACACTCATAGAACTCCATTAGAGAATCGTCCCCTTCATGAGAGCGCTTTCCCGCAATTCTATCCACCGCCTCATGTAGCCTCCTCAAGCTTCCATCGCGCCGCGTTCCTCCGGGCGAATTTGGCAAATGAAACTGGGGCTCTCCCTATGAGGATACGCTTAAGGAGATCGAAGAAGATCTACCCACGGATTGAAATTCAACCCTGTTGCAGGCTTGAGATAGAAGTGATGGGCTGGAGGAATCCCATCAAAGCCTGGGGCTCCAGCCCATCTAGGCATATAGCCATTCTCCCCTGAAACAGATCCCGCAATCCCCTTGCCTGCATACGACTGAGCCACTTGAGAGGATCTCGCCATCCAGTTCGCATTCGTCCATCTCGCAAGCTATCGGGAGGTCTTCTTCAAGCTCCAAAGGCGTATCGTATACTCCGGAAGGAAAGCTCTCATCTTCTTGCTCCCACACACCCTCGTTGCAGATCATGCATCTTTTTGCTTCGCATGCCTCCGAGCTGTGTATGAAGCTCAATCCTCTGAACATACAGCCTGTCATCTCTGAGCCTGGCATCTTTATTGTCTCCTCATCATCCTGTCATCTAGAGTATCCTTCATCCTACCATTGGGTAAGTTTAGCATTTTCAAAGCTCGATGACACGGGACTGCCCAGATCTAAGTGCCTACCGAACCAGGCGGCGCCGCTCAGTTATAGGTGGCTTAAGCTACGGGCTCTGAGGAAGGACTTCGCTCGATCGGCCCTGCCAGGACCCATCTTTGGATTCAGAAAACCATGCATTAGGGGGGCCAATTAGGACCGGCATCTATATGGATTTGTTTCCCCGTGGATTTCCGTAATATCTCCGGGTGCTCGCGCCTGGTTGCTTGAAGCGCAGCCTACAGCCGGGACCATATATGAAAGAGGATAGATTCCAGGAATCCTCGCCTCACGCGTTCATCCCAAATTGTCTCTGTACAGGCTACTGCTTAGCTTAATACCAGAAGAATCGGCCGATAGATGGTTTCACTGAACTATGGTCGCTGCTCAATTCATAGAAACCGGTAAAACGATTCAGAGATCATAGTTGACTTGAACCAGTAGAGACCGCAGAGCATAGCGCTCTGCACCAGCAGACTCACACACGGGAAGGAGAGATAGCAATGGGCCCTGCAGAATTCATGTGGCCGAAAAAGACGCGGGAGCTCCGGAACCATCATTTCGACTCCACGATATGGAATGACTTCAAGTTTCGTGATGATGACATAATCGTCGCCAGCTACGCCAAGTCCGGCACAACCTGGATGCAGCAGATCGTAGCTCAGCTCCTCTTCAACTGCGCACCGGATCTGGATGTGGCCGAGATGTCGCCATGGATGGATTTGCGCATTCCCCCGAAGGACGTCAAGCTTTCAGCCGTGGAGGCCCAGCGGCATCGCCGCTTCCTCAAGACGCATCTGCCCGTTGACGCATTGGTTTATTCTCCAAAGGCCAAATACATCTACGTTGCGCGCGATGGCCGCGATGTCGTTTGGAGCCTCTACAACCACCACGCATCGGCTAATTCCAGATATTACCAGGTGCTCAATGAGACCCCGGGACTGGTTGGCCCCCCAATGGAGCAGCCCCCAGCCTCCATCCGGCAATACTTTCACGACTGGCTTGATAAGGACGGGCGCCCTTACTGGCCGTTTTGGGAAAATATCAAGTCCTGGTGGGATATCCGTCACCTGCCCAATGTTTTCTTGGCTCATTTCGCAAAGCTCAAGGAAGACATCTCAGGGCAAATCCGCCGTATCGCAGACTACCTGGAAATCAACATCGACGAGCTGAACTGGGAGCTCATTCTCCACCACTGCAGTTTCGATTTCATGAAGCGCCACGCGATCAAGAGTGTGCCGCTGGGCGGCGCTTTCTGGGATAAGGGGTCGCAGACATTCTTCCACAGAGGCGTCAATGGCCGATGGCGTGATGAACTGAGTAAGGAAGAGTGTGAGAAATACGAGAAGATGGCCCTGGAGAAATTGGGTGAAGAGTGCGCTCACTGGCTTGCGACAGGGGAATTATGAGAGAAATGGACCATAAGCCGTTGGAAAAAAATGGCCTCCCTCCTGCTCATGGTGGTCTGCTGCGTGAATTGCTTATCCGAGACGAAGGTGTTCGAGAGAACTTGAGAGAAAGGATGTTCGCACTTCCGCGGCTCAATTTGAATCCCTGGCAGCTAAATGACTTGGAGCTCCTCCTCTCGGGCTCATTTTCTCCTCTTAGGGGATTCATGACGCGGGAAGAGTATGAAAGCGTCGTTAATGGGATGCGACTGCCGGATGGAACGTTATGGCCAATCCCGATCGTTTTGGACTTGCCCGACTACAGGCAGTTCAAAGAGGGAGAGGAGGCGGCCCTGTGCGATGAATACGGCTCGCCGCTCGCCATTCTTACGATTGAATCTGTCTTTATGCCCGATAGAGAGCATGAAGCGCGAATGGTTTACGGGACCACGGATATCGCCCATCCTGGCGTCGCGCATCTCCTCCTCGAAACGGGCTCCGTGCGCCTTGGCGGGAAGGTGGAAGGATTCAGGCTGCCCATGAGGTATGACTTTCGGGAGCTTCGAGGCACGCCGGCTGAACTCCGTGAGGTTTTCCGTCAGAGAGGATGGGAGAGGGTGATTGGCTTTCATACGCATAGTCCCATGCACCGCATGCATCTTGAGCTTCTACGCCGCTCGGCCCAAGAACACGGCGCTCCCGTGCTCATTCACGCTGCTCTGGGAGTGACGCGGCCAGGCGATCTCGACTATGTGACGCGTGTCCACACTTGCCGTATTGTCCAGGAGAAGTATGGCAAAGACTTCACGCTCCTTGCTCTCCTTCCGCTCGCCATGCGAATGGCGGGTGCACGCGAAGCGCTTCTGCATGCAATCATCCACAAAAACTATGGATGCACCCACTCTATCGTTCTCCGAAACCATGCCGAGCCCGAAAAGAATGATGCCGGGGGACCCATCCATGCATCAGAGGCGGCAGCGGAGCTCCTTAAAGAACACGAAAAGGAGCTGGGCATTACTGTGGCGCCTTCAGCCGAGCTGACATACGTTGCCGAACTGAGCGGTTTTGTTCCTGCTGATGAGGCGCTTCCTGAGCACACACGGCTTGCGCTCTCCGGTTCCGAGCTGCTGCGCCGGTTGCGCAATAGCGAACCGATTCCTCACTGGTTCACCTTTCCAGAGCTTCTACCCGTGCTCCGCGCATGGGCGGAGCGTGAGTCCATGCGCGGTTTTGCCGTTTTCCTCACCGGCCTTCCCGGCTCGGGCAAATCCACTGTCGCCAATACGCTTGCCGTGGAGCTCATCGAGCGGCGGCATCGCCCCATCACCCTCCTCGATGGGGACGTGATAAGGGAGAACCTCTCACGAGGGCTGGGATTCTCCAAGCAGGAGAGGGAGGCAAATATTGAGCGGGTAGGTTTTGTTGCGGCGCAGATCGTGCGGCATGGAGGGATTGCGATCTGCGCCCTGATCGCTCCCTATGAGCGGGCGCGCGCGAAGAACCGGAGAGCGATCGAGCGGTACGGAACCTATATCGAAGTACATGTGGCAACGCCTCTGGAAGTATGTCGCGAGCGGGATGCCAAACAGCTTTACAGGAAGGTGGCCGAAGGCCTCCTTAAAGGCCTCACCGGGGCGGGCGCTATCTATGAGCCGCCAAGAAATCCAGAGGTAACGATCGATGCTTCCGCGGAAAGCCCTCAAGACTGCGCCCGAAGGATACTGGCCTACCTTGAAGGGAAGGGCCTGACCCGGTGAATTTCAGCCTTCTCTTTGCCCTGATCATCTTTTGGGATCTTGCGGCAAGCTCACCAGCTTGCGTTTCCATTCCGCATCAAAACGCTGCTCTTGGCTCTGGGTGAAGTAATTCTTCCAGTCCCCGATTATGCCTTTTCGCAGAAATCGCGTGACAGAAAAAGCCCAAAAGTCGAAATCTGTTCCTTTTCATCGAGAATTCTCCTCTCACCCCTCGATCTGAGATACGTTCCATAATATTTCAAAGCCCAGCATTGCTTCCTCTCCGCACTTGTCCCCAGGGTTTGGCGTCTCCAACTGCGATCTCCCGGCAGTCAAAAGGCGCTTTTCACGACCCCACCGTCAACGCGCAAAGCGGCGCCTGTGGTCGCCGAGGCAAGGGGGCTCGCAATATAGGCTACCAGCGAAGCCACTTCCTCGGGGGAGGCGAATCGCTTTATGAGAGATGTTGGCCGAACCCTCTCGAAAAACTCCTTCTCAGCCTCCTCGGACGACATGCCTCCTTCCTTGGCCAGCGTATCCAGGAACTCCAGAACGCCGCGCGATTTCGTTGGGCCGGGAAGGATGCTGTTTACGGTGATGCCTGTGCCCGCAACGGCTTCCGCCAGACCCCGGGAAACGGCGAGTTGAGCGGTCTTGGTCATGCCGTAGTGGATCATTTCAGTAGGGATTTGAATCGCGCTCTCGCTGGATATAGATGATGCGGCCCCAATTTCGACGTTTCATGCCGGGAAGGTATAATCGCGCGAGGCGCACACCGCTCAACACGTTGACTTCGAAGAGTCTGATCCAATCAGCATCAGGGATTTCATCAAATGGTTTTGCCTCGTAGATCCCGAGGTTATTAATGAGGATTTCCACATCCGGATATTGCCGGAAAAGCTCCTTGGCAGCAGAAGCCGTGCTCAGGTCGCCGACAAACCCATGAACCTCTCCTTGCGAGGAAGAGTGGAGCCCTGCAACCACGGCTCGCACAGAGTCTTGCGAACGGCCGTTGACAATGACCACTGCGCCTTCCCGGGAAAGCGCCGCAGCTATTGCGCGTCCGATTCCGGCCGTGCTCCCGGTCACAAGTGCGAGTTTCTTTGTAAGATTGAGGTCCATAACCATTACCTTGCATTCACCTGCTTCAACCGGCTCACCCAGTCTATTGGCAGACGTTTTCAGGTTCATTGCAACAGCTTCGCTGACTTGCATGACGCGCTCAATGCGCCGGCCAGTCGACCATGCGGCGCTGGAGCATCAAAGCTTCTCACGGAAGGGCTCCACGTAGCCACCAGGCGTCCCACCGGTCTTGCTTCTTATGATCGTTTGATCACAATATAATCATCTCAAAGCGCCACTCCGTCGCTTTCGACGCTAATCTGAACAAGTCATTATCTTATGAGGAAAAGATGGAACATTAGGAGAATATTATGGACACATTTGTTCTGATCGCTGGATTGGCATTGGCTGCGGTCTGTCTCTATGCATTGGAGGCGTCCGGCGCACAACCCGATTTCCCCATGCGGGGAACGATCGGTTTCTCTTCTCTCGCTCCTCGAGGGTGGGAGCTTTACGTCACAGATCTTGAAACCCTGCAGAGTAGGCGACTAACGGACCATCCCGCCCTTGACTACAACGCCTCCTTCTCCCCCGATGGCGGGCGGATAGCCTTCGTGTCCGAGCGCGACGGCAACATGGAGATCTATACCATTCGAGCGGATGGATCTGATCTGCGTCGACTGACGGATGATTTCGCCCTGGACGATCACCCGGCCTGGTCTCCCGATGGGCGGGAGATCGCTTTAGTCAGCACCCGGCAACCAGCCGACACGCCTGGTCGGGCCTGGAATGGCATCTACATCATGAAAGAAGATGGGTCGGGCGTGAAGAGGCTCTCGCCCGCCGACACGGCGGATTACTCTCCAGTCTGGTCTCCCGCCGGGGATTGGATTGCATTCGCATCGGGCAGCGGCAAAGCGGGGGGGACGGACCTGTTCGTCATGAGGCCTGATGGCAGCGGCAGAAGACTCGTGGTCCGGGATGGCGGCTGGCCCGCGTTTGCAGCAGACGGGCGAAGCCTTTTCTTCCACAGCCGACGGCAGGGGGATTGGGGGATCTGGCGAGTCAATCTGGACGGCTCAAATCTTGAGCGAATCACATCTTCGGATGTGGAGGCCTACACCCCGCGTGCTTCATGGGATGGGGAATGGCTGCTGGCGTCCGTGCTGCGAGGCGAACACCGCCAGATTGAGATGATGAACCTTGCCACAAAGAAATGGGTTCCTGTTACTCAAGATGCCTCGGATCACTGGAACCCGTCGATTTCCATCGACGGAGGGCGAGTTGTCTACCACAAAGCCAGGCCGGACTTCACTGCCGCTAACGTGGAGCTCTGGGGGACTCCGCCCGGGACTGAGCTCAGGCTCTTTCGGTTGTCTGGCGCCTTTCCGGCCTTCTCGCCGGATGGAGGGCAAGTTGCGCTGGTCGGAGAAAACCTCGGCCGCCTGGACGTGATGAGCCTCGACGGCTCGGGCCGAAAGACGCTCTACAGGGGAGAGAACCGCGCAGTGTTTAGCAGCAGTTGGGGTCACCAGGGTGAAACGATAGCCTTTGCGGTGGGCGGGGTGTTTCAGGATGCCGGAGCAGGGGTCGATCTGATGGCGGTTCAACCCGACGGAAGGGGCCTGCGCAAGCTCACCCGTGAGGCAGGAAACAATGGCTTTCCAGCTCTTTCGCCCGATGGCAAGCGGCTGGTCTTTCGCTCCGGGCGGAAAGGCTACAAGAACCTCTACCTCATGAACAGCGACGGCAGCGGCCTCAAACAACTGACTCGGGGAGAATGGACGGACACCATGTGCGACTGGTCGCCTATAGGCGACTGGATCGCTTTTGCCAGCGACCGTGATGGCAACTTCGACATTTGGTTGATCAGGCCGGATGGCGCTGGATTGCGAAAGCTGATCGGGGGCGGAGGCCGGAACAACCACCCTCATTTTTCACCGGACGGAGAGTGGGTGGTGTTCACCAGCGAGCGGGCAGGCTACTCGGCTGAGGAGATTTCGCTTCCTTTTCAGTTTCAGCCCTACGGAGACCTCTTCGCAATCCGGATGGATGGCGCGGGTCTCATCCGGTTGACGCACAACGGCTTCGAGGAAGGAACTCCTGCCTGGGGACCGACCACGGATGTCGAGCCTTCCCGGGAGGGTCTCGGAGGTCAAAGCGAGGATTACTGAGCAAGGGAGAGACTCACGATTCCGAAAACCTCCTCCATTATGGCTGACCTCTGCTGGTGATCCTGGTTGTTTGGGTGAAAGCACTGCGAGGGGATCAGCGCTAAAGGATTGGTATTTCGGAAACTTGTCTAGAAAGCTTTCGTGCTCCCTCAGCACTTCTTTCGTGATTTCGCATACAATCCTGAGGCCATCCCGGAAAACGAGTTGCAGCGATATGTTACGTTGTTTCAACCTGCCCTGTCGAGCCAGACGTCGGGTGTTCGCACGTGCTCAGGCCGGAACCCCATCCCGATCAACCTGCCCGGCGCCTGGCTCAGAAACGGGAAACGGGCAATGAGCTTGACTGAGCGCGGGGGGACGGAGCACGTCCGCTCTTCCCGGGATACGTTTAGAGTCGCGGTTTTGGATCAATAGCTGAATCCGCTGAGTAGCATGGGTCGGCCACTCTCTGCGCTGCTGCACGAGGCTCAGATGCCCGGCCGTTAAGCGGCCGGTGCGTAGTGGATCGGCAAGGATATTGGCAACAGCGACCGCATCCTGGATCGCGTGGTTGATGCCCACCCTGCCGATAGGGGACATGGCATGCGCCGCGTCACCGATCAGGATGAGGCCTGGGCGATGCCATTGAAGCAGCCGGTCGACCAGGACTGTGAGCAGTTTAACCGCATTCCAGTCGTGCAACTCACCGAAACGGTCCGTGTCAAACAGTGCGATACGGGTTTGGCTGGACCCATCGGCTCGTACCCGAAGATGTTGAGCCCATGCTGGAAAAGTGGATGCACTGTGTTCGAACCGGCGCCCCATGGGATCATGAGCACAGGATTATCGACCGGCATGGAGCGATCCAGACGGTTCTTAGCCGCGGAAAGCGCAACGGAGAGCAATACGAGATCTGTGTTGAGGATAACGGCATTGGATTCGACCAGCAGTTTGCAGAGCGCATCTTCAAGCCCTTCCAGAGGCTCCATGGCAGGAAGGAGTACGAAGGAACAGGAATGGGGCTTGCCATATGCCGTAAAATAGTCGAGTGGCATGAGGGAAGTATCAGAGCGGAAAGTGAGCCAGGGAAGGGTTCAAGATTCATAGTGGCGCTTCCCGTCAAGCACAATCGGAGAGAAGGGATAGAATGATCTCCAAGGCTCGATGGACAGTTCTCATGGCTGACGACGATGAGGAAGACTGTGTTCTCGCAATGGAAGCGTTTAGAGCGAGTGGAGCGGAAGTCTTCTTTTCCCGGGTCGGGGATGGAGTGGAGCTCATGGACTACCTCTGGGAACACTCCCGATCTGACGCGAAGAAACTGCCGGACTTGATTCTGCTCGATCAAAACATGCCGCTGAAAGACGGGCGCGAGGCTCTGCTCGAAATACGATCCAATCCGACCCTCCGGGAAATCCCAATTGTGATTCTGACAACATCCCAGGAGCAAAGCGACATGGCGTCCAGCCTGGCAGCCGGAGCAGACTCGTTCATCACGAAACCAGCGACTTTCGAAGAGTGGGTCGAGATAATGAAATCTCTGGCAGAGAGGTGGATCTCAAAATAGTTGATTGGGCATGGAAGGGTAAGCAAATAGGAGTAAGCCTTTGAGCTTGCTCTTAATTTTTTGAATTCAATGAGCTCTCCTATATGTTAATTGCTTGAAAAGCCAAGGTTTTCCAGAATAACGGAGCCGCATTCTACCGTTCTAAGGGGAGGCCTCATGGATCTTTCTGTAAAACGAGCGTTTTTTGGAAAGGATGACTGAGTGAACAGGGTTGCAGCGTATAGTACATAGTGCTATAGTTTTAGTAATGGAGGGGCCTTCGCGCGGATTTTCAAAACGAAGTGGTTCGTGCGCTATGCACGGCAAGAACGGATCATGGATCAGAACCTGCATGATGCGATTGAACGTGCAGAACGTGGACTTGTCGATGCTGATTTGGGCGGAGGAATCATCAAGCAAAGAGTTGCACGCCCTGGGAGAGGGCGCTCAGGCGGATATCGGATGCTTGTAGCCTACCGCTCCGGAGACCGGGCGGTGTTCCTTTACGGCTTTGCAAAGAACGAGCGAGACAACATCGAAGACGACGAACTGGAGACCCTGAGAGAGATCGGTGCGGCATGGCTGGATGCGGAAACTGCAGGCCTTGAACATGCAATCGAGAAAGGTATTCTCCAGGAGGTAAGCCATGGCGAACGAAAAAAAGAAACCTAGCAAGCTGGCGCAAGCAATGCTTGAGACGGCCAAGGATATGCGAAGCGCGGGGATTCTCGATGAGGCAGGCTACGCCAAAATCACCATGCGGCATCTTGGCATAAAAGACAAGGCAGGGGTCGAACCGCCGACTGGTGAAGAAATTCGAGCGATGCGGGAGCGAGCGCACATGAGCCAGGCGGTATTCGCCCATTATCTGAACTTAACGGTGGGGTACGTGTCGCAATTGGAACGCGGCACAAAACGGCCGACAGGCGCGGTACTTGCGCTCTTGAACGTAATCCGCCGCAAGGGTATCGAGGTAATCCTCTAAAGGAGATTTCCAAGGCCATCCAGAGTACCAGGAACAAAGCGTCACTCGGTTGTTGAAGTGCTTGGGGGGCCTTTTCTTTTGAGCTTTTTGGGATCTTTGCATTGATTCTGTGGAAAAGCCCGGAGTATTCATGGATCTCCCACTGCTTCTTGCAGGACCGATTCTTAGAAGAGCTGAACCCCGAAGGGTCTGTATTTGGCTTGCCACCAGCAGGCGGGTTGACCTACGCGCCACTCTCTATGAGGCATCGCCTGCAACAGGGAGTCCAGCGGGGGAGAGCCTCAGGGCCATCGGAGTCAGTGCGCCCGAAGGCGACAGGCCAGAAATAGTGCAACTGGGCGAACATCTTTTTGTGAGCCTGCTCGCCATCAAACCTTTTGAGGGGATCTTTCCAACCGAGTCGATGCTCTTCTATGATCTCACGATGGATGGAAAATCTCTTGCTGAGATCGGACTAACCGGAGGCGAAAGGTCCATTGCATATCCGGGCATGCCTCTTCCCTGCTTTTTCCTGCCCGAACGGATCAAGAGACTCCTTCATGGCTCCTGCAGAAAACCCCATGGCGCTATGGAGCGATCGAAGCTTAAGGCAGAGGAATTCGATGCCCTCGCCGCTGCCGATGATGCAATTATCGATGCTTTAGACGATTTTGAGGTGAGACCGTCTCTCCTTTTTCTTACAGGCGATCAGATTTATGCCGATGACGTTGCAGGCCCGCTGCTCGTTCTCCTAAACGATTATGGGAAAAGACTCACCGGCTGGGAAGAACGAATCCCGGCCAGCGGCACAAATGGTAGCGAGCTCACGGGACTCAACCTTTATGGCAGAAAAGATTTCGTCCTCACAGAGGCCCAATTCTCCTCAGGGGAACCGCTGAATCATCTTTTGACCTTTGGGGAATACGCCGCCATGTATCTGTTTGTCTGGAATCCGGATCTATGGCCTGAAGCGATGCCCAAGCCGGAGTCTCTCTCAAGCAAGCATGCGGAAACCTATGAGAGGGAATGGCAAGTCCTCATCGGTTTTCGAGATGTCCTCCACAAGGCAAGACGAGTCCTTGCAAATACTCCTTCTTACATGATCTTTGACGATCATGAGATCACAGACGATTGGAACCTCCACCGCAGGTGGCGCGCACGCGTGCGCGAGAGTCGGTCGGGGAGGCGCATTGTCGCCAACGGTCTTGCCGCCTACTGGGCCTTCCAGGGGTGGGGCAATTCTCCTGAGGCTTTCTCGCCTCGCTTCATTGAGACCATCTCAGAGCATCTCACATCAAAGCTTTCTACAGGGGAAAAGGCGGACCGCTTCGACCAGAGACTGTGGGGATTTCACCGCTGGTCCTACTACCTTCCATCGCTCCCTCCGGTAATCGTTCCGGACTCTCGCACGCAACGGGAGTATGATTCGGAGACAGGAGCGCCGCGGTTGCTCGACAGCTACGGAATCGAGTGGCTCCGAACGGCATGGGCGGATTTGGGGGAGCCTCGCCATGAGGATCTGATCCTTGTTGCTTCGACTCCTGTGTACGGCTTTGATCCCCTTGAAGATGCCCAAAAGGTGCTCTCAAGCTTTGGCGTTCCACCGCAAAGATACGACAGAGAATCGTGGGTGGCGAACAAGGAGGGGTTTTCTGATCTCCTTTTGCTCCTCTCAGATGAGATTCGCCCGAAAAGGTGCATCATCCTTTCTGGCGATGTCCATTATGCCTTCAGCACGAGGGCGAGGTTTTACTCCACAGATAACACCCTTAGACTCTATCAGTTTACGAGCAGCGCAATCAACAACACGCCCAAGGAGAGCAAGTTGGTCAAAGAGCTTGGAAGACTGGCGGATCGTCGAGAATACCGCCTCGGATGGAAGCCGGGCGCGCCTCGCGCATTGCGCCTCACCAGGCCTGCTTTGGAGTTCCTGGTGCGGTGGGGGCTCATGAAATCGCAAAGAACCGCCAGGTACTACTGGACAGACGAAGTAGAGAGCCTTCTGCCTGAAGGCAAGGAATCGCTCCTTTATCCCTTTAACAACATCGGCCTGGTTTCACTTCTGGATGGTGGGGCTCTTGAGCACTGTCTAATCACGGGCGCTATTCCCGGAGACGAGATGTGCTGGAAAGGATTCAGCTAGCTTGAGGGCAAAGAAATCAAACATACGCAAAGCCTCAAGGATAAAAGATCTGCGCAATACAAAAAATATCTTCTAACTCTAATTCTGACGCCCGCCGTAGAAAGCGACTGGCGACCATTCAGGTTTTACGGGCGGCAGAGGAGGCGGCGCCAGATTTTCGAAAGGCTTTGCGGCATAGACTGCCTCGCCTCCTACCACTGTGAGCAAGGACTCGATGTTTTTGATTCGCTCTTCGGGAATGCTGAAATAGTCCTCGGTGAGCACGGCAAAGTCGGCGTACTGACCCGGGGCTATGCGTCCCTTGATGTTTTCCTCCTGGCTGAACCAGGCGTTCCCCACGGTGAACAACCGCAGGGCCTCTTCACGAGTCAATTTGTTGTCATCGGAGAAGAGCTGAGTCCCGCCAACGGTCTTTCCTGTTACAAGCCAATAAAGAGATGGCCAGGGGTTGTAGCTGCTCACTCGTGTGCCATCGGTGCCGGCTCCGACAGGAATACCCATCGCCAGCATCTTGCGGACTGGCGGCGCGTTGCCGGCCATATCCTTGCCGTAGCGTTGGACGAAATACTCGCCAGCGAACGCCATCCGATTCTGGATCGCGATGCCGCCTCCCATCGCCTTGATCCGCTGAAGCTCCTCATCGCGCACCGTCTCGGCGTGATCGATCGCCCATCGCGGCGCGAAGCGGCCCTGCTCGCGTTTGACCTGCTCGAATACATCCATGATGTGCTTGATGCTCTCGCCGTAAGTGGCATGCTGGCGAAGAGGCCAGTTGTTCTTGACAAGGATCGTTGTGACTTCGTGCAGATCGGCGTCCCAGTTCATGCCGTGGGCTTTGCGCTCATCCAGGTCCGGGCGAGCCGCCATGAAGTTCTCCCAATCGCCTGCGCTGTGAGCCAGAAATTCACCGCCCCCTTCGAGCTCGAAACCGTGCTCGAGATGCTGATCGAGGTTCCTTCCAGCCTGATACTCGGCAGTCCACTTGCGGAAATCCTCGGCTTCCTTGCCCGGCGTTTGTGGAAACAAGTAAAAGCCAATGCGGATGGGCATCCTGCTTGCGCGGGCCAGGGACTCGCTGCCGGAGTAATCCGTGGGGAAAGCGTGTCCGCCGCCTCCCGCATCGACTGCGCTGGTCATCCCCAAGCGGTTGAGCTCACGGTAGAAGTGGAGCGTCGAGCTTACCTGGTCTTCTTCGGAAAGCTGCGGCGGCTTTGCAATCATCTGGTAGAGGATCAGGGGATTCGGTTCCGCATGCAGAATGGCGCCACCATCGACAAATTCGTAGCGCCCGCCCTCCGGCGCTTTGGCCTCTTCCGTAAGACCCAGGGCCTGCGCGGCAGCGCGATTGATCATGCCCTGGCTGTAGAGGAACAGTACGAATGTCGGCGTATCGGGCGCAGCCTCATTGAGCTCCTTCACGGTCGGCATTCGCTTCTCCTTGAACTGGTAGGGCGACCAGCCGCCGATGACGCGCACCCACTGCCCTTTGGGCGTGCGCAGGGCCTGCTTACGGATCATGGCGAGAGCGCGTTCGAGCGAATCAACGCCATCCCAGCGCAGCTCCAGATTGTAGAAGCGTCCTCCCCGGATGACGTGAGTGTGCGAGTCGTTCAGTCCAGGAATGAGGGTGTGGCCGCGAGCATCGATGAGGCGCGTCTTTTCGCCTTGATAGGGAGCTACTAAAGACTCGTTTCCAACGGCAATGAATTTGCCGTCCTTTACCGCAAAGGCCGTGGCTTGCGGATGCTCTTCATCCATTGTATGCACTTTGGCGTTGGTCACGATCAGATCCGCAGGCTGTTGCTGAGCCGCGGCGGTCGCACACCCCATTAGCGCGATTCCAAGATGGATGATGGCTGCTCTTAGAATAGATACACTCATGATGCTCTCCTTGAGAGGGAGTGCGGCGATTTATCGCTTATGGGCCGCAACTGGAGCAGACCTCGTCCAGGGAGTATCGACGAGAATGAGGCCAACACCGGTTGCGCGCTCGAGACATCTTTCACTGCTCGATCTGCCTGACAACCTCCTGCGCCTTTTGGTAGCTCTCGGCCACGGCGCGGTAATTTGGCGCAAGCTCGCCGTAGAGCGCACCCCACGCCGCAGCGTCCGGCCTGGCCCACGTGCGCTGAAACTCACACAACACCACGTTCGTGGTCACTGGAATAATGCCCGCCTGCGTCATGCGGGCGAGAGAACCCAGGGAAGCCATCTTGCTCATATCGCCCGAGGCGTCCATCACATAGTAGACGTTGTAGCCCTCGGCCTTGGCCTGGAGCGCTGGAAAAGCAACGCACACGCTGGTCCAAACACCGGCCATGATAAGCGTTTTCCTGCCGGTCGCCTCCACGGCCTTCTTGAAGTCTTCGTTGTCCCAGGCGCTCACTTCGCCTTTACGGGCGATATACTTGGCGTTGGGCGCTGCTTCCGCAAGCTCGGGCATCAGTGGTCCGTTCGTACCGCCGGGCTCGGATGCGGTCGTGAAGATCGGCGCCTTGGCAAGCCCTGCAATTTTGGCAAGGACTACAGTGTTCACACGCAGCTCTCGAACAGGGATGTCTTTTACTGTTTGGAACAAGCCGGTCTGATGATCGATTAGAAGAACGACGGCATCGTTGGGATCGAAAAGCACACCCATCTCAGGTCTCCTCTGATAAATGCTTGCATCACGCATGTGAAAGGGCTGTCTACGATTCAACTTAACTATTTGCCTCACTCGCCGCAATTAAGACTACAACCGAAAAGGTATTTGGCCATGTTGCTTTTATCCTGAGGCGATACGCGATAGTCCATGGGCAGTTGATCGGCGGCGCAGGTGTAGGCGCTCTGTTTTAGCTCGGTAAAGCCTTTGCTGATCTTCACCTCATAGTCTACAGCTTCTTCCCAGTATTGGGCCTGCATCTGTGAGTGGATAAAGCGCGCAATGTCCCGCTGATAGCATCGCAACACCTTTCGCGCATCATCTTCCAAAAGGTAGCTTCGGAAATGCTCCACCGTCTGAGCGGCAAGGTCATAGAGCAGGTCGGCATGCTCGTCGTAGGAGATATCGTCGAAATCGATCAGACCACTCACCACGTAGTCCTCAAGTCGAGCTTCTTCAATGCCTCCACGGCTAAGCGCCACCACCTCCAGTTCGTTTGTGCGAAGAAGTTGAATCCATAGCTCATCGGAAACAGCCGGGTATCTGAGGGCCTCCAATTCCAGGGTGAATGGCTTGAAGCCAGATTTGATTTCTCCCTTGGGCACAACCAGAATGCGCGGGATATCGATGGTCTGCTCCATGGCCATCTCCACCGTCTTTGCCACCACTGAGGCGATATCAGGCTTTTTTTCAAAGGCCTCTAACTGGAGAGGAATTTGCCGTTCCTCGACGGCCCTGACAATTGCAGCTTTTATCTCGGGATTCTGAAGATAAGCGATGGTGGGCAGGGTCTGCGGCTGATTCTCCAGTTTTCGGATCTCCTCCCAGGCAATTTGCGCTATATTCTCCTCTTCGGGCGTGGTGAAAACCGGCGCTTCATCCGTTCCGGCTATCCTTGTGCTGCTGGTCGTCTGCTGGGGTTTTATCCCCAATTTCGTCGCCAACATGGACTGGGAAACCACCGTAACCGTCTTCTGACTCATTTCCTCGGAATCGAGCACTACTGTTTGCAGGCGAATGGTAGAATCGGGCCTGTTCGCCTCATCGATTATCTCCTGAAACCTGTCATGAGCGACGATGTTGAGACGGTCCACGGCATTCACCCCTGTGCGCTTGCCATAAGGGAGTCTCAAGCCTCGGCCGATGGATTGCTCGATAAGGATGCGGGCATTGGCTGCGCGGAGCGGGACAATGGTGTAGAGGTTGGTTACATCCCAGCCTTCCTTGAGCATGTTGACATGGATGACGATTTCAGTGGGCTCGGAGGCGTCTTCCACTTTGAGAAGCCGCTCGATCATCTCCTCCTCGTCTTTTCCTGTTTTGCTGGAATCGACTTGTATAACCCTCTCGCGGTAGCGCCCCTCGAAAAAACTATCCGATTGAATCAACTCGAGCAATTGGCCTGCATGAGTCGTATCCCGAGCAATCACAAGCAGGAATGGCTTCACGATTGGGTTGGCGCTCTCCCTTGCGTACGTCTCCAGTTCGACCTTCACGCTTTCGTGCAGCCTTACGCCATCTTCAAGCTTCAATCGTTCGATTTCATCTTGCGACATTCCGGCCGGGTTGAAATCTTTTCGAGTCACCACTGCCGGCTCTTTTACGAAGCCATCGGCCATGGCTTTCCCCAGCGGATAGTCGTAGATAACGTTCTTAAAGGGGACAGATCCACGGCTTGTCTCCACAAAAGGCGTGGCTGTCAACTCCAGTCCCAGAATAGGTTTCAATTCGTTGATGGCTCGCACTCCGGCGCTTGCGCGGTAGCGGTGCGATTCGTCCATGAGTAGCACCAGATCCGGCAGACCGGCAAGATAGTCGAAATAGCTCTCGCCGATATATTCGTTGGCGCGCATAAGGGCTATGAGCCAGAAGGTGTAATTACTGTTCAGCCTATAAAGAAACCGAGAGGAAAGGAATTGACGCCCGAACAAAAAGAGGAGAATAGACTCATATCAAAAGTTCGCGTCATCATAGAGCATGTAATATCGGGAGTTAAACGATGTAGAATAGTCAAAGATGTCTTCAGAAACACCAAAGATCAATATGATGATCTGGTAATGGAGATTGCTTGCGCTCTGCATAATTTCAGAGTCCACTCTAGATCAGCCTATTCGCGATAATGTCTGATGTAGACGGACCAAAGAGCTGTTCACCCAGGTCGAAGATAGAGTTAGAATGTCCATGATGCAAAGACTCTCTCACAGTTCGCTTATTTCTGGATTGCCTCCATACATTCATGTGATTATTATCTGGACTTTGAGCTGCACCATGGACTTCAGCCTCTGCATTCAGCCCATTTATCGGGAAAGTAATAAAAGATATGCTGGTAGGCTACTATATTCTAGGCTTTGGTCGGCGGGCTATTATTCCGTTCGGCCGGAAAAGAACGTTTTGCTTTATTGAAGCTGCGCCTCCGATGAAGAGCTATGGATATCTTGCCAGTGTGGCATTTTTTGCCTGTATTCTCCATCTTGCACATATGCGGTGGAAACAATTCATTTTGCTTCGTGTCGCCAATCTGACCCGAAGTCTTTCGTCACCTCAAAGACAGAGAAAGATCATGAAGCTTGAACACGCCGCCAGCATGTACATGGAGTACCACAGGATGAATTCCGGAAAAAATACGATTGAATCCTACTGGATTACCCTCGACAGATTCCGAGACCACTTTGGACTTGATCGGGAACTGTCCACCATCACCTCAGGCATTTCGACTTTTCGCGCTGCATGGTCGACAGTATAGTGCAATCAATGAGAACTAGACTTAAGTTCTCGGCTATCTTCTGCGACGTAGAATGGTTTTGAGTTGAGTTGCCCGGATGGCCTGATGGAGTCGTCTCCTGCCATCTCATAACTTTGGCGCTGATCATCTTTAAAGAATATGCTGTGATGTTTCATATAGTTGTACTTCTGACGATTATCTCGGCAGCTCTCCTCCTGTTCATCGGTGGTTGGGTGAGTGTGGATGTGGTTGGACTCCTGGTCCTTTCGTCCCTCGCATTAACGGGGCTGGTTACGCCTCAAGATGCATTGGCTGGCTTCAGCAGCCCTGCAGTGGTTACTGTTTGGGCCATGTTCATCTTATCTGCGGGTCTGACG
This sequence comes from uncultured Syntrophobacteraceae bacterium, assembly GCA_964578835.1. Classification (GTDB taxonomy): domain Bacteria; phylum Desulfobacterota; class Syntrophobacteria; order Syntrophobacterales; family Syntrophobacteraceae; genus CAZOEL01. The sequence continues at coordinate 59,258 of CAZOEL010000009.1, read as the reverse complement.
CGCACCGGAATCGCCTATCACCTGGGAGAGCCTCTTCAGCGTTTCGCAAGAAGCAGCGAAGGTCTACTCACTGCGGCTTTAATGGTTTCCGCAAGCCTGCTCTCAGCCCTCATCAATACGGTGACGGTAGCCGCGATCCTGCTGCCTGCAACCATGGAGCTTGCACGGCGCAGCGGACGCCCTCCCTCCCGGCTGCTCATGCCGCTTGCCCTCGGATGCCTCCTGGGCGGTCCATTTACCGGTATTTCCACCCCGCCAAATATCCTGGTGACCGATATACTCCGAAGCGCAGGCTTGCGCCCTTTTGCCATCTTCGAGTTCACTCCGATCGTTGCGGCAATTGTCGCTTCAGGTATTGCTTTCATGGTGCTCTTGGGGCGCCATCTGCTCCCCAAGACTGTTAAAAATGAGCAAAATGAATCCTGCGTGGTGGTTGGAGCTTCCTACAAGCTCGACACGTATATCTTCAGCACCCGAATTCCGGAGAAATCGCTGCTCGATGGTCGCACGATTGCCGAGAGCAGGCTGGGGTCGGCTCTTTACCTGACGGTGCTGGCTCTTCAAAGGAATGGAACACTAACCCTTTCTCCCCGGCCGACAGACATACTGCATTCCGGAGACGTGCTCATCGTGCACGGGCGGCCTGACCACCTGCAACGGTTTCATGGCAGTCAGCATCTTCAGATCGAATCTCCGCACTTCATTGAAGAGGTGGCCTACAAGTGCCTTTGGACGGCGCAAGGACGTGTAACGGAAGAATCGCCGCTTATGGGTTCCACACTCAAGGAGAGTGATCTGCGGCGCGGGCACAGAGTGAATGTACTGGCGATGCGCTCCGCGGATGGGGAAGAGATTAAAGATATGGTGCGGCATCGGTTAGTTGCCGGGCAGCGGCTGCTGGTGCAGGGAGAAAGGGAGGCGATAGAGGAGGTGGCCCGCAAGGGCTATCTATCGGAATTGCGCTTTGTGAACGCCGATGAGATCAGAGACGAAACGGGCGGTAGGTACAGTGTCATACCCGTCCGAATTCCTCACGGGTCCGTGCTCGTGGGCAATAACCTTGTCCAGAGCCGCCTGGGTAATGTGTTCGGCTTGACAGTGGTTTCCATTTTGCGCAATGAAGAACTGATATGCATGCCCTCACCCAATAAAGAGGTCTTGGCCGGGGATTTACTTATCCTACAGGGTTCACCGCGCGATCTGGAAGTGCTCGAAAGCCTTCAGGAGCTCGAAATCAAGCCGCAGACGCACAATCTGATGTCAGAACTGGAGTCTCAGGAAATCTGTGCAGCGGAGATCCTGCTCTCTCCCAGGACCACTATTGCTGGCCGCACGCTCTCCGAACTTCTTTTTCGCGAACATTACGGTATTAGCGTGCTTGCTATATGGAGAAGGGGCCGTGCGCACCGAACCGGGATTCAGGACATGCCACTTGAATTCGGAGACGCCCTGCTGGTGTACGGGCATCGCAGCAAGCTTGAAGTCCTGTCCCGGGATCCCAACTTCCTTGTGCTCGATAAGGCTGCTGCACAAGCGCCCCGCCTAGACAAGGGGCCCATCAGCGTAGCCATTATGCTGGCGGTGCTGCTGAGCGCCATTTTTGGCCTTGCCCCCATTGCGATAGCCGCAGTTACGGGGGCGGCGCTGATGGTGCTTACCGGATGCTTGAGCATGGAGGAAGCCTATCGCGCCATTGAGTGGAAGGTGATCTTTCTCATAGCAGGAATGCTGCCCTTAGGAGTGGCGGCTCAAAACACGGGGGTTGCGGAAATAGCAGCCAATGCATTGATTGCCTCAGTCGGCGATCTTGGCCCTCGCTGGGTCGTTGCCGCATTCTTTGTCGTCACCGTGCTTGCCACCCAGATTATACCGACGGCAGCGCTTGTGGTATTGATGGCCCCGCTGGCTCTAAGTACGGCGTCCACTTTGGGCATCTCTCCCCATCTACTGCTGATGACGGTGGCGATCTCAGCCTCAGCAAGCTTTGCAAGTCCGCTGTCGCACCCGGCTCATCTGCTCGTCATGGGTCCGGGAGGCTATCGCTTTACCGACTATATGAAGATAGGCATTCCCCTGACGATCATCGCGTTTCTTGTGTCAGTGTGGCTGCTGCCAATCCTCTGGCCTCCCACATCTTAGGTTTATGTGCGGCAGCGCCCAAACCGATAGGCCTCCCTGTTGAGGCCATGCCGCCGCCGAAGAGGTAAGCGCAAAGTCCCCGGATTTCAATCTTGGCTGCACGGAAATGTTCATCAGCCTCTATCCAGCCTGCAACTATTCCGCATCATTTTTGAGATGGTTTCTTACTGCAACGGCTGAGCGGGCGGCTCTTCCGCATCGATATTTGCAGCACCAAGCTGTGAGAAGAAATCGAGGGTATCGAACGTAACGATCTCTTCAGCAAATTGGCCGTTTGCCACCCTGGCCACGGTCGTCATCACCATGTTCACCACTTTGCCGGTCGGTGGAATCACCCGCCCGTCCGGTAGCGCCATGGGAGCAGTGTGGGTTCCGCTGGACCTGCTGACTGCGGTGACCATGTCGTCCTGCCCGAAGAGCGCCAGGTGAGGGAGCTCAATCTGGTGGTCCGGAAAAGCAGTGAGGAAGTTTCTCATCTCCTGCACGTGCGCCGCACGGTCCGCTCCCCCTGGAATCGTAAAGAAGAAAACGCCATCTGGAGCATGCAATTGCTCCAGAGTGTCGAAGTCCCTCTCGTTCCAGGCCGTATCCACCCGATGCATGACATCCAGGTTGGCTTCAACCTGAGGGTCCGTATCGGGAGGAGGATTTACAAGAAAGTTCCTTCTCTTCAGGCAGAGTCAGAAGACCCGTGGAAACTGTTTACAGCCCTGAACGAAATCTCTCTTCACGGAGTCTGCCAGGTTATATATTTGATTCTCCATTGGATTTTACATGCTGGTCGAGAAACGCCTTCAAGGTGGCTGTAAATCGTTCCGGTTGCTCGACGTGAGGCATATGACCGCAGCCCGGCATCACGTCAAGATGCCCATTCTTTAGATGCTCTACCGCTTTGTATGCCTGCGCGCTTGGAAGGATCATGTCGTTCTCTCCCCAGATCAACAATGTCGGTGCTTGAAGATTCGAAAGCTGGTCCACAAGCACCTCCCGTTGTCCCCAGGGGCCAAGCTGCGAGCGCAGAGCAGAAAGCGTCGCCATGAGGAAATACGGGGTCTGCGCCAGTCGGCATTGCTCCATCAACCATTCATTGGGGACACGATTGATACTGGTAAATAGGAGAGGGATCTTCAATACCGCTCTCTGAAAGGCGCCCGGGGGAGTCATGCAAAGAGCGACTCCAAGTTCTGCAATGCCCGGCATTGCCGTTCCGAGGACGAGAGGACTGATTTCACGTCCAAGAGCGGCGCTGTCAACCAGAACAAGCGCTGTCACGTTCACCGGTCTCGTTAGGGCTACATGCATTGCGATGAGCCCGCCCATTGAGTTGCCGACGAGAGCCGCCTCTTTGATGCCCAGTTCTATAAGGAATTGCGAAACAAATCGTTTAAGGAAAGAAGTTGTATACTTAGCTTGCGGATGGCTCTCTTCGCCGAAGCCATGAAGATCCGGCGCATATACCCGATAGGTATTTGAAAGCAGGGAAATCGTCCACTGCCAATCGATTGAGCTCTCGCCGCCTGCGTGTAGCAATACAACCGTCGGTCCTGTTCCAGCCGTGAGATAGCGTGTCCGAAAACCCTCAACTTCAATCATGTGCTGCTCGATGGATATCATGGATATCTGCTCCTCAGTCTTTTAGAATGAAACTACATCTGCTTAATATAGGGATCGGAATTCCAACAGCAAACTATTTGCCTGCCTTTACGTTTGGAACGGATTTATCGATGCAGTTTGTGATCCCCGAATGATCTCGATGATTACCTTAATGCCTGCCGCCTCTCTTGCCGGCGTCTCATTTCTCATTCAAGGAGGGTTCCACGGCTCGAGACCTGAAAGAAGTGGAGTATCTGGAAAAAGGATTGTCCATGCACCCCGAAGCATTGAGTAATACAGCGGAAAAATCATCATGGGATTCTGATCCGGGGTGGGCGATCTACAAGCAGATGGACGGCATCCGCCGCGCTCAAGGCCGGTTATTCGATCTCCTGGGATTCGGGCCTGCCGAGACGCCTTATCGGGTTGTATTCCAGAGAGCCGGAGTGACCCTCAGAGCTTACGGAGCAGACGATGAGACGCTTCCGGTCCTGCTTATTGTCCCGGCAACGATCAAGCGCGCTTATATCTGGGATCTTGCTCCATGGGCCAGTGTTGTGAGGCTGTGTTTGCATAGCGGCGTGCGGGTCTTCTTCATCCAGTGGGATGAGCATGAAGGGGATTGCAGGAAGCTTGGGCTCTCCGAGTATGCAGATCGGTTCATCCTTGAATGCATGGAGGTCATAAGGGCTGAAACCGGAACGGATAGAGCCTTCCTTGTCGGCCATTCGCTCGGCGGGACATTTGCAGCCATTTTCTCCTCCCTTCACCCGGAACTGACTCAGGGACTCATTCTGCTTGGATCTCCACTCAACTTTGGAAGAGATGCCGGCGATGTTCCGCCCATGGTTCTTTCTTCCCCCAGAGCGCAACTCCTCACGGCGAGGTGGGGTGATGTGCCCGGTTCTTTTGTTAGCCTCACCAGTTCTCTAGCCTCTCCTGAGACCTTTCTCTGGTCTCGGTGGATGGACTGGCTCGCATGTCTCCCCGATGCGCAGGCGAGGCGGACGCACCTCCGTGTAATCCGATGGATGCACGATGAAATGCCTTTTTGTAGAAAGCTTTTTCAAGAGATTGTCGAGCTCTTGTATCGTGAGAACCGATTCCTGGCCGGACGGCTGGAAGTAGGAGGACGACGCGCTATGCCGGAACAGATCGAAGCCCCGATACTGAGCGTGATCGATCCACGATGCCGCGTGGCGCCGCCCGAGTCGATGCTGCCCTTCTTCGATGCGGTTCGAAGCACTGATAAAAAGACGCTCCTTTATGAGGGAGATATCGGTGTGGCCATCCAGCACCTCGGAATGCTCGTCGGAAAGAGATCGCACCAATTCGTCTGGCCGAAAATAGTTAAATGGATACACGCTCATGCAGAGGGCGCATCAACAGAGCCGGGTGCGAATTTGTGAGGGCGATAAAGTATCGTTGCCAGGTGCTGACTGGGGATATCGGCATAAGCCCCAGCCTTTGAAGAGCCAAAACCTTTAGTTGTTAAAATTGGCATGTTATTTGGATAAGTCGGTGCTGAGGCTAAGGTGTTGACCGGGAACAACTCTAATGCTATCAGTTTGCTTTCAGAAAGGGCTATCATCTGAAAAGATAGATAGATTGATGTGTCTTATAGCAAAGTTAGCTTGTTTTCTTGGGTAAGGGTGACTTTTCTTGGGGCGAAGGAATGAAAATAGGACGCAAATGGAATGAGTGGAGAATACGAACCCGAATAGGCGCTGCATCCCTCATCGGATTTCTCATTGTGGGCTTGCTGCTGGTCTTCTTTGTTCATAGAAAAATCCTCGATCACGCCATCCAGGAAGCTGAAATCAAATCCCGCCTGATTATAGATCGAAACCTCGCCACCCACAGCTACTTTTCGCATCAACTGAAACCCGGGTTGTTTCAGATCACAAAAGCCAGCGAAACCGAGGGCTATTTTGATCCGGCTTGGATGTCATCGACCTACGCCGTGCGTGAAATACAAAGGTATTTTAAAGAGCTGGGAAACGAAGGCTACTACTACCGGGAATGCGCCGTCAATGCGCGAAGCCCTGAGAACGAAGCCGACGATATCGAAAAGAATTTTATCCAGCGGACCAACCAAAGCCCGGCTCTTCAATACGAGAGCGCCATTCGTATGATTGCCGGTCAGCCGTTTCTTCAGGTGCTGCGCCGTGGGGAGGTGATGGAGAATGCCTGCCTGAGATGTCATTCCACTCCGGATAATGCGCCAGGAGAGTTGGTAAAGCGTTACGGGATGGAGCGGAGCTTCCATCGCAGCTCGGGAGAGGTGGTTTCAGCTATCTCCATTCGCATTCCCCTGGCTGCAGCCTTCGATGCAGCCCATGACACAACGGTAGAGTTATCGTTCATTCTGCTCGGTCTGCTCCTGGCCCTCACTGCAATGCAGTTCTTAAGCTTTGACCAGCTCATCGGCAAACCACTATCCAAACTGAAGAATGAAGCCCAAAGGATTTCTTCTGGCGAAGAGGGAGCGGCAGGACAAGTCCCCCTGCTGGGCGGGCGCGAGATGATGGACCTGGGCGATGCTTTCAATCGAATGTCCGTCAATCTCCGGAAGCATTCCGAGCAGTTGGAGGAAAAGGTCATGGTGCGAACGGCCGAGCTGCAGCAAAGTGAGGATTTTCAGCGGGCCATCATTGCCTGCTCGCCCGTAGCTCTCTATGGCATGGACCTGAATGGAAACGTACTGAGCTGGAACGTTTCTGCGGAGCGGGTTCTCGGCTGGAGGGCTGATGAGGCGCTCGGCAAGCCTCTGCCGAGCGTCCCAGAAGAAAAACAGGATGAAGTGAGTGAACTGCGCGCGCTTCTTGCCAGGGGACAAGGTTTTACAGGGATGAAAGTCGTGAGGAGAAAGAAGGATGGGACGATCTTCGACGCGAGTCTCTCGGCTTCGCCCATCTACGACCCGGGTGGGAGCATTATCGGCATTATGTGCGCCATAGAAGATATCAGCGAACGTAATCTTGCAGAGAATGCTCTTCGGGAGAGCGAGGAATTCAAAAAGGCCATTCTCGATTCGGCGCCTTCCCATATCGCCGTGTTGGATGGAGATGGCGTCATCTTGGCAGTGAACGAGCCCTGGTTGCGGTTTTCCATTGAAAATAGCTCTATGGAAGATCTTCCTCCACCCGCCACGGAGCCAGGCGTAAATTACCTCGAGATATGTCGGCAGAGCCATGGCGAGTCCTCGGAAGAGGCTATGGCCGCCCATGATGGCATTCTTTCCGTTCTGGACGGAAAGCTTCCCAGCTTTTCCCTCGAGTATCCATGCCATTCTCCTGGTGAACGGCGTTGGTTTATGATGACTGTTACTCCTCTTGACATGAAAGAAAAAGGGGTAGTCATCGCCCACACCAACATCACCGAGCGCAGACTGGCGGAAGAGGCGTCCAGGGAGAGCCAGTCGAGGCTCGATCTTGCCCTTCGCTCGGCTCACATGGGCGTGTGGTCCTGGGACATCAATGAAGATAAGCGTCATTTCGACGACCAGGTTTGTCGCCTGCTCGGGATCGATCCTGCTGAGTTCAGAGGAAGCGCCGAGGAGTTTTTCGCAGCGGTGCATCCCGATGACCGTGCAGCGGTCGAAGCGGCGCTGCGCCGGGCATTGGTCGAGGATGCTTTGTATGAAACCGAATATCGTGCAGTCTGGCCCGATGGGAGTCTTCATTACATTAAAACTCGGGGCAGGTTATATCGCGACGATACAAACCGACCAAAGGCGATCAACGGCGTCCTTTGGGACATCACCGAACGCAAAAAGATCGAGCAGCTGACCGAAATTCGACTGAAGCTGATCGAATTTGCAGACAAATATACTTTTGACGAATTGTTGACTCGATCTCTTGACGAAATCTGTGGGTTTGTGGATAGCCCTATCGGTTTTTACCATTTTGTCGAGGCGGACCAGAAGACCCTCCACTTGCAGCAATGGTCCACCGCAACCCTGGAAAGGTTCTGTAAAGCCCAGTCAAAGGGGGCTCATTATGGAATCGATCAGGCGGGAGTCTGGGTGGACTGTGTGCATGAGCGCAAGAGCGTGATACATAACGACTATCGTTTGCTGCCCCACAGAAAGGGGCTGCCGGAGGGCCATGCGGAAGTGATACGCGAGCTGGTGGTTCCGGTGATGCGCGATGATTTAGTCGTAGCCATCCTTGGAGTGGGCAACAAGCCCTTCGATTACACCGAAAAAGATGCTGAGGCTGTGAATTTCATAGCCGATGTGACCTGGGAGATCATAAAGCGTAAGCGCGCGGAAGAGCATATTCAGGAAACCAATCGGCAGCTCGAAGCAGCCATCGCCAAGGCCAATCACCTGGCCCAGGAGGCCGAGATGGCGAACGTCGCCAAGAGCGAGTTTCTGGCCAACATGAGTCATGAAATCCGCACTCCCATGAACGGGGTCATAGGCATGACCGGCCTTCTGCTGGATACGCAGCTAACCGATGAGCAGCAGCGTTACGCAGAAATCGTGCGGGCAAGCGGCGAATCGCTTCTCGGCCTGATCAACGACATACTCGATTTTTCAAAAATCGAGGCGAAAAAGCTCGATCTCGAAGTACTTGACTTCGATCTTTCGATCCTGCTCGATGACTTTGCTTCCACGATGGCCTTGCGAGCGCATGACAAAGGGCTAGAGCTTCTCTGTTCAGCCGATCCTCTGGTCCCGACGCTGTTGCGCGGAGACCCCGGGCGTCTGCGCCAGATCCTTACAAACCTGGTGGGAAACGCGATCAAGTTCACGCACGCTGGTGAGGTGGCGGTTCGAGTCTCTCTTATGGAAGAGACGGCGACTGGGAACATGCAAAAAGAGGATGTTCTTCTTCGTTTTTCTGTGCGCGATTCAGGCGTTGGAATCCCCGAGTCTAAGATTGGCCTTATTTTCGAGAAGTTCCGCCAGGTGGACGCCTCGACCACGCGCCAGTATGGCGGCACGGGGCTTGGTCTGGCCATCTCCAAACAGCTCGCCGAGCTTATGGGAGGAAAAGCCGGCGTTGAAAGCCAGGAAGGCAAGGGCTCTGAGTTCTGGTTCACAGCTCGCCTGGGACTACAGGCTGCTGGGACACATGAAGAGAGTCCTCCGCCTGCCAACCTCAAGGGCGTTCGGGTTTTGATTGTTGATGATAACGCCACCAACCGAGAAATCCTCACCTCTCGTCTGCAGTCCTGGGGAATGCGCGCCTGTGAGGCGAAGAGGGGGCCCGAAGCGCTCCACGCCCTCAAGCTGGCCATGGAAGAGGAAGACCCTTTCAGCATCGCCGTGATCGACATGCAGATGCCGGGCATGGACGGCGAGGCTCTGGGTCTTGCCATCAAAGAGGACAAACGCCTTCAAGATACCCGAATGGTAATGATGACTTCCATGGGGGTAAGGGGCGACGCCAAGCGCTTTGCCGAGCTCGGTTTTTCGGCTTACCTCACCAAACCGGCCAGACGCCAGGAGCTCAAAGCTGTTCTCTCCCTTGCGCTTATAGGCCGGGAGCTGGCTTGGCAAAAGCCTGCGGCCATCGAAACACGCCATACAGCTCGAGAAAAGCTGCAACTAACTGCTGTGCGCAAGTCGCACATCTTGATCGCAGAAGACAACATCACCAACCAGCAGGTGGCTGTGGGGATGTTGAAAAGACTCGGCTTGCGGGCAGACGCCGTGGCCAATGGCTCAGAGGCTGTGAAAGCCGTTGAGACCATCCCTTACGACCTTGTGCTCATGGATGTGCAGATGCCGCTGATGGATGGATTCGAGGCCACAAGGAGAATCAGGGAAGCGGAGGTTGCCCATGGATCGTCATTTAGCATTCCTATTATAGCTATGACTGCTCTTGCCATGCAGGGAGATCGAGAAAGGTGCTTGGAGGCTGGAATGAATGACTACATCAGCAAACCGCTTTCTCCGCAGGCTCTGGTGGAAGCGCTGGACAAATGGCTGCCGAAGGGAGAGGATATGGTGCGAGAGAAGCGAGAGGCGCTAAGCGGATTGCCTGTTATTAGCTCCGCAGAAGCTTCAGTCGCTAAGCGGCAATCCGTAATCTTCGACATCGATGCCCTGACGGCCCGACTGATGCACGATGAAGATTTACTGAGGACTATCGCCGAAGGTTTTCTTGAGGACATTCCCCATCAGATCGAGTCGCTCAAAGACTATCTGCAAACAGGGGACCTCCTTGGCGCTGAGCGTCAGGCCCACACCATCAAGGGGGCGTCGGCCAATGTGGGAGGCGAGGCCATGAGCGCAATAGCCTCCGCGATGGAGAAGTCAGGAAATATAGGTGATATGGAAGCCATCCGTAGTCGCATACCCGAACTGGAGACGGAGTTTATCAGACTCAAGGCGGCTATGGAGCAGTATTTTGTCCGCAAATGATAAGTGAGATAAAGCCCATGCGAATTCTGATTGCAGAAGATGATCTCACGTCGCGCGCAATTTTAAAGGGAATGCTGGAAAAATTCGGTCATGTCGTGGTAGTGACTGTCAATGGCGAAGAGGCTTTGCGGGTAATGCTGCAGCCGGATGCGCCAAAACTCGCTATCCTCGACTGGATGATGCCCCAGATGGACGGGCGGGAGGTGGTGCGCCGAGTCCGTGCGATACAATCACCCGAGTCTCCCCCGTACCTCATCTTCTTAACCGCCAAGGCTGAGAAAGCGGACATCATAGCTGGATTGGATGCAGGGGCCAATGATTACCTCAGTAAGCCCTTCGATGTGGGAGAGTTGCGAGCCCGAATCGAGGTGGCGAAGCGCATGATCGAGACGCAGGAACAATTGGCTGCCAAGGTTCGGGAACTGAGCCAGGCTCTGGAGCAAATCAAAACCCTTCAGGGCATCTTGCCCATCTGCTCTTTCTGCAAAAAGATTCGCAACGATCAGGGCTACTGGGATCAGGTGGAGTCCTATATCGCCAGACATTCAGATGCTCACTTCAGCCACAGCATTTGCCCAGAATGCATGAAAAGACATTATCCGGAATATGTTGGTTAAGGAGCCGGCGGCCCCGCTGGATTCCGGATGGAAACATGCGGGAATGGCGAACTGAGCTTATTCCCCTGCTTCACCGGCATGGCCGAATTCAGAATTGCTGGTATTCCCTCCCGTAACTTGAAAGAGGCGGCGCAGTACTTAGCATTAAGAAAATGGTTGCGCCTTTGCGGAGGCGTGGAGTCACGAACCCTTGCGGCAGACGATGTTATGAAAAGATCGAAGCTTTGGACTCTTATGGTGTGGCTTTGTGTGACGGCATGGGCTTTTCTGGCTCTTGAGAGTGGCGCAGGGCTCGTAGTATGCCATGCAAGGGATCACGTGGAGGTCGAGTCTCTCAAAGACAAGGCGCAGTGCGCTTTTTCCGGTAGAACCGTCCTCTCCGATGAGCACAAGACTCGAAAGGATCTCGAGTTAAGCGCACTCACCTCTAGAAGCTGTTGCGGCCCCTGCACGGACATTCCCCTTTCGGGGAACGGCCTTCATTCTTCCCAAACATGCGACCGTAAACAATTCACACTGCAACAATCCTTCTTTATCTCATTGCTTTTCACCTACATTCCAAAGAACGAGCATTCCTCAGAATCTGCGCGGCTTTTGGGGACCTCTTTTTTGGTCGATCCCACCCTTGCCTCTATTCATACAACCATTCTACTGATTTGAATCCTGTGTTCCAAGCTGCTCCAGCGCAAATAGAATAATCGATTCCGATATCGAGCGGGCGCGAAGGTTCCGTTTTCGAGTAGAAGGGTATGGAGTTTGCTCTTGTCTCGCATATCCACACGAGACAGACGCGAAGGGCTTGGCGGCTATCAAGACGCTGCCGAGATAGAATGAAGACCGATGGGTAAGTGACTTGTAAAGGATTGCCTTAACGATTGAGGTGGTTCTTGCCTATTGCAGATTGAAAGAAAGGAAGGTATCCGATGAATTCTCGAATACATACTAAGCTGGTTTTAACGGGGCTATGCGTGATGGTTTTTGCGATCGTCGCCGGAGGTGCGGCGCAGACGGGAAACATCCATGCGGCCGAAGTTGCTGAAGTGGAAATCATCCCCTCAGGCGACTCAAATGCGCAAATCGTGAATGTTGATGCGTATCAGGACGGTCCGGATCTGGTGGTTGCCGGAACCATCAAGAAAAGGCTCCTCTTTTCCTCACAAAATGGACATATCGATGTCGCGATAGTTGCGCCGAACGGGAAGATAACCGAACTGGGCGCCGCCGAGTATCGAACTTTTCCCTCAAGGCATCGGACATCATCCTTTGAGGTGCGATTTCCGTCGGCATCGGCGAAGGACGCCGAGGTTCGGCTGGTGGCGCATCGAGAGGACGGGAGCGGTCATGAGCATGCCTACGCGGTTCGTATGTTGGGCGGAAAGGAAGCAGCCGCTCACCGCTAGGGATTTCTTGCGATGTCGGGTGGTGGATGCCGCAACGAGTCGCATGCGCCCGAAGGGCAAGAGGACTAAGGTAACTGGGCATTGTCTTGGCCGAGTCTCTTGTGCTGCGGACCCAGGCGACAAGTTGGCGGGCCGCCCCCTGAATCGGCTGCTACGCTACATCGGCAAAGATATGTGCGTAGAGTAGGATCCTAGGGGGCATCATGGACGCATAGGTTAGGCAGTCGGTGGGAAACCCAGTCTGGCGACGCAATCCTCATAGCCGATCAGGCTCCGGTCACAAAGATCCAGACTGTAGCGATCCCTGGCAGCCGTGGCCACTCCTTCGGCAAAGCGTGGGTGGTCTTTTAGGATGCGATCGAAATCGGCCTTATCGAGCGTCAGCATGTCACAGGCTGTCTTGGCGCGAATGGTTGCATTGCGCGGAGTTAGCAATAGTAGTGCGATTTCGCCGAAGAAATCGCCGTCTCTGAGGGTTTGGACCACACTGCCGGAGCCATCGATCACCTGCACTTCACCGCGCGCAAGCAGATACATTTCATGACCCACGTCGCCTCGTTGGATGATCGTCTCGCCCGCTGCCGCCTGCCTCGCGCGAAGGGCCATTCGCAATTGAGAGAGAAACAGCGGATCGCCGTTCCTGAAAATCTCCACCCTCCTCAGAGCTTCCTCTGGAACGACTTCATGCCAGTGTCGGCCATCTCGCTCCATGAGATCGGCCGCAGCCTTCGGACCCCAGCTGGAGCGGGCGTAATTGGAAAAATCGGTTGCGGGCGTAGCCGACCAGTAGTCCAGGATGGGTTGGGCCAGGCGCCAGGAAGCTTCAACGAGGTCGCCACGGGAAAAGAGCGTTGCATCGCCATGGCTGCATGAGTAGATCATCACCTCATAGCCCGTAGAGCGCGACGCCTTGAATGCTTCCCCGTATCCAAAGCCCATGTGAACCGGCTGAAGGTGGAATCTTGGCCCGGGGGTCTTGGCATAGAAATGCATTTCGATCCCCTGCTGCGGCTGGATGTGAAATATCAGGCGGTTTGCGCCCGGTTGCCGGGTAGAAGCATCATGGAAAAGAGATTCCGACGTTTTTTTGAACTCAACGACGATTTCCGTTCCTCGTTTCCAAAGCGCTTTGCCTGAACGAAGATAGACCGGAACGCCTTCCCATCGCTCGTTGTCTATTTGGAATCTTGCGGCCACGTAGGTCTCTGTGCTCGAGTGCGGATGGACGCCCTTTTCCTGCCGGTAGCCGGGTTTCAGCACATTGCCGGCTGCATCCAACAGCGGTCCATATTGCGCGCGCACAACATGCTTTGCCACCTCTTCAGGCGTGTAAATGCGCACAGATTGAAGGAGCTTGGTTTTTTCACTCCGGATGGCGTCCGCCGCCAGCGACTCCGGCGTCTCCATGCAAAGATAGGCAAGCATCTGGAACATGTGATTTTGCATCATGTCTCGAAGAACACCCGATCGGTCATAATACTCCCCGCGCCCTTCGATGTCCACGGACTCGGCGACGTTGATCTGGATGTTATCGATGTGGCGTTTGTTCCAGAGCGGTTCGAATATGGCGTTGCCGAACCGGAAGGCCAGGAGGTTTTGAACCGTCTCTTTTCCAAGATAGTGGTCGACACGGTAGATGTGGTCTTCACTCCAGTGCGTGAGGACTTCCCGGTTGAGCTCCAGAGCCGACCCGAGATCTGCGCCAAAAGGCTTCTCTATAACGATGCGTCTCCAGCCCGGCCCCTCCTTGAAGCCGGATTCATGAAGATTATTGCAGATCAAGCCGAAGAGGTCCGGGGCCGTAGCAAGGTAGCAAATCAGGTTTCCCCGGGTATTGTACTGCGCATCGAGCGCTTTCACTTCCGCTCTCAATTGTCGAAATACTTCCAGGCCGCGAAAGTCGCCCGGCAAATAGTAAAAGCGGTTCACCAGCCTTTCCCAGACAGCCTGGTCGAACTCGTTACGGGTATGAAACCGCTTTATGCTCTCACTCATCCGCTCGCGAAATTGCTCCGTTGTCAGACGATCTATCGCCGTACCGAGAACGGCAAAATCTTCATGCAAGAGGTTGTCGCAGGCGAGGTTGTAGAGCGCCGGCGCGAGCAGTCGCGCAGCGAGATCTCCTGATGCTCCAAATATCACCATGACGCATGGATCGGTTGGAGGATTTGCAGTCTCCAAATCCGCTTTCGTTAATGAAATCACCCGGGGCGTCTCGATCATTGGCGCCACTCCATACAATTGCGCAAGACAAATCCATCTAAGGCAGCTCGCCGAGGTTCTCAATCATTCTGAATGGACTTGACTTGGGCCTTCCCGTATACCCCCAGGAGGCGAGATAGAGATCGAGCGGAAGCTCCTTCATCTCCCCGAGAGTCCCCTCATGATCGTCCACATAAACGATTCGATGGGTTGATGGGCTCAGTCCATGATCGGCTATGAGCTTCTCCATCAGTATTCTCTTATCGACTGAAATCTCTTTTGAATATATCTCGATGATGCGATCTATGAATCCATAGTGGCTCGCCAGGGCGATGACCGAATTCTTATCCTTATTGGTGACTATGAAGAAAGGGCGTCCCCTCTCGAAGAAGTCGGCGCCTTGGGGATAGACTTTATGAAGGCATTCCCAGCATTCGACATGCTTCTTAAGATGTTCTCGACTGGCGTAGAAGCGCCCCGCATAGCCTTTCATCTCTTCCGCCAGAGATGCCTTGAGCTCGATGAAGCGCTCCTTCCCGACCGCTTTCTCCCCTTTTTGGAACGTACGATAGAGTATGTAGTATTCTCCCGCGGGACGAACAAGGTAGCGATGCTCATAGAAAAAGTCCCTGAGGCCCGGGTCTATTTCAGAGACGCTCTTTGCATCTCTTTCAAAATAGGCATTGTAGCTTGTAATAAGGCTCTCATCCATGGTGTCGCACAGCACGCCGTCGAAGTCGAAACAGTAGACGACCTTTTCTAAAGCTCTCGATGGATTGTCCGAATGTTGCTCCATAGCGCTCAAAATATTCCTCCCTCCAGTATTGCCACTGCTCTTACAGGGGAGCCGTCTATCCCCTGGAAATTGAGCGGAAACCCTATAAAGGTAAAGGGCTCCGCCTCGGGCAGGCCGGCCAGATTGGTGAGATTCTCATAGATAACCACGTCTGCGGCGAGAAGCTTGCCATGGACGACTTTCTCTGTAGCCCCGCTCTCATCGACGCTCGGCAGGTCACATCCGAAAAACCTGAGTCCTCTATTCAGCAGCTTCTCCACAAAAAACAGGGGGATAGAAGGCCGTGAGCGGCCGTGGTATCTGTGTGGCTCACCGTACAGTCGTTCCCATCCGGTCTCGAGGAGTATCCCCTCGAATTCGAAGGAAGCGAAATCGTATTCGTCAAGTCGGTCAAGGCTTAGTTTTACCGCAGAGCCGAAAAACCTCGAGAGCTCCATCTCCTCCAGGCTTTTTCCGCCCGGAAATACATGGGAAGGAACATCCAGATGCGTTCCCGTGTGGCTTCCAAACTTCACTTCCGTAACTCTGGTCCGGTCGTTTTCTATGTTCTTTGCTTCCCGGAAGACAGTGGGAGGATCTGTGGGATAGTGGGGCATGCCGTCGAAAATCGGAAGAGAAAGGTCAATTATCCTGCGCATCTTCTATAAGCCTCATTGCCAGCGGTTTTTGCGGCGCTTTCGGGTGCTTATCCAGCAAAGCACGGCTCAATCGGTCTGAATCAGCCGGTTGGCGTCGACAAGCCTCTCGGAGAGCATTCGCGCCAGGAATTCGTGAAAGGCGACGGCAAGCTCCGGATCATGTTTTCTGATAGTAACCAAAGATTTTCTTGTCAACTTACGGGCGACGATGTCCGCTTCCACGACTACGTTGGCGGACCTTGGCGATCCGAGTAAAAAAGCAATTTCACCGACAACCGTTCCAGGTCCCATGGCGTTCACCCGAAGCAGGGATCCATCGGGCTTCTCAAGAATGACCGCCACCCGGCCGCGCTCTATGAAGAAGAGATCATCCGAGCCATCGCGCTGGCGAATCAGGAATTCGCCTCGCGCAAGCAAGACGGGCTCCAGATATTTCTCGAACGTCTGAGCGTGCCGGCTGTCTGCAAAGGCGCGCCTCAATTGCTCTCTCACGGGATAGATTTCTTCATCCATAGGAGGAGAATGCGCCGAGATGATGATCTTCTCACAGTATTCCAGGGCATGATCCAGATCATCGAACTTCGAGACGAGCGAAGGCGAACCCTCGTAAACGCCCGCAACCCTCAAGGCGCTGTCGATCTGAGGCGACAGGTGCGACAGAGCTATGGTAAAGCTTAAATTCTCCGCATACCGGCGAAGCTTGAGAAAACTGAGGGCGGCCGAGGAATCGATACCGAAGACATGTTTAAAATCAAAGACCACACAGCGCAAGGGCGCGCTCCCGGAGTGGAGCATCCGGGATCTGATTTGATTGAGAAGGCTGTTGGAGGCGCCAAAGAAAATAAAGCCCTGGAGCTTCACGATATGGCTCTCCCTGCCGAATTCCCGCAAGACGGCATTCATGGGTTCGGGGCGCACCACGTTGCTTCTGATGCTCTCGGACGATCCCACCTGCCGTGTGATGCCGATCCTGCCGTATTCATAGGCGAACAAGAGAACGCTGGCAACCAGGCCGATTGCGACTCCGTTGATGATTCCCACAAAGCACACAGATCCAAAAACCAGCAGGAGGATTGAATAATCGCTCAAGGGGAGCTTGGCCCATGCGTCATAGAGCCACTCGACGAGCAGGCTCATGGCTATGTAGAGAACCACGGTTCCAACCAGCATCTTGGGAAGTAAGGAAAGGAATGAGACTCCCATAGCGTAGGCGATGGCGCACAGAACGCCGCTCACAAGACCGACCATCCTGACCGGAGCTCCCATCTTCTGCGATAGAGTCGATGCGCCAAGGGAGTGATATCCGGGGAGCGATCCCACGGCTGCGCAGATGAAATTGCCCAACCCGGCCGCAATGAGCTCGCGGTTGAGATCCATATCCTTTCCCGAAAGCAATTCGAGGCTGCTCGTAGCCATGAGAAGTGAGATCGAGGAGATGACGAGGAGGGCGCCAAGCTGTGGAATCTGGGAGAACACCGCGCTCCAGTCCACCTCTGTGACGAGCCTGACGAAATCGAAGGGCGCCCACTCGCTTTCCCTTGTCCCCGTGGCCATAAGCCAACCATCCGCCCTGAGAGAAGTGGAAGAGACCCCCGCAAGCCAGACGGTAAGCCAGAAAAGCGACACGGTGGCTATTACTGCGATAAAGAGATTGAAGACGCTTTGCCTGTGGCGTTGAAGCATCAGCAACATGAGCGCCGAGACGAGGCCGGGGAGCCATTTCAAGATCATGGGGAGCCCCAGGAGAGCGGCCAAGTTATGCTGCGTCGGCTGCAAACCGGTCATTGACTTGATGGCGCCGCTGGAAAGCAGCCAGCCCACGCCCGCCAAAAATCCGCCCATGACCGGAAGGGGGACGAACCGGATGAGGTTGGCAAGTCGAAGAGCGCCAAGGGATGTAAAGAGCAGGCCGACCAGGAAAGCCGAGAGTGCGATTACAGCCATCACGGTCGGCAGCGCCTGATGGCTATTGCCCGACTCCATGCAGATCTCGGCTATGGAAGCTGTCGCCAGCCCAATCACTGCTGCGGTCTCCCCCTGAGCAATGCCCACAACTCCCGGACACGTGCTGATGAGTGAGAGCAGGAAACAAAAGATCATCGCACTAAAAAGCGCCATTTGTATGCCCATGCCGGAATACTCTTCCAGCCTTCCGCCAAATATCATTGAAGGGTACGAGATGGACATTATGATCAGGAGAAAACTGACAATCATGCCAGTCATGAGGGCGCCTCCCATTTTGCCCAGGCCCATCCTGGAAGCGTTAGAGAAAAGATGTTCGAACTGCGCCATCGGAATTCATCTCCAGAAAGTGGATATCGAAACATGGTAGGGGCGGTTCGCGAACCGCCCCCACGAGAGAACGGCAGATACGACATCGG
>CAZOEL010000009.1:0-41013 GCA_964578835.1 uncultured Syntrophobacteraceae bacterium | reverse complement strand
TAGATGCGCCATCGTTGATCATTTGGTAGGGGCGGTTCGCGAACCGCCCCTACGACAAGACGACAGATACGACATCGGATTCAGTTAGATGCGCCATCGTTGATCATTTGGTAGGGGCGGTTCGCGAACCGCCCCTACGAGAGGACGGCAGATACGACATCGGATTCATTCAGATGCGCCATCGTAGATCATTTGGTAGGGGCGGTTCGCGAACCGCCCCTACATTTGTCGGATTTTCTCGGTCCCATTCCCATTGCCGGGGATTACCGGCGATGTATTCCCTAATACGGTTTAATTCGGACTCATTGCGAACAATGTGCTCGTAATAATTCCGCTGCCAAATCGATTCCCCTGGCGTACCACGACATTTGTTGATGTATTTTGAGGAAACGGTTTTAAAGGCCCCGATGATGCGTCCCAGCGGTTTGGCCTTTGCTGTAGGGGCGGTTCGCGAACCGCCCCTACCATCATTGGGTAAACCGCCCCTACCGTCATTGGGTAAACCGCCCCTGCCGTCATTGGGTAAACTGCTTCTATCGTTATTTGCACGAATCAAGACAATGCCATGCAAATGATTCGGCATGATAATCCACTCATCCAGTTCCACATATGTGTAATGTTCCGCTAACCATTCCCAACATTCCGCAGCCAAATGCCCTGCCTCATTCGTTTCCATTTCTCCGCCGATCACACTGCCCAACAGGCGTTCACGATTGTAAACACAGATGGTGACAAAATACGCGCCCACCTTGGAATAATCGTACCCCTTCAGACGGATGGAGCCACGGTGATGTTTCTCAGGATCGTATTTCATACGTCTTCCTCAATGAACTTTCTGCAGTCCTGATACGAATTTCTTTCAACAGGCTTTAATAAAAACGGCAGCTGCCCCGGGCGTATAACCTGAAGCTTCCGGCCATCAGGCTGGTGCGACATGGCTCAAAATCTTCCGCAGCAAGTGCAGAGTATATAACCACCATCGCCTGTCTACGCATCCTGTCCGAGACCTGTGCTCCTTTCCCGTGGATTGACCATTGTCTTTCTGAGAATTAACAATGTTAGAGAATGAAAGATAGGAGCTTTTATTGTGACCCCAGATCATCTTTGGACTTGAAGGAGTGGCTATGAGAAAAATATCCATATTCCTTTTCATGATTACGGCTCTGTTTGTCGCTACCACGGCTTGGTCCGCTTCGGGATCGATGAGCGTTCAGGTAAGAAACGCCGATCTTAGGAAATCTCCTTCATTCCTTGACAAACCGCTATCCTCGGTAACTTACGGGGAACAGGTCCAGGTGCTTCAGCAACAGGGGAGCTGGTTGGAAGTCAGCGCCTCGGAAGAAAGGAGAGGATGGATTCACCAGTCTGCTCTAACCAGCAAGCGGGTTGTGTTCAGCTCTGGAGCGACGGAGGCAAAACCGGTGGCTGCGGGAGATGAGATTTCGCTTGCGGGCAGAGGCTTTAACGCACACGTGGAGGAGGAGTTCAAGTCGGAGAACAGCGACCTCGATTACACCTGGGTGGAATGGATGGAGCAGATCGAGATATCTCCTCGGGAGATGGTCGCTTTTTTACGGGAAGGAAGCCTCGATCCGAAGTTGGGAGGCGCAAAGTGAGACTCAGATTATCCATCCGAAAGTATGATCCTTTCTGCCTCCTCCCCGTTCTAGCCATGTTGATCTTCGTAAAGGGTTGCGCCGTTATTCCCGTTGCGGGTATTGGCAGTGCAGCTTCAGTATCCGCCGGGCTATACGCCCTACGCAACCCGGAGTCCGTCACGCGGCCCGCCAAGGCACTAGGAAAGACCTTGGAAGAGATCACGCCCGAGCAGGAATACTACATTGGCCGCGCCGTAGCGGCAACGGTGCTCAGAAATTATCCTCCCTACGCCGATGAGAGAGCGAACCGCTATATCAACCTTCTGGGACAAACTCTTGCAAAGGCATCCGATAGGCCTGAAACTTTCCACGGGTACCATTTTCTTATCGTTGACTCTGAAGAGATCAACGCCTTTGCTGCGCCGGGCGGTCTTGTCATGGTCACCCGTGGAATGCTGCGCCAGTGCGGGAGCGAAGACGAACTGGCGGCGGTTTTGGCTCACGAGATCGGACACATCGAGCATCAAAACGGTCTCAAGGCGATTCAACAAAGCAGATTGACATCAGCCGCCGGGATTCTCGCCTCCGAAGGCGCAAAGATTCTGAGCGGCGGCATGCTGGCGCCGGTGGTTGAAGCCTTCGAAGGTTCGGTTGGCGATATCGCCTCTACTGTAATAAAAAACGGCTACTCGAGAGAGCAGGAGCGGCAGGCGGATGAGAGCGCCGTCACGATCATGAGGCGAGTGGGCTATGACCCGGGAGCTCTGGTCAGTGTGTTGCAAGGAATGCCGGGATCGGTAGAGAAAAGCGGCCCCGGCTTTACGAAGTCCCATCCGAAGATCATTGAACGGATACGCTATCTGGAAGGTGAGCTCGGCGTCTCTTCATCGATTCATATTCAAGGGGAACGAGAGAAACGGTTCAAGAGATTCATTGCCGGAGTCTGACTTGGATTAAAGGATATGGGCAAAAGACTGGGGCAGGCCGCCATTGTTGGAGCAGGCGCTGCAATTGTTGCGCTTATTCTCTGGACCTCGGGCTTTTTGAAGCTATGGGAATTTGCGGCATGGCGCTGGCGAGTCGATTATTTTGCCGAACCGGGCGCAGCAAGTCCAAAGATAAAACTGATCCTGCTCGATCAGAGGAGTCTCGATTGGGGAGAAAAGGAAAATGGTTGGACGTGGCCCTGGCCGCGGGAAGTATATGCGCCGATAATCGATTATTGCCTTAGAGGAGGGGCAAAGGCTGTCGTTTTCGATATGTTCTTCACCGAGCCCTCCATTTACGGCGTGGATGACGACAGGGCGCTCGGTCAAGCAATCGACCGCGCCCCTGTCTTTGTGGCTCCACTATTGCTCTCGAGGATAGCAGGCGAGGCGAAAAGGTGGCCCCCTCATATTCCCGTGCGCTTCCCACTAAAGATCGATCAACTGAATGATTGGCTTGCGGGGCTCGCTCCTCAAGCGCGCAAAAGGGTGGTCCTGCCCAGGGCGAAGTTTCCGATCCCGGAGATCTCCACCGGTTCGGCTATCCTGGCCGGCGTAGCGCAAGACCCCGAGATGGATGGGATATTCCGCCGCGCTCACCTCTTCAAAATCTTTGACGGCCATGTGATCGCCTCCTTGGGCATGGCCGCTTTCCTCGCCGGAGAAGAAATCCGCCGCATAGGCTCTTACTCCGATGCAAACTCTTATGCCGACATTTCATTGCATGAGCTGGAGATAGACGATGATCGCCTCGAAGCTGCAGGAAGGGCCATCTCCTTGGATGCATCCGGTAAAGTCATTCTGCGTTTTCGTGGTCCAAACGCCTACCAGACGTTCGGAGCTGGGGAAGTCATTCAATCCGAGCTTCGCCTGAGAGAGGGAAAGAAGCCTGTCATTGATGACCCAAGCGTCTTGAAGGACTGCTACGTATTCCTCGGGGCAAGCGCCTCGGGTCTTTCCGACCTGAGGCCGACTCCCTTGAACAAGATAGCCCCTGGCGTCGAGCTCCATGCGACGATGCTCGATAACTTCATCTCCGACGATTTCTTGAGGGATCCTCCCAAGTGGTTTTCCATCATGACTATTCTGGCCTTGGCTCTAATGAGCAGTACTCTGGTCGTCTTTACGACAAAGGCATGGCAGAGCGCAGTGTTAGTCGGGATCTTACTCCCTCTCCCCGGCTTCATCGGTTTCTTCGCCTATCCTTTGGGCTACTGGTGGCCCATCCTCGTTCATGAGGCGGCAACAGCCATTGCTCTTACCGGAGGCGTTCTTCTAAACTACGCCAATGAAGGAAGGCGGAAATCATTCATAAAGCAAGCCTTCAAATACTACCTCAGTCCTGAAGTCATAGAAAAAATCCTGGAGGATCCTTCGAAGCTGGAGCTTGGAGGAGAGCACCGGGAGCTGACTATGCTCTTTTCAGACCTTCAAGGGTTTTCATCCTTTTCCGAACAGCTCGATCCACCTGCCCTGACGAGCCTCTTAAACGACTACCTCTCCGATATGACCGAAATCATCCTGGAAGAAGGCGGCACTTTGGACAAATACGAAGGAGACGCCATTATCGCCTTCTGGAACGCTCCCCTCGATCAGCCGGATCATGCCAAAAGGGCGTGTAGGGCGGCAGTCCGCTGTCAGAGAAAGCTCGAGGAGCGTCGCGAGGAGCTCCTCACAAGAACGGGAACCCTGCTGCTTGCCCGAATAGGCATCCACACGGGGCAAGTTGTGGTGGGAAATATGGGATCGAAGACGCGGTTCAACTATACGATCCTCGGAGATGCGGCAAACCTCGCCTCCAGGCTGGAAGGCGCCAACAAGGTGTTCAAAACCTTCACTATGGTTTCAGAGGCTACCTGGTCTCGGACGGAGGGCGAGTTTTTAGGTCGTGAGATCGGTCTGATTCAGGTGGTTGGAAGGAAGACTCCGGTTCGGGTATATGAATTGATCGATTTTTCGAGAACAGAGACTCCCAGGGATCTCGAGATCTTCGATTCAGCCCTCAAATTGTACTACGCGCGCGATTGGGCCGAAGCACTAGCGCTATTCGAGAAGATCTCTAACGATCCAGTTGCAAAGATCTATGCAAAGCGCTGCCGGAGCTTGCTTTTCACTCCAGGGGTTCCATGGAGCGAGGGCGTTTGGACCCTCAAAAAAATGTAAGGGATCAGCAGCAGGGTTGCCTGGGAAACTGTCTGAAAAGTCCCTTCCCACTCATTCCGGCAATCTTCAATTCGAAATCCAGGTTTTGCGCTAGTACTGCTTGGCGGAAATGCGCAGCCAGTTAAGGTGGGCGCGAAAATCCGCGCCCACCCTACGGCTCCAATGAGGTTGGAAGAGCGTAGGGTGGGCAAAAGCGAAGCGTTGCCCACCGAAACTGCGCCTAAACTTCCGCCTAGCAGTACTAGTTGACCGTCAACTTTGAATTTTCCGGAGGATAAAGGAAGGCTTTTTGATGCATCGGCAGCGATAAAGAGAATAGAGAGATTTACCCGGCAAGTCGTTTTATTCCTGGAGTATCCAGACATTAAGCCAAATACCCCCTCGAGTCGATATCTGAGTTAGAAGAAAATGATCGAAATGGAATCGTAAGAAATCCTTCTCGAGAAAGAGCGCGCCTGCTATTATGAAGCGTGCATGGCGTGAAGTTTTTGAAACGACAGAAATTTTCAGTGCGCAAACAGAAAAACCATCCGGTGAAAGCAAGGATTTGGAACGGTTACAAAGACAGCACCTGAGGCGTCCATCCTTTGCGGGCATACAAGAAGGGCAATCCCTCCTCTGACTCGGAGGCAATTCTTCAAGGAGGAAGTCGGAATGGAGACTGTCGTAATCGACACGGCAGGAGCGAGCTTTACTCTGAAAGTGGGAGAGAATAGCAGGGCTTTTCTGTGGCTTTTCAACTTGACACAGTCGGAATTGGCCAAATGTGAGATGGATGCCGAGATCACGGCGAGCCGTCTTGTCAAGTACTCGGGATCAGCCCCCCAATTGGCTCGTTATTTCGTAAGCTCGGTGGTAGACATCACTCAGGGCAGAGAACCTCCAGATGAGTGGGGAATATGGGCAGGGCAGTACGCAAGGAAATTTGCTGCTCAGAAATGCAAAAGAGATATCAAGTTCTATTCCCTTCTTCTTATGAGCGGGCTGATTGGCTCCGGGCATATTGTTCTGTACGATTCAGGATCAGAAATG
This sequence comes from uncultured Syntrophobacteraceae bacterium, assembly GCA_964578835.1. GTDB lineage: Bacteria > Desulfobacterota > Syntrophobacteria > Syntrophobacterales > Syntrophobacteraceae > CAZOEL01. The sequence continues at coordinate 35,234 of CAZOEL010000009.1, read as the reverse complement.
GACGTCGTTCAAATCCTTCTTCTTCTCTGTTCCCTTCTGACCGTATTTGGCTTCTACAAAGTGGTTCTCCTCGCTATCGATTTGCTCCAGTTTAGAGGTGGCGCTTGGCCGGAACCGAATGGCAAGAGCAACACATAGTCCCGTGGAGTTGCTCAACGTATCTCGCTTATCCCACGTATTCCTTATATCTTCACGGATGGATCGATATGATAATCGATTGTTAAACGGCTGGGGGGAGCATTACCCGTTTGTCAATGCCCTGATCTGGCGCTGTGTGTGCGGTCATCCGAAATGGCATCCCCACTATGGCCTGCCAAGTGGTAGTGAGGATTTCCCGGTTTCTCCATTAACAAACGGGTAATGCTCCCCTTAGAGGAGGAGTTCCGCCTATGGGCGTTTTTAAGGGACAAATAGGGGGAAAAAGAGAACAGGGGGTTAACCTGATTAGTTAACCCCCTGTTATTTCTTAGTAGTCCCAACGGGACTCGAACCCGTGTCTCCGGCGTGAGAGGCCGATATCCTAGGCCACTAGACGATGGGACCAAACGCTGCCTGGGGGACTAGGATTCGAACCTAGGTAGGCAGATCCAGAGTCTGCAGTCCTGCCGCTGGACGATCCCCCAAAAAGTTCGCCCAAAATATAGAATTACGTTCTGTAAGTCAAGCAGAAAGAACGGAGCCGTCCTTTAGCTTGTTTTTGCTACAAAAGTCGTTTTATAATTCATAACGTTGTCTGCTTCCCGGGCTTCGTGAATGGAGGCATGCGTTGCGGCGGGGCGGTTTTGTTCGCGTATGCCGGCATCGCGCCCGATGAAGAGATCTTGAAGTGTAGGCCTTCATTCGACTCCTTGCATGACGACAAGCTTTTGAACGGACTCATTATGTTTGTGTTGCGGTAACCGGGCCGCCTATCCCGAGAGTGGCGCTGTCCAGGTGAAAGTGGGGCTGTGTTTTCCACTTCCGCACCCTGATTGCCTTCAACTGTGAGGATGCTGTGAGCGCTTTTGCTACAGATAGTAAAAATCCGGGAGTCGTTCTGGATTCCCTATATGATCTTCATTCATTCGATCTGGAGCGGTATCGCAACCGCATGGCGAAGTATCTTGCCGCCGACGATATCGGGAATGAAGTGTTCTTTGACGCCTTACAGTTTGCCCACGAGCTCCATGAAGGGCAGAGGAGGAAATCGGGAGCGCCCTATATCAGTCATCCGTGTGCGGTAGCTGAAATCTTGGCTCGCGAGATGCATTTGAGCGACCCGGTCCTTCTTGCCGCCGCATTGCTTCACGATGTCGTAGAGGACGTGCCGTCCATCCGGTTGGAAGACATCGAGGATCGCTTCGGAAGCACAGTCGCCGAGCTTGTGGACGGATGCACCAAACTGACGCGACGGCACATCGACAAAGCTACCTTGAGGGATTTGACTCACAGCAAAATCTTCCTGAGCGCCAGCCGGCGCCTTGGGGTGCTCATCATAAAGCTCGGAGACAGGCTGCATAATCTCCGTACTCTACACTATCTTCCACAGGCCAAACGGATGCGAATTGCGCAGGAGACGGTGGAAGTTTATGCGCCCATCGCAGCCAGATTCAATATATTTCCGATCAAGCGGGAGCTGTATCATCTGGCGCTGTCTTATCTGTATCCCCGCAAGAGCAAGAAGATACTATCGTTCATCAGGGAAATGAGGAATTCCCCCGCCGTGCTGGAAATCGAAAACAGGCTGGAGCAAGTATTTTCCAATGCTCTCTATCCCGTTACGATACGTCCTCGAGCGAAAGGCTTGGGGAATTATTACGACCACCGCAAGAAGATTCTCGATATTTCCAACGGCGAGAATCACGTGGATTTCGCCATCATCTTGCAGGATGAAAACATACTGAACTGTTATCTGGCCCTCGGACTCGTGAACACCACCTTCACTCCCATTCCGCGAAGCCTGAAGGACTTCATCGCCATATCCAAGAACAACGGCTACAGAAGCCTGCATGTCCGCATTCATGAAAAGGGTAATAATTATCTCATAAAAATCCGTACGCCGGAGATGGATCGATGGTCTACGTACGGAATCGTTTATGAATGGAACGCCCAAAAGACTGTCAGTGACGAGCATTGGCAGGAGGTGAGCGAACTGCTGCGCTCTATCGGAGAATATGGAGGCGCGGGGGCTCAGCGCAAGGCGCTCATTCGGCTCTCGGAAACGGAGGAAACCTTTGTCTATTCCCCTACCGGAGATATTTATTATTTGCCCAAAGGCAGCATAGTGCTGGATTTTGCCTACAGGATTCATTCGGAGCTTGGCGATTACTGTGAAGGGGCTCTTGTGAATAATGAATGGAGCTCGCCGACGCGTCTTCTTAAAGATGGCGATGTGGTGGAGATTTTCACTTCATCGGAGCCCCTGAGCGTTGAGCCGGATCTCGAGGACCTTTGCAAGACTCCGAAGGCCCGGACGGCTATAAACAAGCATCTCCAACAGAGACGGCGTTATTACGCCGAAGATGTCGGTCGCCAGATTATCAAGCAGGAGCTTAGAAAGTATGGGTTTTCAGAGGACATTATCGGAGAGGACATCACTCAGTTGCTGCCGGAATTACTCAACCTCAAGGATTTCTCGGAAGTGTTCGCTCGGATCGGACAGGACCTGCTCACACCTAAACTGGTCATGTACTACCTGGGCGTTCCTTCTGCGGATCGCGTTCCGGAGCCGTCCTTCTCCGGCGATGTCCGGACTTCCTATGACCGCAATATCATCCTGATTTCTGAATTGGACAAAGCGGTCCACAAGTTTGCCAAGTGCTGTCATCCTTATCCGGGACAGGCCAATGTGGTGGCGACCCTGAGCGAGCGGGGCGCAACCTTCCATCATAAAGATTGCGGCGACTTGAGCGAGCGTCACGGCCTCCAGCCTCAGCAACTGGTGGAAGTCGTATGGGACAGAGGCGTCAATTGGAGACATTCTTTACTTTTCACGCTTCATATACTTCACGAAACGCCGGCCTCACTGATACCATTTCTTGCTCATCTGCCTTCGATCATCCATATTCAAAGCCTCGACAGCGCGCTTGACAAGCACTATCAGCCCATGGTGCGAATGACCGTACGATTCAACAACTTTGAGGAGGCCCAAAGCCTCTTTGAATGTCTTTCCGCAGACAGGATGACGATAGAGGATTATAAACGGGAGGAGAGCTCAAGGGCGAGACTCGAAGCTCGAAGCGTCAAAAGTGTGGAATAAAGCCGCTTCAAGCCTCGAAGCTTTCAATGAAGGGATTTGTCTTCCTGAAAATCCATGAAGACTTTCTGTGCGATAGCTCGCAGCTTTTCTTTTTTTATTCCGGCTACTTCGATAAGCAGGAATTGTATCCATATCCCACAGAAAAAGCTCAGCATGTTCTCATCGCTGACGAAGACTTCTTGTCTCAGACTTTCATCTTCAACGGCATCCAGCGCAATATCCATGATCTTAGCTCGGAGCTCTCCCTCGCCGAAACATTGGACTCCACGACGATAAAGCCGTTCCATATCCTGTGCGCGAGAAACGATTGTCGCAGCTTTCTCGCAAGCCTCAAGCAGGTTCATGCGATCTTGGGACAACAGATGCTCTCCTTTCAAGCGGTATTATATTAGTGTGTTGCATTTTTTAGCGATTTGTTTATTTTTGTCTATAACATCTTTTTTTCGATCTTGGTAGCTGCTTGAGCGAAGTGTGCTGAAATTTTGGATTTATCGGCTTTCAACGCGAGGTGTGGAGTAACTGGAATTTACGCTGCTCAAACCGATCGATTTCTGGTTTTGACCTTAAAAGAATTGTAGAGAGGCATTTCAATGAAAAAACAGATTCACACATCCAGAGCAACCTGGCAATTCCGGCATATGATTCCGCTATTGACTCTTGTCCTTTGTCTGGGCGCGACGGCCGTTCATGCGGCGCTTCCCGGCGTCGAAGCGCCCCCGACGTTTGCGGACCTTGCTGACAAAGTCAAGCATGCCGTTGTGAATATCTCCACCACCCAGGTTCTCAAAGAGAATCCGATGCAGCCATTCATGGCTCCCAATTCTCCGTTCCGGGATTTCTTCGGAGATGAATTTTTCAAACGCTTTTTCGGCGATACGCCCCAGGGCGAGATGAAGACTCACGCTCTCGGCTCCGGCGTCATCATAGATGACGATGGGCTTATTCTAACGAACAATCATGTCGTAGAGAAAGCCGATGAGATCAAAATCAAGACGGATGTAGAGAAAGAATACGACGCCCAGGTGGTGGGACGCGATCCCAAGACGGATCTGGCATTGATTCGCGTGAAAAAGGACGCCACTTTTCCCAAACCGGCTGTGCTTGGAGACTCTGACGCCATGCGGGTGGGAGACTGGGTCATAGCGGTTGGAAATCCTTTCGGTCTTGGACATACGGTAACCAAAGGCATCATCAGCGCGAAGGGACGTGTGATAGGGGCGGGACCCTACGATGACTTTCTCCAGACCGACACCGCGATCAACCCGGGCAACAGCGGCGGTCCCTTGTTCAACATGCGCGGCGAGGTAGTGGGCGTCAACACCGCCATTGTGGCTCAGGGGCAGGGGATTGGCTTCGCCATACCGATTGCCGTGGCCAAGGGCATCCTGCCACAGCTGAAAACCGGCAAAGTTGTGCGCGGCTGGCTTGGCATAATGATACAGGATCTCACACCGGAGCTCTCCCAGTCTTTCGGCATCGAGGAGACAAAAGGCGTTGTGGTGGCCGACATCGTTGCGGACGGGCCCGCCGATAAGGCCGGCGTCAAGCGCGGTGACATCATTACCGGCGTCAATGAAAAAGAGCTGGAAAATGCAAACTCTTTGTCGCGTTACATAGCCTCTATCCCGCCCGACACTCCGGTGACGCTCCATGCGATAAGGGATGGCAAGAAAAAAGAGATAAAGGTCACTATAGGAACGATGCCTTCCGAAACCGCAGAAGCTCCGCCAGTCAAGAAAGAGAGCGTCTGGGGGCTCACCGTGCAGAATCTGACTCCCGAGCTGGCTCAGAGATTCGGATGGGATGAAAATGAGCAGGGCGTGGTCATCTCAGGCGTTCAGCCCGGAAGTCCGGCTGGTGAAGCAAGACTGCGCAGTGGGGATTTGATTAAGGAAATGAATCGGCAAAAGATTCAGAACCTCAAAGACTATAACCAGGCTATTGCGAAGATGAAGAAAGGCGAGAGCCTACTACTCCTTGTGAAGAGAGGGGATAAGACGTTTTATACGGCTCTGAAGCCTTCTGCCGAATAACTGCGCGAGAGCGCGTGCGACGTGAGGAACCGGCGAAGAGCCGGTTCCTCACGTGTGAAGTTCAGGCCAAGCCTTTTAATGTCCTTAGATTTTCGCTATCATATATGAGTGTGCTCGGTATAGGATGTGCGAAATCGTCATAACGATGGTCAATAACATGAGCTTTCCAGGAGATAATCCTTTTTTTATTCCAAGTGCTTCCCCTCAGACTATAAAACGAGAAAAAGAGGCGGCCAAGGCCCTTCGGAAAACGCAGTGGTGGCAGCGCAGGGTTTCAAAAGGCGAATGTCACTATTGTGGAAGGCGGGTTCCGCAGGCGGAGCTCACCATGGATCACATTGTTCCCCTCGTTCGCGGGGGGAGATCGACGCGCGGCAATGTGGCTCCGGCGTGCAAAGAGTGCAATAATCGAAAGAAATATTTGCTGCCGATAGAGTGGGAGGAATATCTCGAGAAATGTTCAAACCAAGCCGCCCGAGACGAGTTATCGCCGGGGGGATTAGACTTCTCCAAGGAACCTTGATATGGAAGAATGTAAAAAATGCGAGCTGGCTGTTTATTGCTTCTCCGAGTCCAGCACATGGATATTTCGGACGAAGCAGGAGATGGAGGAAAAGCTGATCGCAATGGATGGGTGTCCGTTGTATGAGCGAGTGCGACAGTCGCGGGGTGAGACAATGGATGCGCAAAGAAAAGAATCCGGCAGTGGTTGAACGGCGCCTTCTCCAATGTTTGGAGAAGCGCCGTTTGCCTTCCTTATCGATTCCCGCCTTGTTCTCGAGCTCAGAGGGGGCGAGAGGTTGATCCGCCCCCAATCCCTTATGTGAACATGTTTATCTTACAATTGCGCGCATGCTTCAGATAGTCTTCCGCCGTCTGGATTTCTACTCCCTCAATGAAGTCCTCGGGGTTGAGGCCCATCATATCGATAGTCATCCGACACGCTACCAATCGGACCCCCTCCAACTGAGCCACCTCGAGGAGCTCGGCGATGGAGGGAATGCTCGCTCCATCGATCTGCTTCTGCATCATCTTGGTGGCCACTGTGGACATTCCCGGAATGGCTCCCATCACGCCCGGGGGAATGAACTTCAGCTTTTCGGCGCCGTCTTTGAGTATGACGTTGATGCCCATAAAAGTGTAGAAAACCGTTGAATCCATTCCCAGCCTTTTTGCATTGATGCCGAGGACGAGCGCCGGGTAGGCTCCGTCGAGGCTCCCCCGACTGCAAATGAATGTGCAGGATTCTCTTTCAGGCATTGTGTCAATCTTTAACGCTTCCATATGGGACATGGAAAAATCCTCCGTAAAATCGCTTATGTTTCCGCCAAAAGGGTGACCCGAGAGATGCTCAATCTCCAAAGCCCCACTTCTACTGTCCGACTAGGTTGAGGAGCATTCTCCGTCTCCTCCGTTGGTCTCATCCACCTTCTTGCGCACGCACTGAATGATCTTGACCACATCGAAATTCGCAATGGCGTAATAGACCTGGTTTCCCTCTCTTCGAGAGAAGAGAATGCCTTTGGATTTCATCAGGTTGAGCTGTTGTGAAGTGTATGGCTGCTGAGCTCCGAGGTGTTGACAGAGCTCTGTGACCGTTTTTTCGCCGCTTTCTAGAGCATCGATGATTTGAAGACGCATGGGATGGGCCACGGTTTTAAGTATATCGGCGGCCCTCTCGAGGTATCGAAGGTGCTGATCGTCAAGAGTAGAAGAAGTTGGGCTCATGGTCTTTAGCATCCTTTTTAAATTCAAGTATTGTTCTGTTGGGATATATCTATATTGTAATATTCATATGAAGTCAAGCGGTTTTTTGCTCAAAGAACCGGCCCGACAAGAAGATCGTATTCTTCGAGAAAGCGCAAAGCTCTCAACCCTTAACTTTTGATCCGGCGCCTTTAAAATCATAAGCACGGTTACTATATTGCATTTGCGCCTCTTTCAGTAACCGAAGAGACTATATCTTTTTTAAAAGCCCATACGAGGAGGGATTTTATGGCTCTTAGTCTTCCTGATCTACCCTATGCAAAAGAAGGCCTTGAACCTCACATCAGCGCGAGAACTCTTGAGTTTCATCACGGAAAGCACCATAAGGCTTATGTGGATAACGCCAATAAGATGATTGCAGGGACCGACCTGGAGAGCGCAGATCTTGAGACCATAGTCAAGAAAGCTGCGGGAGACGCTTCAAAAGCAGGTCTTTTCAACAATGCGGCGCAGGTCTGGAATCATTCTTTCTATTGGAAATGCATGAAGCCCAATGGTGGCGGGGCCCCGACCGGAGACATTGCACAGAAGATCAACGCGGACTTCGGAAGCTACGATAAGTTCGTGGAGGAATTCAAGAATGCGGGCGCTACCCAGTTTGGCAGCGGTTGGGCATGGTTGGTGCTTGATGGCGGCAAGCTCCAGGTGGTGAAGACTCCAAATGCGGAGACTCCCATCACCAAGGGGGCGAAACCTCTTTTGGTAGTGGATGTTTGGGAGCATGCCTACTATCTCGACTATCAGAATAGAAGGCCTGACTACCTGACCACATTTGTTCAAAGCTTGATCAACTGGGATTTTGTCAATTCGTGTCTTAAGTAGATCGCTGGAGAGGCGCAATAAACCTTAAATTCTCTTGTGTAATACTCCTAATGCCCCGAGTGCGCGATAGGAGGCGCGGGATCAAGGCGAATGGAATTCAGCCCGTGTCTCCTCATCCGCATTCCATCCATTTCTTGAATCATTTGCGATATGGCTGTACGGTCTTCCCGGCGCGCTCCCAGTCTTGTATGGGACCCGGGACGATGGTGAACAACGGATGAGGCTCGGGCGCTGACATGAAGTTCATCGAATCCAGCATCTGAGGGCTTCTCGTCAGCAGCTTGGCTTTTAGATGCTCCCATTCATAAAGCAACTGTCCTTCAGTTTCCGGCATCGGCTGGAGTCTTCCTTTGGGCGCGATCTTCGCCGAATCGAAATGATAGCCGCGTCTTAGCGATTCTTCATGGACTCCCAGCAGATAACTCGCAATATACGCAACAGGATCGGACTGAGCCCGAAAGCGGATGAGCTGGGGATGCGCTCTGTATCCGGATGTCTGGCCAGAGAGCGCCTTTTGCGCGAGCAAAGCCTCCCGCCACAAAGCGACCAGGCCTTTAGCGTCGAGATATTTGGGGTGAAGGGTCCAGATGCGCATCGGCGTTAGCTTTCAATAAAAAGGCTTTCGACCCAGTCTCCGACTTTATCAATGGCTTCTTGCGCTTCCGGAAGCACTCCCAGGCCGAACAGCTGCCAGACGTGAATCATTCCGTCCCATGTCTGAAGCGTTGCATCGACGCCGGCGGCCTTGGCTTTTTCGACAAATAGAGCGGCTTGTTCGAAGAGCATTTCGATAGGAGTCGCCTGAATGAGTATTGGCGGGAGGCCTCTGAGATCGCCAAGCAGAGGCGAGAGGAGTGGATTTTTCGGATCTGCTGGTTTTTCTGCTCCCAGGTAAGCGATAATCCACCAGAAAAGGCCAATGTCGGCGAGCACCGGATCGGTTTCGCCACGGGTGAGAAAGTCGAGCGAGTCGTAAGAAGTCAAGGGAGAGAAACAGATGGCTCCCCTTGGAAGTGGCGCCTGCATTTCTCGGAGGTTGAGCAGAGTCGACAAAGTGAGGCTCCCGCCTGCAGAATCGCCCGCCAGCACTATATTGGATGGCTTGAAGCCTTCGCGCAGTAACCACAGGTAGACTTTTGCACAGTCTTCCAATCCGGCGGGAAATGGATGCTCCGGAGCGAGTCGGTAGTTCACGCTGACCACGCGCAGATTCGTCGCCTTGGCAAGCGCGACGGTAAACGATCGATGCGTGCGGCTGGAGCCCATTATGAATCCGCCACCGTGAAAGTAGAGCAACACTCTTTCAGCTTCCGCCCCGGGTTCGATCTGCCACTCGATGGGAACGCCGTCAGCGCTGGCGGCGTTAATCCGGACATCTGCAGCCAGAGGGCTCTTCTGCATCCTGAGCGTCGCCGTCTGTTCAAACATGTTGCGCAGCATGCCGGCAAGGGTCAGCATCTCCTCGCCGGATATCGCCGTCCAGAGCTCCTCAAGCGTTGCTTCGCCCTTTGATATTTTTTCATTGCCAATGACGACCTTGGGCCAGATAGTCTTTATCTGCGGCGCGTTCCCGGCGATATATTCAAAATTGATCTTTCCCTGAATTTCGGCGGAGGATGTCAACAGTCGACGAATATCCTCCCGGAGCAGCTCCAATTTAGCGATAGGCATGGCGATCCTTATTTCGGGTTAATGTTACTGTTCAGAGGCCGCCGGGCCAGTCGCGAGCAGGAGGAATGCCGGCGCGTCCTCCGATCTTCAGACTCACCATGGAAGCAGCCCAGGAGGCGAAATCGAGGCTCTTATCGAGATCCCATTCTTTCAGCAAACCGTGAATGAACCCCGCATGGAAGACGTCGCCACACCCGGTGGTGTCGAGAGCCTCGACGTTGTAGGCAGGCTTTTCGATTATTATTCCGTCTGCTAGGGCGACATAGCCCTTTGCGCCAAGGGTCACGCCTACCACCCCGGGGCCAAGCTCAGCAAGTCTATGGCAAGCATCTAACGGAGATCCTGCGCCTTTTGTCAAGGCCTTTGCAAAAGCTTCTGAAGCGATGAAATAATCGCTCAAGCGGGCAATGTCCAGCATGCCTTCACGAAGGGAGCCGGCATCCACAACTACCGGGATTCCCGCTTCCCTGGCGCTCCTGCACAGCGCAAGAGAGGTCTCGGCGAAAAGGCCGTCAGTGTGGAGCACCCTGCACCGGCTCAGGATGCCGGGGGCGATTTCTCCAGGAACTGGAGGAGAACCGGTTGGCCGCCGCCAGAAGATCGTCCGTCTACCCACGCCGGGCTCAACAACAATGAAGGCGAACTGGGACTCTGAATTCGTTCTCTGGAGAAGCCCGCTTGTATCGATCCCTTCTTTATCCAGCGAGGCCTTGATTTCCACTCCGAATTCGTCGTCTCCGGTTACGCCTGCAAAAGCGCATGAAAAGCCCCACCTCGAAAGAGCGACCAGAGCCGTCGCCACGGGGCCGCCTCCCTGGATGGCCAGGCCCTCGAGCTCGCATTTGACATCAGGCGGGGGATAAGCATCCACTACGCCGAGATAATCGAGCGAACATTGGCCGAAGCCAAACACATCAAAAATGCGCTCCTGTAAATTGTCTTTTCGCTTCAAAGGCATTCTTCCATGGATTTGATGATCCCCGCAGCCTTCAACGCAGCGATCGGAGTGAGTCCGCAAAAGCTTTTCTTGCTTCTTCTACGAAAGCTTTCACCATGTCTCTACTCTTGCGGCCGCTTTTGTCTTCAACGCCCGTGTGAGCGTCAACTCCGGCGGGACGCACGGTTCCGATGGCTCTTCCCACGTTTTCAGGCGTCAGCCCGCCTGCAAGAATCACTGGCTTCGGCGAAAGCCTGACCAGTTCTTTACTCACCTCCCAGTCGTGTGGCTTGCCGGTGGCGCCGCAGGCGCCTGTTTCCGGATCGAATGTGTCCGTTATGAAAGCGTCTACCAAGGGAGCGAGCGTGTCGACCGTGCGTCTGAGCTCATGAGTGTTGGACTGCTTGACTATGAGACTCTTCAAGACAAAAAGATCGGGCGAAAGCTTCCTTAAGACTTGAAGCTCGTCGGGAGAAATGTCGCCATGGAGCTGCGCCTTGTCCACTCCGAGCCTCCGGCAAAAGTCCGCTATCTGCTTGCCCTGATCCAGGTAGGTGATCAGAACGAAACAATTGAGAGGTTTGAAGGCTTGAACGATATCGGCTGCTTCGGACTCCGTCAGGTCTTCCTTATGGACGGCGAGCCTCAGGGGCAGCCCGAGCCAATCGACACCAGACCGGAGCAACATCTCCGCTTCGGGAAGGTCGTGTACGCCGGCGATTTGGATCAATTCGGGCTTCAAACGCATCTTTTGGCCATGAGCGCTTATTCAGGTCGTTGGCTTCTTTAGCTCGGCTTCCGAGGGGCGGACATAGAAAGGAACGCTTCTCATCGGGTCCTCGGACTCTCCCTCCAGGAATTTAACGCGCGCCATTTCACCCACAACGCCTGCCCGTATCGTGTGGAAAGGGGAGGGAGCTCCGATGGCGAGATCCCCAAGCGCCTTCTGAATAAGATCCTTATAAAGCAGCCAGCCGTCTCCGCAAAAAATGGCGGGCTCTTTTATCAAAGCCGGGACATCTTCTGGCGAAAGCGCCTGGTGAGGCGCGATAAGGCGTAGCGCCTTTCCTTGCTCCGGTTGGAATAAGGCGCAGTATACTTCTTTTTTGCGGGCGTCGATCAGAGTGCAGATGGGGCTTGATGAAAAGCAGAAAGGATAGGCGAGCGCATCGAGAGATGGGACTGCTGTAAAAGGCTTTTCGAGCGACCATGCAAGAGTTTTGACCGTCGTAAGACCTATGCGGATGCCGGTAAAGCTCCCGGGACCGGACGTGGCGGCAAAGCCGTCTATGTCCCCGATCTCCAATCCCAGCTCATCGAGGCAGTATTCCACTGTTTTGAGCAAACGGCGGTTGTGTGTCTGCGTGGAATAAAAGGTCCACTCCGCCGTTACCCTCAGGTCGTCCAATATGGCTACGCTGGCCGAATTCGTGGATGCGTCCACGGCTAAGATCTTCATGGCGAGAACATCCGGCTGTCGCGCATCATGGCGTAAGATCGGGATTTTGTCCCGGAATCAGCCGCATAATGTCGTTATAGAAAACGAAGAGCATGAGCACGAGCAGAACGAACATACCGACCTTCTGCGCTATTTCGATCTTCTTGAGCTCAATGGGCCTGCCAAGTATGGCTTCTATCGCGTAGAAAAGGAGATGGCCGCCATCGAGCACCGGAATGGGAAGAAGATTGAGCACTGCGAGATTGACGCTGATCAGAGCAGTGAAATAGATCAAATTCAGCAATCCTTCAGCTGCTTGCTGCCCGGCCATTTGGGCGATCAGAATGGGGCCGCCCAAGGTCTGCAATGGAACAACGCGTTCTATCAGCTTAACGACCGTGGTAAGGAACAGCTTGCACAGCTTCCAGGTTTGAGCGATGCTGTAGTACCCGGCATAAAGCGGATTGACCTCTTTTATTTCGGTTTTCCCCGACGCCGTCACTCCTATCACGGGGCGGCTCGTCGCTTCGCCGAACAGATTTTTTACCTCGCTTACCCGTGGTATGACCGTGATCGTCTTGACTTGGTCTCCTCGCTTGACCTCCATTGACAGCGACTGCTCGCCGGAATTTTCAATGGTCTGGGAGAACTCGTCCCAGTCGGACATGGGCTTTCCGTTTATGGAGGCCACTCTATCGCCAACTCGAAGTCCCGCCTGTTCCGCCGGAGATCCGGGGCTTATGCCGCCTATTTCCGTAGTAAGCTGAGGTATCCCTGAAAAGGCGTAAACCAGAGTGAAGATGACGATAGCCAAAAGGAGGTTGGATAAAGGACCCGCAAGCACAATCGCCATGCGTTTGAATACCGGCTGCGAGGAAAAGCTGCCGGCAAGCTGCTCTTCGGTCAATTCCTCATCCGCCTCCTCTCCCAGCATCTTTACATATCCGCCGAGAGGGATAAGCGACAGGCGGTATTCCGTGTCGCCGCGCTGCACTCCGACGATCTTGGGGCCAAAGCCCAATGAAAAACGCAGTACTGTTACTCCCGCCCATTTCGCCAGTAGAAAATGGCCCAATTCGTGGACGAATATCAATACTCCCAACACTACTACAGTAGAAATAATTGTCGTAACCAAAGCGCTACCTCGTGTTCGTTACGTTAATATCATGACCTTGCTTATTATAAACATCGCACTGCGCGACTGTAAGACGCAGAGCTTCTTTTCGAGCCCAATTATCGGCTGAAAGTATGCTATCGATATTAAGATCGTCTGAAAGCATATGACGCTCCATAACTAAATCTATAACACGGGCTATCTCGAGGAAAGCGATCTGGCCTTCTAAAAAAGCGTTGACTGCGATTTCATTGGCGGCGTTCAAGACCGCCGGCATGGTTGAGCCTTTCTTGCATGCTTCGAAGGCGAGCCTGAGGCATGGAAATTTCTCGAAATCCGGTTCAAAGAACGTCAGTTTCTGCAATTGAAAAAGATCCAGCTGCGGAGCTTCGACGGGAAGCCGTTCCGGGTAGGAGAGGGCGTAGGCGATGGGAATCTTCATGTCGGGGATTCCCAGCTGAGCTATAACCGAGCCGTCGATATACTCGACCATGGAATGCACGATGCTTTCAGGGTGAATGTGCACGGAAATTTGATCGACGGGAACCCCGAAAAGCCAGCGGGCTTCTATGACTTCGAGGCCTTTGTTCATGAGCGTGGCGGAGTCTATGGTGATCTTGCGGCCCATGGACCAGTTGGGGTGTCGCAGCGCCTGGTCGCGAGTCACCGAGGCGAGCTCTTCGCGGCTCTTCTTGAAGAAAGGTCCTCCTGAGGCGGTAAGAAGAATTCGTCTCACGTCGTGGAGATGGTTGCCCTGCATGGACTGGAAAATGGCGCTGTGCTCGCTGTCTACGGGCAGAATCCGGACGCCCTTTTCGGCGGCCGCCCGCATGACGATCTCTCCGGCGATCACCAGAGTTTCTTTGTTGGCCAGCGCGATGTCTTTTCCGGCGTTTATGGCGGCAAGAGTCGGCAGAAGTCCTGCCGCGCCGACCATAGCCGACACGAGCATGCGGGCCTCGGGATGGGTGGCGGCGCGTTGGTAGCCTTCGCTGCCGAATGCTATCTCAATGCCGGTGGGCCTCGATGGGAGCGATTCCTTCAGCTGTCTCGCAAGCTGTTCATCCAGGACAGCGACAAGCTGCGGTCTAAATTCCTCGATTTGCTTGCAAAGCAGGGGGATGTTTTTGCCCGCCGCCAGAGCGACCACCCTGAAACGGTCGGGAAATTGTCGAACGACGTCCAGGGTGCTCACCCCAATGGACCCGGTACTGCCCAATAAACTGATCGGCTTTATCACTCGCTACCTCAATGGAAGCCCATCCACATGAGAAAAACCCATGCGGCGGGAAAGACGAAGAGCAGACTATCCAGCCGGTCAAGTATGCCGCCGTGCCCCGGAAGGATCTGGCTGGAATCCTTTTTGCCGCATATCCTCTTGAGCATGGATTCCATTAGATCGCCCACCTGCCCGATTAATGAAAGAATGCCGCTCAAAATGAGCAGTTTCCACAAAGGCAATGACCCAATAAAAAGCACGCCGAAGACGACAGACAGCGCTAGAGATGCAAACAGACCTCCAACGGAGCCCTCGATGGTTTTCTTGGGGCTTATGCGTTCGTAGAGCTTGTGCCGGCCAAAACGTCTTCCGCAATAGTATGCGCCGGCGTCGCTTGCGATAATAATGGCCATGATGAGGAAAATCCAGGCTCTTCCATCTTCCAGCCGCCCTATGAGCAAAGCAAAAGATAGAAGATAAGGGACATAGATCCAGCCAAGGACAAGCAGCGAAAGGCGGAAAAGGTCTTCTCGTGAAAGAGAAGGGAATGCGAGGAGGCGGAAAAGACCGCAGAAAATGCTTGCAGCCAGAGCCGCGTGGAGTCCGGCGGCGTTTCCAAGGGCTGCCCCCAGGGGAAACAATAGGCCGATGGCGATGTGAAACGTCAGCCAGGGAAGCGGAAGTCCATCTTGGAACAATAGGCCGTCGAGCTCCCAAAGTCCCAAGCCCGCCAGCAACAGGAGCAAAAGAACCCAAATCCAGAAAGGACCGAAGCCTATAACGGCAAGCAGCGGGAAGAAAAGGAGCGCTCCCGTAACCAGCCTCTGTCTGTGAGAATCCCACTGCCGCCAGTCGAACATAGTGTGCACACCTGAAGGAATAGGAAGGCCGCGTTCAAACGCCAGAGCCGGAAATGCGCGCAACCAACGAGATGCGGACTGAGCTGAGCATGTTCCGCGAATTGTGCAGCCGTACCCCGAATCCAACATCCATTCAAAAGAGGAGGATGTATGGAAGGAGTACTAAATTTCAGCCCTTTGCCTCTTCGAGCCTTACACTGTTGATCTGATCGCTCGTTTTGCCGAAACGGCGCTCTCTTTGTTGATAATCCTGCAATGCCGCGATGAATTCAGCCTCACGAAAATCGGGCCACAAAACCGAAGTAAGATACACCTCCGAATAAGCAAGCTGCCAGAGGAGGAAATTACTCACACGGCTTTCGCCTCCAGTGCGAATAATGAGATCCGGATCGGGCAATCGAGCGGTATAGAGATATTGGGAAAAAACCTCCGGCGAAGCGTCCTCCGGCCTGCGCACGCCCTTGAGGACATCTTCCGCGAAAAGGCTTGCGGCCCTGAGGATTTCCTGTCTGCCTCCGTAGTTGATGGCAAGGCTCAAAACGAGCTTGCTGTGCTCGGACGTCAAATGGACTACCGATTGAAGCTCTCTCAACACGGCTTGAGGAATGCCTTCCTGGTCTCCCAAATGGACCAGGCGGATCTTTTTGTCGATCAGCTCTGACAGCTCGGATTTCAGGAACCGTAGCAAGAGGCGCCAAAGCCCTTCAACTTCAGCTTTGGGCCTCTGCCAGTTTTCCTTGGAAAATGCGTAGAGGGTCAAATAAGGTATTCCAAGCTCCAAGCAGCAGCGGGCCACCTCCCGAACGGAATTCGCCCCCTCCTCGTGTCCAACAATGCGATTGCTCAGCCTTTGTTTGGCCCACCGCCCGTTGCCATCCATGATAATGGCTATATGGTTTGGAATCCTACTCCGGTCGAGTTGATGGTCTTTCAAATCTCCAGAATTTCCTTTTCCTTGGCGCTATAAGCCATGTCGACCTTCTTGATGAAGTCGTCGGTTATCTTCTGAGTCTCTTCCTGCGCGCGATTCTGCTCGTCTTCCGAGATCTCCTTTTCCTTCTTGAGATCCTTGAGCATCTCGTTGGCGTCTCGCCGGATATTCCGAACCGCAACCTTGGCTTCTTCAGCCTTCTTCTTGATGACTTTCACCAAATCTCGACGACGCTCCTGCGTGAGGGGCGGAATGCCGATGCGGATGATCTTTCCGTCGTTCATTGGGGTGAGCCCCAGCTCCGACTTCAAAATGGCCTTTTCTACATCGCCAATTATGGTGGCGTCCCAGGGCTGGATGACAATCGTGCGGGGCTCCGGAACGGTAAGAGTCGCCAGCTGGTTCAAAGGAGTTGATGTGCCGTAGTAATCCAGTCTGATCCCATCGACCAGGGACACCGATGCTCTCCCGGTGCGCAGCCGCTTGTAATCGCGCTCCAGATTTTCGAGAGCCTTTTGCATGCGGTCCCGAGTATCTGCATAGACATCATTCAACATGACCGAATCCTTCCACCAATGTTCCAACATGTTTGCCCAGAATAACCTGCTTGATATTGCCCTGTTTTCTCAGGTTAAAGACCACAATCCGCATGTTTTGGTCCCTTGCAAGAGAGATGGCCGTGGCGTCCATCACTCGTAGGTTCTTCTGAAGGACTTCGGAGAAAGTTATTTTTTCATATTTCTCCGCCTGAGGGTTCTTTTCGGGGTCCGAGGCGTAGACGCCATCCACCCTGGTAGCCTTCATCAGGACTTCGGCGCCTATTTCAACGGCGCGAAGGGCCGCTGTCGTATCTGTGGTGAAGAAGGGGAGGCCGGTCCCCGCGGCGAAAATGACGACGCGTCCCTTTTCCAGGTGGCGTATTGCTCGACGGCGAATATAAGGCTCCGCCACCTCCTTCATGTCGATGGCCGATTGCACGCGTGTGACAAGCCCGCATTTCTCCAATGCCTGCTGGAGGGCGAGTGCGTTCATTACTGTAGCAAGCATGCCCATGTAATCGGCGGTCGATCTGTCCATTCCTTTGGATGCCCCGGAGACGCCTCGGAATATGTTGCCGCCGCCTATGACAAGAGCGGTTTCCACGCCCAGACTGTGGATCTCCCGAATCTCGCTCGCTATTTCTTCCAGAACGATCGAATCGATCCCATACGACTCCCTCCCCAGCAAAGCTTCACCGCTGAGCTTCAGGAGGATGCGTCGATACACGGGTTTTTCCATCCGGCTTTCTTGATTCATGTCAACCCTTGCGCTCCTTCAGACAAATTATCCGAAGGAGAATTTCGTCGAAAAAAAATCCGGCGTGGTCTGAATTCACAAGCTCGCCTGCTCACCGCAACGCGCGTCGGATGACTCAATCTCCGAATGCGTCTTACGAGACATTGACGCGCATCGCTGCGAGCCGGATAAAGGGCGGCGGCCTTTGCGCCTATTCCCCACCCAACTGATAACGCACAAAGCGGCGCACGTATATCTTTTCCCCGATCTTCGCTATCAGCTCGTTCAAGTAATCCTGAATTGTCTTATCGGGCTCTTTTACATACTTCTGTTGCATCAGAACGATTTCTTCATAGAACTTTCGCACCTTGCCTTCAACCATTTTTTCCAGGATATTCTCTGGCTTTCCTGATTCCCGGGCCTGAGCCATATATATCGCGCGTTCTCTTTCAAGCACTTCCTGAGGAATGTCCTCTACCTGCACTCCCAGAGGGTTGGCGGCCGCAATGTGCATGGCGACATTTTTGGTGAAGGCGATGAAGTCCTCGCTCTTGGCTGCGAAATCGGTCTCGCAATTGACTTCCACCAATACGCCGATCTTTCCTGCGCCATGAATGTAAGAATGGACCATTCCTTCAGTGGCTTCCCGCCCGGAGCGCTTCATCGCCTTGGCGAGTCCCTTTTGCCTAAGAAGGTCCAGAGCCTTTTCCATATC
This sequence comes from uncultured Syntrophobacteraceae bacterium, assembly GCA_964578835.1. GTDB lineage: Bacteria > Desulfobacterota > Syntrophobacteria > Syntrophobacterales > Syntrophobacteraceae > CAZOEL01. The sequence goes on along the minus strand of CAZOEL010000009.1, from coordinate 17,214 downwards.
TCCGTTGGTATCTTGAAGGGCTTTCTTGCAATCCATCATGCCGACGCCCGTCTTCTCTCTCAAATCACGAACCATTGTTGCTGAGATTTCCAAGGATCTCCTCCTGTCTCTTCTATATGCTGGTTTTAATCTAAAATGAAAGGTAATCTTCCGCCACAACTTCGGCATTATTTCAGCGGGATTCGCTCGCCCCGAGACAACCGAATTCGGATCTCAAGGAGGCGAAACGTCTGGACAACACATGGCGGAATTCCCGTCGGGCAACTCTGCAATATGTGGTGAGATCAAGCTACGACCAACGCCCATCCGCTAAAACAGATGCAGCTTCGGCTGCGCTCAATCCGGAATCAGCGCTTGAAGCAACGAAGCAAAGGATTTTCGTCGCCCTGCTTCGTTGCACATTAGCTGCGAGCGTTATTCTTTCTTCTCGGGAGAAGACTCCGATCCCACAATCTCCACCACCGGGCCGCTCTCTTCCTGGCTGAGGATCTGGCCGGCCGGGACTTCCTCGAAAGAAGGCATTTCCTTGTCTCCCACGGCCTGCTGCGCTTCAGTGTACCGCTGTTTCCCCTCTATGCAGGCATCGGCCATTTTGGATGTGACCAGTCGGATGGCGCGTATTGCGTCATCGTTGCCTGGAATGGGATGGTCGATCATATCGGGGTCGCAGTTGGTGTCAACGATCGCAACTACGGGGATGCCGAGCCGGTTGGCTTCGGCTACTGCAATATTTTCACGGTGAGTGTCCACCACGAAAAGCACGCCCGGAAGTCTGGTCATGTCTTTGATGCCGCCGACGTTCTTGAGCAGCTTTTCCTTCTCGTTCTGGAGCTGTAGAATTTCCTTTTTCGGAAAGCGATTGATGCTCCCGTCTTCGATCATCGATTCGAGCTCTTTGAGCCTGTCGATTCTGATCTTGATGGTCTTGAAATTGGTAAGCATCCCGCCAAGCCAGCGATAGTCGACGAAGAACATCCCGCATCTCTGGGCTTCCTCGCGGATCGTGTCTCTGGCCTGCTGCTTCGTGCCGACAAACAGAACGCTCTCTCCGGCTGCCGCGCTTTCAGCGACGAACTGATAAGCTGAGTGGAAGAGTCTCACCGTCCTTTGAAGGTCGATGATATAGATCCCATTTCGGGCGCCGAAGATGTAGGGCTTCATTTTGGGATTCCAGCGGCGCGTCTGGTGTCCGAAGTGAACCCCTGCCTCTAGCAACTGTTTCATGCTGACTACTGCCATAAAAGTCTCCTTCTGGTTGTTACCTCCACCCCTCTTATTGTTGTAACCCGACAGCTTTTAGAAACGGGCACCAAAAGGTTTCGAGGGATGTGCGGCGTTAATAAAATCGAAACCTACTAACATGTTTATCCAAATATTGGCAATAAAAAAAGATGATGACTTGAGGGCCAGCGGCGCATGATCTCGCGGTTGCTGCCGGTATCGCAAATCCTTATACGATTAGTTATGGGAAAATTACTCCATGAAAAACCAAAGGACTTGAATCGAGAAACAGTTGCGCAGGAAGGCGAGAGCGGCATTCTTGTCGAAGGACAGAATTGCATGCGCATTGCGCATGCTCGACGGGCTGCTTTCCTCATCGATGCAGACTCCTATTTTGTTTCATTCACTCAAGCTGTTGAACGGGCGTCGAAGTCGATCTTCATTATTGGCTGGGATCTTGACAGCAGGATCTCCCTCCAGCGCAATAACAAAGGACCATCAAACACCCTCATCGATTTCTTGAATAAGACTGTAGCCAGGCGCCGAGGATTGCACGCATATGTGCTCATCTGGGACTTTGCCATGATTTATGCTTTTGAGAGGGAGCCGCTTCCCGTCTACTCGGTGGGATGGCGCACTCACGGAAGAGTCCATTTCCGCCTGGACGGGAATCATCCACTCGGGGCCTCGCACCATCAGAAGATCGTCGTGATCGATGATTCGATAGCCTTCGTCGGAGGACTCGATCTCACCAAATGTCGATGGGATACTCCGGAACATCTCCCTGTCGATCCCCGCCGCCATGATCCATGGTGCGGATATTATTCGCCCTTCCATGATGTGCAGATGGCGGTGGACGGGGAGGCCGCGCTTACACTGGGAAAAGTCGCCAGAGAGCGATGGCGTCGAGCCACCAGCCAGGAAATCTCTCTTTCTGATCCTATCGCAAGCGATCCCTGGCCCCCAGCCTTGACGCCTGAGCTTAAAAATGTTCTTATCGGAATTGCGCGCACTGAACCGGCTTACCAAGGATGTCACGAAGTTAGAGAAGTTGAGGCGCTATACAGGGATGCGATATTAGCGGCCCGGCGTTTCATTTACATTGAAACCCAATACCTGACGTCTTCGATGATTGGCGACCTGATTGCTCGAAGGCTTGAGGAAAAGAACGGTCCCGAAATCGCGATCGTTCTTCCGTTGAGAAATTCCGGATGGCTCGAGGAAAAGACTATGGGCGCGCTGCGTATGGGCCTGATTCATCGGCTACGAGAGGCGGACCGCTTCGGACGCCTCCGACTATATTACCCGTCGCTTCCTCCACCCTGCCATGGGTGTCTCAATGTGCACTCGAAAGTGCTGGTGATCGACGATAGATTTGCGCGGGTCAGCTCATCCAATCTCAACAATCGCTCGATGGGGCTCGATACCGAGTGCGATCTTGCGGTGGAAGCGAATGGTGATCCCAATGTCCGTAAGGCAATTTCTCATTTCCGCAATCGTCTCCTCGGCGAGCATCTCAGCGTCCCGCCTGAAAAGGTGGAGGCGATGATAGCAGGCAAAGGCTCCCTTATCAAGGCAGTGGATGCGCTGCGGGGGGCGGACCGAACACTGGAGCCTCTGGAAGAAATGACTCCTCGAGAACCGGAAAGCTGGCTCTATCAATCGGGGCTTATCGACCCGGAGCGCCCCGCGGATCCGTCCGTGCTCATCGAACAGTTTCTGCCGGAAGAGGTCAAAAGCACTCGTAACCGTTATATTGCCAAAACCCTATTCATCCTTGCGATTCTGCTTGCTTTCGCCGTCGTTTGGCATTGGACGCCGCTCAACAAATGGCTGGATGTAGATACGGTTGTGGACGCCGCCTCTTTCCTGAAAGGCCACCCGTTGTCTTTCATTATCGTGATAGCGGCTTACACGATTGGTGGGCTTACGATGTTTCCTGTAACAGTCCTGGTGTTGGCTACGGCTGTTACGTTTGACCCCTTCAGAGCATTCGTTTATTCCTTGGTTGGCTGCCTCGTCAGCGCAGTAGTCCTTTTTGGGATCGGGCATGCGGTCGGCCGCAACGCTGCCCGGAAGATGGTTGGATCGCGCCTCAACCGTCTCAGCATGAGGCTCAGGCGTCAGGGGTTGGTAACGATCGTTACGATTCGTCTGTTCCCTGTCGCTCCCTACACCTTAATAAATTTTGTAGCCGGAGCTTCTCGCATCCGATTTAGAGATTACATAATCGGAACAGTTATCGGACTCTTACCGGGTATTACCGCCATAACCCTTTTGGGGAGAACCCTGGAAGACACGATGCGCAACCCGGGTTTGAACAGTTTTATGGTTTTAGCAGCGTTAGTTCTTCTGATCGCACTGGCCAACGTTTGGATTCACAAGAAGCTGGGTGGTCGGGAGAAGAGAACAGAACTGGAGAATTCCGCTTCGGAGCATAAGGAATGAGCACTTATATTGACAAAGACTTAGAAAGATCTCTGCAGCCCATGACTGTTGCAACATATAATATCCACCGCTGTCTGGGACGAGACGGGCGTCGAGATCCGGACCGGATCGCAGAGGTGATCAAAGAGCTTAACGCCGATATCATCGGGCTGCAGGAGTTGGATTTCCGCCCTTACGGCCACTGCAAATCATGCAAGGTTGACGATATTCTCGACGCTACCGGCCTCAACGTGGTCCATGGTTATACGTTGCCCACCAAATCCGGCAGATATGGAAATGCATTGCTCACCTCGCATCCCGTGCTGGATGTGCGGCGCATCAATCTTAGCGTTCCGGGTCGCGAGCCCCGTGGCGCCATCGATGTCGATCTTCAAATTGGTGGGAAGATAGTTCAGGTCGTTGTTACTCACCTCGGCCTCAGGGCCTACGAGCGAAAGTATCAAATCAAGAAGCTGCTCGATGCGCTCTCACAAGATACTGATCGCCTCGTGATCGTTCTCGGAGATTTCAACGAATGGACGCCGAGGAACCGCAGGGTCAGCTCACTCTGTACGAGCCTGGGGAAATGTCCCACATTGAGGACTTTCCCATCGTCTTATCCCATGCTTGCGCTCGATCGCATCTGGGTGCGTCCGCTCGATTATCTTCTGGATCTGTGTGTGCACGATACCCCTCTCGCAAGAATCGCATCCGATCACTTGCCCTTGAGAGCCTCCATCACGACCCCTGCGCTTATGGACCAGAGCGTGACTGAAGTGGATTCCATTCAAGCCGCTTTGGCTATCCGGCGCATGAGCGCAGTCAGCCTCTAAAGAATTCAATAGATTTTCTCATCGAAAAAGCCGCCTACTCACTGCGGCTTTTTTTTGCCTCCCTACTCAATGAAAATATCCATGCATTCCGTGTTGCCATCGCAGAATGCCGGGCGCTTTCATGTCTTCCGCCCAGAGAAATGTGATCCTGCAGATTTGTTTCCCGGATTTCCATATGATTGTGGATAGCTCTCCTCCCAACCCTGTCGTGATGTGGGATGCGCCGATGTAAGAGGTTGCGCGTTCGTATGGAGTCATTACTTTCTTATTATACGGGATTCACCTGATATTTCCCCAAAAGCCGCAACGAAACAGGATAGCGCTCACAGCCCGGATTTGGTGGCTGAAACGCCTCGAATCGATGTTATTGGCGCATGGATGCCATTGAGCGGGAGCTTGGGCAGATCGGCTGCTCAAATTTCTGTTTTCTATAACTGGGAAATCACACTATTGAGATCCTTATATTCTTTGGTTTTGGATCAATTTTGGGAACAACTGAACGATAGAGCGATCCAGGATCGTTAAGAGGAGCTAGTATATGAAAACATTTGCTATAGTGCTGTCAGGCCTCTTCCTGATGGCTTCGCCCGCAACGGCGCAAATCAAGGATCAGGAAAACGCCTTCCTAGGCGCTGCAATAGGGATTCCTGCGGGATTTGAAACGGTGAATCCAGATGGCGCTTTTCAAGAAACCGCTCCGATTGGCGCAGATCTTGGAATAGAGCCTGCGACAATCGGGGATGCAGGAATTGCGGGACCCGGGATAGGCGTGACCGATGTGGAAACCCCGATAGTGGAAACGCGGCAGGCGAGGAGGAATCTTCGAGCCGAGGCGAGACAAGCCCGCAAGAACATGCGCTTAGAAGACCGGCAGGCCAGAAGGAATTTGCGAGCTGCAAACCGGCAGGCGCGCCTGGGGAATTTTCTGGGGGCTAGAGGCGCAGATTTTGGAATAGAGCCTGCGACAATCGGGGATGCAGGAATCGCGGGACCCGGGATAGGCGTGACCGATGTGGAAACCCCGATAGTGGAAACGCGGCAGGCGAGGAGGAATCTTCGAGCCGAGGCGAGACAAGCCCGCAAGAACATGCGCTTAGAAGACCGGCAGGCCAGAAGGAATTTGCGAGCTGCAAACCGGCAGGCGCGCCTGGGGAATTTTCTGGCGACCGGAGACGGTGGAATAGCCTCCAGAGTGGAGAATGGAGCGACAGTCAATGATTTTAGCTCCTTACAACCTATCGGCGGGCAGAATGCAGACCTTCTTGCAGGCGGAGATGCCGCTGTTCAACAAGACCCGATCCGCATAGAAAATGTTCTTAACAAGGCTTCTCTAAATGAGGGAAGCGCTGTTGATGCTAAACAAGGTCAGAGTCCAACTGCGGACGTTAATATGGCATCTGCAGATGAGAATGCATTTGCTTTCAACCAAATGAGCGCGTTGCCCGAAAAGTTCAGAGGACAGTCTATTTTGGGAGCTCCGGTTGCCGATGAAGGGTTTACGCTCGAGTCCGGCAAAGCCGCTCTCAGTCGGGATGGGATGCTCAACATGGAAATTCGTGGTCTCCGTATGGAGGATGGCGCTGTTCCAGAGATGGATCTGAACGCCATGGTGAGCTGCCTCGAGCCGGGCGGGGATTTCTCTACCTTTATGAGCGAGGGCTCATTCCCGGTAGATCAGGCGGGAGACGCTGTTTACCAGGGGCCTATCAACATTCAAGGCCAAAATTGCCTTGCACCGCAGGTGCTTGCTACAACACTTGACGGAAAGGCAATTTCTCTGGGTAGTCAATAAAGAAAGGGAGTACAGGAAAGTGTGATTGACTCGGGTTGATGGCGCATATTCCATGACGTGTGGCTTGCGAACAAGAAGGGGCTGTAGGCTGGCATTTACAGTCCTTTCTCATTTTCTTTCGGCTATTCTCTCTAGGGGTGTCCCCCCGCAGCTTTTTTCTCTTCCAGTCGTTCAGAAATCTCTTGCTTCTGCTTCTTGCAGGACCAATACTAAAGCGGTTTTGTCCACTGCGCAACCGATCGGCCTTTCCAGGCCGCTCCCTGGGCGAAAAGATGGGCTCGCTGGAAGTCAGCGTAACGAGATTATTTGTGCGCTTGATTTCATAATCTCCTGTTTCTTGAGGATATCCGGCGAAGGTGTGTGTGCAGACGTTGGGCCAGGGTGTTTTCGTGAGCCCAACGGCTCGTTAAAATGCCGCTATTTCGATGTGACTGGACAGGTGGTCCGGGGAGGGGAGTCTCATGGATATTGAGCTTTGGCTCATAGCGCGCATCAGGAATTTCGGAAGGATGCTTGTCAGCTTTTTGCTCCTCGCTGGAGTGTTTCCTGCTCTCTGTTGGGGATGGCAAGGCAAAGTGGTGGAGCTATTGGATGCCGATGTCTTTTCTGTGGCTCATGATGGCAAGACCGAGAAAGTCAGGCTCTTCGGGATCGATTGCCCGGAAGTAGGACAGCCCTTTCACAATGAAGCGAAGTTTCTGGCTTCTTACCTTCTCCTGAACAAGGTTGTAGAGGTTATTCCCGTGAGTAGCGGTACTTACGGGATCAGCCATGTTCTTATACGGGCCAGTGGAAAAAAGGAGCTCGTCAATGAAGAGCTCATCGGCTATGGAATGGCTTGGGTGAATATAAAAGGATGTACGAGCAAGCAGTGTGAGGAATGGAGGAAGCTTGAATTACTGGCCAGAAAAAACCGAGTAGGACTGTGGGTGGACACTGAGCCGGTCCCTCCTTGGGAATGGAGAAAGAAAAGAGCGGAGGAGCTCCGAAAGAGCAGAGAGGCCAACTGACGATCTGTTCAGACGCTGCTTGCTACTGCTCCTGTTTCCCCTGGCGCAAAAAATAATGTCAAGGGAAATGGAACGGGGCGTCAGATGCTTTCTTCCGGATTATAAGGCAAGAGGCCGATATCGGCTTTCTTGGATCTCTTGCCGTTCACCTCGAGGTATTCCGTGATGAATGCGTCTACGAGCCTTCCCAGGATATCCATTATGAATCGGGGATTTTCATCATGCGCGCCGAGAATCTCTTTCACCCATGTCGAGCCATATGTAACGAGCAAATTTGGCGTCTTGCTGAACTGAGGGCGGCCGTCCGGAGGGAAATAGACTAACCTCTCGAAGGAGACTCGTATATTGAAGATTGATTCGCCCACATTGATATTGACATAGACGTACCTGTTGCGGGGAGCGTCTGCTGCTGCGCTCGATAAGGGCATAAGCCCTCTCGCTTGTAGTCGCGCCAATACTTCTTCATACACTTTTTCTCGGGTCAGCTCCAATTCCAGCCCGTGTTCCGGAATCTCCTCCACAAGGACTGGTATTTTCAAAAATTCATCCGCTATTTCCAATCCGGTTCCGGAAGCTACCTCTTTAACGTAGGTTACGTTACTGAGAACCAGTATTGACTGAGCCACCTGAAATGAACGATAGGTTGAATCCACGGCGCCCCCTCCCTCGAGATCTCCGCGTTGCCGGCGTCTCTGAGCATATTGTGAGTCGGCGGAGTATCCCTTCCGCCTCTGTTGCGGTGGTAGTCCCTCAAAGCCGCGGGAATCGCGGCGATACGCAGTCGCTAAGACTCCTCTCAGTTTCTCTGTGCGGTAAATTGTAAAGGCCATTAGTTGGGACACAAGGTAACACAAATCTGGAAAGTTGACGACATCATGTTGCAAGATGCGCCGCTCAGGGTGATATTCGGTAGATTCCCGGCTTTCCATTACTCTTTTGACGGCGAGTCCTTATCTTTAGATGCAAGAAAGGAGAAACGGCAATGTACGCCCGGCATTATATCGATCTTGAAGATCAATACGGAGCAAAAAACTACAAGCCTTTAGACGTTGTGCTCGAGCGCGGGGAGGGCATTTGGGCGTGGGATGTCGAGGGAAGAAAGTATCTTGACTGTCTTTCGGCATATTCGGCTCTCAACCAGGGGCATTGCCATCCAGCCATATTGAAGGCCATGATCGAGCAGGCGCAAAAATTGACTTTGACTTCCCGGGCTTTCCGCAATGAGCAACTCGGCCAGTTTTATAAGGAGATATGCAATCTTACACGCTCTCACAGCGTGCTGCCCATGAACAGTGGGGCTGAAGCGGTTGAGACGGCCATCAAAGCGGTTCGAAAATGGGGCTACAGAGTCAAGGGCGTTCCCGCGGACAAGGCGGAAATAATCGTGTGTGAGAACAATTTCCATGGGCGGACGATCACAGTCATCGGGTTCAGCAGTGAGCGTCTATACCGGGAGGATTTCGGTCCATTCACGCCTGGTTTCAAGATCATTCCGTTTGGAGATGCGAGGGCTTTCGAATCGGCGATTACTGAAAACACCGTGGGGCTTCTGATCGAACCGATCCAGGGAGAAGCCGGGGTCATTATTCCGCCTTCCGGGTATCTGAAAGAGGTCCGCTCTATTTGCACCGAGCGCAATGTTGTCCTCATCATGGATGAAATTCAAACCGGGCTCGGGCGCACAGGGAAGCTTTTCGCCGAGGAGCACGAGGGAGTCGAGGCGGATGTTACCCTCATTGGAAAAGCCCTCTCGGGAGGCTTCTATCCCATCTCGGCCGTTCTCTCCAACAAAGAAGTGCTCGGGGTTTTTATGCCGGGCGAGCATGGGAGCACGTTCGGAGGCAATCCGCTGGCCTGTGCAGTGGCAAGGGCGGCCATCAAAGCGTTGATTGAGGAGAATATGATCGAGAACGCCGCAACGATGGGCGACTATTTGCTTTCCCGACTCAAGGAAATAGCAAGCCCACTGGTAAAGGAGATTCGAGGCAAGGGGCTTATGATCGGCATCGAGCTTCTTCCAGAAGCCGGCGGCGCGAGACGCTATTGTGAGCGGTTGATGCAAGCGGGACTGCTCTGTAAAGAAACTCACGAGAATGTTATCAGAATTGCTCCGCCTTTGATCATTACCAAAGGCGATATCGATTGGGCGTCGGAGAGGATTGCTTCAGTCCTCAATGGGTGATTGAGCGAGGGAGGTGGATGAGGTCAGGAGTACGCCTTCTTTCATTCTTCTATTTTATCGAGGCGAGATAGCTCTTTCTCCACGACCTGGAATTTGAAGGCTGACTTATCCTTCTCCTGCGCCTGGAGGCGCTTCAGCCCTTCCTGATACCATTTACGGCCGGATTTGGTTTGAAACTCCTGCTTGTCGAGGTCTTTGGGAAGACGGTTTTGGGAGCATCTTGAAAGGATGTGAAGCTTGACCTCGGATTCCAGAGCCGAGTGAGCGGCAATAAAATCAACCAGAATGGCCCATTCCTCTCCAGAAGGACCGCCCCAAGAGCGGGCAAATGTGAAGAGCCGATAGCATGCGAGCGTTGCGTCCCGGTCCTCTTCCGTCTGAAAATGGCGACCGTTGAAAAGACGCATGGCTTCTCTGCCCACCTGGCTCACAAAGGTGAGGTAGAACCAGCGCAGCGCATAGAAATAGCCCTCCCGACTCAGCTCCTTGCTTGCCCAGTAGAGAGGATTGCTCAGGTTTTTAATGTTCATGGCCAGCCTGGCCGCCTTGTAGAGGTGAGGGTTGCGTTTGAGGATTTGAAGAACGGGGTTTTCGTTTATCTTCCTGTAAACCTGGTAGTAGCGCTGATAGTCGCTGAGCTTGCGGGCGCCGAGAAACTTGAAGGGCAGTATGTTTGCAAAACGATGGAGCTTGGAGCTAACCCTGCGAACCATCTGGAGCACTTCCAGAAGGGATGCTTCATACTGCGGTATTTCGACATTCGGATGATATACGGAGGCGATGGAGCGGATAATCCGGGTTGCCCGCTGACTTAGCGCCTCCATGTTCAGCTGCAGCTCCGCCTCCGGTATATCCCAGACTTCCTGGCGGAACTGCTTGATCATCTCGAGCGCCTCGAGGTCCTCGGGACCCATGGGAGGCAGAGTATCGAGCTCGTTCTCCTCGTTGAATCTTTCCTCGAGCAATCTTTTCCAGCGGCGCCTCAGCCGCCAGCGAACCCCCAGAATCACGAGTATAACAGAAGTGGTAAGGAGCAGGAAAAAAGCGCTAACCCAGTGCTTCCCCAACTCGTTCAAAAGAATCTGCACAAAGTCGGCATTCATTTTAGTTTAGCAGCACCGATCTCACCAACTGGCGAGTTAGAATGGGTGGGATGCCGGCTCCTCTTTTTGCGCCGCTTCCCCTGCCTCGCCGGCGGATTCTCCCCTCGAAGCTATCCACTCCTTGAGCTGAGGTAAGAAATCGGACTCCCAGCCCGGGCTCAAACGTTCGGAAAGAAATCTCAAATAAAGGGCATGCAGGACAGCAGTCGCCTCCTCGATGAAATACATTTTCTCGAGAAATTTTCCATCCGCGTCTTCTTCGTCATGCTCCGAGAGTTGCTTCGGGGTCTTGAGCCCCTTGATGGCCCAAAGGGAACTGTCCAGAGTTACAAAGTACTCATTTTCTCCCGTCATGAGGAAAAGCTGAATTTCCTGGACGAGCTTTCCGTTCTGGAGCGCCGTTCGAGCCTCGTCCAGAGCATTCGCCTGTGTGGTGCAAACAACCCGCTCTTTGCCTTCTCCGGGAAGGCTGAGGACCATCTTTTCGCCAAGATGCACATTGGCGAATTTGTCCGGCGCTATCCGGATGGCGCCACTGGACTGTTCTGAGAAGAACCATAGCCAGGTGAGGAGCTCGAAGCCTAGAAAGCGCCCTTCATCGAGGGCCGTAGGGGATTGAACGTTCACCAGAGAGCTCAGCACATCCTTTTGGCGACCATCAAGAGGAAGCAGGTTGAGCGCCCACTGAGCATGATAGAGCGGAACGGGAAAGAGACGAAACTGTCTTTCGAAGTATTCCAGAAAAAGCTCCATCGTCTTGGTGCTGGTGGTTCCGAGATACATCCACTTCCCGGTTGGGCTCCATACTATCTCGCAGGCGGAAGGTTTCGGCAGTGAGCGCTTGAGAAGCATTGCGCGCATGTTCTCCTGCATCTCCTGCCTTTCCTTGCGCGATGGCCATTTGCCTTCGTGCTCGTCCCGGTACTTTTGCACCGCCTGCCTTACGTACTGCTTTGTTATGATCGCCGGGACCTTTTTCTGATCGACTCTGAAGTTGAATGCGACGTATTCGCCCTTGTGGTATGATCCGTGGGCAAAATCGGAATCGAAAAAATCGTCCCAGGATGAAAAGCCGACAGCCGTTTCCTGGTCGTCTTCGTATTCCTTGAACTTACCTGCCTGGAGCTTCTCATCAACAAAGCTCCAGAAATCCTCGGTGACGGGATCGGGTACGAAAAAACGGGTAAAAGTGGCGGAGGCGGCTTTAATGCCCATGGAGCATCCTGAATGAAATCTCTAAAGGTCAACACACAAGGGAACCGGGCGAGGCCTATTTTGCGGCGGCGGCCAGCTTCGCCTCTTTTATTTTGAGCTTTCTCTTTTCTTCCTTGCGGCGACGTCTGCGGTCCAGCTCTTTTTTCCTCTCTGATTTCTTATGCTTGCTCACGGAATCCCTCCTTTGTTTCTTAATGATGCGTTGATTTTTGATTAATGGGTAAATAAACAAGAAAGCCGGAAAAACCGGCTAATCAAGCATACCATCACAGCTCGAAATGATATTAGCGTAATTGTCCAGCTCCGATTTTCCGTCTCCCCCTCTAACGAAAACGTGCATCCGAGTCAATACAAAAATGGCGGAAATAGAGGGGCGAAGGGAGAGAAGAACAGAATAAGCGCCTTGAGTCTCTTCTGTTCTTCTCACTCTCCGCCCTCTGCAAAACCTTGCGGCCAAATGATCGAAGAAGCGGCGTGGATCAGAATTTCACCGTCTTTACTATCAGTTCGTATTCCTGTACTTCCTCTTCGCTCAGTTCTCTGCGCAGCAGTTTCTTGTGGACCATAATAGGACATTTGCGGTTGAGCGCCAATGCAACGGCGTCGCTTGGACGACTGTCGAAGAAAACTTCCTGTTCCTCTACGACGGCGTAGACTTTTGCATAGTACGTATTTTCCTGCATCCCGTATATCTCTACGCGATCGAAGCGGACGCCGGCGCGGTCGATGATGGATAGATACAGGTCATGCGTGAGGGGGCGCTTGGGATCTACGAGTCCCTTCTCTTTTGCTATGGCGGTTATCTCAGCATCTCCGACAAACATGAGAAAATATTCGCTAGATGTCTCGAATTCCTTCAGGACAACCATGTTTCCTTGTATTCGGTCTGTCTTGATGTAAACATCAGTCACTGTTACGAAGTCATTGGCTTCCATTGTCTCCTCCTGAATGTTTTAAGGAATATCGACCCTATACTAATATAGCATTTTGCAAGTCTTTTTCAACAAAAGGGACAAACAAACAACTGGACGAAAAGCCTCGGATTTCCTCAAGAGTCCCAATAAACGATTTCGTTAGCTCCCTTGAGGCGATGTGCTCGAATGCTTCGCCCTCCGGAGTGACCCCCCGTATGGCGCCGTCGTGCAAAAAGGCCTGCAGGAGAGCTCTTCCTGCCCGGCGCCTCTCTGAAATGTCGATCGCCTGCAACCGTTGACAATCGAGCTTGGACGGAACGGGTAACGCCTCCCCCGCGTCGATCAGCGATTTCATGAAGTTAAGGATTCTACTCAATCTGAGCAGCGTAACGGAATCTTTTCTCGTGGTGGAGTCGGATATCGGAATAGCTGTCGACCTCAAAAGCGACCTCTGCCCGGGCAGAATTCCCTCCCTTCGGCATTTTGCGTAATCTTCGCTTCCGGGAGAAGGATAGTAAACGGAAACTCCTGCGAGGACGCGCCTTCGAGCCAGATAGACGAGATCCACGACCGATTCCTGAGCCTCTTGGCCCGGCGCTCCAACGATGATGTAACCCACGGCGTCGAGTCCGCATTGTTCGGCGTAATGGAGCGCTTCATCAAAGGCCTCTCTGACGCGCGGTCTTCGGAATCTTTTGGCTTGCTCGGGTGAGGCCGTTCCAAGGGAGAGGTTCAAGGTCTTGAAGCCGGCGTCCTTCATAGCCCGGATCACTCTCTTGTCAAGAGAGGGAGGAAATAATCCGTTCATCGCTCTGAGCTCAATTCCGCGCGCGCCGTATCTTTCTTTCACGGCTTCGAGGAGGTCGAGGAACCACTCTTTTTCCATGGAGATATTTTCATCCTCAAAATCGATGAAACCGGCGTCGTGGTCTGTTATAGCCTTGTCTATCTCGCGCAGAACCGAATCGAGGCTTCTTCGTCTGTAAGGGATGCCGGACATTGCGCCGACCGAGCAATAGGAGCATCGCATCGGGCATCCCCGGCTCGCCATGACGACTGCGCTTCCTTTCCCTGACCTCCTGTAGAAACGGTGATCGATGAGGTGAGAAGCGGGAAAAGGGTGTAAGTCGAGCTGATGCGCATAGACGGGCTCGCGGGTCTCTATGCCGCCCCGAGGGGTTCTAAAGACGAGTCCAGGCACGTCTTCAAGGCTTGACCGACTTCGGAGAGCTCTCGCCAGAGCCGGCATCGACGCCTCGCCTTCGCCTCGGAGCACATAGTCCACGGCCTCGCAGCGCATTACTTCTTCAGGCATTTCTGTCGGATGATGACCTCCCATTACCACAACGCATTGGGGATGACGCTCTTTTACGACACGGGCCGTCTTCAACGCTTCCTCGCTGTAAGCTGTGAAAAGCGAAGATATGCCCACCAGAAAAGCGCCGGACCGGCGAACCGCTTCGCCAATGTGTTGGAAGCTATAGCCGAAATGCTTGAAGTGATGGAAAAGAGCGAATGGAGAAACGTCCTGTCTTGCGTAATACTCCTTGAGGTAGGACATTTCATCTGGAAGAGCGATCTTCTTTGACCTCGAGGTTGCGAGGCAATCGAGAATCTCGACGCTAAAGCCGCTATGTATGAGCGACGAAGCTATGCAGGCAAGGCCGTAGGGGATGGTTCTTTTTGCCGTGAGATAAAAGTCCCGTATCGGAGGCTGGATGAGAAGAATGTCAGCCATGCAATGGCTCCCTTTGCGTGAAATAATGAAGAGTCATGTATTTAAAGGCTTGCGAGAGGATCTCGATCGAAAGTGATCTGGACGCGACGGAATACGGGTTTGATCCTTGCTTGGTTCAAAACCGTTTCGGAGAATTCCTGAAGATCTCTGTTCATCCACGCTTTGACAAAAATATGTTGTCGGTAGCGATTGTTGAGCTTAGCGAGCGGAGCAGGGGATGGGCCAAGAACGGCGATATGCCGGTCGCGCTCGCGCAGTTGGGCGGCTGTCTGCCTGCACAAGGCCGCGAGCTCGGCTGCCGCCTCCTGAGCTGTTTGCTCCTTGGCGGCTGTGATAAGAATTCTTAGCAGCCTTGCAAATGGCGGATACTGAAGGATCTCTCTCGATTCCAGCTCTTTTGAGCAAAAGCCCATGTAATCGACGTCCAGTATGGACTGGATGGTGTAATGAGTCGGGTTGTAGGTCTGAAGGATCGCTCGTCCCGGGGCTTCGCCACGCCCGGCTCTTCCAGAAACCTGCATCAGCAACTGCACAGTAGTTTCGCCCGCTCTGAAATCGGGGATTTGCAGCGCCGCATCGGCATTGATGATTCCAACCAGAGTGATGTTTGGGAAATCATGCCCTTTTGCGATCATCTGAGTTCCCACCAATACCTTTGCCTTGTTATGCCTCACCGCATTGAAGTATTCCACCATGCGCTTTGAATGAGTAACCGTATCGCGGTCGATCCTGACTACGGGCTCGCCGGGCAGAAGACGCTTTATTTCCTTTTCGACGCGCTCCGTGCCGAAGCCGTGAGAGACAAGCGCATCATGGCCACAAGAGGGACACCGCTCTGGAACCGTGCGCTCCCAGGCGCAGTAATGGCATCGCAGCCGATCCTCTTTTTGATGATAAGTGAGGCTTACGCTGCAATGATTGCACTGGAGCGCGTTCCCGCAGACATTGCACAGAAAATGGGTTGCAAAGCCTCTTCTGTTGAGAAAAATGAGCGCTTGTCGGCCTTCTTCCACAGTCTCGACCAATGCTTTCTGAAGAGCCCTGGACAAGACGCCGCTTTTACGGGGCTCTCTGCGCATGTCCACGATCTCGAGCGTGGGAAGAGGACGTTCGAGAATGCGTGACGGGAGCCTCAGGAGCTCGTAACGATTGGAGCGGTATTGGTGAATTGACTGAAGGGACGGGGTTGCAGACCCCAACAATATCGGTATCTCGAGAAGACTCGCCCTCATGATGGCGACATCCCTCGCATGGTAACGCAGGTGGTCGTCCTGCTTGTAGGATGGATCGTGCTCCTCATCCACGATGATGATCCCGAGATCCGCTACGGGCATAAAAACGGCGGAGCGGACTCCGAGCACCACCTTTCTCTTCCCCGATAAGGCTTCTTTCCATTGGTCAAGGCGCGATCCGGGAGACATTCCGCTGTGACAAACCGCGAGCTGGTTGCCGAACCTTTGGCGGAAGAACGCTTCCATTTGCGTGCTGATGGCGATCTCCGGAACGAGTACAAGCGCTCCCTTACCCATCTCAAGCGTCTTTTCAACCAGCTGCAGGTAGATTTCTGTTTTTCCGCTTCCAGTCACACCAAAAAGAAGGAACGTCTGGAATTTGCGGTCGGCGATGTTGGGCAGGATGCGGTTCAATACAGCATCCTGGGCGGGAGTAAGTGTATGAGGCGGAGAGAGCGCCAATTCCTGCGCAAGCGACGATTCTCTAATCTCTTCGATTTCTTCTACCTCAATCGATCCCTCTCCTTTTAACTTGTTAATCCAGTAATCAGCGTTTTTTACAAGCTGCCGAAGACTCTTCGTGGGAAGGACGCCGCCCGACTCATCCATGACCTGAACCAGTCGACGCAGCGAGTCGCTCTTCTCGATCCGAGCGCTATCCGGCGCTGCAACGAGCCTTGCTTGTTTCACCATCTTGACGCCGATTTTCGCAGCGCTCCATTCGAAGAAGCATTCAACAAGCCCCTCGCGCTCAAATCTGCTCAAAACCTCCGGGAGCCTTTCTTTGAAGGAGGTCTTATCTGCAATTTCCTTCAGGGATACTCTACCCGACTTGGAGAGCAGCGAATAGAGCTCCGAAGGCAGGCGGCTTTCTGCGTAAGCTGGGTCCTTAACGCCAAGGGAGTAATACCTTTCGGGCGTCGCTTGCATGCCGGAGGGGAGGGCGCCATGGAGCACTTCACCCAATGGGTAGAAGTAATAACCCGATATCCATTGGCATAGCTTCAACAGGTCCGGCGGAAGCAGCGGCCTGGCGTCCATGGCTGCGGAGATGGGGCGGAAGGCGACGTCCGGCGCCGCTTCCGGCCTGGTCTCCGTCAGAGCCACGACAATGCCGACGGCCTCGCGGCGTCCCAAGGGAACAATAACGCGGGACCCGGGCTGGAGCTCTCTCAGAAGATGAGGAGGAACGAGATAATGGAGCGTCTTGCTCAATGCGCCAAATAATGCTATTTCTGCAAATAGTTCAGTCACTTGTCCGCTCGTCTCATGGTTGTCCGAATCTGTCGGCTAATATATAGCATTGCCGCTGAGATCCGGTCAAACAGAGCAAAAGGAACAGCAGTTCTCATTTTAAACCTGATAGTTGAATCTTGCAGGGTGGGTGTAGCTTTATCGCACCCACCATTTGGCGGATGGAGCTGGTTTTCGGGGGGCGGGAAAATGCTCTGCCCTCCCTACGCCGGCCAAAATGAGAACTGCTTATTAGCGGACGCTTCC
This sequence comes from uncultured Syntrophobacteraceae bacterium, assembly GCA_964578835.1. GTDB lineage: Bacteria > Desulfobacterota > Syntrophobacteria > Syntrophobacterales > Syntrophobacteraceae > CAZOEL01. The sequence goes on along the minus strand of CAZOEL010000009.1, from coordinate 47 downwards.
ACCGAAGAGAGCGATCGCACAAATTCTTTATCAGTCAATTATCACGA
>CAZOEL010000008.1:0-114299 GCA_964578835.1 uncultured Syntrophobacteraceae bacterium | reverse complement strand
AGCGAGCGTTCTCCCGCCCTCTCCCGCCTGTCTTCTTTGCTGGTTCAGGGCTCTCCTCTCCTGCGCCCGCAATTGCCTCGCTTCAGTCTTGAGGGATCTCTCCTGGAGCTTGAGCCTGGACTCAGGAGCTCGGGCAAGATTCCTCGCCACCATTCTATTACGCACTCTGGGCGTTTCTATTGTTGCGCCCTGCGCAATCGCTCCTGCTCTCAATTTTTGCAGATCACGACGAATGGCGGCTGCTCTGACTTCCCTTCTCCCTTCGGATAAAGCGCGGATGCGCTGGGCCCTTTGCGTCACGCTCAAGTGAGGCCTTCTATTTATGTCTGCGGTTGCAAACCTGTACCTGCTGTTCAATTTGGCATAACCGGGAACGACCCTTTCATCGAGGAGAGGCGATGCGCGCAAATTCCTTGAAAGCGCTGTTCTATTGATATTACGGAGCCTTACGGTTTTGTAATTATTCACAGAGAACAAACGATTGCGAGGAACGAAGACAGCGCGATCTATGTAGCTCAACCTGTGAGGATCAATGATAACATTGCGCACGTTGACATTTTTTACCACTACTGCGCGCCTTCCGTAGTGATGACGGGCGTAATAGGGCTCGAACGGAGCAAGCGGCGCCCATCCTATATACGGCCCGGATCGGATCCAGGAGACCCTTCCCGGATACCATGCAAAGCCGATCGAAAGAGGCGTGTGACCGATGCTGGCATTGACTGACGCTACAGGAGGGGCCCAGTACCAATTACTGTTTGCCCAGACCCAGTTGCCATAATGATGCGTCACATACCCGAAGGGTTCTTCAGGCATCCAAACATGGTCTCCGTACCATTCCGTCCATCTTCCCACTGTAAAAGGAGACCAGGTGGAGCTCACACGCGTCGGACGCCAGAAGTTTCTATAAGCTCCGTCGTAATGAACTCTTTCCCACCTTCCGTATCCATCCAGATTGGATGAAGCGTAGTTTAACCGGGACGGGAGATATCGGACAGATTCCCCTTTTACATCAACTTTTTTCGCCCACAATGTTTCTCGGCTCTGGTTCCAGTTGTCCCAGGCGACATTCACCTGTCCGTCGCCGAGAGAGACTTGCTCATTGTCGGCCAAAAGAGACGACTCGCCAGCATTGAGCTCGAATTTGGCGTCATCCGGCTTGTGAACGAAAACAACTTTTCCTTTAACTGCTACGACTTCCAAAGAGTTATCCCCGACATAGACGTCAAACGTTGTATCAGGCTGTGCAGCTACATAGCCATAAGGTGTGACCGCCTTTATGTCGGTCTGAGAGCTTTTGTTGTAAAACCTCGCTATTCCGCTTGAGACATCGACCTCTGTGGCGTCTTCTTCCAGAGCCAGAAGAGTGATTTGAGTATCTCCGCCGATTCTGATCCAAGTTTCATTGGGCATTATGAATTCGGCTTGCGTCTCCTTGTCGGAATACAAGGAGTCATTCATCCCGAAGGGCGCGTCTTTAACGACCGCCACCCAGTCGTTGATATCCGTCACATACCTCAGCAACGGCCCTTCTATGAAAGATATCTGACCCACGAGAATACTTCTCTCGGCATCCGGAGTTGTGGATTCTGTCTGGGCTCCCGCCAGCGAGCCCGATGCTGCTAAAATCAACAGGACAACGCTTGAAGACAAGAGTCTTCTCAATGTTTTTTTCATTTCTGTTTCTCCTTCCGCAAGACCGTTTTCACTTCTTCTGGATGGCTGATCGAAAAGGCGTCTAATTAGGCCGGATAAAGATCTTTCAAGGGGAAAATCCGTATTAACGACGAAGACTCATCCAAAAGAAACAATGACTCTTCTTGTGAAGAAACTTGCTTCCATCAAATAATCGATTCAAACTACTGTTTAAATATAACCCATCCCCGACAACCCGTCAAATTTGCCCGTGCTCCTTTTCTATGAGTCCAAAGAGTCCATCCTTGCATTACCAGACAATCAGGACGAATGCGGAAGTGCGCAAAAACCCCACCTCACGTAGTGAAAACCATTGAGCTTCTCCTTATATTCTGCTAGTCACAGGGAAGCCGGGGTTATGGACGATCCTTCTTTTGCACCATCTGCGCGTTTTTCGCCCAAGGCCGTGTAAAAAGCATGCCGAGATCGATTCAAAACCCCACCAGGAGAGTTTTTAATAAACGATGGAGGGAGAAAAGCGTATGACGCGCACGATCCTGCTATGCATCATCACCATGGCCGCAGCATTCTTATCGTCAACAGGAGTAGCAAGCTTTGCAGGGGAGCAAGAGATGAAACAAGCGCAAAATCCGGTGGTCATAATGGAGACTTCTGAGGGGACGGTCCGCATCGAGCTCTTGCAGGAAAAGGCGCCCCTCACAGTGAAGAACTTCCTCACCTATGTTGATGAAGGCTTCTATAACGGCACTATATTTCACAGAGTCATTGACAACTTCATGATTCAGGGCGGGGGCTTCACTCCCGATATGAAACAGAAGCAGCCGCATGAGCCGATCAAAAACGAAGCTTCCGGAGAGTTGAAGAACGAGCGCGGCACGATCGCCATGGCTCGTACGGGAGTTATAGACAGCGCCACATCGCAGTTTTTTATCAATGTCAAAGACAACGAGTTCCTCAATCACAGAGATGAATCGCAGGGGGGATTCGGTTACGCCGTGTTCGGCAAAGTCATAGAAGGCATGGATGTCGTCGACAAAATCAAAGCGGTTAAAACTACCACTGTAGGTCCTTTCCAGAATGTCCCGGAAAAACCCGTGATCATAGAAAGCATTAAAGCAGCCAACTAATCCCGCGGAAAAGCGGCGAGCTCCGCACAATGGGGCGAAGCTCGCCGCTTCTCTGCGCGTCGGAATCCTCGGCCCCATCCCCATATCGTCTATTCATCAATGATTTTATACTCTTATACCAATGATGGCAAATGGCGTCTGCTGTATTTATATTAATTTTAGTATATACCCGCCTAACAGAATGAAGAGTTTGCCAGGTTCTCTTCCTGGCTTTTTGTATCCTCTGTTCCCGGCATCCTCCGGGAACAGAGGCAACTATACTTCGGACGCATGAAAACAGGACTTTTCCCGGGAACGCGGCCATCCTGGCCTCTTCATCCGCGGGCAGGGACGCCCGCGCTCCCAAAACCGCCCTAGGGAAGTCCAAATCAGACCCGTTTACAGCATATTTATGCCTGACTCCAGGCTTTCTTCCGCAGTTGTTCGTCGAAAAGCCAAAGCTCTATTTCAACTCGAGCGCGTGCTCCTCCTCTGTCCGCTCACGCTCATTTCTTTGCCAGGGGTATTCCACTCGAGTATGAAAGGACGCCTCGAGAGTCTCCGCAAGAGTCTGTATGATCTTGTGGATATTCTGAGTAGAAAGATTGCACTCGTCGAATTGGCCGTCGGCGATTCTTTTCTGCACGATGAAGCGCAGGAGGGATTTGATCTTTTCCGGCGTGGGCTCCTGAACTGTTCGAGAAGCGGCTTCGACAGCATCCACAATCATAAGAATCGCAGTCTCGATGCTCTGAGGTTTTGGCCCGGGATATCTAAAATCCTGTTCATCGGGCTTATTCTCCTGGCTCTCTTTACATGCTTTATCATAAAAATATTCGACAAGCTGACAGCCGTGATGTTGAGGGATGAAGTCCAGAACAACATCGGGTAGGCCAGCTTTGCGCCCCATGCCGATTCCATTCCTGACATGCTCCATGATCTTCTGCACGCTTTCAGACGGATTCAGCTCGTCGTGCGGATTATTCACCCCAAACTGATTCTCAATAAAAAATTTTGGGTCCGCCATCTTACCGATATCGTGGTAGTAAGCTCCGACGCGCAGCAGAAGAGTGTTTGCTCCAACGGCTTCTCCCGCAGCCTCGGCCAGATAGGCTACGGACATGGTGTGTTGATAAGTGCCGGGGGCTTTCGTCAATAGATCTCGCATAAGAGGGTGCTGTAAGTCGCTGTATTTATTTAGCTGAAAAGTAGACACACGACGCCAGGCGAATTCCATGAGAGGCAGAAGAAGAAGTGCGACCGGGCCGGCCGCAAGACCTCCTAGAAAAGCCCAGGCGGACTCTGAAAACAAATTCCCGTTGAAGAGAGCGCCAAATGTAACGGAAGCTGCTTTTTCGTTGCCCGACAGCCAGAACGCCAGAGTCTTCCAATCAAGGAAAAATATGATCGAGACCATCATATTGCTCAGACCAACAAAGAAGGAAGGCGCAAGCACGTGGAACTGTTTGCGGATTCCGTTGGAGAGCAAAATAGCAAGAAGTCCACCGAGGGAGAAGAAGAGGAAAATCTCGGCAGTAGGCCCGGAAACGAAGCTCACAAGCATTGCTCCCAGCAAGGTAGTCCATGAGGCCGAGATTTTCTCTCTTTCCAGCAGTGCAAGCAAGATGGGAAGGAAGCAATACGGGAAGGTATAGACCGAAAGAGTTGTTAAAAGAAGGAACGCCTCCATCAGCACAACGGCGGCAACAAGGAGCGATAGCATGAGAAGAACGGGCGGTTTTCGATTCAGCCAAGGCTGGAGCACCCGTGAGAGAAACAAGTTGTAGAGGACCAGCATGGAAACAACAGCCAGGAAAATCCATGGCGCGCTCTTTAAGAAATCTCTTTCCGCAACCTCCTGATGAGCCGCAAGCAGAAGCACATCCTCTTCGGTCATCACCTTCCGGAACGGGACCAGAACGGCGCCGGCCTCGAAGGGGATTATCTTCGATGGATACCGGCGAATGATCTCCTCAATTCTCCTGTCGTTCTCCTTCTGGTCGTACCTGAGATTCGGAGAGAGCGCGGAGACGGCTATCTTAACGACGGGATCCAGCACACTCTTATCGATCTGCCAGAATACCTGATAAATCTTCTTTTGGAGGTCGAGTCTCGCTTCATCCACGGTGACGAGCTCGCTTGCCGGTAAAGCAACGGCTCCGACAGGCTCCGGGAAAAGGATCTCTGCCGTCTTTTTGCCTTTTATGGGTTGAGGGTCTTCGACGATTCGACTCTGAAGGATCGTCTCCTGTATAGTCTTAATGGCCTCGAGAAGATTTCTGATATTGGCGTAGGCGAGAAACTGCGCCGCGGCTTCATCACTCATATCGAGCCCGAGCTCTTTTCGGAGATACTTCAAAAATTCGGTCTTCTCACTTTGCGGACCGCTCTGGATGGCGGAAACCCTTTTCAGTATCTCCAGCATTTTCTTGTTCGTCGTTTCGAATCCATCCGGAATGTGCGTGTAGAGGGGGATATACTGCGATATGGCCAACTTTCTCTTGCCGCCGAAGGCTTTCTCCTGATCGAAGTTGAATGGACGCCCGGCGCGAAAAGTAAGAGGCGCATTCTGTCCGGGCTTGGGAGGCAGGAAATGAAGATAAGCGTCTTCTAAGAAGCAGGCCAAAATTGTCAACAATACTAGTAAAGCGCTCAATAGAAGCTTCACGTCGTCTCGATTTCTTCTATGTTGGTTCTTTCCCGGCGTCATGCCCTGGTCTGCAGATAAACCGGCTCCGCCTGAGAATATCTTGTTCCGCCACCAAATGACCTTAATCCATGTGCATCATTGAGTCAACTTCTCCGCTTCATTCCCAATATTTCTAAATTTGGAATCGCTGCCTCTTTTTCGGCCATAACGCCGATAAGGCCTTTCGTGTTTATCTTTTTAGGATGTGATTGAATCATCGGATGAAATAGAAACTTCAGAGCTTCATTCCTTTGTCATCTATCCTCCGGCGTATTGTTGAGGATTAGAAGTGATGAGGAATATGAGGAGAGAGAATATGCCACAGCAACAAAGAAAAAGCAGTATGCCCCCGAAACGCGGCCAACAGTCAGGCGGCCCGGCGTCGGGATTGGGAGAAGGTCTTGGTGAGGCCCTTGGCGGATTGACGGAGGCGCTCGGGGGATTGGTCGGTGGCTTGGGAAAGACAGTGGGAGGAGTAGTGAAGACAGCGACTGGAACGTTGGAAGGAGTGCTCGGCAACTTGCTCGGCCCTCTTCAACAACTAAAACAGCAAGCGCAGGGAGGCTCCGAGGAAGCGAGCGAAGCTTATGATCAGGCCGTTACCATGCTTCGCAAGTCTTCCAATGAAGGCAGAACGGATGCGCAAGCGCTGCTCAAAGAATTAGGCGAAGCCCTCGAGCAGCCCCCTGAACAAGAGCGCGAATAGCCGACGCTAGAAGCAGGGGATGCGGTTTTGGACGCAGCCCTTCCCCTGCGCCCGTTTACGCGGCATTATCTTTTCCTCATACGGCGACGGCGAGATAATACCTGCGGAAACAGAAATGGCTCGCTTCAGCGGCGCAGCAGCCACGATAAAATGTAAACGACTCTATATCAGTTGAAAGGGCGGGAGAAGAGCCCCGAATGCGCTACAAAAACAAAGGCGACACAAAGAGAGCGCACAGGCAATCGAAGGATGGCTCAGGCTGGAAGAATCTTCCGCTTCCATCAGCCTCCGCCTACAGGAGGAAAAAAGGCCACGCGCTCATTCCCCGCAAGCTTAGTATCCCACTTCGCTCCGACGCCATCCACCATGATGAGCTTTACCTCATCTTCGTTGACGCCAAGCTCCCAGGCCACATCACGAACGCTTGCGCCTTCCTCGACAGTCATCTCATGACCGATGGCGGCGTCGTATCCCGGCAAATATCTTCTTAGAGTTGCAGCCAGGAAAACCCTTATCGCCATGATGACTCCATTCTAAACACCTTCGGCGCGCCTATACACTCTTTTGATCTGCACATTGGAGACAAGCGCCGTATACTCCTTTCCCTGCTCGAGATCCACGCGGATCGTCTGCTTGTCGATTTCCATATATCGGGAAAGAACGCTCAGAATGTCGTTCTTGAGGGATTCCATGATATCCGGGGTCAGGTCCATACGGTCGTGCATCAGAACGACCTGCATGCGCTGACGGGCTACCTGACCGGACTTGTCTCCAAAAAACCTCTTGATTGCATTCAACATGGGACGACTCCTCCTAATCAGCTCCAAAGAAAACGCTTCATCCGGTCCAGGAGCCCCTCTTCGCAGTCGTCGTCGAAGGGAACGTCTTCTCCGTTGAGGCGAGCGGCAATCTTCCTGAAGGCTTTCCCTGCTCTGCTTGCTTTTTCATGTACGAGCGGGGTGCCACGGTTCGTTGACACAACAACCTCTTCGCTCTCCGGGACAACTCCGATTAGAGGCACGGAAAGGAGGGAGACGATATCGGCGGTAGACATCATATCGCCTTTCTTTACCATCCTTTTGTTCAATCGATTCACAACGAGATGAATATTCTTTATAAGGCTCGCCTCGAGCAATCCGATTACCCGGTCTGCGTCGCGAATCGCCGATACTTCGGGAGTAGTAACCACTATGGCTATCTCGGCGCCTGCCACCGCGTTTTTGAAACCCCGTTCGATCCCCGCTGGACAATCGATTATCACGTAATCAAACTCTTCCGCCAACTCGGCGCACAGTTCTTTCATCTGCTCCGGATTTACGGCGTCCTTTTCCCGGGTCTGCGCTGATGGAATAATGAAGAGGTTGTTCAGTTTCCTATCGCGAATCATGGCCTGCTGTTTGCGGCATTTGCCTTCGACGATATCCACCAGATTATAGACTATGCGGTTTTCCAGTCCCATAACGACATCAAGATTGCGCAGTCCGATGTCGGCATCGATCATGACGACGCTGTGCTTGTTTTTCGCCAACATCGATCCCAGATTGGCGACAGTGGTCGTTTTGCCAACGCCGCCTTTTCCCGATGTTACGACCATGGTTTTTCCGGCCATAAACGTTTCACCTGTTTTCTTGTATAAGATTGATTTAAAATAATAAAAGGCCTCAACAGGCAGTATCTTACATAGTCACGACCTGAATCAAGTCGCCTTCCACCTGGGCGATCTCGTAGCGCTTTTGAATGGCCTTGCCGCTCCTTGCCGAAAGCGCCAACAGGTCCGCTATGCGTATCTGGCTCGGCTCGATGCTGAGCGCCCAGATCCTTGCAGACCTGTCTCCCGAAGCGCCCGCATGGGCAATGCCGCGCAAATTGCCATATACAACGATGTCGCCTATAGCCATTATTTCAGCCCCTGGATTCACATCTCCCAGAACAACGCAATCAGACGGGGCTTCAATCCTGGTTCCGGAACGGCAGGTGCTCCGTATGATGACGGGAGGATCCTCCTGATCCGAGTATTCAGCGGAAATCAGCGCCGGCTTCGGAGCCACGACGGGCTGAGGGGCGGGATGATCCAGCATGAAGCTCAAATCATCCGCCAGCTTCACCTCAACCATTTTCACTCTGGCTCTCTCGATAAGCATGCTATAGAGCCTGGCCACTTCATCGGTCATGAGCGGCTTCAAACGGAGGTCCAGAATCATGTCAGAACGGTGGAAGAAATCGCGAGACTCTTCCAGTCTCCGTTCGATGTATTCGATTATGGATTCGAAGGTGGCAAGCGAGTCCGGCAAAAGAATGAAGCCATCCCGCTTCGCCTTGATTTGTACGGGTATCTTGTTTTCCAATTCCATAAAAGCTGCTACCGCCCCGAATTGTCTCCATGGAATCGTGCGCTCGTCTCAACCGGCGCCCGACTCGCTAAGCAGAGTCCTCTGAGAGCGCCAATCAATGCCCATTTCCGTTTTGCGGCGCAATCAACATGCGAAGATCAGCCCATTTCTCCAACCTCGGAAAGCTCGAAGCCTGCGGCGATCGATTCCATGGTTGATCGAAAAGAAGCGGTTGAATGCCGTCATCGAGAAGCAATCGGCATGTCTCCAACCTGTCTTCGACAAAATACTTCACATTGAGGCTTCTCAAAATATCCTTCTTCGCTTCCGGCGCTCCGGTGGCGACCACCTGGATGCGGCTCGGCGGCACGTGAGGCAAAGTCTGCCGCAGCCAATCGACAATGGACTCCGGCCAGATTCGCGCCGTTATGAAGTGCAAGGGCGTCTCTCGCGCAATCTCCGTCAACACGTCCACAGCTCCGGGCATGGGAGGAATGATCTTCGTGTGCTCATCGTCGAGGGTGAGGCAGACGAGATCGTCAATGATTTTCCGATCCAGGTCGAGACATTGGTAAAGGTTGTAGCACGAAAGGTGCTCTTTCGTGAGATGCGTGAGCCCGTAGCGCTCCCGCGCAAGATCTATGAATACGGACATAGTGTCGGCGACGACGCCGTCTATGTCAAAGGCCAATTCCGATGGTTTTATGGATTTTTTCTCCAACATATCGTGCAATTCAGTCATCCTTGCCCTTCCGGCGGCAAGCGTCATCGGCAATCGGTCGTGCAAGCGCGGGAAGGTTGATCGAAGCGGAATGAGATTTCATAGATTCCATCTTCCATATGGGTCTTCACAGTATAACCCGATTTATGGAATACAGAGAGCATTTTGCGATTCTCTGCCAGAACATAGGCGTTAAAACCGGTAATGCCTTTCGAGATGGCAATTTTACAGAGCTGCTGGATAAGAAAGGAGCCAATGCCCATCTTCTGCCAATCGGCGCGCACAGCAAAATCGACTTCCGCAAAATTGGTTTCCTGGTCCAGGATATACCGGCAAAGCGCGATGACGGTCTCGTTGCCGACCTCGCCGGTTACGCCGACAATCGCCATTTCATGCTCATAGTCGATGTTGCACATGCTCTGAGCATTTCTGTGCGGAAACACCCTCATTGCCGACAAGAAGCGGTAGTAAACGTCGAGATCAGGCAAAGTATAAAAAAATTCCTGGATCGCTCTCTCATCAGTCGGCTTCACCGGCCGAAAAAAGACCTGGCGTTCTCCGCGAAAAACATGAGTGGTTTCCCACTGCCCGGGATAGAGCGGCTCGAAGACGGACGCCAGCATTTGATCCTGGTAGACATACCGCAATCGTTTCGCTTCCCCCAGGAGCCGCTCCCGAAACTTCGGGTGCGCGATGTTTATCAAGGCAAGAGCGCGCTCCCGTATGGTCTTCCCATGGAGGTGCGCAATGCCGAACTCGGTGACCACATAGCGCACGTTGCTTCGCGAGCTTACCACCCCTGCCCCGCCGGTCAGGTGACTCACGATGCGGGACTTGCGTCCGTCGGAGCTCGTCGACGGCAGGACGATGATGGTCTTTCCCTTGCGGGAGAGAGAAGCGCCGTGCATGAAATCCACGTATCCGCCGATCCCGCTGTAGACCATGTGCCCAATGGAATCGGCGCATACCTGGCCGGTAAGATCGATCTCGAGCGCCGAATTGATGGCCGCCATGTTATCGTTCTGGCTTATCAGGCGTCGGTCGTTCACATAATCTATGGGGTAAAGCTCCACTTCGGGGTTGTTGTTGACGAAGTCGTAGAGCTCGCGGCTTCCGAAACAGGAACTGGTGATGATCTTCCCGTTATGAATATTCTTCTTCAGTCCGGTGATCACACCCTTCTTGATAAGGTGCAAATGGGCGTCGGTGATGATCTCCGCATGAATGCCCAAATCTTTTTTGTCCTCGAGGCAACGCAGCACGGAGTTGGGAATTCGCCCCATGCCTACCTGAATCGTCGAACCATCCTCGACCAACTGCGATACGTAGCGCGCAATGCGCTCGGCAACAGCGCTCCTCTCTTGGAAGACAAGCTCCAGCAGGGGCTCTTCGAACTCGACGAAATGATCGATTTCCGAAACGTGCAGGAAGGTGTCGCCCTGTGTGCGAGGCATCTGCGGATTGACCTGAGCGACAACCACATCGGCTGATTTCGCAGCAGCCATGTTTATGTCTACTCCAATCCCCAGGGAACAAAAACCGTGCTCGTCCGGCGGAGAGACTTGGATGAGGCAAACATCCAGTTTCCATGCGCCTCCCTCGCGCAGCAGAGCCGGAATGGACGAATAATAAGCTGGGATATAATCGACCAGCCCCGCATTGACCGCTTTTCTGGTGCGGGGACCGACAAAGAAAGTCCTTAGCCGGCAATGCTCCTGCAGCCCATCCCATTCCTCAGGCAAAGCGCCCATGGAAAGATACTGAACCAGCTCGAGATCGCGATACAAAGGCAGAAACCCCACCAAGGCTCGAGTAAGATGCTGAGGCTCTCCACAGCCGGAGCCAATATAGATTCGGCATCCGTCCTCGACGACATACCGCAAAACAACGCCCGCGCTGTTCAGGCGCTCCTGATAGTATGCTTTCCAGCTTTCTCCGAAGAACATTTATATCAATCCTTAAAAAATAAACCTGCGGCTCCTCGGGGCTCAAGGCTAAAGGCGTTTCATCACGCGCCCATGGACCGATACAGGCTCTTTAGAGAAAAACAAGACTCAAAGCAAGCTCGCGCTCGACCCCATCCCTAAACGTGAGCGTCGCATGCATCCCGGGGCCGGATTTCATGATGCCGTTACTTCTATACCGGTTCGCCGTTTTTTTCAACTCTTATGAAGACGTCGCATTGCATAAGCTGTTTGACTTAAACGCTTATTTTCCTTAGAGTCTACTCCGAAAATTCATTCGGATACAACCCAGGAGGAACGTTATGGAAAACGGCAAGATCACAGTCGAGGCAAAAATCAAAGCCAAACCGGGAATGGAAGACAAAGTGAGAGAAGAGCTATTGTCTCTCGTCGCTTCGACCAGAAAGGAAGCGGGATGCATGAACTACGATCTTCATCAGTCGCCCGAAGATAAATCTCTCTTCATGTTTTATGAGAATTGGAGGAGCAAGAAGGACCTCGACGAGCACATCCGGACGCCTCACTTCTTAGCGTTTGAAGAAAAAGCGGGAGAGCTTCTGGCCGAGCCTCCCACCATCACTCTCTGGAAAATGATAAGCTGAGCGGGGTTGCTCTTTCCATGAAGCGGCGCGTTATGCACCTCGATATGGACGCCTTTTACGCTTCAGTCGAGCAGGTCGACAACCCGGAACTGAAGGGCAAGCCCGTTATCGTCGGTGGAGCGGAGCGGGGGGTGGTATCGGCCTGTTCCTATGAAGCGAGAAGATTTGGAGTCCACTCCGCGATGCCCTGCTTCCAGGCAAGACGTCTCTGTCCGCAGGGCGTCTTCCTTCCGGTAAGGATGCATCGCTATAAAGAAGCCTCCGAGATGGTGATGAAAATAATCGAGGAGCATTCCCCCGTCGTGGAGCAGGTTTCCATCGATGAAGCCTTCGCGGACATTACGGGCTGCGAGGCTCTTTATGGCTCTCCGATCGATATGGCGCTGAAGATTAAACGCGAAATATATGAAAAGACCTTTCTAAGCTGTTCCATTGGCCTAGCGCCAAACAAGCTCCTCGCAAAAATTGCTTCCGACATGCAAAAGCCAAACGGGCTTACAATCGTAAATGAGGAGGATATTCCCTCTTTTATGGCCGCGCTGCCTATTGGCAAGATCCCGGGCCTTGGGGCGCGAAGCGTCCAGGAGCTCAAGACCCTCGGCATTCGGATGGCCTCAGACGTCACAAAGTTTCCCGCGTCGTACTGGGCAAAACGCCTTGGGAAAAATGGTCTGAAATTTTATGAAAAGGCGCTGGGCAAGGACGACTCTCCTCTGTGTCCCGACAGGGAGCCGAAGTCGGTTGGCGCAGAAAATACGTTTTCACGGGATACGGATGATGCCGATGAATTGAAAAAATGGCTTCTGCTTCAAGCCGAAAGGGTTGGCCGAGAGCTTAGAGAATGCGGCTATGAGGGAAAGACAATCACTCTCAAGCTCAAATTCTCCGACTTCAAACAAATCACTCGCAGTCACTCGCTACGCGAGCCCACCAACAGCACGGGAATCATCTTCGATACCGCCTCCCGGCTTCTGGAGGCGGTGAACATTTCCCGAAAGGTGCGTCTTACCGGCGTCAGCGTCTCGAACCTGTCCAAAGGAATGAAGCAGGCGAGGTGTTTTGAAGACAGCTCATCAAGGAAGCAGAAGTCCTTGGACGAAGCGGTGGACAAGGTTCGGCTCAAGTTTGGAAAAAAGGCTCTCGAGCGCGGCAGAGTCTTCGGCTTCAAGGAATAAGACTTAGAGATGCTCTCAGCATCCCGATCGCTCTCCCTCTCTGTGGCGAAGAAGCGCTCGCGCCGTAGCAGAAGCTTCGGTCTGTTCGAGCAGTTCCGACGGCGCTCCTTCGGCAACGATTCGGCCGCCTTTTTCGCCGCTCCCGGGTCCTACATCCACCACGTAATCGCTCGCCCAGACCAGATCGAGATTGTGCTCGATGACAACCACGGTATGGCCATGATCCGTCAGAGCGCGGAGCACGTCGAGCAGCTTCTTCACATCCGCCCGGTGAAGGCCGGTCGTTGGCTCATCCAGGATATAGAGAGTTGCGCTGCGATTGTTTCCCAACTCGCCTGCAAGCTTGATTCTTTGAGCTTCTCCGCCCGAAAGGGTCGGGCTCGGCTGCCCCAGGGCAAGATATCCGAGGCCAAGCTCCGTCAAGATGCGCAAAGGCTTTGCAATCTTTGAGTACGCCTCGAAAAGAGTCGCAGCCTCCTCGATGGTCATATCGAGCACCTCGGCGATACTTTTCTCTCTGTAGGTCACGGCCAGAGTCTCGCCATTGAATCTCGATCCTCCGCATGACTCGCAGGGAACGAAGACGTTCGGAAGAAAGCTCATTTCAACCTTTACCTGCCCCTGTCCCTTGCATTCCTCACAGCGGCCCCCCTTTACATTGAAAGAGAACCTTGCGGGGGAAAAACCTCTTGCGCGGGCTTCGGGCAGGAGTGAAAAGAGCTTGCGAATCTCGTCCCAAACGCCGACGTAGGTTGCCGGAATTGAGCGCGGGGTGCGCCCGATCGGGTTGTGGTCGACTTGCAGAACGCGTTGTATCGCTTCATAGCCCTTCATTTCCGACAGTGCGGGATTGTATCCCCCGTAGCGACGTCCAAGCCGATCGAGCAGGCCTCGATAAAGAACTTCGTCAACCAACGTGCTTTTGCCCGCTCCGGATACTCCGGTAATGCAGGTGAGGGTTCCGAGAGGTATGCGGACATCGACCGATTTGAGGTTCCTGGCGCCGGCCCCGATTATCTCGAGCCAACCGGACTCTCCAGGTTTCTTCTTTTCAGAGGCGTTGAACAGCGTATCAGAAGACTTTCCAAACCAGCAGCCCGTAAGGGTGCGATCATCTCGGCAAAGAGAATGAAAATTTCCCCTGGCGACCACCCGTCCTCCCGCCCTGCCCGCTTCCGGTCCGAGCTCGATGAGCGTGTCCGCCTGTTTCATGGTTTCCGTATCGTGCTCCACGACCACTATGGTATTCCCATGACTTTTGAGCTGCTGAAGGCTCTCGAGGAGCCGATCGTTGTCCGTCGGATGCAGTCCTATGGTAGGCTCGTCGAGGATGTAGCAGATCCCGCGAAGATTAGAGCCCAGCTGCGCAGCCAGGCGTATCCTCTGCGTTTCTCCGCCGGAAAGAGTGTCTCCGGAACGATCCAATGCAAGGTAATCCAGACCGACCTGGCGCAAAAAAGAAATTCTTTCACGGATTTCTTTATAAATTGGCCCTGCTATTGGAAGCTCCCGCGGCTCGAAATCGAAAGCGCTCCATCTTTTCTCGAATTCGGCGATGCTGAGCTGCGCGAGATCGCTTATGGACAAGCCCTTGAAGTAAACGGAGCGAGCCTGCGCGTTCAATCTCCGCCCTCCACACTCCGAGCATGGAACGTCGTCGAAGAAAGGCTGGATATTGCTCCAGCCCCTATCTTCGTTTGTTATCTCCTCAAGCATGCCGACAAGCCCTCCGCTCTTCCCGCTGCGGCCATAAAGCATCGCATGAAGGGTCTCCTGCGATATTTCACGAAGAGGGGCCTTGGGGTCTATGCCAAGATTTTCCACCCAGCTGCGCTCCAGACGAGCGCCCGCCGTTTTGAGGCCGTTTCGCCATATTGAGGAACGAAGAAACCGCAGAAGCCCCTCTTCGAGCGGAACATCGGGAGGACCGAGAAGCCGGTCCACATTCAATTCTCTCGCGGTCCCGATTCCATCGCACGCCGGGCATGCGCCATGTCGGCTGTTGAACGAAAAGAGCCTTGGGTCGAGAGGAGAAAACCCTTGCTTGCAATGGTGACAGTAGAGATGCTCGCTCAGCACTTTGTTTTCTTTCCCTTCCACGATCAGTGAGCCTCCGCCGAGTGCGAGCGCCTGCTTTATCTTTTCTGCAAGCTCGTTTTGAGGAAGGTCCGCTCGGTCAAGCCCCGGCGCTACGGCCTCGATGTCGTGCTCGCGGTGCCTTGCCAGGGAAGGAATCGGGTCGAGCGGCATATACTTTCCATCCACGCGCACCGTATCAAACCCCAGCTTCTTCAAACGAGCGAAGAGATCCCGGTATATTCCTTTTCTGCCGCGAACAACGGGAGCCAGTACTTTGAGGTCCCCTTCGCGCAAGTCCTCTTCAACCATCGAGAAGATCTGATCGTACGTGAGGGCGTGCAGCTCTTGGCCGCACGTCGGGCAGTGCTGTTCTCCAAGCTTTGAGTAGAGGAGCCTCAAGAAATGATAGATCTCGGTTATGGTGGCGACAGTGGACCTGCGGTTCAGCTGGCTCGTGCGCTGCTCTATGGCGACGGTAGGCGGAAGCCCCAGAATCTGGCTCACGTCCGGCTTCTCGAGTATTTTGAAATACTGCCTCACGTAGGTGGATAGGCACTCGAGATACCTGCGCTGCCCTTCGGCAAAAAGCACGTCGAAGGCCAGTGTGGACTTCCCGGACCCGCTCAGGCCCGTTAAGACGATCATCTGATCGCGCGGCAGATCGATCTCGTCGAGCTCGAGATTATGCTCGTGAGCGCCCCGAACCACAATGGAATCGAGAGCGTTGAAAGGCAAGCCCGGAGCGTATGCTTCAGATTGACCGGCCGGCGCCTTATCTTCTTCTGAATAGATATCGCGTCCAGCGGCCCTTTCCTTGAGAAACCTTCCCGTATGGCTCAAAGGATTCGAGGCGATCGCCTCGGGAGGTCCCTGAGCGACAATCTCACCCCCTCGCTCCCCGCCCTCCGGTCCAAGGTCTATCACCCAGTCGCACGCGGCGAGGAGATCGAGGTTGTGCTCCACGACCAGGACGCTGTTTCCCAAATCCACCAACTGCTCCAGGACATTTACGAGCTTTGTCAAATCATGGGGATGGAGGCCGGTGGTCGGCTCGTCCAGAAGAAAGAGCTTCGGTTTTCGGCCGTTTCCGTCCGCTCCGTTCGGCTGAGTGCGCTGACCGAGATAATGAATGAGCTTTAGCCGTTGCGCTTCGCCTCCCGAGAGCGTGCTCAGGGGCTGGCCCAGCTTCAGGTAATCCAAGCCGATGGCCACGATCGGGCTCAACGCCCGCACAAGCGCGTCGTGGTCGCCAAAGCGCGCGAGCAATTCCTGCGCCGTGCACTCGAGCATATCAGCGATGGAGAGACCGCGGACGCGGATATCGAGCACCTCTTCCTTGAACCGCTTTCCCCCGCACTGGGGACATCGGATGTATACATCCGCAAGGAACTGCATCTCCACGTGCTCGTAGCCCTCGCCCTTGCACGTCTCACAGCGTCCTCCCGGCACGTTGAATGAAAAATGCCTCGTCGAGTAACCGCGCGCGATGGCTTCGGGAGTCTGGGCGAGCAGCTTGCGCAGCGGATCGAGGACACGCGCGTAGGTGAGAAGATTCGCCCGTGGAGTTCGCCCGATCGGTTGCTGATCGACAAGGATTATCTCCTCTATCAGATCGGCGCCTTCCAGCGCATCGCAAAGACCTGGAGCATCGGTGGCCTTACCCGTTTGCCTCAGCCAGTTGTAATAGAGGGTCTTTTCCACCAGGGTGCTTTTCCCGGAGCCAGAGACGCCGCTCACGCCCACAAGCAGCCCGAGCGGGAATTCCACGATCAGGTTTTTTAGATTGTTCTGCCTCGCGCCTCGAAGCGTGAGAGCCTTTCCGCTTTTCAACCTTCGCGGCCGATCCAGTGAAGCAACCGACTTGGAGCCGCCCATATAAGCTCCGGTAAGGCTCTTTTGGCACTCGGCCAGTCCCCGAGGATTTCCCTGGTAAATGACTTCGCCGCCCTTTTCGCCTCCTCCCGGTCCCATGTCGACCACTTCATCACAAAAACGGATCATGTCGGGATCATGCTCCACGACAACGACGCTGTTGCCGAGATCCACCAGCCTATGGAGCTGGCCCATGAGGCGCTTCTGATCGCGGGCATGAAGCCCGACGCTCGGCTCGTCCAGCACATAGAGAACGTTAACCAGAGCAGACCCGAGAGCCCTCGTCAGGTGAACGCGCTGCACTTCGCCCCCGGAAAGAGTTCGAGATTGACGATCCAGCGAAAGGTACTCGAGGCCAACCTCCCTGAGGAACTGGATTCGGCTTTGAATCTCCTGAATGAGCAAAGCGGCTGCCGGATCTTGCTCGATTTCAGGCCATGGACCTTCAAAGAAGGCGTGCGCCTTCTCAATGCTCCATGCGCTGAGCTCGGCGATGGTTGCGCCGTGAACCCTGTAAAGTCTTGAAGCCTCTTGGTAGCGAGAACCGCCACACGACTTACAGGGCGTGTAAGACCTGTAGCGAGAGAGGAAGACGCGAACATGCATCTTGTATGTCTTGCTCTCGAGCCATTCAAAGAAGCCCATAACCCCGTAGAACTTCTTGTGGCCATTGATGATCTTATGCTTCGCCTCCTCGTTCAGCTCCTCGTAGGGGACATCCACCGGGATGCCCTCGCGCTGACAGAAGCTCATCAGATCATCATATTCCGACCGGTCGGGGCTCCACGGTCTGATTGCTCCCCGGGCAAGACTGAGGCGGCTATCCGGAATAACGAGATCGAGATCCACTCCGATGGTTCTCCCGAACCCGCGACACTCGGGGCAGGCGCCGATTGGGCTATTGAAAGAAAAAAGATTCGGGGAAGGAGCCGGAATCGGCGTGCTCGGGCGACAGTTGGCGCAGCTGAGATCGGCGCCGAACCAGCGGACTTCGGTGGGCAAAATCACAACGCCCGCGCGCCCCTCTCCCATGTCGAAAGCCGTGGTGAGCGAGTCCAGCACCCGTTCTTGAGGCGTTTTCCCCCAAGGAATTCGATCGACAACAACCAAAACTTCAGTCCCGGCCAGTTCCTTGGCTTCTTTTGCGCTCAGGGAATCGAAATCGATAGTCTTGCCCGCCCTGTAGGCGCGCAGAAAGCCTCTTGAGACAAGCGGCTTCGCCCAGTCCGAAGCAGAATCCGCACTGTAAGGGAATACAACAAGAACGCGGCTCCCGGAGGCCAAATCGCTGAGCCTGCGGAAAGCGCTCTCGGGGGTGTCCCGGTTGATGGCCTCCCCGCACTTCGGACAGTTGGCAACGGCTAGACGCGCGTAAAGGAGCTTTAGATAATCATTGATTTCGGTTATCGTTCCGACGGTGGATCTAGAGCTACGAACCGCCACGCCCGACTCTATGGCGATGCTGGGCGGAATGCCTTCAATCAGATCAGCCTGAGGCGGGTCCATTCTTTCTAAAAACTGACGCGCGTACGGGGAGAAGGTCTCCACATAACGCCTCTGGCCTTCCGCATAGAGCGTATGGAGCGCAAGGCTCGACTTGCCGGAACCGCTGACGCCGCTTATGGCGATAAGCTTGTAGAGGGGCAAATCGAGATCGATATTCTTGAGATTATGCTGGCGGGCTCCACGCAGGCGAATATGAGTATCCATGCTCAATGAAACAGCGCTCCTTTACCTCTGATATTGGAATTACCCATTGTATCAAGTAGTTGTTCTATTTTAACTCACGCGCTATCCAGCGACTACCGGTTATCGGCGGAAACACTCTTCCCGGCGAAACAGGGATTGGAATGTAACGCATCAATTGAGGATTTTAAAGAGAGCTTTGAAGAAGAAGTGAGAGGATTGCCGCCAAAATAAATTTTTTTTCAAGGCAGCCATTCGGGGGTGATTCCGACGAGTGGAATCGCACGCCATTTCGGGAAACACTTGAGCAGAGATACATTCGTCCGCTGGATTCCCATCCTTGCGGGAATCCAGCAGATCGACCCCGAAAACGACAACATGCTTGCAGGCGGGGCTACTAGCGTCCCAATTTCTTGATTCTATTTACCGGCTTTTTGATCAAACAAACGTCCGAGAAGAACGAGGTGGCCCTTTTCCTCATCGCCTATCTTGAGCAAAATCTTCTTCGAGATTTCATTCTTACTCTCAGACGCCATGCGCAGGTAGAGATCCAAAGCTTGAGCTTCCATCATCATGGCAAGATTCAGGTACCCAGATACGCTGGTCATGTATTTCTCGTTATCTTTCATGAACCGGTCAATCTGCATGCCTCCTTCCATGACGCCGGCTTCCGAGACCAGGCGAACAGCCTCGGGCTCCGCCGCGCTTCCAACCATCGTCTCGTATAATTCCAATAGAGTCCTTTCATGGATCTCCTCAGCTCTTATGAGCTGATCCAAAACCTTAATGAAATCGGCGTCCTCCGTCCGCGCCTTCACCGCTTCATGAAAGCGCTTGAGCCCTTCTTCCATTCCGTAAGCAAGCGCCACGACTTTTTCAGGAGCTTCATCCCCTTTGATGAAGTTGAGGTGGAAATCCACGGGACCTGTCGCTGTTTGAGACTCCCAGGCTTCGATGCCCCCCTGCAGGTTGTAAACTTCTTGAAAGCCGCTTTGCGCTAAGAGGCGCGCAGCCATTCGACTGCGCCCTCCGACGGCGCAATAAAGTATTGTGGGTTTTGCAGGGTCCAGATCCGCTATCGACTGAACAAGCTGAGGAAGCGGCGTCAATTTTGCTCCGGGCAGATGCCCTTCTTCATATTCGAAAGGCTGCCGCACATCGATCAGAGCGTAGCTTCCCTCCGTATGATCTTTCATGTAGGCTTCAAGGTCGTCCGGAAATATTATAACCGGCTCCTTCCCCTGGTCGGTCGCCGTCATGGCAGTCTCCTCTCAAAACGGGTTGCACGGAAAACCCGAAATCATGATTCTGGAAGCGAAGGCGCGCAGTCTTTTCCAGGCGAATATAAGTGGCGGCGCTAAGAACGACAAGCCCGTGAATACGTGAGCGGAAAGGCGCCTGAAAGCGGAATGCGTGCAGTGTTCGGGAAAGAACCGCCCGAGAATGGCCGCAGCCGATAAAACTAATAAGTGTGCGCTAATTTAACAGAATGGTAGAAATTATATTCCCTTCCACATCGCGAACACTTCAAAGTGCACTTTTCTCCGTCATCAAGCGCTATGCTCGTCTTAACGCCGCAATCATCGCAACGTTTGGAAACCAAAAAACCCTTGGCCGTCCTCGGAAGATGCTCGGCAACCGATTCCTTGTCCATTCCAAAGAGCCCCATATGCAATCCTTGATACTCTCGTTCAGAGCCGCCGCCTGCGCCTTGAGCGAAGGCATAAATGTTGAATTTAGAGTATCTTAAAACTCTCAACCCACTTCAAGACATCCTATGAGAAATTACGCACAAAGATTATGACACATATCTATGACAGACGCAATATCATAGGCGGGGAATGAAAAGAGGCTGTTCACGCGACTGAAGCCATTAACCACTACAAAACCGGCATCTTTTCTTCCACATCCCCGGAATATCATGTTTATGTGGCGCCACACTTAATCCCACTGCGAGAGAGCAAGAATCAACAGTCCTCATCCGCTCATCAGTAAGGGACTCGGGGAGACATCCTTGCTTTTTCAGGGAGGTACTCGGATAGTGGCGAAGACCCCATATCTGAGAGAAGACCACGAAGGAAGCGCGGCCGAAAACGATAGAAAAGACAAAAGAAGGGGTCTGGCATCTATCCCGTACTCGAGGCTCTTGGAATACGTAGCCGGGTGAGCCCGGCCACAAGAAGCGAGATAGCTCTTCGCACCCTATAGGTGGGAAGCCATCAGGAGGCAATCGAGTTGCTCGAGCGTAGAGGTCTTTCCTGCGATGTCTCCACCCTGGCGCGGATCGCCGGCGCCGCAGCCCGAGCGGATATCTCGCGGGCGCATTTGTAAAAAGGGTGTAGAATGTAAGCCCCAAAGGAGCGTAATACCATTACTATACTTTGGGGCTTCGCGGCTACCCTTTTACCCCCTTTCAGCCAATGAGCCCCTATGCCGGATTATGTCCCCGGGCATAGTTGGATCGCCGCCCTCATGAGGCAAATTAATATTATCGGCATCTGAGGAAATTTTCTTGACTCAATTCTTTACCCATGCTAGCGTTTTTTCCGGAGTGGTGGAGTTTTATTAATCTTCCAATAAATATTGTTTTTTCCCATCTCCTGTGAGTTTCGGCCAATCGCCCAGCGATCGATTCCCCCAAACCGGACCACAGGTGAGTTTCCGCATTTTCTTTTCCCAATGATTGATAAGGTCGCTTGCCAGCGCAGCTCGGTGTGATGAACTGTGCATCTCTGTCAAGCGTTTAAAGTGAAAAATATCCTCGCTGGTACAATTCTGCGAGTTCAGCGTGAAGCTGTATGAGGGGGCATGCCTGCCAATTGTCCCCGGGGTCGTCCAAGAAGCTTCAACCAACTAGAATAAAAGGAGAATCAAGATGCTATCGAGGGGAAAAGAATCAAGATTCAAAGGTATAGGCTTCGTTTGCGCGATCACGTTTGCACTGGTCGGTGTGGCCACGGTTGTCTCGCCCTCAGTTTCGGACGCGAGGACCTTTGTTGTGAACAACCGGAGCGATCTGCCGGATCTGAACCCGGGAGACGGGATCTGCAAAGCGACAGAAAAAGGGTTGTTCGGTTGCACCTTGCGCGCTGCGATCATGGAGGCCAACGCGTTCCCGGGAGCCGATATCATCACGCTCCGCGGCGTAACCTACCCCCTATCTTGGGGGGGAGTCTCAACTGAACAAAAAGGCGCTCTGGGAGATCTCGACATTGTCGACAAGCTCACCATTGAAGGAGTCGCGGACGAAAAAAGTGGAGCGCCGCTAACCGTCATTGACGCCGCTCAAATGAAAGATCGGATTTTTGACATCCACGGCAGTAGCGTGGTGGTGATGAAGAACCTGATCCTGAGGAACGGAACCGTTATCCGCAGCAAGAGAGGCGATAACGATCAGGGAATCGCTTTCGAATGCCCTGTGATCGAGCCAACCGACAGAGGGGATGGCGGCGCCATTTTGAACCGGGGCGGGATCGTCATGCTCACAGCGGTCAATTTCTCTGGAAATATCGCTCAGTGTGACGGCGGAGCCGTCGACAACATTAGTGACGGCATCATGCTCTTCACGAACTGTAATTTCACTTACAATGCTGCAGGCAGGGACGGAGGAGCCATTGAAAATGATGAAGACTCCGTGGTGTCGATCAGTCAAGGCGTGTTCGAGTGGAACAATGCCTATGAAAACGGTGGCGCCGTATCCAACGACGATTCCATGATGACCATCAAGCGAGCGCGAATGCGCTACAATACGGCGGCAGAATTCGGCGGAGGCATCTGGAACGGAGACAGCGACTGGATGAGCGTCTCCAGTTCGACAATCATGTACAACAACGCTACCGACGGCGGCGGCATATGGAACAACGACGGTTTCCTCACTCTGCGCGGCAATAACATACGATTGAACGCCCCTAACGATACTGTTGACAATAACATCCCGGAAGATTAGGCGCCAGCCGGGCATCCTGACTATTTTCTATTTCCCACCTGCTCTTCCACGCCTGTGCAGGGTAGCCGAAAAAGTCATGGCTCTATCCTCATCACAATCGTAGAGGCGGAAGGGCAAGTGGGAAACCGAGATTACGGCCCTCAATGAAAGCATAGAAGACTGTGACTCTTTGGTGCGCGCAGGTTTCTGCTTCATCGCGGCAATTTTTTGTGCCTGTTCTAAGATTGTGAGAGCCGCTCTTGCAGTAGTGGCGACGGGCAGCTACCGCTCAAGGACTCTCGCCGCTCACTAGTAGATATCTTCGATTATTTTTCCCACATTACCTGGACTCCGCTCCTACCTCTGGGGCTCGGATTATTTCCCGGAACGCCAGAGAATCGATTTTTGATATGAGTGCAAGGAGGAATCATGAAATCGCCTCAAATAAACAAAAAACGGTCCCGCATAGGGAACCCGGGCAGGAGCGGCTTGTGGATGTATCTCACACTCGCTGTTCTCGTCGGTTTCGCCATCGTGGTCGAGCCGGCATCGACTGTTTACGCTGCCGACTGCCCGGATAATGATAAGGATGGTTATATCGTTTACAGCGGCGGCTGCACGGTGCCGCAGGGCAAACTTCGCGGGGATTGTAACGACGCTGATTCGAGCATCCACCCCGGAGCTGCCGAGTTCTGCGGTGACAAGGTGGACAACGATTGTGACGGCAGCATCGATTTCAATGCCGGCTCCGAGTGCTCCATTGGCCGGCCGGCCGGTTGCACCGAAGCGTCCCCGGAATCTCCCTGTTGTTTGACCAAATCGGTGCTCGAATGCAAGAGCGACGGCACAGGCGCGATATGCGTCACGCCGGAAGGGGAGCTTGACTCGCCCGTTCCCGAGCTCGCCTACACCGATGCGTGCCATGACGGTATCGACAACGACTGCGATACTCTCATCGATATTGCCGATCCCGATTGTATCGTAGCAGTCGAGCGGCGTAGCGGGCTACTGGATGTGTTCTTGTCAGCCGTAACTGTCCGCGCTGCCGACTGCCCGGATAATGATAAGGATGGTTATGTCGTTTGCAGCGGCGGCTGCACGGTGCCCCAAGGCAAGCTCTGCGGGGACTGTAACGACGCTAATTCGAGCATCCACCCCGGAGCTGCCGAGTTCTGCGGTGACAAGGTGGACAACGATTGTGACGGCAGCATCGATTTCAATGCCGGCTCCGAGTGCTCCATTGGCCGGCCGGCCGGTTGCACCGAAGCGTCCCCGGAATCTCCCTGTTGTTTGACCAAATCGGTGCTCGAATGCAAGAGCGACGGCACAGGCGCGATATGCGTCACGCCGGAAGGGGAGCTTGACTCGCCCGTTCCCGAGCTCGCCTACACCGATGCGTGCCATGACGAGCTTGACAATGATTGCGACACTCTGATCGATATTGCCGACCCCGATTGTATCGTAGCAATCGAGCAGTGTAACGGGCTCGATGATGATTACGACGGTATCGTGGATAATGGTTTCAACGTGGGCCAGGAGTGCACGGTCGGTGAGGGCGCTTGCGCCCGTCAAGGTCTTGTAATCTGTTCCAGCCCAACAAAAGCGGGATGCAGCGCATCACCCGGACCATCCAGGCCTGAAAACACCCCGGGAACCGGTAGCTGTGTCGATGGCATAGACAATGATTGTGATGGTTATGTCGACGCTGAGGATCCGGGCTGCCAGACTGCAGAGAAGTGTGATGGCCTGGACAACGACGGCGACGGTCTTATTGACGAGGATTTTCAAGGACTTGGAGAGAGTTGCTCCGCCGGCTACGGGCAGTGTGAGAGTGAAGGGACGGTCGTCTGCAGTCCCGATGGAAAGACAGTCCTCTGCAGCGCAACGCCTTCTCTGAGCGGGACGGAAGGACCTTCGGGCGCCACCTGCCAGGATGGGATAGACAATGATTGCGACGGGTTCGTCGATGCGGATGACCCCGATTGCAGCTCTTCCGATTTTGCCGTTGTATGCGCCCTTCCCTACTATCAAGGCAGGTGGCGGGATGGGTGGTCGAGTTGCGTGGGACTACACCGCATTCTCTTCGCCACCAACGCCGATCTTGAAAAGAACCCCAATGCCGTTCTGACGAGCGAGCTCTTTGCGCTGGATGAACAAGGCAACACTCTGGCGTCCATCCCTGTCAAGAACGGAGATCTAGCTCGCCTTGCCAGCCGTGTCCGGCCGGAGGACTGGGTTGTTCGCTCCACGGGATCGCAGCATACCGTCTTTGCTCCAGTCCCCATGCTGCGCGTCACTCTCGATGACGGCAAGACAAAACAGCAGGCGTTCTGCTCCAATATACCGTATCTACAGGTGCTGGAGCCCCAGGGGAAGGTGGTTGCCGAATCCGAGGGCGATGACACACGCGTCTTGGTGGCCATGCCGCTTGTGGATTCGAGAAATATCGCCGTGAAGGTCGATGGCGTTGAAATCTTCTCTGCTCTTGGAATATCCAAACCTTCCACCTGCACATGGGCTACCCCCTGCAGTGGAGTCATTCAGATCAACGATCGACCGGTCCAAATCACTGACCTTTGGGTTCAGTCTTCTTCGGTCTGGCTGCCGGGGATGAACTCCCTGAACATGCGGTTGTCCAATCTCGGGTGCGGCGAGCACATTTTTTCAGTCCTCGGTCGCAAGCGGCCTGGCTCATTCCCCACCAGTCCTGACGAGCAGTGCCTCTCCGATGATCTGACGGATAAAGGATCCTCCAGCGGTCTATCCATACTGATCGATTCTCCGGAGCAGTTCGAGGTTCTGGCGAGTGCGCCGGTTCAGGTTACGGGTCTGGCGTGCAGCGGCCGGGAAATTTCCGAGGTGTCGATCAATGGCAAGGGAGTTGGGCTCAGCGGGCAAACCTTCACGCCCGGAGACGGTGAGAGCTCCGGAAACCGTTACGACGTACCCATCATCACCTCGGTGGGTTTGACGAATCTGGCTCAGGATGTCTCCACCGGAAACGCGCCGCTCAACACCTTCGATTTGGGGTCGAACAGACTATCTGCAAGGGTAACGGACGATCTCGGCAATCGCTCCTTTGACTCGAAGATGTTTGCTATTGGAAACGTATCGCTCCCGGAAGTTGAGGCAGGACTGCAGGCTTCGCTCAAGGAAGCGCTCGTGGGAAAGATCCTGGAGGCCGGCAAGGAGGCTGTGACAGAGATTGACAACGCCTTTGTGGTCGGATTGAGCAAGGATGCCATTCAGAAGCTTTTCAACGAGCGTGCTAAAGCGGCTGCTCAGCAGTTCGTCAACAACCTTTCGGCCAATATCATCAACCAGGAAGTGGATCGTAGAAAAGTGGAGGTCAGTGTTTGTTCTTGCGATCCCACTGTCATCACGCGCATTACCGGCTTCACCGCAAATGCCAACGAGGTGTCGTGTCCCATTACCTTTGAGGATGGAAAGATTAAAGTGGTCATGAACCTGCCCACAGTCGACGTCTCCCTGGGAGTGAACGGATATTGCAGAGTCGGCGATCCGGTCTTCGATATCTGTATCTCCAAGACCACCGTCTCAGGCAGCACCCATGCCGTTCTTTCGGGCGCGCGGGTGGAATTCGAAATCACAGAGCAGCAACTGCTTGGAAACGAACCGCCCTCGAACCCGATCTTTGTCCAGCCCGTCGCATCGGAGCCGCCTACTGGAAATATCAATGTCTCCATCGGATGCCTCTCCACGCTCTGTGACATCCTGCTCTCTCCCATCGCCTTCATCGTCAATGGCATTGCCGGCGACAGGCTCATTCCGGTGCTTGGATTTGGAATGACCATAGACGTCAATTTCGAAGCAGATCTGGGATCTTCCCAGCCTGATCCGATCAAATTGAAAGAAATCAAAATTGACGAGCAGAAGGTCAAGGAATTTGAGCAAAAGCTCGAAGGTATAATGAGCAGTGTGCAGATCACGCCTCAGGGTCTCGTTGCTGGTCTCAAGGGTAAATTTGAAACGCTCAGTGTAGATCCGGAAGTGGAGCCAACCCCCGGGGCCGTGCTGACGCCGGCGGGGATTCCGGCAATGCCTGTGCCGAACGCCGACGAAGTATTTGTCGCTCTTGCTGACGACACCTTCAATCAGATGTTTGCCAGTCTTGCCATGTCGGGCAAATTGAAAACCGGCTGTCAATCCACGGGTAAAACGCTCGGCGACCTTCTTCCCGCCTCTTGTGATGACATCGTCGTTGGGGAGTGCAGCAACGACTCGAGCATTTCCTGCAAGACAGGCTCTGATTGCAGCGGCGGCTTCTGTCAAGAGAATCTTTTGAAAACAGGCATCGCCAAGGGCGCTTGCCAGGCCTTCAAGGGCCAGGACTGTAACGTTCTGCCCCTTGCTCAGAGACTTGTATGCAAAGCGACCGAGACCAAACTCAATGCGATTAATATCTCGGCGAATCAGCCGCTCCTGTTCTGTATGCGCCAGGATATTCCACCAAGGCTTTTGATCCAGGATAACGACGCCACGAGTTTCGTGGAAACGGTGCTCCGCTTGAATGATATGTCCGTAGCCCTGGTGGTTGACAGAGACGGCGACGGTCAGCTCAACGGAGATCTCAGCAGCACCCACAAGTGTCTGGCGGAAGGGGCTCCGGTGATCGGAGATTGCTCGTTCTTTGGAGCATGTCTCGATCTCAACCTCGAGACAGCGATGCAACTGGCGACCAAGTATTGTGAAAATGACAAATCCGTGCTCTGTTCCAACAACAGCCAGTGCGCTTCAGTCGGCGGGACCTGTGTCGACGTCTGCGAGGGCGGTATTCCGGGATTCCTCACCCGCATCGACTCCGTTCAGCCAACCATCCGCAGTCTTGGGGTGGTATGCGGCGGCGCCGCCACGGCAGGGGATGACGATCTGTTGGCGAATACCTCCGGACAGGATCAAACAATTGACATTGTCCTTCAGAACGCCAATCGGTTCACACCGCCTGCGTGCATTCAGGGACTCACGCTGGGCGATTTTGTCCAATTCAAGAACCCGAGGCTCTTCGCTATCGATGTGGATGGAGAACCCACATTCGACGATTACCTCGGATTGACGGGCACGGTCCAATAACATCACACATCTCTTTCTAGGGCGCTGGACGATACCTCCTTATCGTCCAGCGCTTTCCCCGGTTTTAGCCTTTTGCAGATAGACACCCACGCCTTGAGATTCCATTGAAGCTTCTCAATAGGTTCTGAGCCACTGCCGCCCGAGAAGTCCCGTGAATTAGGGGCCAAATCCAAACGAAGGAGAGCGGGCAAGATTCAATTGATCGTTATTGAACGTGACATAGCGTCGCAAAGAAAGTCGCAATGGGGCAGATCTGAAGGAGCGCAACATCTCATAATTCCGGAGCAACGCCGGAATCCAGTCCGTTGAAGCTCTCCGGCTCCCGGCTTTCGCCGTGGCGACGGCTGAGGGGGATCAATTCTGCGCAATGGCGGCTCATGGTCCAATGCATGGAATGAAAACCGCCGCGCTGCGATCCACAAACGCTTGAACTGAAGACGGAAAGATCCTGAGCAACTGGGTCTTATGTTCCGTAGATTTTACTGCAGAGGGTAGAGAGCAGTGAACCTGTCCATTATCTGCAAGAGCTCGTCCGGAAGCCTTCCTCGTACTTCAGAAACAATCCCTTGCGGGATCTCTTTGTAGAAGGCATGAGCGATTCCGCCCGTAATACAGGCCAGCGTGTCGCTGTCTCCTCCCAGGGAGACGGCCATTCTTACAGCATCCTCATAATCCGTTGATTCGAGAAAAGCGATGATGGCTTCCGGCACTGTCCCCTGACAGGAAATGTCAAAACTGTATTGAGGCCTGATCTCATCGACCCTGCGGTTGAGATCGTAGCCGAATCGCCGAGTAATCTCACTTCGGATTTCATCTTTGTCTGATCCCGTGCGGGCGAGAAAGACGGCCAGCGCCGTCGCCTGCGCTCCTTTGATCCCTTCGGGGTGATCGTGAGAAACTCTAGCGCTCTTCTCCGCCTCCATCAACACTTCTTCGAGAGTCTCAAAGGCGAATCCAACGGGGCTCACACGCATTGCCGCACCATTGCCCCAACTGTTATAAGGCCGGCTCTCAGGTGAGAATAGCCAATTGAAAAAGGCGGCTCCGTAACCCGCATTCGGGTATTTGCATCCAAAGGCCTTGAGGGTTGCCGCATAGTCCGCCTTTTCCAGAATGGAGCAGGCGGTGGCAACCGTGAGCACCGAATCGTCCGTAAAACGAGAGCGACTCTGAAACAGAGGAAATTCCATTGTTTTAATCGGTCGGTGTTCGTAGACAGAGCCGATGATGTCGCCTGCAATCGATCCAAGCACTTTAGCGCACCCCCGTGAGCTGTTTATTTGGGTTTGTCCAAGTCCACACGCGATCTAAAATCTTCGGTCGGATTTCTTTTTGTTGTGAGCCGCCCAGGAGCCAAAATGTCGATTATAAGTCCGGCGCCGCTCATAAGGTGATTTCCGGAAAGCAACTCACCAGCCGCTCAATTTCGTAGTGCGCCTCTGATTGTCATTTTCGCCAAAACCGGCTGGAATGACAATGGTGAACTGGGAAGAGAGGTTGAGGAAGTTACTTTGTGAGATGCTTACTGTCTCAGTATGGCTGAGAGAACATTTTCTATAGGACCCATTCCAGCCAATCTGCTCAAGCTATACTGAGGACGCATGAAAAATGGAGTTTTCCTGGAGCGCGGCCATCCTGGCCGCCTCATCCGCGGGCGGGACGCCCGCGCTCCCAAAACGTCATATGGAAGTCCAAATCAGACCCGTTTACAGTATAGATTAGCTCAGCATGGTCATTCTGATTGTCCTTTAGGCGGTACGTCTTCGATTTCCCGTCCAAAGCCAAAACGAATGAGGATGCAGCAACACTCGAATGGGCTCTTTGCGCTTCGTGAAGAAGGCGACAAACGGCTAACCTCAATTTGGGAAAGCACGTCTTTATGGCGCAGCTTCCAATTCACGCTCACAGTGGAACAGCTTGCGGTTTTTCTTGCACTTCGTCCTTTGTGCTGGTATCTTAAAAAACAAGGTTTGCAGCTGGCAACAACCAAAGGCGATCCCAAACCAGGGATCGGCCTCTGGCGATTCAATACTCCAGCCGCCACTCCAAATCGTAAACGGCATCCGTACGGTTGCCTCTCTCGGCTTCGACCTCCATCCACTTTTGCTCCCTCTCCTTTTTGAATTTGCATTGGAATCTCCGCGGCCCCTATTGAAAGCTTCATACTAGTTGGCGGTTGCAGTATGAGCAAGAGGAGTAGCTGTCCATCTCATAACCAAAAGGAGGCCCCATGAAAGACTTGGTCAAAAAGCAAGTGGATGAAATTGTCGTCGCCATGGACGGTGGCAAGAAGGCTGAAAATTTCGCAGACGCGGCCCAGAAAGATCCGTATGTGTTCATCATGGAAGGGAACGGTAAGCTAATTGTTCATCCGACGCTTGTAGGTCAGAATCTCAAGGAAAAGGCCGAGATCGTTTACAATGAAGTGGTTAAGGGGACACCGGATGGCGCCTATGTAAGATATGAATGGGCGGGTGCAAATAAGTGCACCTATTCCCGAAAAACCAAATCGGGCTTGATCGTGGGTTGTGGCTACAACGAATAAGCTCCCCTAATCACCATCACGCTTTGCTGTTGTTCCCAGGGCGGCTCGCCTCTGGCCGCCCATTTCCTTTGCGACGCTCACCCGCGCAAAACAGATAATCCAAATTTGCCACACACTGTTGAATCGTGTTCAGAGGAGGGAGCATAAGATACCGATAGGTTGATGCTCAGCAGGGAGCGCATTCGCCAGAATTCATCTCCAGCATCGTCCCGATGATGGAAATGTCGCACACGCATAATTCTGCTGAACGGCCTCTCTATCAACTCTTTTCCCACCCCCACAGTGCAGCGGAGCCACTGCAACTAACCATCCATCAAATCAAGAGGCGATAGAGCGACTCCCTGAGGAACGTCCTCTTCCATTTCCATCCTGCTGAAGTACAGGCAAAGTCCATAGAGCTCCAAAAGGTGCTCGCCTGAAGATTTATCCTGCTGTAGGGGTTCAGTGGCGAAAGAAATCTGGATGAATTAAGTCGGAGGGATATCATGCCAATCATATGTACGCTGGTCAACGCTCAGACGCTTTAATTTTGCTCGATGCAGACCTGATTGTAACCGCAACAGTTGCGACTCTTCTACCAAGCTGCGGATCTTTTTCCTCTCTTCCTCGTTTCTTCGGTGGAGCCGATCTGAATATTCCGTTAGCGCTGGATGAAATGGCGGGAGCATTCTTCCCAGGTATTCAGACTTCAATCGCCCATTCTCCCGATAATACACATACCAGTAGGGTCCATGCAATTGTCCTCTGGCGCATCTGCATTTTTCTCTCCCACACCTGATTCTCTCAAGCCGATAACAAAATGAGTCCTGGCGTAAGGTGTCCACCACCTCACGATTGGCTTTAACTGCGATTTCTTCTGAATCCTGCAACTTCATGGTCTAATCCTGCCTCAGGGCCATCATCATCGCTGTAGCCCTGAGGCTTCTTCTTGTTTTGATGAGAGGACAGCCTTTTTTCACCATCCTTAAATACCTTCTTTAAAGATAATAACTTGTCATTTGTTACATAAGATCCTATTATATTGAAAAGATTATTGACAGAGGCTTTGGATGGCCTGAGACGCGATGACCATATTGGGCTGAGATTTTTTCCCTGCAAATCAATGTGTGGAATGCGATATAGCGAAGAAATCCGTTGCAAGACGTAAGCTCACAACGATTCCGTCTCTTCGTGGCCATTTAGTTTTTGTGTTGATAGGGAAACCAATAAAGGGAGGCGTAATCATGACTTCCGATACAAACCCATGGGTATGGGCTAAAGATGATGAGGGTCGTAGGCGCCTTTGTCCCATGGATTGTCTTAGTGACCCAAATTACGTGAGCTCGCAGGAATTTGATTGCTGCATCGATGATGACTCCAGGTTAGAAACACGGGAATACGTTCCGTCAAACGATCCATCGGGGAAGATCAATTTCGCTCAATCAGCGAGCCCCAATTAGAAGAAAAAAGGGGGGAACAAACGCTGGTGTGCGCTCAAGCCGGGTGTAGTAGCCCGGCTTTCGATTATTTTGGGGGCGCTCCCAGAGCATCGCTTCCGATTCCTCCTCAGCCGCCTTCTTTTCCAGCAGCGCCAAGCGCGCCCTCTCGAAGATCTTCGTCGCCTCCTCGACTGTAAGCATTCCCTGATCGACCTTGACGCACAACCCGATCCGGAGAGCATGAAACGCCTGAAGGTTATAGTATTTAGGCAATAACGGAAAAGTCACCTTTTCTATAGACCACGAAAAGCACGAAATTTCATAAAGCGGAATGCCTCTCTTTCCAATTGTTGATCATACTTTTCGTGTCTTTCGTGTTTTTCGTGGTTCAAAAAGGGCTCAGCCGGGTGAGTTTTGCGCTATTGCCATATTTTACTTTCATCGTAAATGCCGGATGCAAGCGCAAATCGGTTTTGATTCAAGCTCCGCCTTCTTTATCCCGATATGAAAGACGGCGTTCAAGCCTCGATAAATAGCTCATGCATCATTCATCTCAGAGGAGGTTTCGTGTGACAAGATATCTGAGTCTTTTCGATGGAGAGGAGAAGAATACGGAATGTAGGAAGATCTAGTTGCGCGGAGCTACGGCAGTGGGTATGATAAATGCTCGTCTTCTTGGTGGTTTTGTATAGAGAGACAATCAGAATAAGGAGAGTGAAATGGAAGATCTATCACCCAAGTTGATCAACCAAGAGCGTCTTTTGGGGAGAAGGATTATCTGGCTAATACCTTTTTTGTTGATCGTTATGTTGCTTTCCTATCTATACGTCTCCCTTCCGGTGAGGTATTTCTTCGCCGTGAGGGGCGGTGAGCTCTGCCTTATGGAAGGCCGGTTCTCCGGAGTTGGCGCACTCAGATGCCAATCGATCGATCCGGTACCGGTTCGAGACCTCGATGTTGGCAGCCTCACAGCTGTTGTGTTCGAGAACGAAGGCGATGCTCTGAAGGTGTTTAAGAGCTTCTTTGTGAAAAGGGTCGAGGATCAGACAGCAATAGTACTCCCCATGGAAAAAGAGCTTGCAGCCCCCTATGGCGCGCTCTTGAGGGATCTGAAGGCAGCAAGATCGGCAGGGGTTGAAGGATTGCAGAAGAACATAGATGTGCTTCAGGGCTGGATGGATTTATACAAAGAGAAGGCAAACCTCAAATAGGCGAACTTTTCTAAGTTAGTGAGCCCGGGTGGTGTTTCGCCCGGGCATGGCGGAAAAATAATCAGCCGGAAAGATACTAAAGCTGCTCCTTCCGTATCGGAATCAATTGGAAGATCTTGCTCCCGTCATGGAAGAGCCACCCCGGATTAAAGAGGGCGCCTTCAGGTTTGCAGACTCTTTCCCGCACAGCAAAAGGCGGGAGTTCTTTGAACAATTGGAAAGAGAAACATACGGGCTCAAGCTCACTTCCGATCAGGTCTTTTTTGAGGATTTCGCGTGGGGGGCTGTGCCGGGACCTCAACTGGATTGCTTGAGTTACAGGGCGTTGCGACATCCAGATGATCTTCAAGAATTACACGACGTATGTGAAGAATGTAACCGGGACAAAGAACGGAGCGAGCCTGAATAATCTCCTCCGCAAAAGGCATAGGGTAGAAAACAATAGGAATGGGTAAAAGGGATTTTCGGCAAAACCAACCTCGAACGAGAAAGGGGCCACAGCCTCTTCGACCGTAACCCCTTGATTTTCTTAGTGGGCCGTTAGGGAATCGAACCCCAAACCTCCTGATTAAGAGTCAGCTGCTCTACCTATTGAGCTAACGGCCCGAACTTTCAGCGTTATTTACTCTTACCCCCAGAAACGAATAACTATATACAACTATCTTTCGAGATTTGCAAGAGAGAAATTTGTCTTTTCGCGGCTAATTTGTGCTGACCGGAGTTCCAGTTAAAGACCTTAATATCGAGCGCTGTGCGCGTTTGGACTGCAACTTGTCGCATGGGTGCATTTTGTAGGAGCTTCGAACTTCTGGTTTTTCATTCCGGCATTTTTTCAGCCGGAATCCATGTCAGCGCTTCCCGCGTCGGTGGGATTCCGGCTCGAAGATCGCCGGAATGACGTGCATAGCCTTTGTCTTAATGGAGCCTCATAGAAGCAGGAACAACAGTCTTCCTACACTGTAGCGCCAGAAATATGCATGCATGAAGGACGCTCTGACAAGCTTCCTGCTACGAAAACAAATTGCTTGATCCCGGGGCCGGAAAATGCTTCCGCACTCATGCCTGCGCGGTGCTTGTCAAGCATCCGGCGCCGGGATCAAACATCCAGCATCTCTTCAAAATGCCCTTGGGGCTCCGCCGAGCGGCGCCGGCGTTTCACAGGGCGACCCGCATCAGATGGGCGGGGCGATGGCGACGAGGAGGCGAAGATCGGTCTTTGCCCTCAGCCCGTGAGGCTCGGCGATTTCCGAGACAAGCACGTCCCCTGCCCTTGCAGGGATTGACGCTCCATCTTCTCCCAGGAATTCCCCTTCTCCTTCGATCACGACCAGGCTCACTTCCCCTTCGATGTCGTGCGAATGGACGGGAAGCTCCTGTCCCGCCTTGAAATTGAAGTTGAGGATTTTAAAGTAGGGTGAATCGTGTACGAGAAGGTTTTTGAACGCTTTCTCATCGAAACCGTTCGCCTCATAAAGATTGACTTTCTTCATAACTTTCTTCCTTTTTGATTGTCCGGATCAACCGAACGCAGATTCATATGTTTTTTAGCGAGCAACTATGGTTTCACAAAAAACGGGCCATGCCTTCTCCACCTGCTTAGCCGCATCGAATGTCCCGTCGCTCAAATGCCACAGAATGGCCGTCGGTTGCACGAGGCCGAGGAACATAACCGACAGTGTCGATGGCTGAATATCTGAGCGGATGCGGTTCTGCTGCTGACCTTCCCGAATGACTCGCGCGACTTCATCGAGATAATTCATGACAATAGCGTTGAGCTTCGCCTTTCTTTCAGGTTTTCCCCCGTAGATTTCTTCGGAAAAGAGGATTCTCGGCAGCGCGCTGTGCTCGAGAATCAGTTTGACATGGAGGAACAGAATTTCTTTTAGCTGCGCCAGAGGATCGTGAGACTTCTCGATTGCTGTTTTCACGTTGCCAAGGAATCTTTTTTCCAAAAGAGCCAAGACGGCGTCGACTACCTCTTCTTTGTTCCTGAAGTGGTGATAGATGGCTGACGGGGCCACTCCCACCCGGCGTGAGAGCCCGGCGATCTTGAGCTCGCTCATGCCCTGGCTTGCGATGAGGCTCAAAGCAGCCCGGGCAATCTGATCCCTACGAACCTCGGTCTTCAACTTCTCGATGCTCATTTTCCCACCCATCAACTGAATTGCTATTCAGTTAATTAAGACCGAAAGGTCATTCTGTCAAGAAAGAATATTGCGTATGCGACTTCAGCATCCGAACGCCAGTCCGTGTCTTCCACGGCCCATTCGATCCCTCTTCATTCCTTCAAGTCCTGTCCGTATTCTCCTTTTCAAGTCTTCTGCCGGGCGCTCCGCCGCCTCCGTCTTCTACCATCGTCCAAAACATGAGTGCGGCTGGAAGACCCGAGGACTGCGTCGCTCATGCAAAACCAGACTGAAGTGCTTGGCGAGAGCAAAGAGATGTGAAATAAAAAAAGCAAATTTGACACAGGTCAAATGATTTCTCGAAAAGAGCAGCTATCTTGAATGACGAAATAACGGGCTGGTTGCTAGTCAACTTTTTGGCCCCGCAGCCGGAGCAATCACAAGGGGAAAAAAATGGGAATCGATCGAAAATACACAGACACGGATATCTCCTTATTGGGTGTAGGGCTTACCGAGGAGGACATCTTCGAGGCCATGAAGGCTATTCCCGGATACATCGACATCACTTTGGGAGATTTCAAGGAGCTTTACTGCATCGCCTACAGGCGCTCGATGGAGCGTTTTGCCCGTTCGATGAAGGCCAGGGATATCATGAAAGAGCAAGTGGTTCATGTCTTGCCGGAAACGCCATTGATGGAGGCGGCTCAGATCCTGGGCGATAATGGCGTATCGGGCGCCCCAGTGATCGATGAAGGTCGCAAGGTGGTCGGAGTCGTATCGGAGAAAGACATCCTGTCTCAGCTTGGATTTAAAGAAAGGGTGAACTTCATGCTCATTGTGACCCGATGTCTGCAGGAGGGCGGAAACCTAGCCCTTCCGGCTCGAAGCCTGTCCGTAAAGGAAATCATGTCTTCTCCTGCCGTAACAGTGTCCGCGGATACTCCCCTCCTGGAGATAACCGGGCTTCTTACGGAAAGGAAGATCAACCGCCTGCCGGTCACGGACTCAGATGGCAGGCTTCTGGGCATACTGGCGCGGAACGACATTGTGAATGCAACCTTGAGGAGCGGAACGTGTTCGTGGAATACTTCAGAAAAATGAAAGGAAGTGCGCAGAGCCCACCTCGCGTAAAGTTGTCCGAGGTCGGCTGGTCCTGGATGGGAAGCCTCCTTGGAATAGCGGCGGTTGGATATCTGAACGACCGTTATTTTGAAGGGACGGATCTCATTCTCATCATCGGCTCCTTCGGAGCTTCGGCGGTCTTAATATTTGGAGCAATAAAGAGCCCTCTCGCTCAGCCTCCCAATCTCATCGGGGGACATATCATTTCCGCTCTGATCGGCGTTTCCGCTTATAAAGCGTTGGCGCCACACTTGTGGCTGGCCGCCGCTTTGGGCGTTGCAACGGCCATTGCCGCCATGCATCTCACCAAAACGCTTCATCCGCCGGGGGGCGCTACGGCCCTCATTGCCGTAATCGGGGGAGAAAAAGTTCACCAGCTGGGCTACCTGTATGCCCTTGTTCCTGTTGCCGCCGGGGCTGTGATCATGCTTGCCGTGGCTCTGATCGTCAACAATATTCCCAAGACCAGGAAGTATCCCGAGTTTTGGATGTAGATGTGGTCGTGATAACTGCTTTTGCCTAGTCAAACCAACTTTCGATTGTCCTCGTTCATCAGTTCAACGCCCAAGCGAAGGATCGAGAATCAACCACGGTTCAACTCAGATCAAGATTCTTGAGATCGGTCATTCCTCTTCTCCGTGGCGCTGTTCCGGCGGCTCATTTCCTGAGAAAGCGAAGCTTGGCCCCGATGCTGGTGAGTCTAGCAAGCATCCCATTCCTCCTCATCGCTAGAACGTGGCCTGCAAGGGCCATGCAACTCTTAAATCTTCTTCCCTATTCGCGATAATGATAAATGTAAGATATCCATTCCATCTCCTATTTCGTAGTTCGAGCAAGCAGAAGAACCGGCCTTCTTCCGACAGTGGCTCAGTGATCAAGGCGCCAATCTTGCAAATTAATTGTTGGCGCGCATAAGGGTTGGGATACGCCACCCGATCGTGCTGAGGTATCGAAGCATGATCGGGGCTGTTCGCCCTTCGACAAGCTCAGGGCGAACGGGACACGCCAACCCTTATGCGCGCCAACAATTAATTCGAACTGCCGCTGGAGCAGGCCGCATCACGCGGGCTGATCGTGAGCGAGCCTCTCTCCAACGCCCTAAAGCATGCCTTTCCGCGCGGAAGTTCCGGAAGAATTGTCGTCTGACTGTGGATGGAGTATACCGAAGGAGAGGAGCTTGTCTCTTGAGCGTCCGGGAGGACGGCGCTCCGCTGCTCCTTGCTTTCAATCCCGCGGGGGCGTCAATTCCGGTCTGCAGCCGGTTTCATCTCTTGCGCGTCAACGGGGAGGAAGTCTGGAACCGGCAGCTTTATTAACATGGCTTGGCGCCGCGTTTCGTAGTTGTGATACCGAGGACACAGAGACAATGCTGTTGAAATAAGAAGCCGATGCAGGCGTAGGTTGGGTTGAGCGAAACCCAACCTACAGATCCTTCCGATTTTTTAATTCAAAAGCATTGGGACACAGAGATGGGGGGAAGAATTATGAGGCCAGCGCGGATTCTCGTGGTCGAAGATGAATTCATAGTGGCCAAAGAGATCGAGATGCGCGTCGCGGCTATGGGCTACCATGTCGTAGAGTCCACTCTCAATGCCGAAAAGGCGCTGAAGCTGGTCGAAAGGCATCTCCCGGACCTTGTCTTGATGGACATTCGCCTTCAAGGCGAGATGGACGGAATTACTGCCGCTGAAGAAATCCGCAGGCGATTTCACTTGCCGGTAGTCTTTCTCACGGCCTATTCCGAAG
Organism: uncultured Syntrophobacteraceae bacterium; assembly: GCA_964578835.1. Classification (GTDB taxonomy): domain Bacteria; phylum Desulfobacterota; class Syntrophobacteria; order Syntrophobacterales; family Syntrophobacteraceae; genus CAZOEL01. The sequence goes on along the minus strand of CAZOEL010000008.1, from coordinate 76,529 downwards.
ATTCGACACTGGAAAGGGCGAAGCTGGCCGACCCCTATGGGTATATCTTCAAGCCTTTTGAAGAACGCGAGCTCAAGTCGGCGATCGAAATCGCCCTTTATAAACACCGCGCCGAGCGCGAAATCCTCCGCCTGAACCGGCTTTACGACGTGCTGAGTCAAGTGAGCCAGGCCATTGTGCGCGCCGAGTCCCGGGATGAGCTGCTGAAAAGGATCTGCCGCATCATGGTGGAGCGAGGCGCTATCAATCTCGCCTGGATCGGATGGCTCGACCCGGAGACGGCTAGAATCCATCCCGTAGCCCATTGGGGAAGGCGGGAAGAACTGCTGAGCCAGGCCGTGTTCTACGCCGACGGACGTCCCGAAGAACAGGGCAATCCAGGTCGAGCCATTCTGGAAGCCAAGCCTGTCTTCTGCAACGAATGCATCGGGGGGAAATGCCTTTACCCTGCCGAATTTGCGCCCGCTCATTTTGGCTTCAATTCCTGCGGCTCATTTCCCATCCGCTTCAAAGACCGGATTTGTGGAGTGCTCAACCTGGGCATAGACGAAGGCGGTTTTTTTCAAGAGCGCGAGATCGAGCTCCTGGAGGAAGTTTCGCATGACATTTCTTTCGCTCTCGACAAGCTGGATGGGGATGCGAGGAGGGTCATGGCTGAGGACTCCTTGCGCAAGAGCGAGGAACGGTATCGCCTTCTCGTCGACACCTCCAACGAAGGCGTTTGGGCGATGGACAGCAATCACGCGACCACTTACGTCAACCGAGCCATGGCCGAAATGCTCGGCTATGAGCCTTCCGAGATGATTGGTAGAAAGGTTGAAGAATACTTCTATCCGGAAGATGAACCCTTTCATAAGGAGCGGATGAAACAAAGGCATGCGGGCGTAGACGAGGTTTACGAGCGTCGCTTCAGGCGGCGGGACGGCTCCGCGCTTTGGACCCTGGTTTCGGCTAAAGCGATCGAAGACGCCCGGGGTCGATTCCAGGGCTCCTTCGCCATGTTAACCGACATCACCGAGCGCAAGCGCGCGGAGGATTTGGTTAGAGAAAGGGAGCGCTACCTCCGCGCCATTTTCCAGGCGACTCCGCATGGCTTCTGGGTCTTGGACGGAGCGGGCCGGCTGACGGAAGTGAATGCAGCCTATTGCCTGATGTCCGGCTACACGCGAGAAGAGCTGCTTTCCATGAAGATTGGCGACCTCGATGCGGCGGAGCAGCCTCATGAAACCGCCTCCCGCATCCAACGCATCAGGGAGCGAGGATTCGAGATTTTCGAGACACGCCATCAGAGGAAAGATGGAACATGGTTCGACATCGAGGTTTCTACGGCGTTTCTGGATGCGGCCGGAGGGCAATACGTCTGCTTTGGCCGCGATATTACGGAGACCAAACAGGACAAATTGGCTCTCAAAGAAGAGGCGGTGCGCAGACGTACTCTCATGGACCAATCCATGGATGGGATCGTCATTTTGGATCAGAACGGCAAGGTATTCGAGACGAACTGCGCTTTCGCGGATATGCTGGGCTACTCCATGGAAGAGATGGCGAGCCTTTACGTGTGGGACTGGGACCTTCTGATGAGCCGCTCCGAGCTGGAGGAGGCCGTTCGACGCGTCGACGCCTCGGGTGAGCACTTCACCACGCGGCACAGGAGGAAGGATGGATCGAGCTATCACGTGGAGATCACTTCTACGGCGGCTACCTGGGAAGGCCGCAAGTTCATCATGTGCGTGTGCCGTGATATCTCGGAGAGGATCGAAGTTGAGGAGGCCCTGCGAGAAAGTGAAAAGCGTCTTCAAAGAGCCGAAAAGGTCGCTCACTTCGGACACTGGGAGTTCTTGCTTCGCACGAAACAGGTGAGGGTGTCCGATGGCGCGCGAACACTATACGGGCTCGGCGAGGGAGAATGGTCCATCGATGCGGTGCAGCAAATCCCTTTGGGAGAGTATCGAACGCTGCTCGACGAAGCATTGAGAGGGCTTATCCAAGAGGGCAAAGGCTACAGCGTTGAATTCAAGATTCGAAGGCCATCCGACGGAAAGATCGTGGATATTCACTCCATCGCGGAATACTCGCCCGAGCGGGGGGCCGTATTCGGCGTCATCCAGGATATCACCAGAAGAAAGCGCGCCGAGGAAGAAAGAGAGATGCTCGAGCTCCAGCTCCGGCAAGCGCAGAAATTGGAAGCCATCGGGACCCTGGCCGGTGGGATCGCGCACGACTTCAACAATATCCTCGCCCCGATCATCGGCTACACAGAAATGGCGATGGATGACGCTCCACCATTCACTCCCGTCAGAGAGTACATGGAACAGGTTCTCAGCGCCGCTCACCGGGCCAAGGATCTCATCAAACAAATTCTTGCATTCAGCCGCCAAGGGCAGGAAGAGCGCCATGCGCCCATTGACATTAGCCCGATTGCCAAAGAGGCCCTGAAGTTGATGCGGGCGTCGCTTCCAACAGGCATCGAGATCAGGCAGGACATTCAACACGGCATCGCCCTTGCCGACGCCACCCAGATCCATCAGGTGATTGTCAACTTGTGCGCCAATGCGGCGCAGGCAATGGGAGACAAGGGCACGTTGGATGTGAGCCTGGCGCCGGTGGATCTCCCGGCCCCGGATTTACCCGCCGAGCTCTCCCCGGATCTTCGCCAGGGTTCTTACCTGAGGTTGCGCGTAAGGGATACCGGGCCCGGGATGGACTCCCACGCCATTGGACGGATTTTCGACCCCTATTTCACCACGAAAGAGGTGGGAAAAGGCAGTGGCTTAGGGCTTGCCGTGGCGCATGGAATCATCAAGAAGCACAAAGGAGCGATTTGTGTCCGGAGTGAGCCCGGCAGAGGGAGCACTTTCGATGTCTACATTCCAAGGATCGAAAGCGCCGGTAAGCCGGAGACCGCCTCGAAATCAAATATCCCGGTAGGCGCGGAGCGCATACTTCTCGTGGATGATGAACCGATGGTCGCCGAGCTGGGGGCCGCCATTCTGAGCCGCCTGGGCTATCAAGTGACCATGAAGAACAACCCTTCGGACGCCCTGGCCGCTTTCCGCTCCAACCCTTATGACTTTGACTTGATCGTCACGGATTACGCCATGCCCTACATGACGGGAACAGAGCTCTCCGCAGAGATTCTCCGGCTTCGCCCCGACATGCGGATCATCCTCTGCACGGGCTACAGTGAGAGGGCTACAGAAGAGGCTGTCAGCGAAATGGGCATCAGGGGATTCGCCATGAAGCCTCTGGATAGGAGACAATTGGCCGAATTGGTGCGAAGAGCTCTGGACGCATAGAATCTGCGGGCGTATCCGTGCGGCTGCTACACGGTAAATTTGTTCTCATTCAGAAATTACCATCTGTGCGGGATCTTTTGCCCTACACTTCGCTCCCCAATGCTTCACGCGATAGCCCTGATAGGGGCGCAATATCATTGCCCAGCGCAACGCCTCGGGACCGTGGAGCCGCACAACCTACCCGAAGCCCTTGTAGGGGCAGGATACCCAATACTCATATTTCGCCCCTATCGGGGCTGACTCCAACGCAGAAGTGACTGGAATAGACGCTAACACGGTGTCGCGATTGTTCAATCATCGCAGAACAAGCTAGCCTTACGCATGAAAGCGTCGCAGTTGACTTCCCATGTGCCATATGCTAAGAGACGGCGGAACTTTAAGGTTAAACACACTAAGAAGAGGACCTTTCAAATATTTAGAGAGACGGTGGTCTTGGAGCAGGAATTCGTTGTTTCCAACAAGCTGGGCATTCATGCTAGAGTGGCCGCTCAAATTGTGAAGGTTGCCAATCAGTATCAGTCGGAAATCTGGATCAGTAAGAGTGGGAACAAAGTCAACGGGAAGAGTATCCTCGACATTTTGACGCTGGTATGCCCTCATGGCAGCAAAGTCAGCGTCGTTGTTAGCGGGCCCGATGCTTCTGAGGCTTTGAATGCTCTTGGCGCATTATTTCGCACGAAATTCGGCGAGTCCTGAGTCCTTTCGCCGTGTCGTCCCCTTCACTGGCTCCATAGCGGAAATGCAAACCTGGTCTATATGCGGCCCCTCATAAGTATGGAATCCCGGACCTCTCTATCTATCCCTTCGCAGATAATGGAAGGATTCGGCGTTCTTGGATCCCGGCAGGCCCGCAAACGAGCTTTAGGCTTTTCATAAGGGCTATCCTTTACACGCTGAAGATTTTCCCGCTTTCGGCCGGTGAGGATCGTTTACGGTCAGTTCGTCAATGGTTAGCTTGAGGGCGTCCCGGGGCATCGGCTGTTGCATGTTATTTGAAGTCGTCTTTATGAAGCCCGTATGTGTTTATACATAGTGCGCTTGCGTTCTAAAATTTGGCAATTTAACTACTATTAAAGCAGCGGAAACGTGACAAGAAGAGGTGCGGTGTCTCTGTGTCGCGAATGCCAATAATGGATAAAAAATCCAAAATCATTCAAGGAATCGGCGTATCCCCCGGCATTGCCATCGGCAAGGCCTACGTGCTGGAGCGAGGCCGTATCACCATTCCCTACTACACTCTGTCCGATGACCTCGCGGTTGCCGATGAGTGCGCGCGTTTTGAGACCGCCGTCTCCAGGACTGAGAAAGATCTCGAAGATCTGAAATCGAAAGTTCATCCGGACCTCAAAGAGCACGCTCATGTGATAGAAGTCCACCAGATGATTCTCAGGGATCGCCTGATCTATGATGAGACCGTGCGTCTTATCCGCGAAGAGAAGCTCAACGCCCAATGGGCATTGATCCGTTCTCTCAAGAAAGCGCATGATCTCTTCGGCTCCCTCAACGATGAATACATTCGGAGTCGAGTCGCCGATGTGGATGCTACCGGCGAGCGCGTGTTGCGAAGCCTCTCCGGTCAGTTGGACGATTCGCTGAACAATATAAGAGAGCGCGTCATTGTTGTGGCCCATGACCTTTCGCCTGCCGACGCCGCTCAATTGCAGTTTGACCGCACGCTTGGGCTGGTTACGGATATAGGCGGACGCACGTCTCATACATCCATCATTGCTCGCTCTTTGAGCATCCCGGCAGTTGTCGGAAGCGAAAGCGCCACCAAGTTTATATCAACCGGCAGCATTATCGTGGTGGACGGTGCGTCGGGAAAAGTAGTCGTCAACCCTTCGGAAGAAGAAATCAGCTACTACTACGAACGTCAGGAAGAGCTCGAAAATTACATAAAAGAGATCACTAGGAAAGCCCACCTGCCGGCTCGCTCCCTGGACGGGCATCTCATCAAGGTTGAGGCCAACATCGAGCTCATCGAAGAAGTAGTTGCCGCAAAGGACAACGGGGCTGAAGGGATCGGGCTTTTCCGGACCGAGTTTTTCTTCATGAACCGCAAGGAATTTCCCGAAGAAGATACCCTCTTCAATGAATACCGGGAGCTGGCCGAACTTATGGCGCCTCAGCGGGTGACCATTAGAACGCTCGACCTCGGGGCTGAAAAGCTCGCGGAATGGTATCCAAAGCTTGAAGAAACCAACCCGGCGCTGGGGCTTCGATCCATCCGCCTCTGCCTTTATTACCGGGAGCTTTTCAAATCCCAGCTCAGGGCGATACTCAGAGCGAGCGCCGCCGCAAGGAACCTTCGCCTCATGTTCCCGCTCGTTTCGGGCGTTGGAGAGCTCCGGGAGACCAAGCAAATATTGAGAGAAGTACAGACCGAGCTCTACCAGAAGCGTATAGAATTTGACGAAAAGCTGCCGGTCGGAGTGATGATCGAAGTCCCGTCCGCGGTCGCGGTGGCGGATATGCTTGCGAAAGAGGTGGATTTCTTCAGCATAGGCACCAACGACCTCATTCAGTACAGCATTGCCATAGACCGCGTCAACGAGCATGTCGCCTACCTTTACGAACCTCTTCACCCGGGCGTGCTCAGGCTCATCAAACAAACCGTGGATGCCGCTCACAAGGCGCGGATCGAGGTGAGCATCTGCGGAGAGATGGCCGGCGAATCCCTGTATGTTCCCATTTTGCTCGGATTGCAGATGGATAGCTTCAGCATGAATCCGCAGTCCGTTCCGCGAGTGAAGAACCTTATATTCAGGTCGCAAATCAAAGATTGCCGCCGACTGGCCAATAAGGCTCTGAAGCTGAGCACGGCCAAGGAAATCGCCGCGCTTCTGGAGAAGATGATGCTCAAGAACTTTCCTGAAGAATTCAGAGTTTTCGATCCGAGCGGCCTGATGCCGAAAATTGCCTCCAATTTGCAGAAGCGATAGCCGCGGATCATTTCTTCAGGCAAATACGCAAAAATTATGTTGGCGCGCATAAGGGTTGGGATACGCCACCCGATCGTGCTGAGGCATCGAAGCATGATCGGGGATGTTCGCCCTTCGATACCTCAGGGCGAACGGGACACCCCAACCCTTATGCGCGCCAACAAAATTATTGACGGAGCTTGTTAAAAGAACTGGCCGACAGGTTGGTTACCGGTTTTAATAGGAAGGCGTCGGTGAAGATACATTGACATAAGCTCAAACAGGCTTCAAAAGAAGCCGCCATCAGGGTAAATGATACGATGAGCAAGAGTAAAGCGGATCCAAAGAAACCCGGACGCCTGGTTTGCCAGAACAAGAAGGCCTATCACGATTATGAAATCGTGGAGACCATGGAAGCCGGCATGGTTCTTCTCGGAACCGAGGTGAAATCGTTGAGGGAAGGACGGGCAAACCTGAAAGACAGTTACGCCAAAATACGAAAAGGCGAAGTCTTCCTCTATGGGCTCCACATAAGTCCTTACTCGCACGCATCCTACGACAACCATGAGCCGGAGCGCGTGAGAAAGCTTCTCCTCCATGCCTTCGAAATAAAAAGACTGCTTGGCAAGACGCAGGAGAAAGGCTTTTCTTTGATTCCACTCAAAGTGTATTTCAACAAGGGGAGAGCCAAGGTGGAGCTCGCGCTTGCGCGCGGAAAAAAGCTTTACGACAAGCGCGAAAGCATTAAGAGGAAAGAGGAAAACCGCGAAATGGACCGCTTGCGGAAGCACCGCAAGCTCGACTGATGCGCGCGGCTGGAAGGGGCGTGTTGAAGCGCTCTTTGCCCTGCTGCAGCTCCGAGAGCTTTTCCTGAAGAAGGGCATCGCGTGATAAGGAATTTCATTTAGAAATAAGCCTGTGGACATGAGGGAAAAAAAAGATCAGCTGTTAAAATTGTATGAAGAGTTTGAAGAGACTGCAAAGGGCTATCTGGAATCGGCGGTTTGCGCTCCCGGATGCGCTGATTGTTGTACAAATGTGGGCAATGTGGACGCCGCCACTCTGGAGGGCCTGCTCATTCTCTCATATCTCCAGAACCTTCCGTCCTCCAGGCGGGACTACTTTGCCAGGAAGCTCAAAGAAAACAGAAAGACGAAAGAACGTTCCGCATATGCTCGCTGCGCCTTTCTACTTGAGAACAATACTTGCGGAATCTATGAGGTCCGTCCTTTCAGCTGCCGCCGCCTTTATTCCATAAAGGTATGCGGGAACACGGGCCCCACCGTGCACCGAGGCAATTGGCTCGCCACTGAAGAGACGCTGTATGCAATCCAGCAACTGGACTGCAATGGCTATTCAGGTCATATCTCCTATATCCTGCAATTGCTTAAAGACGCAAAATTCCGCAAAATATATCTCAATGGCGGGTTTTCACCCGAGGACATCCGCGACTACGCTCAAAAACGCGCGATTGTCATCAATCGCTATGTTGAGCGCCCTTCCCATTAAACTCACTTCCTCTTTTTGGCCGCCGCTGTTTACTGAGAGGCTTTTCTTGAATATCTCCATGTCCCATGTTAATTTGCCGCCTTACTTTCGTGTACGGTAGAGGAAGCTCTTTGTTAACGAATTCAACAATTGCTATGGTTTCTTTCGCTAAAACGGACAGCTCCTAGAATATGAAAAGGTTTTTGAAGCTTTTTGGAGATAGAAGAAGCATAAAGAGAACCCAGAGGGATTGGAACGTGTCTTTGCGCTGCATCTTTCACGATGCCGAGCAAACGGTCCATGGGAAAATAATGGACATATCCCTCAAGGGTGCCAGAATTACACTTGAACGACTGCAACTCGGCTCCTATCATGTTCTCATCAGCGATCATCCGATTTCGTATGAGCTTGGCATTCAATTGCCGGAAAATGACGTGAAGATCCCGGTCGAGATCAGCTGGTACAACCTGGATGAAGAAAGTCGCGTTTTTTTTCTGGGACTTCGGTTCGAATCCGTTTCGAATGAAGAGAAGAAGGTTTTGAGAAAGGCGATTGAAAGCATCTGAATCATATGGGTCTGTCCCACGACCTGTTAACGTTACTGGAGAATAGGCAACGCCGTGACTTATAAAGCTGTGCTCTTCGATCTTGACGGAACGCTTCTGGATACTTTGGCGGATTTGGGCGACTCGATGAACGGCGTTCTGGAGCGTTTCGGACTTTCCGGCCACTCCTACGAGGCGTACAAATACTTCGTCGGCGCCGGAATGGAAAACCTGGTGCGCAAGGCGCTCGAGGCGAGTGGCGGGTCTGAAGCTTTGTCTGTCGAAACGGGCCTGAAGGAAATGAGGACGGAGTACGCCAAAAGGTGCAACTGCAAGACGCGCCCTTATGAGGGCGTGCCGGAGCTTCTGGACGCTCTCGCCGCCCGGGGCGTCAAGATGGCCATCTTATCCAACAAGGCGGATGCGTTTACCCAGGCTCTAACGGCGACGTTGCTGGCCGCCTGGTCATTTGAAGTCGTAGCGGGAGAGCGTCCGACGGTGAAGAGGAAGCCCGACCCGCAAGGAGCTGTCGAGATTGCAGGACTTATGGGGATATCGCCAAAGGAGTTTCTATACCTTGGAGACACCGCAATTGATATGCTTACGGCAAACGCCGCCGGCATGTATGCAGTTGGAGCGCTATGGGGCTTTCGTGAAGCCGATGAGCTCCTGGCCGCAGGCGCGAAGACGCTCATCCAACATCCATTAGATCTATTGAAGCTTCTATAAGAAACTGTCTGATATAAGGGCCATAGTCTCTTTGCCTGCGCCTATTTCGTCGTTCCGGCCTGAAAACTGCCGGAACGACGGAGAAGAGAAAACTTTCATCCAGTTTCTTACACAAACGAAGCGGGGAAAACAAAGATCCCCTACGAAGCGCCGATAAAAGGTCGCACAACGAAATAGATGCCCATAGCACCGATTGCGGTTCCAGCACATTTCCGAAACCATTGACTTCCTTCATGGAACGAGCTGCTCTCAAGGAGTTTTCTTACCTTTGCCGTCGAGCTTCCCGCCACTGCGATAGGAATGCAATGGCCGATTCCAAAAAGGACGATGTAAACGAGTCCAATCAGAATCTTCTGCTGAATTGTGATGATGGCGAGAATGGGAGCGATGAAGCCGAAGGTGCATGAGCCGGACAGAACCCCGTAAGCCAAACCGAGGACGAAAGCTCCGAGCAGGCCCTTGATCTTTATCCTGCCCATGAGGCTTCCCGACATCGAGCACTTGGACACTCCCAGCATATCCAGCGCTACCCAGATGAGAATAGCTCCAACCAGTATGGTCCAGTAGGAGCCTACATCTCCCAGCATGCGGCCGAGAAACGAGCAGATGATTCCCACCAGGGCGATTGTGATGAAAAGCCCGGTGCTGAATACAACCGAGTACCAGGCGGCGTCTCTTGCCTTGAGAACTTTATCCTGCCCGGCGACATAACCCACGATGAGCGGAATGGAAGCTATGTGGCATGGACTGAAAGCCACGCTCACCATTCCCCAGAGGAAACAGCCCAAAGCTGCGATCAGCACCCCGCCCATCATCCAGGAATTTATGGTTAGAAAGATCTGTTCCAACTTCTTGCCTCCTTTTCCATGTTTCGCGAATTCAAATGCAAGATTTTCGCCCGGCTTACTTCACACCCATTTTTTGGAGCATGGCTACAATTTGCGCCTTGTCCATGAAGCCCTCATGACGGTAAACCTCTTTGCCGTCTTTGTCATAGAATATCTGGGTAGGAATAGACCTGATGCCGAACTTTCGCCCCTGGTCCCTGTTTTTCCAGACATCGATGAAAATGATGGCTGCTCTGCCGCTTTCATGGTACTCCTTCTCGAGCTCTTCCATGATGGGCGCCATCATCTTGCAGGGTATGCACTCCTTGGCTCCGATGTCCACCATGGTGACCTTGCCTGCTACCGGTACTTCGGGCGCTGCCGAGGATTCACCTGCGCTATAAGAGATGCCGCTCATGCAAAGCACAGCAATAAAAGAAATTGTTCCGATCAGATTGGCAGCATAAAAACCTCTTCTCACATCTTTCTCCTTTGAATCGTTTGGATTTGCTAGTCGTCTTTCCACTTTTTTTAAAAAACCATACGCTTATCGAAGCGGCAGGAAGAGAGGAGGAAACTTCCTCCCGCTTCGATCTTACCGGTCGCTTGCTTGCCAGCCACGGCCACCCCGACCATGACCGTCCCATCCGCCATGGTGGGCCACAAAGGCTCCGAGCTTTTCCTGCTGTTCGGGTGTCAGGAGCTGACGGCAATCCAACTGGTATTGAGTGGCCTTTTCCTGCATCTCATTCTGAACAGCCTGGATTTCCTGCTGCTTTTCGCTAATGGATGCTTGATCCGGATTGGCTTTGGCCCAGAGGTTCCTCAGCTCCATCTTTTTACCGAAGAGCTTGTCCCGCAGCGGGTTCGTTTCCTCCTGAAAGAGCTCCTGCTTTACCTGTATCTGAGCCTGCTGGTCTTCCGTGAGGTTCAATGCGGACGCAACAGCGGGGTTCATTCCAAAGCCCTGTCCCATCCCGCACCCGCCGCGAAAAGCCCACGCATTCGATGACACCAGAACCATCGCTACAAGCAGTATGCCGAGTTTTTTCATTTCCGCCTCCCTCTTTGACTGATTTTATCGATCCTCGCCTCAGCACATTCAAATGGCAACAGTCATGCCAGAGCTGCAAGCCTGGTTCATGAAGAAAGCAAGGTACCGAAAAGACAGGATTCATGACTTCAGACATGGGCTGATCAGCGGGTGAGAGCCCTGGAGGCCGCGGCAATAAATGTCGAATCGATATTGGTGACTTTCGGAAGTATTGGGTGTAAATACAGTGGCTTATCAATTCGACAAATCTTGCAAGGGGGTTCCTCGGAATTCGACAGAAATGTCGGGAAATGTGAGTGATGTTCTCGGGTGGGCTGGCCTAAGTTTCCGAATTTCTTCTGTCTCCCAATTGATAGAATGAGGATTGATCTGGTATAAACATTGCTTAAGGATACCGACAGGCATGAACAAAAGGGAGCGGAATATTGGACTCATGAAAATAGCGCATATCGTTTCAGGCATAATATTGTTTCATCTATTCTTCCCGTATGCGGCTTCCGCACAGAACCGGCATCCGGAGAGGTTCACGTGTTTGCCTTCGGATGGCGTTTCCCTCGAAAGTCTCAGCTTTGGCGAAGAGCAACGGGCAGCTGTAGAGAGGCTCGAGAAAGCCTATGATGATGAGATAAATGAAGTTAAAGGAAGACTCATGAGTAAGCGGCTCGAGCTTCAGGCACTTTTTGGCAATCCTCATGCCGATGAAAAGACGATCCGCGCCAAGGCTCGTGAGGTCTTCGACCTCCAGGACGAATGCCGGCGCATAGGTTTGAATCACCAGCTTGAAGTGAGGAGAATCCTTACCCCCGAGCAACTGCGGAACTGGCGCCCTGTGGGGGATTGGAGCTCCTCATCGAACCGGAGGAAGTGAGCATAATGGGAAAGGCAATGAACCTTTTGTGCAACTCCGGCATTGGTTACAACCGCTTCTACCTTCAGCCTCTGGCGGTTGCCCTTGTTTTTTTACTCTTCGGGGTGCTTTTTTTCAGCATGGCCATGGTGGACCTCAGACGACTCGAGGGGCTCCTTATGGATACATTAAAGAAGAAGGCCCTCTATGTCGCGGAAGTTATCGAGAAATCATCGAGTGAAAAATACAAGAGTCTCCTAAGGGATGGCGACGGATTTCGGAGCCTCTACAGCGGCATTGCCATTAACGAAGAGTCATTTTCCCTGCAGGAGGCTTTGGCAAGAGCGCTGATCGATGTGGCCAGGCACATCGACTCACAGGAACCGATAGAGACCATTGCCGAAGGCAGCCTTCAAAATCTGGTTGCCTCCGAGGGCTTTCGAGCCATTGCTCTTTTTGATGAAAGGGGACTTCCCGCCTATGAGAGCAATCCTCTCCCGCCTATTCTCAAAGCCCATGTAAGAGATCTGGTGGAAGGAAGGGAAGAGATTGCCATTCACCTTTTCCACGGTATGGGGAGAGTGGATTCCCTTGGCTTTGTAGGTGTTCGCAAGCAAAGTGGGAAGGGATCCATCGTTTTGATTCTCGACTGGAAGGGGCTCGAGTACTGGGCGTGGAGGATCGCGATCCAGTCAGCCATGGAAGAATCGCAATGGGGCAGAGGAATCGTCTACCTGGCTGTTGAAGATCTCAGAGGTCGGACTCTATCCCGTTCGGGAAGCGTTCCGGAAGAAAGGGTAGACGAGTGCCTGCTTGTGGCCGGCGCGGTGAGAGATCTCGAAAACCCTGTCGGTCAATGCGTGAGGGTTGGGGATACGAAGTTTTTGGAACTCTCCACCCCCTTCCAGTTGGATGGAAAGACGATCGGGACAACCCGTGTCGGAATTGAAACCCACGAGACCGACCAACTCCTCATAGAGAACCGGCGCCATATCTTTCTCTGGGCCGGGTTCATGATCTTCATCGGCTTCTTTGCCATGGGGGTTTTCTACCAGACGCAGAACCGCCATGTCGCGAGGCTTCAGGCGATGCAGGATCGATTGCACCATGCCGAAAGGCTCTCTTCCCTGGGGAAGCTCGGAGCCGGAGTGGCCCACGAGATCCGCAATCCCCTCAACGCCATCAGCATGGCGGCGCAAAGGATACAGCGCGAATTCGCGCCCGATGAGAATGAAAAGAAGGAGAGCTTCGATCGCATCACCTATATCGTGAGGGATGAAATAAGGCGGTTAAATGGCATCGTCGAAGACTTCCTGAGCCTTTCCAGGAGCAACCGGATGGATTTCAAGGAACAGCCGATTGACGGGCTTCTTGAGAGAATCATTTTTCTTGTCCGGGATGAGGCGCAGGCAAAAGGCGTTTTGATAGAGAAGCAGTTGGCAAACCCTGCGCCAACGGTTCGCATGGATGCGGGCAAAATGGAACAGGCGATCTTAAACCTTGTACGAAACGCCGTGGAATCCATCTCCGGCGGTGAGGGCCGAGTAACCATATCCTGCGAGAAAGCGGGGAAGAACCGGACGAGCATCAAAATCATGGACACCGGAGCGGGAATGCCCGCCGGAGAAGAAAAGCGAATCTTCGATCCTTTCTATACCACCAAGGAAAATGGCGTTGGACTTGGTCTTGCCATTGCTCACGAGATCATCCTTGCCCATAGTGGGGAAATTCGGATGGAGAGCAAACCGGGCAATGGAATGACGTTTGAGATTCTACTCCCCCGGAAAAGCTTCGGGATTTGACGCAGGCGCATACGTCATTGCTTTCTTTTGTAGAAGTAGGCAGTTGCCAAATTGACAAAATCGTTTTCTGATCTCAGTGCTAGCTCCTTGAAGGAGAGGGATATGGAAGACTTAGTTTGTTATTGTTTCGGCTACACTACCGCTGATATCGAGCGGGATATAATGACGAATGGAAAATCCCTTATCATGGATAGAATCGCCTCTGAAAAGAAAGCAGGTGGATGCCAGTGCGCCGCCAAGAATCCCAAAGGCCGCTGATGTCTTGCCGACGTCCGCCAGGTGGTGGATAACATCATGAAACGCAGTGGAATTACACCGAAATTTCTTTGACAAATCTTAGGCGACCAACAAAGGGAATCTGTTGCGCTGGTGCAGTCCAGTCCATTATGGCCGCTTGTTAATGCCTGACATATTATTTTCACCGCTTGGTGAGCTGAAAGGCAAAAAGGACATTGAGAGAGCTCGATATCCTGATCGTTGAAGATGAGCCCTTCCAAAGGGAAATGCTCCGTGATTTCCTGATAAGGGAGGGGCATTGCGTTTCTGAGGCCGAAAGCGGGGAAAAGGCTCTGCATCTCCTGGGCGGGAGTTCCTTTGACTTGGTGCTGCTCGATTTCAGAATGCCTGGTATGAACGGCCTGGAGGTGCTGCGGGAGACAAGAGAGCTCAACCCGGAAATCGATGCCGTCATTATCACTGCCTACGGAACGATAGAGACAGCCGTTGCCGCAATGAAAGCCGGAGCGAGAGATTATATCACCAAACCCGTCGATCTCGATGAGCTCTCTATCCTCATTGGTCGTATCGCCGAACGCCGGACGCTCGTCCGTGAAAATGAGCTCCTCCGCCAGGAGATCAGGTCGAAAGGGGTAACATCCAATACGATCCGCTTCAAGAGCAACAAGATGGCGGAGCTCATGAATCTGGCCGGAAGGATCGCGCCGAGTCAGGCAACCGTGCTCATTCAGGGCGAAACCGGCACGGGCAAGGAGCTCCTTGCCCGGCTCATCCACAGCCTGAGTCCCCGTTCGGAGCACCCTCTCATCACGGTAAACTGTGCGGCGATCCCCGAGACGCTCCTTGAGAGCGAGCTCTTCGGTCACGAAAAGGGGGCTTTTACGGGAGCCGTGCAGAGAAGAATCGGACGATTCGAGCAGGCGGACGGGGGAACGCTCTTCCTTGATGAGATTGGAGAGCTCAGCCTGCCTGTGCAGGTGAAGCTTTTGCGCTTCCTCCAGGAGCGGGAATTCCAGAGAGTCGGAGGCGAGAGGACCCTCAAGGCGGATGTTCGCATCATTAGCGCAACGCACCAGGACCTTGAGACCAGGGTCAGGGAAGGCGCATTCCGTGAGGATCTCTTCTACCGCATCAATGTGGTCACCATGAAAATTCCTCCCCTTAGGGAGCGCCGTGAGGACATCCCTATCCTGATCGATCACTTCCTCAAAAGCTTTTCCCGCGAGAACCGAAAGAGGCTCGAGGGAGTGAGCCGGGAAGCTCGGGACCTTCTCATCAGATACGATTATCCTGGAAACGTGAGGGAGCTCGAAAACATTATCGAGCGGGCCGTTGTGATCTCAAGAGGCCTGTTCCTGGTCATGGAAGACTTGCCTTTCCAGGAAGCCTTGTGCGCAGACACTGCCGGCGCCGATGATGCCCTGTCTCCGGCAGGAACCCTTCAGCACGCTCTGGAACTGGTCGAGCTCAAGATGATCCGGGATGCAATGGAAAAGACCGCTTCCAACCAGAGCCAGGCCGCAAAGTTGCTCGGATTGAGCGAGAGGATGCTCCGATACAAGCTCAAGAAGTATGGTCTCAAGTAGACTGACCAAATTTTATTTCTCTAAAAGAGCATAAAGAATGCGAAGCCTATGATCCTGTTGTAGCGGCATCGGCAAAGAGGGGTATGAATTATGAGGAGCGAGGTGGAATGAGCTTTCTGATGTTTCTCAGGGTCGATATGGTGCTATTGAAGAAACCGAGCGTATTGTTTTGTGTTGCAGTCTATCTCCTGACTATTGGCGGTATGGAAGGAGCTGTGCTCTGTATCGGAACAGGCGGCCATCTCCACATCGAGATGGAGACTGCGAAGGCGAAGAGCCACCACCACATGGCTGTAACTGCCAACGCTCTCGCTTCACACCATGCATCCGATCCAACCGCCTTCCCCTGCGCCGGACAACACTGCGTTTCCTGCGTGGATATTCCCCTTTTCAGTAATAGTCCCGATCACCAGCCCTCTTCCACCCAATTCAAGATTCTTGCTCATTCTCAGGCTGGCGCCGTGAGCTCTTCTATATCGCCGGCTCAGGAAAGCACCGCCACAACTGGTATTTCCGCTATCAATCATGCCGGTAATTCCTCTCTTGCTTCCCTCCGTTCCGTCATTCTCCTGATTTGATACTTTAGCTCCTCTTACTCGACAAAACCATTCCTGTATCTGAAGAGCTGCGTGCTCTGTGCCGAGCTCTAACCAAACACAACTTATTGGAGGATTCCAATGCAGTTGAGGTACGTCGTCTATCTATTCCTTTTCTTGACTGTTACGGCTGTAGCAGGGCCTACGGGATGTGCTTCTACGCCGGTTCAGGATACCGCATGGCCTGAACCGAGCCCTCTCGGCAGAGACATCGGAGCTTTTAGGCCTCCCCTTGAGCCGTCCGATATTGTAGAGAGACCTCCCGATGAAGATCTCAAATCGACAGTCGTTACATTGCCCCGGGCTCTTTCGCTTGCACTGATGAAAAACCCGGAACTTGCGGCCTTCTCCTGGGAGGTCCGGGCTCAAGAGGCAAAGACTCTCCAGGTCGGACTTCCTCCGAATCCTGATGTAGGGATAGAGATAGAAGAGTTCGCAGGCTCCGGCGAACGCCAGGGATTCGATGCGGCAGTGAGCACCCTGCAACTGAGCCAGTTGATCGAATTGGGAGGGAAGCGCTCCAGGCGAGCTCATGCCGCCGCACTCGAGCGGGACCTCGCCGGATGGGACTATGAGGCCAAGAAGCTCGATGTCTTCAGTGAAACCACGAAAGCCTTCGTCGAAGTCCTTGCAGCCCAGGAACAGGTATCTCTTGCAACAGAACTGGTGCGCCTCTCGGAGCAGGTTTTGCACACCGTATCAGAGCGAGTGAAGGCCGGGAAGGTTTCTCCTCTGGAAGAGATCAAATCGGGAGTCACTCTGTCAAACAGCAAGATCGAGCTCGCGCAGGCCAAGAGCAATCTAGAAGCTGCCAGAAAGCGTCTCTCGGTGAACTGGGGCGAGAAATCACCCGTCTTCGAGAAGGTCGATGGCGCGCTCGATACGCTGTCTCCTATTCCTTCGGCTGAACAGCTGAACGCGCTCGTTGCCCAAAACCCCGACGTGGCCCGCTGGGTGAAGGAGATGGAGCAGCGCAAAGCAGCCGTTGAGTTGGAGAAGGCCGGTAGCATCCCGGATATCACGGTGAGCGGCGGGGTTCAGCGCTTCAGCGATACCGACGACAGTGCTTTCGTCATCGGTATATCCATCCCGATCCCTCTTTTCGATCGAAACCAAGGGGGCGTCAAGGAAGCTCGCTACAGGCTCGCAAAAGCCAGGGAGGAATACAGGGAAGCTGAGCAGAAGGCCGGCGCCGACCTGGCCGAAGCATACCGGGCTCTCGTCTTCTCCCATGCCGAAGCCACGAGCCTTGTTAACGATGTGCTCCCCGCCGCACAAGCCGCGTTCGATGCCTCCGAGGAAGGTTATCGTGAGGGGAAGTTCGATTTTCTCACATTCCTTGATGCCCAGAGGACCTTGTTTGAAGCGAAGGGAAAATACATCGACTCTCTGGCCTCCTATCATAAGGCTGTCTCGGACGTGGAACGATTAACGGGAGAGAGGCTCTCATTGCCCTGAAAACCCAAAGAAGGAGGCAAGTAATGAAGAATAAGAAGATAGCGATGTTTGCCATAGTTGCTCTGGCTTTGATAGCTGTTGCGGCGCTTGAAGCGAAATTTTCGGGCGCCTTGCTCTCGGTAGCTGCAGATTCTCATGGCGTCAGGGTTTCGTCTGCATACGAAAAGCATGACGATCACGAGGAAAGCAACCCTTCAAAGGAACACGAAAAAGACGAAAAATCGCACGTGAAAGGCGAGCCCACGGACAGCCACGAAGGCGAGAGCGAAGAGGAGCATAAAGACGAGAAGGTAGTTCATCTAAGCGAAACGGATATGAGAAAACACGGGATTGAAACGGCGGCAGCGGGACCGGGTAAGCTCAAAACTCACGCAAATCTTCCAGGAGAGATCTCTGTCAATGCGGATCGCATGGCCCACATCGTTCCATCGGTTTCGGGAGTTGTGCGGGAGGTCCTAAAAAATCTCGGTGACACGGTAAAGCAGGGAGAGGTGATGGCAGTTATAGCGAGCCGCGAGCTGGCAGACGCCAGGGCCGAATACCTTGCAGCCAAGGAAAAGGTTTCACTTGCACAAGCGAGATACAGTCGCGAGGAGAGACTTTGGAAGAAAAAGATATCATCTGAAGAGGAATACCTCGATGCAAAGCAGGTCCATGCCGAAGCCCTCATCGCCCGACGTTCGGCGGAGCAGAAGCTCCATGCCTTCGGCTTGTCGCGCGACCACATGAAGACGATTCCTCAGAACCAGGAGGGTTCGTTTACCAGACTTGAAATCATCGCCCCTTTCAACGCTACCGTAATTGAAAAACATATCACTCTGGGAGAGGTGCTCAAGGAGGACACGGAGGCCTTTGTCATTGCCGACCTGAGCTCCGTCTGGGTGAATCTCAATATCTACCAGAAGGATATTCCTAACGTCCAAAAGGGACTTTCCGTTGTTGTCTCCTCAGGGCAGAGAGCCCGTGAAACCGAAGGAAAGATCACATACGTGGGGCCGATGGTTGCCGAGGAGACCCGTACGGCCCTTGCCAGGGTTGTGCTGCCGAACTCTGACGGATATTGGCGTCCGGGTATGTTCGTTACGGCGAGGGTTGCCGTGGATGACGTTTCTGTTCCGCTTCTCGTTTCAAAAACAGCGCTGCAAACCGTCGATGAAAAAACTGTTGTCTTTGTGCGCACCGACGAGGGCTTTGAGCCCAAAACGGTGACTATCGGACGCACCAACGACACCACTGTCGAGATCACTTCGGGGATCAGCGAAGGGGAAATCTACGCCGTAAAAGGCGCGTTCACCCTCAAGGCGCAGCTATCCAAAGGCGCCTTCGGCGACGGCCACAACCACTAATGGAAGGGAGCGCGCCAAGTGAATAAACTCATCCAGTTTGCCCTTCTCAATCGTTTGCTGATGATTGCACTCGGGATTCTAGTGATGGCTGGAGGGTACGCGAGCTATCGCCGATTGCCCGTCGATGCTTTCCCGGATGTCACTCCCGTTCTGGTCCAGGTGTTCACGGAAACCGAGGGCCTGGCTCCGGAAGAGGTTGAAAAGTACGTCACCTACCCGGTTGAGGTGGCTATGAACGGACTCCCGAACCTGAAAGAAATCCGCTCCGTATCGAACTTCGGCCTTTCGGTCATAAATATCTACTTTGAAGATGGAACGGACATTTACTTTGCAAGACAGCTCGTAGGAGAGCGCCTTCAGCTTGCCAAGGAAGAAATCCATGAAGGATTCGGTGAGCCCGAAATGGGGCCTATAGCCACGGGGCTCGGGCAGATCCTTTTCTATTTCGTGGAGGATGATACCGGCAAGCGCACGCCGCAGGAGATGCGCGAGATTCAGGACTGGCTCATCAAATTCAACCTTCAGACCGTCCCGGGGGTAACGGAAGTGCTCTCACTTGGAGGAGAAGTGAAGCAATACCAGGTGCAGATCCGCCCGCCCGATCTTCTGCGCTTCAAGCTCACCATAAGCGAGGTCATAGACGCCGTTAAGGCGAACAATTCCAATGTCGGAGCACAGTATATCGTTAAGAACTCCGAACAGTACCTGGTCCGTTCGGTGGGTCTTGCAAAAGACATCTCCGATCTCAAAGACGTTGCCATAAAAGCCGTGGACGGGACACCGATTCACCTGCACGAAGTTGCCGATGTGGTCATAGGGGGCGAATTGAGGCAGGGACTCGCCACAAAGGACGGCAAGGGTGAAGCTGTTGTCGGTATGATCCTCAAACTCATCGGCACAAACACCTCAACCGTTATCGCAAAGACCAAGGAGCGCGTAGATGAGATCAACAAAATCCTTCCTCCCGGCATCAGGGTGGTCGTCTACTATGACCAGGCAACCCTGGTAGCCAAGTGTATCAAGACCGTAACCGACGCTCTGCTCCAGGGGATCGTGCTGGTGGCTCTGGTGCTGCTCCTCTTCATGGGAGGAATCCGCCCGAGCCTCGTTGTGGCCGCCTCTATCCCGTTTTCCATTCTCTTTACCTTCATCCTGATGAGGGCTTTTGATATATCGGCCAACCTGATGTCGCTCGGTGGGCTTGCCATTGCCATCGGCATGATGGTGGACGGAACCATCGTAATGGTGGAAAACGTCGACCGTATGCTGCGGGAAGCCGACCCTATGGAATCCCGCATGAAGGTCGTGCTGCGGGCTTGTTCGGAAGTTGGGCGCCCGATCTTCTTTGCCATCTTCATCGTTGTGATCGTCTTCTTGCCCCTCTTCACCCTTCAAGGGGTAGAAGGAAAAACCTTCAAGCCCCTTGCTTATACGCTCTCTTTGGCCATGCTGGGCTCGCTCGTTTTTGCCGTCCTGCTAGCCCCCGTTGCCGCATACCTTATGATGTGTCGCCCTAAAGCCGCACGAAATGGGGGAACACTCGGGGAAGCGCTGCTCATCCGATTACTGCTAACCCTCTACAGGCCTCTGGTTTCCTTTTTTGTACGCTTCCGGGCGGTTGCAGTAGTTCTGGCTCTCTTGCTGCTTCTCGCAGGAGGAATCATCCTTCCGAAGCTTGGTTCTGAGTTCGTTCCGCGACTCAACGAAGGGGATCTTCTGGTGCGGGCTACTATGGCCCCGTCCATATCTCTCGAGGAATCGCGCGATACGATGATCCGCTTTGAGCAACAGCTCATGGAGCAGTTCCCCGAAGTGACAAGAATAGTCACACGCGTCGGGCGAGGCGAGGTGGGAGCACACGCGGATCCGGTAAACAGCGCCGAAGCCTTTGTGGGGCTCAAGCCCATAGATCAGTGGAAGAGCGCCCCAACTTCCGATGAGCTCTACGCCAAGATGAGCCATGCCTTTGAGAGTTTCCCCGGCGTTCAGTTCAATTTCACGCAGCCCATCGCCGCAGCGGTCGATGAACTGCTTACGGGCACGAAGGCGGAGCTCGCCATAAAGATCTTCGGCCCCGACATGGAGGTTTTGAAGGAAAAGGCCGATGAAGTGGAGCACGTAATCAGAAAAGTGAAGGGAGCTGCCGATGTGCAAAGAGACCAGGTGAGCGGTACGCCTCAGATTCGCATCTCCATGAACCATAAGGCGCTCTCCCGCTACGGCATCAGCGTGGCGAACGCCCAGCAGGTCATCCGCACGACCGTTGGGGGAGACAAGGCTGGACAGATTTTCGAAGACATCCGACGCTTCGATATCGTTGCCTGGTATGAGCCGCGAAGCCGCCAAAGCCTTGATGCCATACGGCACATCCTGGTTAAGTCGTCGGCCGGCGTGAACGTACCCCTCGACGAGCTTGCAGCCATCGAGGAGATTGTCGGCCCAAGGCAGATCACCAGGGAAAACAACCAGCGGTTCATTACCGTGCAGTGTAATGTTCGCGGTAGAGACATGGGCTCCTTCGTTGCAGAGGCTCAGCAGGCAATCGATTCCGGGATCAACCTGCCTCCAGGGTACATGGTGAGCTGGGGCGGGCAATTCGAGCTCCAGCAGGAGGCAAATAAGCGTCTGACTCTGGTCGTGCCCGTTACCCTGCTCATCGTCTTCTTGCTGCTCTTCAGCAGCTTCGGCTCGCTTAAGAGCACGCTTCTCATCATCCTCAACATTCCCTTGGGGCTCGTTGGCGGCGTTGCAGCCCTTTGGCTTACCGGGCAGAATCTTTCCGTTCCCTCATCCATCGGCTTCATTGCCTTGTTTGGTATCGTTCTGGGAAACGGCATGGTGCTCGTGAGCTGCCTGAACCAACTCGTAAGCGATGGGATGCCGATAGATGAAGCCTCAGTGCGAGGGGCATGTCTCAGGTTGCGCCCCGTTTTGATGACCGCTGCGACCACGGCGCTTGGCCTCGTTCCCCTCCTCTTTTCAAGCGGAACGGGAAGCGAGGTGCAACGGCCCCTGGCGACGGTCGTTATGGGAGGCATCGTCACATCGACCGTTCTCACACTCTTAGTCATACCGGCATTGTACAAGTGGTTTTCCGTCCGGGTCGAACCTGAAATCTCCTCACTCAAAGCAAAGGTGGAATAGCCATGAAAGAGGTCAAGGCATACATCAAACGGCACAAACTTTCCAAAGTGACATTGGCTCTCCAGAAGATCGAGGGTCTAACCGGCATTAGTGTCTCGGACATTCGGGGATTCGGGCGCGGGAGGGCTCGAAACGTGCCGGAAAAGATCACGGAAGATTTCATCGACTACGTAGAGCATATGAAAATAGAGATCGTCTGCCGGAACGAACTGGTTGAGCGGGTCATCTCGACCATCGAGGAAAACGCCCGCACGGGTCTTCGCGGCGATGGAAAAATTTATGTATCGAGTGTGGAAGCCGCAGTGAGGATCAGCACTGGCGAGCGCGGGGAAAGCGCCGTTTGATGATTTGATGAAAGGAAGGTGCGTTATGAGAACGGGAGTAGAGCGTACGATGCTTTTTGTCGGACTTTATATGCTTTCTGCTTTCTTTATTGCCGGTTGCGCAACAAACTGGGTGAGTCTCAGGGATGCGGGCGCTGTCAGAATCGAGGTAATACCTTCGAGGGACGCACATGCAGTTGTATCCGGTGTCGATGTCTACCAGGACGGCAATGAACTGACAGTTTCCGGATCAGTCAACAAGGAGGGGGCTCTATTTACCACTTGCGACGGACACATCGATATTGCGGTGATTGGTCCCCATAGTGAAAGAGTGGAGCTCGGTACGGCTCAATACCACCATTTCCCGTCCCGGCAACACAGTTCGTCCTTTACGCTGCGTTTCCCTGTTATAGCCGAGAAGGGAACTGCGGTTCGCCTGATATTTCATCGTGCCGACGGCGCCGATTCCAAACAGTTGCATGCGGCTGCCCTTGAAATACTGCAAGAGAAAGGACGAGCGGCGATGCCTTGATTGCGGCGAATGTCGTGATAGAGTGGCATCATAATATCTCAATTTCTCAAAACCCATCACAGGAGATCAAAATGAGAATCAAGACTTTTGCCTTCTTTTCGTTTCTTCTTGTAGCCTCGATATTTTCTATTGATCTGTACGCAGCCGGCTCTCAGGCCGCTCCGGATGTCAAGGATGAATGGTACTTCCCAGATTGGCTTGGGACGAGTCCTCACGCGCCCATTTTCGAGCTAAGGGATACCGAGAACAAGTACGGCCGCTACGCTGCCTCGACAAAGCCCATCACCATCAAAGACCTCATCAAGTATCACGGTCATTTTTGCGGTGGCCTCGTTGAGAGTGCCTCCGCCTTGCGGGTTGCCTTCGATACGCTCTTTCCTGACGGGATTATTGACCGAACAGATCTTCGCATCGTATCCAACAACTCGGCCTGCGGCGGAGACGTCGCTGCTTATCTCACAGGCGCCAGGCTGCGATTCGGAACTCACCATATCGATAACTCCCTCAAAGAAAGCGAGTTCTACGTCCAGCAGGTTTCGACGGGCAGGACCGTCCATGTAAAGCTCAATCCGGAAGTTTACCCCATAGATGTCAAGACTCAGATGAAAAAGATCGAGTCGGGTGACTTTAGTCCCAAAGATCTCGACAAGTTCCAGGAGTTGCAATGGGGCTACGCCAAACGGATGGTGAACAGCCCGCTCAAGGATTCCTTCATCCTTGAAGAGGTAAAGGGCTACACCTGGCCGGAACCTGTATGCCAGAATATAGGCAAGAGGAAGGACAACGATTATAAGAGCGTGCCAAGGGAACAGTAAAAGGATTGAGCAGGCGATATAACAGGATGCGAGCAGATCTCTTTGGGGCGCATGAAGGAAATCCCATCTGCTCGTCTCCTAGAAGGTCAAATCGGTTTTCTTGCAGAAACCTTGATGCTTGCAACCGCCGCAGAGAGGTCTTTCGCTCCATCCTCCGAGAGGTTCAAATCGGAATAGATCGCCTGAGCTATCGGATCGGCAGCCATGAGCTCTATGGGATAGGCGTCCTCGCCAAGCACCTGTATCCGTTGAAATCCTGCAGCTTCAATTGCTGAGAGGTATTCCTCCTTCATGATGGCCCCGGCTATGCAGCCGACGTAGGCCTCAACGGATTTGCGGATGACTTCGGGGAGCTCTTTCAGGAGAACCATGTCAGAGACCATGAGGCGGCCGCCGGGCTTTAGAACCCGAAAGGCTTCCTGGAAGACCTTTTTCTTGTCGGGAGAGAGATTGATCACGCAGTTTGAGATCACCACATCGACATGGTTTTCAGAAACGGGAAGGTGTTCGATCTCTCCAAGGCGGAACTCGACGTTGGCAAAATTACCATCCTGAGCGTTATGCCTTGCTTTCTCGATCATCTCCGGAGTCATATCCACCCCGATGATCTTTCCCGTAGTCCCTACTTTGGAGGAGGCGATAAAGCAATCGAAGCCGGCGCCGGAGCCAAGGTCGAGGACCGTTTCTCCCTCCTTGAGGGATGCGAGGGCCACGGGATTTCCACAGCCAAGCCCAAGGTTCGCCCCTTCGGGCACGGCTTTGAGCTCCTCATCACCATAGCCCACCTTTCTGCTGATGTCCTCAGCCAGGTTGGAACTTCCGCAACAGGAGCTATTGGTTCCGCAGCAGGGTACGTTTAGAAGCGCCACTTTGGCATAGCCTGACTTAACGGCATTTTTGATCTCTTCAGATTTCATCTTATGTTGCTCCTTTGAAAGGTTTGGATCTAATCCGCACTCATGCTCCTCATCACTGGACCAAGGAATTCCTTGACGCGTTCCGCAAGGGCGTCGGCCTTGATCAGGGTGAAGCAGCACACTTCTCCGTCCTTTTGCCAGCTAATGAGCGCAAGCTTGTCTCCCGCGCGGATCTTCGCCCTGTCGCGAAGCTCTTTGGGCAACACCATCTGTCCTCTTTCGTCGACAGTAATAAGCGACTCGATCTTACAGCAGTCCTTTTCCGTGGTCTCGGGAGCGCAGCACGGCTCACTCTTGCTCTTCCTGGGCATGGCCTCCGCCTCCTGTCATGCATCGAGCATCGTCAGTTGCTTCTGAATAATCAGATTGATTGGAATAATAGCACAAGAAGACTCTCTGTCAATCACTGAAATTGGTGTTTGATCTCCTGCTACCCGGCGAGCTATCATTCTCCGCTTGCTTGTGACCAAGCACATTACGCTCGGCTGCAAGAATTGCAATGGTTGCTCTTAGCCTGCTCTCAAGCCATGTGCGCCGCGGATGTGGAACATAAGGAGAAGAAAAGTGGAGGTTTTTATCAGCTTTGGGCAATGCTGGAAAGATGTGTGCATAGAGTTAGCCCTATAGGAGAGAAGAATAGAAGGGTTGCCCTGTGGGAAGTGAAGATGGCAACCCTTATCGACATGTTTGTCACACTTTTACAAGCTTCACCTGGCTCTGATAGAAAACGGCGCTGCCCCCGGTTGTGTCCACGAGGCCGGTGTTCTTCAGAACCGGGTCTACCCGCATGGCGGCATTGGCGTGTACGCCCTTCGCCCTGCGCGCATCGGCCGTGATGGTCACTCCGTCTATGATGACCTCGCTTGCGCCATAGGCCCAGTGACCGTGTCCGTGAGAAAAGGCGACAACGCCAGGCCGTATTCCCTGACGAACGCGCACCTGCCCTATCATCGGCTTCAGTCTCCCGTTACCCAAATTCCATGCGCCTTCCTCATTTGTTGCGGAGACCACCTTGACCTTGTCTCCATCGGTCAGGCCGAGCCTTTTTGCATCCATTTCCGAAATCTCGATGAGGTTTTCGGGATAGAGGGCCTGAAGCCAATAATTGCCGGGGGTTCGGCTTTTGGTCTGAGCGATGGTCTTGTAGGTGATGAGCGTCATATCAAACCCAAGGGGGAGATCCTCGATCATTTCCCCTGTACAGTCTCTCGGACCTCCAACATAGCCTGCGTGCGGCAAGTACGGCTTTCCCGTCATGGAATGCTTGGTCGTTGCAAACTTATCCATGTAAATACCGACCATTTTCCCATACTTGTTTACGAGTTGTCCGTCCTTGTACGCTTGATGATATCCCTGGAAGCGTCCTCCGCGGTTGAGGACATACACCACGTACGGCCACAGTTCATCGCCCGCCGCAGCCTTCCAGCGTTTTGCATCGAAGATTGTCGGCGGAAGATGTCGGCGCGCCTGCTCGAAGATCTTGATTTCATCCGCACTCGCCGCCGGGACTTTGTCCGATCCGTCCGGCTTGTCGCCAAACGCCGCATTAGCGACCATGCGTAGGTACATGTCTTCTTCGCGCTTAAGATGAAGGCCGGGACCAAAAGCGTTCTCCCCAAAGCCAGGCAGCTTCAACCTCTCGGCGATCCCCAGCACGAGAGCTTCCAGAGAAAGAGGCATTTTCTCGCCAAAAACCGTCACGGTTTCCGTGAGCGGCGCTGCTGCGGGCTGTCGTATAGGGGCCACTTTGGGCGTTACGGAGGGGTGAGAGCCGGCAAATTCCCAGCGCTCCAGGTAAGTAAGGTCCGGAAAAATGTAATCGGCATACATGGTAGTTTCGCCGATCACGATATCCGAGGCGATGAAGAGCGGGAGCTTTTTGGGGTCTGAAAGGATTTCCACAAGCTTATGTCCCGCCGGAAGAGCGTAGACAGGCGAACCCATGTACAGAAAGAGCGCCTTGACAGGATAAGGATAGGCGTCCCCGATGCTCGGGATTACTTCCTGGTAGATGTCGCTGCTGAAAGGATACCAGACCCTCTTCGCCGGATAGCCGTTAAAAATTGTCGTCTTATCATAGACGGTTTCATGCCGGATGATGGAAACTCCCCATCCTTTGAGCTTACCGTCATGTTTGCTGAGATCGAAGGGTTTTCCCTCCTTCTCTCCGCTAATGTCATAGCCGGTCGCCTTGGACAGACCTCCCATATGATCGTGGTTTCCAATCAAAACGTTTACCACCATCCATGCGAGCACGTTGTAGAATCCCGATGTGTGCTGGGATACGCCCCGATGGATGTCGGCGACAGCTCGTTTGCCGTGGCTTGTGAACTCCTGCGCCACCTCGATGATGTCGGATTCTTTTATTCCCGATATCTCGGCCCACTCGGAAAGCTTCCTTGCTCCGGCCGTCTCCCGATACACTTGAAGCACGCTCTTGACTCGAACGCTGTTTGCCTCCGCATCGACCAGCAAATCACCCTCAACTGGGTTCTTTTCATCGTTTGGATCGAAGGGGACGAATTCCCCACCCTTTTGTACGATGAAAGGGTCAAAGCTCCATTCTCCCCCCTCCTTTTTGGAGCGCTTCTCCGGCGCAAGGCCGATATCGGAGCCTCTGAGGAAGGTGGTGGGGTTGCCTTCAGCCGATATCTTCACAAGCCATGCGGCCTGAGTCCAGGTGGGCTCGTTGTCCGCGGTCGCCGCAGCTTTGTTGGCATTGGCAAGGTAGCGGGCATCGTAGCGGTTGTTTTCGATGATCCAATGAATCATTCCCATGGCGAGAGCCGAAACCCCGTTTGGTTGAACGGGGAGCCACTTCCAGGCGCGGGCTGCGGTTTTCGAGCAGCGCGGGTCCGCGACTGCAATCTTCATTCGACCGTCAACGATTCCCTGCGTTACCTTTTGAACCCTGAGAGGCGGCCCGTAGTTGGCCTCATAGGGGTTTGCGCCAACGAACAGGATGAACTCCGCATTTCCCGTATCCGCCTGCCAGTAGAACTTGCTTCCGCCCGTGAATTTTCCCTCGGTGAACTGATCGCTCATAGCCTTGCAGGTAAAGTAGAGCGATCCCTGGCAAACCGTCGTGTGTCCGTGAGTGTTGACCGTGCCCATGGCGTTGTTGAAAGCGCGTTTCAATAGATCGCTTCGTCCCGCCTTGAGCCTCCCCCAGTTGAGACAGAACTGATTGTTTTTTGGCCCCAGATCCGGATGGTCGGGATCGATCAAGTGATGCAGATTGGCGGCATGCTTTTGCTTGAATTCCTCGATTGGCATCTTCTTGGCTGCAACTAGCTCGGCGTCCGCCGCCAGTTCCTTCGCCACCTTCGGGTCTCGGAGGGTGCATATGTCTTTAAGGCCTTCCACATGACCTTCTCCGAAAAGATCACCGCCTTCCGTGACTTCTTTCATGGCTTCATCGAAAGATATCGTTTTCCACTTATTCTCTCCACGTTTTCCGGCGCGCTTCAATACTTTAATAAGACGGTAAGGATCGTAGAGCGCCTGGATTCCGGCCTGCCCTTTCGGGCAAAGAGAGCCATCCACTGTGGCCGATTCCAAAAGCGACGTACTGTAAGGAATATGAGGAGTCAGGGTCCAAGGGCTGTAAGGGTTGCCATCGATCTTGGCCACCATCCCGTCAACGATTTTGACCTTTGTCCCGCACTGGGTGTTGCATTGCTGGCATACTGAAAGGATTTGATTTTCAGGAAGATTGTGGACATAGGCGCTCCCCACGCTGGCACTCTCCGTCCACGCCGGCCTTCCCTCGGCGCTCTCTGCAATTTTCGAGAGGTAAGTCGCGGCAGCGAGCGAGCCGCCCAGCATGGCTGATGTCTTGAGAAAGCTCCGCCGGTTTACGCCTGCTTCAAGAGGGCTCTTGGCAATATTGTCTGTTTTTTCCTTAAGCATGTCTCTCGCCTCCCTCGTTATTGGAAGATAGCAGCGGCAGCCAGCGCATACCGGCCACATAGATGAGTATCCCAAAAGAGATGATCCAGATGCTCACGAGCCACTCCACGAGGCTCGGAGTGTAGTCGGTCCGGAGACGATGGTGGAAGAAGGTCGTCTCGAGTCCCTCGAGCTTGTAAACGGAAAGGTCCGGGATTAAAAAATTGAACCGAACTGCCGCAAAGGTGATCACTATGAGAAAACACGCCCAGGCAATAGTCTTAGAGTCCCCGGAGCGGCTTAGGAGAAGGTAGATAGGAACGATGCTCCCGGCCAGAACGTGAACAATCCAGAAAGTCCACCAATGAGGACCGAAGGCTATGAGGTTTAGACTGGTGACTATGGGGAGCGTGGCGGTCTGATAGCCGACAAAGAATTGAAGTATTTCAAGGAAAACATAGCCGGTCAAAAGAAAGAGCATGATGCGTCCAAGAGGACGAACCAGTTCGTCGTCATGCTGAAAGATATAGATCAGGAAGGTTATGAGAGCTCCCCCCGAAAGGAGTGCGGCCATGATGAAAAGGAGCGGCGTGAGGGCGCTGTTCCAGATCGGGCGATTCATGAGGATGGCGAAGAAAGCGCCGTTTGTGCCATAGAAGAGCAACCCCACGGGAAGGCTTATGATGGAGAGTGTATGGACCCGTCTCTCGTCGCGAAGACGGTCCTCCGGTCCATAAGTCGCTTTGCCGAACGCAAGCAAGCGGTAGATGGCTGCTCCCTTCCGCTTCTTGTCCTGCGACCAGAGCACCAGGCCTTCGCGCAGGAGAAAGAAGGATTCCAAGAGGTAGATCACGAGCATGGCGTTGGTGAAAATGACAAACCAGGTCATAAGTGATGTGAAGCTTGGGGTGAGGATGAAGCGGTAGAGACGGCCCATGTGGCCGAGATCGAGCGTGATGAATGTGAGCTCGCACAAAAGCGCAATCAGCACGGTAAAGGCTGAAAGTCTCCCAATGCTCTTAAAACGCTTCACCTCGAAAACATACGTTATGATGGTGACCAAGAACGCTCCGGCCGTAAGTCCCACAAAGAGGAGATAAAAAACCACCCAGAGCCCCCAAGGGACATAGGACCCGAAGCCCATGGAAATGTGCCCGTTGGCAAAGCGGTCGACCATTCCCCATGATCCCACGATGAGACCGAGTACAGCCAGGATCGTCACTGTTTTGTAGCCTTTTCCGTTCATGGGATTCTCTCCTTTAGCGCAGGTAGTAGACGGACGGTTTGGTGCCGAGGTCCTGCTTCAGGCGGTAGATGCGAGGCGAGGCAAGATGCTCCGTTACCAGCGCATCCGGGTCGTTGCGGTCCCCGAAGAATGTGGCCCTGCCGATGCAGGTGGTGACACAGTTGGGGAGCATCCCCACGGCGAGTCGGTGCAAACAAAAATGGCATTTTCTGGCGTTCCCGACCGGCGAGTCATGATTGCGAGCGGGCCATTTCTTCCCGTATTCCGCGGACGGGGCGCTCTCATAGCCTTGAGCAGCCGACTTTTGTCCTAGAAGTTTTCCAGGCAGTTCCGGGGTCCTGGCCGTATAAAACTCGCCATAGTCGAAAGTTCGTGCGGCGTAAGGACAGGCAACCAGGCAATAACGGCAGCCGATGCAGCGGTTATAGTCGATTACCGTCACCCCCTGCTCGTTCTTATAGGTTGCCGTTACGGGGCAAACCTTCACACAGGGGGGATTCTGACAGTGCATGCAGGGACGAGGCAGGAAACGTCTGCGCACGTGCGGGTATTGTCCTATCTCTTCCTCGATCACAGGACGGTATACCACTCCGGGTGGAAGCTTGTTTTCCGCCACACAGCCAAGCGTACATGCATGGCATCCTATGCACTTGGCCACATCGATCACCATTGTCCATCGGATCTCCGAGGGATTCTTGGCCGCCGCCCGTTTGAGATCGCGCTGCATTCGGATTAAGTGATCTTCGACAGGTAGGTTTGTACTCATGCTTGTTTCCTTCCGTTGATTAGACCTTTTAAGGAAAGCCTACTCTTACGCTTCGGTCCTTTTAGACTTTTGGCGACGCCCTGGAGCTCGGTTCTCCGCCGCAGATGCTCTTTAACCAGTAGATGAGCTCATCAGGATCAACCGGCTTAATAAGGCAGGCGGAAATGTGTGTCCTCATGGCCTCTTCCAGTTCCGGGTGAAATGTTCGACAGGAGACCCCCAGGATACAGAGATCCGGATTCTCCGTGCGCAGGCCGCGAAGGAAACGATTATCCACAGTTAGACTATCCAGGTCCAAAATTACCGCATAGAAGGGGCTTTCCCGGATATGGCTTAAAAGCTCAGCAGGAGAATCTACTGGCATGGTCTGATAGTTGTTTTTCTTAAGGAGCCGGCACAACTTCTGCCGCTCTTTGGGATCGGAATCCACAACCATGATCATATTCATTCATTGCTCCTTGAGCTCAGGGTGTAAATCAGTACGCTTATCCGCCCACGCCCAAAGACCTTACTGGCAAGCTTCATGCCGCTTTTCAAAATACCGTTTCGCATGCGGGGCTACAGACTTCAAAAGAAGAGATAGGAAGAAAAGGGCGTAATACCTTATGTCCTATTGTCGGACACGATCCGTGTCTTTTTTGACTTTAATGCGGTAAAACAAAGGCTTAGCGTATGGCTTACAATCGGACACAGCGCTTCTCGTCGAACACGAAGCGGACACGAGAATCTGACGATAGAAGCGGGAAGACGAAGGATTTTGAAGCTACCAACCGTTTTTATGCTCGGCTGATGCGGCGCTCCAAGACTTCGAAGGCGGGATGCGCGGAGTTAATGAGCAATTGATCTCGTAACCTGATATTTTTTGAGCTTTTCATACAGGGTGCTTCGACTGATGCCAAGGCGTCGCGCGGCTTCCTTTTTGTTCCATCCGCATTCTTCCATAGTCTTTTGCAACAGTTTGACTTCGTTTTCAGCCATGGTTGGCGACTTCAAAGCTGGTGATATGGAAGCGTTAAGAACGGAAGGCAGGTGCGCAAGTTCAATCCTGCCGCTCTTGGCCAGAACGGCGGCGTGCTCGATGCTGTTTTCAAGCTCGCGAACGTTGCCCGGCCATGCGTAGTCGAGCAAAACCCGCATAGCTTCAGGGCTGAACTCTTCTATTTTCTTCCCCTGACTTGCCGAAAAGCGATTGAGAAAATGACGGGAGAGAAGAGGAATGTCATTGCGCCTCTCTCTTAACGGCGGCAAATGAAGAGGGATGACGTTGAGCCGATAGTACAGGTCTTCCCGGAATGCGCCTTTTTTTACCTCATCAAGAAGATTCCTGTTTGTCGCCGCAATGATGCGAACATCAACAGAAAGGGTCTGCTCCCCCCCCACTCGTTCGAATTTTTGAGTCTGCAGCACGCGGAGAAGCTTTATCTGAGACGGCAGGGGAATTTCACCGATCTCGTCCAAAAAGACAGTTCCCCCATTAGCCTGCTCAAATCGTCCGGCTTTCTGCCTGATAGCTCCTGTGAAAGCCCCTTTCTCATGGCCAAAAAGCTCGCTTTCAAGCAGCGTGGCCGGATAGGCGGAGCAGTCGATAACGACAAAAGGTTTCTCTTTCCTCAAGCTTTGCTGGTGGATAGCTCGTGCGATAAGCTCCTTGCCCGTGCCGCTCTCTCCTTGAATGAGAACGGAGGCATCCGTTGGGGCAATATCCTCGATAAGCCCGAAAAGAGCGTGCATCTTTCGGTCTCTTGCAACGATGCCGAAAAAATCGGCGGTTGTCTCAAGACGACTTTGGAGCTCTCTTATCTCCTCTTCGTGCAGCAGCGCGCGCCTGATAACGCCGGCAGCCTGATCGAGCATCACCGCCACCACCTCAACCTCATCGGCATTGCATCGGCACTGATCCGGGCAGGCTATGAGCAGACCTCCAAAGAACTGATTCTCATGGATCAAGGGCAACAGGGCCATTCGCGCCGGCGAAGGAAATCCCGCTGAGGCAAGCAATGGCGTCAGTCCGCTTTTCCCTGTAAGGAAGGTCTTCTCACGCTGATCGAGTTTATCCAGGGTCGCCTGGAAGCTTTCAATAAACCTGGGCTCCTTAAATTCTTTTGCGCCATCTTCCAATATGACGAAAAGGGCGCCTCGAGATTCGTTCAAAAGCAGTATGGCCATTTGCCCGCACATAACAATGGGGCGAAACCTCCCGATGAGGTAGGAGCCGATCTCCCTGAGAGTTTTGAGGGCGCCAATTTCCTGAACGATTCCGCAAAAGGTGCGTGTCTGCTGATGAGCGCGAGAGAGCTCGATGGTTTGTTCTTCAAGACGTCTGGTATGCCTTTGGAGAGTCGAGACCATGTTGTTGAAGGAGCCTGCTAAAACCGCCACTTCATCTTCACCTCGCACTCTCACCTCGATGCCCGATTCACCGCGATTTACTTTATCTGCAGCCTCAGCCAGTTCGCTCAGTGGTCCCGTGATGCGTCGCACGAAAAACAGACTGCCCGCCAAAGCTAAAAAAAGGATTCCAAGGGTGGAGAGCGCCATCTGCGCCCAAAGTCTTTGGATCTGCTCCCTATAGGGTTGCTCGGAAAATCCGAGCCGCAATGCGCCTGCTTTGCCATCGAAGATGGGAACGGCTAAGTCGAGATAGTAGTCGCCGCCCGTTGAAACTATCTCCCGTAGATGAGGGTTTGCCTCGCCCGGCACCGTCTCGTTGGCCCCGATCAGATCAACCGGAACGCCGCCCGAGAAAGTATGAGCCAATACTTGTCCCTCTTTGAGGATGAAGAGGTAGGAGAGGGACGGGTTGCTGCGCAGTTGATGATCCAGCGTCTTTTGCAGCGCCACGAGATCGTTTATGAGAACCATGTCGGTTGCCTGGAGCGAAACTGCTTTGGCAAGGTGTTCCGCCTGGCCGGAAAGGGCGTCAAAGAGGCTTTGGCTATAGCGGTGGGTAACAAGAAGGGAGATGAGCACACCACTGCAAATCACCAGAAAGGATACTCCTGCCAGCAATTTGCTCTTCAAACTCTTAAGCGGCATGGGTGCTCCGTAAGGTTATTGTGATATGGCGCCAAGCTTTCGCTCAAGCCGGCTGATGCTCTCGTACCATTCCTCTTGCGGGCTAACGAAACGGTCGATCATGAGCTCCCGGAGAATCTTTTTCCCTTCGGGATCTTCATGCATGGAAAGAAGGAGCCTGCGGACAGGCTCTTTGATCTCCGGTGAAAGGGACTCCGACGCCACGACGGGCGGGATGCCATAGGCTTCGGATTTCCTTATGACTCGTGTTGCGGAGCTAAGCGATGGGTTCCTCTGCTGATAAAACTCCCATATGAGCCCGTCAACGGCGGCTCCGTCCACAAGCCCTTTTGCCACTGCAAGGATCGAATTGTCATGACTGTAGGTGTAGATCACCTTTCCAAAGAAGCTCTCCGGACGCTCGTTCATTTCGGCAAGCCAAAAGGAGGGAACCATTTTACCGGTATGGGAATCCGGGTCCGTGAACGCAAATGTTTTTCCCTTGAGGTCTTCGATACGCTCGAAAGCGCTATCCTTGTTCACGATGAGGTATGAATGGTAAAAATGGCTGCCCTGCACCTCAGGAGTTGCAAGCAACTCGAAGCCGTACTTTCCTTTGCCGATAGCGTATGGGCCGGAGCAGATAAAGGCCAGATCGATCTGCCCCTTGCCGATCAGATCGTTCACCTCGCTGTATGTCTTTCGTTGAACGAGCTCAACATCTTTGCCCAGTTTTCCCGACAGGTAGTCCAAAAGCTCTCGGTAGTAAACGAAAGTCTCCTTTGGAGAAACCATCGCCCCAACAGCCACCTTGAGAGAAGGCTGCCCCGAGGAGCGCTCTCCCGGTCGGGCTACCGGAATGGTCTTCTCAAAATCGACGATCCGAGCATCGTTATCTCTGCTGCAGCCAGGCATTAAAATCAGAGCCAATACAATAAGAAACCCTTGTAAGTTGAATGAACCGCGTCTCGATGCCATGGCCGAGCTCACTGATTGGTTTTGTTTTGGGATTTTATCCAAATGGGAACAACTGTCACGACTTTTTATAACGTGAGCCCTGCTTCCGGGCAAGCTCCCAGAATACACAGAAGATGAAGAAACGCGTAGCGAATCTCATGCTTTTTAAGCTCTCTACTGACAGGTTGCTCTGAACCAGCTCCCAAAGGCCAGCCCGCACTCATTTTGCGTTGATACCCTATACTTCGCCAAGCGCCTTACGGATTTTCATTCCTTTTTTACCATCTTCTCCTTAACGTATGTTTTGTACTCTCTTAGCAGTATATACCGATACTCTCTGCGAACGCTCTCAGAGTCCGGGATGTAGTTCTTCATATCCTCCAGTCTTCTAATGATCTCCTCTGCCGTCTCATCATTCGCGTTCCGGCCTTCAGCGTAAAGCTCGTCCATTATTTCGTCTAGACCGAAAAGACTAAACTGCGTATCATCCAAGAACTTCAACTTTCGCCAACTAACTGCCGGCGGTGTGTAATCATCACCTCAGTCTGCTCACCCCGGCTTAAATAGATGGGCCATAACTCACCTCTTCTCTAGTTTTTAGAATCCACTTTCCTCAAAAACAACTAAAATTACAGCCAAATTGATTGTCCTGAACATCTCCTCTCTTGCCGTCTACGTGATGGTGGCATCATCTCTTCAGCCATTTCGGAATCGATCTTGGCGGCATTGGCATAGACAGATTTTTTCATGATAAGGTGCGTGACGACACATCGGTTCCGAAGGCAATGACCTGTCTGTTAGACACGCTAAGGCCTATAATTGCTTTTAGCTAATGAATGCGGCTAACTAGCCATCAATGCCTCCCCCTCATCAGTGAGTCTTCATCTCGATATGGATCTCATCGCCGTCTCTTACATCTTTTGCCAGAACTGCAGTGTCGAGGCTTTTTTTGTTTACCCGCACCGTGATAGTTGGTTTGAGCGCCTTCTCTGTATCATAAAACAGGGTCTTTCTCATTACGGGAATGAGACTTACGAGCGCATCCAGACACTCGCCGACCGTCGTGCCGTTTACTTCAAACAAAGCCTTGCCCTTCGCAAGATAAACCAGCCGGTCTGGAAGATATAACTTTATACTCATGTTGTTAGAACGCCTCCTGTAGCGTCAGTTGCTTTCTCTCTGGTCATTAGAAAACGATTGGGCCATGCTCTCGCAAGCTTCCAAATGGATCTTCTGATCTTGTTGAATTCTGCGCCATGCATTGAGCTTCCATTCTCGTGTCGATTCGTCTCCTGCAGTTTTCATAAATGAAGGCATTCTTTGCCTTCATGATATCCGAGCGCATATTCGGGCATGGGCAGAGAGCGCAGACGCCATCAGGCACCTGCAGATGTCGCAATCCGCGCAGGCTTCAACGACAGCCCGAGCCATGCTTTCGGGGGCATTGCCCAGCATTCATGGTCTCCAAAGATATTATAGAGGAGAAATCACAAGAAAATTCTCTTGTCTCAATCATCGTTCAACGAACAAACCGATCCTTCTGGCGAGGCCCGTAACTGGCCTCGAGCACCGGCGCTCAGTGCTGCTGGAGACATTTCTTGACATGCTTTGCCAAGTGCTCCTTGATGAATGCGAGCGCCCGCTCCGGATCGTCATCCATGTCGATGGCCAGGATTTCCCGGACTTCGTCTACATCGAGTTCAATGTTGACCTTTTTGAGATTCATCGTTCCGCTCCTTTACCAAAGACGGCGCCAAGCCGCTTTCGCATCGTCCAGCATTGAGTAGAGGACTGGCGTTACGACCATGGTCATGAAGGTTCCCACCAAAAGCCCGAATCCTGCGGCGCTCGCCAGGGGAGACATACGCTCGAGCCCTATGGCCGTCTCGAAGATAATCGGGAGCATTCCGACAAAAGTCGAGATCGTGGTCATGAGCACGGGACGCAGACGCAGGCGCACAGACTGGATAATGGCATCCTCCCTCTCCATTCCTTCTTTGCGCCCCTGCTTGATAAAATCGATCAGGAAGATCGAGTTGTTGATGACGATGCCCGCCAAGAGAATTACTCCCATCATGGCCGGCATGCACATCGGCTGCTCGAAGATGAGAAGCGCCCAAAAAGATCCAATGAGCGCCAGAGGGATCGCAACAAGGATAGGAATGGGCAGGACGAAGGATTGAAAGGTTCCCATGAGGAGCACCACAAGGAGAATGCTTCCGAGCATCATGGCGGACATCATTCGCGACATGCTCTCTTTCATCTCGGCCGCTGTGCCTGCCATCTCGTAGCCGTATCCACCAGGAAAATCGACGGTCTGCATCCGTCTTCCCACATCGGCGAGAACTTGCGAGATTCGAACGGTGCGGTTATATGCCGTTAGATCGAGGGTGTTTTGCAAATTCTCTCGCGTGATGGTTGTCTGGCTATGTCTGTTTTCCGTCTGAGCGAGAGCCCTCAATGGCGTAACACCCTTGGGCGTGTAGATATCCAGTTCTGCAAGCTGTTCCGGGGTAGCCACCCAGCGGTCATCGTAGGTGAGGCGTATGGGGACGTCGAGAAAGCCCGTCAGCCGAAGTGCAGATACCGAAAGACCTCCCACAGCCAGGCGCAACTGTTCGGCCAGAGCGGATGGATCACTGTCGAAAAGCCGGACCATTTTCGAGTCCACTCGAACCTGGACTTCCGGTTTGTCCATCCACCAGTTCGGGACGAAATCGAGCAATCCCGGCATGCCGCTGAATTTGCCCTGAACGTCCGATGCAATCCGTTCGAGGATTGTGGAATCCCTGCCCTTGAGGACGATGTCGATGGGAGCCCTCGATGTGGACATCGGGCTCGCTCCGTACTCATAGACCTGCAGGGAGCGCAGGCTGGAGATCTGCTCCATCCTGGAGCGCCACGCGTCAACGATCTGCCATACGGACTTTTCGCGCTGGTCCCGAGTCTTCATGTTTACGATCACGAAAGCCTTCTGCGCGTTCTGTCCTCCGCCCCCGAAGGAGATCTCTCCGGGTTCGGAACCTACAACTGATGAGATCATGAGAACGCTCGGCTCCTCCCGGACGATCCTTTCCGCCTCCGTGAGGCTCCTTTCCACATCTTCTATCTTGCTTGAGGGAGGAAGCTCCAGGACGATGTTCACGATGCCGGTATCCATTGGCGGCATGAGCTCGCGGCCTATGATCGGCATGACTGCAATCACCGTTACGACCAGCAAGACGAGCGGAACGAGGAGCGTCAGCAAGCGGTGTCGAAGCGCAATGCCAAGGAGCCTCACGTAGCCTTCGGCCATCGCATCGTTGAGTCTCTGGAAAGGCGCCATCGCTCTTTCCAAAAAGATCTTGCTCTCTGATTGCCGAAGAAGCCTCATGGCAATGGGAGGCACGACCAGAATGGCGACAATGAGAGAACCCACCAGAGATAAGGTCAATGTGAGAGTGAACTGACGCATGACCTTCTCGACGTAGCCTCCGGCAAACATGATGGGGATGAGCATCGTTATGGTGGTGAGCATGCCGGCTGCGATGGAGAGACTGATTTCTCCTACGGCTTCGGCGACGCATTCCTTGGGGTTTCCCTGCGACATCTTCCAGTGCCGATTGATGTTTTCGACAACCACAACCGTTGCATCGACCACCATGCCGGTCGCAAGGATGAGTCCAGAGAGAGTGACGACGTTCAGCGTATAGCCGGTAAAACCCAGCCCCGCCAGGCTGAAGAGAAATGAAAGGGGAATGCTCACCAGGGCGATGAAGGAGGAGCGCAAATCGGCCAGGAAGAGAAAGATGATGATCACGGTGAGCAGGATGGAGCTGTAGAGCGATGAGCGCATGCCGGATGTGTTTCGCTCAATGATGGGCTCCTGATCGTTTGTTACGCTGAAGTCGATTTCGGGCCACAGCAAGGCCATCTCGGGAAGGACCTTCTTGACCTCCTGGATGGTTGCGATGGTGTTTCCTCCATCAGCCCGAAGAACGTTCACCGCTATGGCTGGCTTACCGTTTCCGTGATAGAGGCTTCTTTGCTCTTCGGTTCCGAGCTCTACGCGGGCCACGTCCGCAAGGTGAATGTAGGCGCCTTCGCTTTTTTTTACGACCAGTTGTCTAATATCGCGGAGATCTCTGAACTCGCCAACCGTCTTGACCAGAGCCTCGCTTTGGCTCCCCTCCATGAGTCCGGCCGGCGTCGTGATGTTCTGCGCCCTGATTGCTGCGGCCACCTCAGAAGGCGTGAGATGAAAAGCTCTTAACCGGTCCCGGTCCAGCCATATATTGACCTGCAGTCTGTGGCCTCCGAATGTGTCCACATCGGCGACTCCGGGAATGGAGAGCAGATAGTCTTTGATGTCGTTATCGGCAAGCAGTCGCACTTGGGAGAGGGTAAGGGGGGAGCCTTCCTTTGGACACAGAGCGAGAGTGAGAACGGGGCGGGTCGCATCGGTTATCCGATAGATTCTCGGCTCCAGAATATCCTTGGGGAGATCTGCTCGAATGCGGGATATGGCGTTTTGAACATCGACAACCGCCTCTCCAATGGCCTTTTCATAGTGGAATTCCGCATTGACCGAAGAGACTTCGTCGCGTGAAGTGGATGTGAGCTTCTTGAGCCCCGCAATGCTCGATAGCTCCTTTTCGACCACCTCGGTGATGCGCCGGGAGACATCCACCGCCGTTGCCCCCGGCTCAACTGTGATGACGGCTACCTGGGGAGGGCTGGTATCGGGAAAGTAATCCGTCGGCATTGTGAAGAAAGCCCGGAGCCCAAGGACCGTAACGATCAGAGCCCCTACCAGGACAATCCAGGGATTCTCGAGAGCGAAGCGGTGAGAGCTCATGGACGGACCTCGACCAGCTGCCCACGGGAGCGTCTCACCCACTGGAGGTACTCGCCTATGGCCACCTGCTCCCCTTCTCTTAGATCTCCTTCGATCAGGGTAAACTGTTCATCCGATAAAACCTCCTTCACGGGAACGAGCGCCAAAGAGCCGGATCGCACCGCGTAAACGGCTGATCTTCCCCCATCGATGGGAACAAGGGCATTGCGGGGCGCAGCCAGACCTTCAGCCTCTCGGATAACGATCTCAACGGGGAGAAAGCTTCCTATGCGCAGACTATCCGGAAGCTGACAGTAGAGGTCCACTTCCGCTCGCACCGTTTTTCCCGCTTCCAGCGAGGGAAAAATGCGGGAGAGCTTGACCTGCTCCGATTCCGGCTGCATGACAGGTGGCGAAGCTCCCTCCGGCCATCGTATCAAAACGACCTGACCCGCAGCCACTCGGCTGAGGTCTTCCTGGACCAGATCGAAAACGAGCCGATGACAGGCGTAGTCCATCAGGCTGAAGACGGCCGCTCCGGCTTTGGCCATATCGCCGACTTCAAGATAGCGACGCCGGACGACTCCCGCGGACGGACTGCTCAACTCAGCGTAGCTGAGACGTGTCCGCGCTTCCTCGAGTTGTGCGACGAGAGCCTTTCGCTCGTGCGCGATGCTCACCTCGTCCTGCTGGAGTCCCTGGAGCTTTCCAAGGCCGGCATCGAGCTGATTGCGGCTCGATTCCAGGGACGAGGCGCTCGTTCCCTTTTCGTTAAAGAGGCGCTGATCGCGCTCGAATTCCCTCTTTAAGAAAGAGACATTTTGCCTGGCCGCATCGAGCGCGGCCTTGTTGCCTTTGAGCCGGGCGTCTTGAGCGGCGATTTTTGCCTCAAGCGCCCTGATTTGCGCCTTTATGTCCCGGTCGTCAAGTCTCGCCATAAGCTGGCCGGCCTCTACGGAATCGCCCTCATCGACCAGGATCTGTTCGACCCGCGCACTGATCCGCGGAGCTATTTCAGCCGTAGCAAAGGGTTCGAGGCGGGCAAGGTAACTTATGGTCTGCCGAACCATGCCGCGTACGACAGGTTTTACCGTCACCGGCGCAGGCCGGGGCTGCCAGCGAGGAGCCGAAGCAAGCCGCTCTCTTCCCTTCTTTACGGCTACGGCAAGAGAGGCTACGATCAGCAGAATGACCAGGACGAATACGATTCGTTTCATTCGTAATTCCTTCTCACACTATTCGGCCAATCGGACATTACTGGCGCAGTGAGCGATTGTTCTCTTCCGATTTACCGATCTTCTTTTTCCCTCTCTGGCTTTACTCCTGCGATGTCTGCCATCGACCGACGAAAGAGACCAAATCGTTTCCCACAGCGCGCTCCCAAGCCAGCTGGGCCAGGAGATAGTCAACCACGGCCTGGGAGTACTCCACATTGGCCCTCAGCATGGCCGCCTGGGCATCAAGCACATCATTGATGGTGCTTCGCCCCTCCGTATATGTGGACTGTTCGATGCGCAACGTCTCGGCCGAGAGCTCGACATTCTTTCCGGTTACTCCAATTCTGTTCCTCCCGTCGGAAAGGAGCGTAAGAGCCCGTTCAAGGTCCTCATCGATTCGAAGCTCCACCTCTCGGAGCCGTTCTTGCGCCTGATCGATTCTAAGCCGAGCCTGAGCAACCCTTGTGCGAACCGCACCACCCCGGAACAAGGGAATATCTACCAGCACCCCCGCAGCCCAGGTAGTCTCATGATCCAATCCACCTATTTCACTTTTCTGCTCAAAGGGCGCTCCGCTTCGCGCATCATAGCGCGCAAAGCCGTCAACTCGGGGCCAGTAATCCGCCCGGGCCAGATTCAGGCCTTTTTTCGACTGCTCCAACTGTGCCTTGGCTGCCTTGAATTCGGAGCGCTGCTCTCGGGCTATCGCTCTCACCCTTTCAATTTCGGGAAGAGACAGAGGGATGGCTTTGAGCGCCCCTGTGATCTGCGGGATGTCTTCCGTTTGAGAGCTTATACCGAGCAATCGCCCGAGCTGGACGAGGAGCAAACGGCGATCCGCCTGCAGGCGCGAGAGCTCCTGATCGATACTCGCCAGGCGGACGCCTATCTTCATAGAATCCAGCGGCGCCGAGCGGCCTACTTCAACCCGGAGCCTGGTCGTGGCCGTTTGTGATTCGAGGGCCTCTTTTGAGGCTACAGTCGCCCGGATAATTTCCTCGATTTGAAGCGCCTTGTAGAAAAAAGAGGCAATGTTGAGCACCAGGTCCTGCTCGGTAGTAAGGAGTTGTTCGGTGGCGACCTTGCCTGAAAGCTCGCCAATGCGCCAAGCGGCAAGCTGTTTGCCTCCCTGGAAGATTGGCAGGCGCAGAACCAGCGCCGCATCGAAAAGATCCTTATCGAACATACCCGGATCTATAATGCTATGAGCCGGTATGAGACGTTGATCCTCACCGAAGCGCGTGTAGCTCCCTTCGGCATCTAGCGTTGGAAGAAAGGCGGAAAACGCCAAGGGTTTTTCAAGTTGCTGGATGGACTGCTCTTTTCGGGCGGCGTTCAAAGTGGGACTGCGCTCGAGGGCCAGACGCACGCAATCAGGTAAGCTCAGGGAGGCGGTGGAAACGCCGGGTTGAGATCCTGGCTCTTTTTCCTCTTCTGGTCGGGCGGACGCGGAAAGAGCATCGGACCCAAGGTCCTGCATAGCCCCAACCAGAAAGAACGATATAAGAATGGCGCTACCAAGTCGAAACACATCGGTTCCTTTTACCAAGGCTTGGCAAGTAGCTGTTCATGACGGAATCTTCTCCGTAGCTGTCTGCGGCAGGTTTCGATGGATGAGAATCTTGAAAAAGAGGTATCCGCCCATAAGGAGAAAAGCGCTATCCCGCAAAAGATACCAGGCAGTAGCCGGATCTCCTTTTGCGCTGGTGCTGAAACATCCGCAGTGGACGTCCAAACCGCGGGCTGTGTTGAAAATAAGAGCGGCAAAGAAGGTCACAAGAAGGAGATTGGTCAAGGCGACAGCGCCGGGAAGCCAAGTTCCGGCTATGAGGAGCAGGCCAAGAAGAACCTCCAGCCACGGGAGAACGATGGCCATGATATTGATAAGGGAATCGGGGAGGATCTGATAATTATAGATCATCCTGGCAAAAGCGGCAGGGTGGTGGATCTTGTCCAGACTTGCGACGATAAAAACAGCCCCAAGGCTCAGGCGGATCCAGAACACAATCGGCTTTCCGAAGATGACCGGTCCCATCTTATTTCCTGAGAAAGCCTCCGTATTTTTCGTTCCGTTTCCCAAAGTCGCACTACTCATTTTCGAGAACATGCCGCCTTCTCCGCATGAAGTTGTTTCAAACTGTTTGTAGAGAGTACTCTTACCTGAATCATTTTTCCTGGCGCATCTGCCGTCTGCATCTTATTCCTTTTAGTCTCGGGAGCTTTCCGCGTCCTTGGACCAGAAGCTCCGTTAATTCGGTTCGCCGGCGCCGCCCTCCTCTATCGGAAGGTTTTTCTCCTGCCAGAGCGTCCAGCCGTTCACCAACACCCGCACGTTCATATAGCCTTTCCCGAGCAGCGCCATGGTGAGCTCCTGGCTCAGTCCGCAGCTCTCTCCGTCACAGTAGGTGACAATCGGGGTTTCCCGCGGGATATCGGCCATGACGGCGGCAAAGTGATCGTCAAACTCGTCCCAGGGCAGATTGTAAGCGCCCTGAATGTGGCCTTCTGAGAAAGTGACCTGAGAACGTGCATCCAGGAAAACGGCCACTTGGGCAAAGAACAGCGTTTCCGCTTCCTCGAGCGGGATTATGAGGCTCTCTCCCGAATCCAACTCGAGT
The DNA here is from genome assembly GCA_964578835.1 of uncultured Syntrophobacteraceae bacterium. GTDB lineage: Bacteria > Desulfobacterota > Syntrophobacteria > Syntrophobacterales > Syntrophobacteraceae > CAZOEL01. The sequence continues at coordinate 33,540 of CAZOEL010000008.1, read as the reverse complement.
TGTGCCTCGGGTGACCAGTCCGCCACGAGGGGGAGCCTGCCGGGGCGAAAGTGGTTAAAGGAAAAGCCTAGAATAGCGGCAACAAAAATGATGGCTCCACTCTGCCAAAGCACCTTGAGCCAAACTCTTTCACAGATGGTCGTTATACTCATGTTCCTCTCCGACTCACCCGGAGTCCACCGTGGCGACACTTCCTATTGGATCGAATCAGGAAGCCTTACGAGGTATCAGGATCACCGGACAGGGAGCAAGCCGGGCAATGTTGTAAGCCACGCTGCCCAGGAGAATCTCCGAAAGCAGACTCTTTCCTTGTGTCCCCAGGATTACGAGAGAAAACTCTCCCGTCTCGAGAGACTCCATAATCGTTGGTATGGGATGTCCTTTGGAAATCCTGCTCTGTACCCGGGGCACGCCCGAGGCCTTCAAACGAGTCGCTAAAGCCTCGGCATACTCTCGCGCGGCATTTTCAGCCGGCTTCAGGACAGCCGGCGGGTAGGCATCCAGTACTTCCAATGCGTGCAACACGGTGACTTCGGCGAGTCCCTTGGGAGCCAGGTACTCCAAATATGCAGAGGCTCCGGTTGCCACCAGCGAAAAATCAGTGGGAAAGAGCACATGGCGCAGTAGCTCCTTGCTTCGCAACTGACAGGCTCCCTCCCTTCCACCTTCCCTGAGGCGCTCTACGTTGATGAGCAGGACGGGAAACAGGGTGTGATGCAGCACGGCGATCGAGACGGATCCCAGGATAGCCTCCCTCCAGATCGATTTGCCGTGGGAGCCCACCACTATAAGCGATGCGCAATGGCGCCTGGCCACTTCGTTTAGGCTGAAGGCGGGTAGCCCGACAACCGTTTCCACGACAACTTCAAATCCCTGGAGCTCGAGCTGCTTTCTTTGCGCCTCCAGCTTCGGCTGCGCTTCCGACTCCAGAGCGGCATCGGCCCCCACAAGGCCTTTTGTCACGAGCACGTGGGTGAGTACAGCCTGTTTGCATCCAAGGGCTCTGAACTCCTCGGCGCACCCGATGATCTCATCCCACATGGGGGAGAGGTCCGTAGCGAGTATGATTTTCTCGAACATGGTTTCACCTTCTCAGTCTTTCTGCACACCCCGGTCGGCTCGAGCTCTCAGTGATCCTTGCGCCCGTCTGAAGGGTGCAGGGAATCATGGGTGCAAGTCGGACAGAGCAGCACATCGGCATCCTCACTGCGGCAATGAAACAACATGTAATCCGTCGCATCGGCTCCACAGACCGCGCAAACCGAAGGGGTGAAGTACTTGAGCTTGAACTTTAAAGCCACATTGACAAGGGCTATGAGAACGGGCACTTCGACAAGAGGACCGATTACCGCCGCAAAGGCCTGGCCCGAGTTCACCCCGAAAACGGCTATGGCGACCGCAATGGCGAGCTCGAAGTTATTGGATGCGGCGGTGAAGCTCAGCGTTGTTGACTGCCCGTAAGTGGCCTGAACCTTCTTGGACATGTAGAAGGAGACAAGGAACATCACTACAAAGTAGATGCAAAGGGGTATGGCGATCCGAATAACATCGAGCGGGAGTTGAACGATGTATTCGCCCTTGAGAGAAAACATCACCAGAATGGTGAAGAGGAGGGCGATGAGAGTGATCGGGCTGATCCTCGGGATAAATTTCTTTTCGTACCACTCGCGCCCTTTGGTCTTTAAACCCACAAACCTTGATATCATGCCCGCGAGGAAAGGAATACCAAGATAGATGAAAACGCTCTCGGCGATTTGGCCCATCGAGATATCGACCACAGTTCCAGTCATGCCGATCCACTTGGGAAGCACGGTAATGAAAATATAGGCGTAGACGGAGAAGAAGAGCACCTGGAAGATGGAGTTGAAGGCTACGAGCCCCGCGCAGTATTCGGTGTCGCCACCGGCCAGATCGTTCCAAACGATTACCATGGCGATGCATCGGGCAAGGCCGATCAAGATCAAGCCAACCATGTACTCGTGGTACCCGGAGAGGAAAGTGATCGCCAAAAGGAACATGAGAATGGGGCCGATTATCCAGTTTTGAACAAGGGAGAGCGCGAGCACCTTGAAGTTCCTGAACACATGTCCCAACTCTTCATATTTTACTTTGGCCAGAGGGGGATACATCATCAGAATCAAACCGATGGCAATGGGGATGTTGGTCGTTCCCACCTGGAAGTAATTGATGGCGTTCTTGATCCCCGGGTAAAGCCAGCCCCCTCCCACGCCGATAAACATCGCAAGAAAGATCCAGAGCGTAAGATACCGGTCCAGAAATGAAAGCTGTTTAGAAGCAGACTGCACCATTTCTAACTCTCCTATATATTTTCAGGCTCTTCCACGAGCACTCGAGGCAATTTTTCGACAAATCGCCTGAGCTCGTCTCGCACTCGCCTGTAATGGGTCAATGCTTCCTCCTCTGAGGAGGAATCGGCCGCAAGCCGAGGCAGGTCGTCGAAGCCCACGTGAAGAACTTGCGTCTTGGCGGGGAAGAAGGGACAGGATGTGTGGGCCCGGTCGCATAGGGTGATGACGTAATCGAATTCGATTTCATCGAAATCGGAAACATCTTTCGAATATTGGGCCGAAAGATCGACGCCGGCTTCCGCCATGACCTGGACAGCTCTCGGATCGATCCCGTGCGGCTGCACCCCCGCCGAGTACGGTTCGATCAGATCTCCTTTAAGATGGCGTGTCCACCCTTCAGCCATCTGACTGCGGCATGAGTTCCCCGTGCACAGGAAGAGGATTTTCAGTTTGTTCATTATGGCTCCCCTTTGTCTTCGTCCGGCAAAAAGCCTTTCTGATACTCTTATTCAAACTGGAACTGCCGAAGGTAGGCATCGAGTCGGGCCTTGTTTTCCGTGCCCAGGGGAGGGCAATCCGCCGCCCCCTTGCCCCCCTCGGCCACCTGAGTGGCAAAGACCGTACACGTCGGCTGGCCGCATTCGCGGCAGTTTGTCTTGGGCAAAAGCTTCAGGATCTCGAACACCCTCGGCTTCGGCGCACCTTCAAAACGTGGCTCGATCTCGCTTCGCCGCTCCCATGTCTCGTTTATCTCCTGTTTCATCCATTCGATGATCTTCTCTCCCTGAGCCTCATCCTCGAGGGCATTGACACAGATCATCCGAGGGTGAACCGCAATCAGCTTTCCATGAACTTTAAAAGAGACGGAGGGCGGATCCTTGAGGTATTGAAAGCCTCCGAGCACAGCGTTGAGGTAGGGAATCACCTCGGTTATGTCCTGGTCGAGGTGAGCGATGTAGTGAACCGATTGTGCCTCGGGCCTACACTCCGGCCTAACGACTTCTTTTCGGTAACTCCTTAGCAGCATAGGATGCCTCCTTTGCCTGATTTCCAGAGGACAGAGGCGCGGAAAAACGTCAAGAGTTCCTATGTTTTTCGCACCTCTGCTCTGATTTCTTATGAGCCGGCGCAGGCGCCCTTCACAGCAGTCTTGACTTTGTCGATATCCTCGCGTTTCAGATTGAAATTCTTGTCTTTTTCGATACCGAGATCGGTCAGCACAAGATATGATTTCATCGGAACTTCGGCATGCTCGAGTGTCTTCTTGGCGCATGCTTGCGGACAGCCATCAATGGCTACCATTTGAGGGACATCCTTTGCCGATTGCACAAAGCCGTTCAAATGCGCCCCTATTCCAGCCAGGCAAAACATCTTGCCGAATCCCTCCTGAGTCAGCTCGATGGCTGCCTGGTTGGTCAGCTGCCCCACATTGGAGCCTCCCGAACAGGCCAAAATCATAACGTTTCCACCCGGCGTACAACAACTGTCAGACATATCGCTCCTCCTTAAAGCCTGTAAGCTTTCGTTTCCAGCGTATTCTAATGCCTCACTTGGTGATCCAACCCTTGACTTCGTCTTTGGTCGGTACTTTGCCGACCGATTTCACTTCGCCGTCGATAACCACAGCGGGTGTCCCGAACACACCGTATTCGCCGATCTTGAGGATGTCGGTCACCTTCTCGACATTAGCGCTTACACCACTTTCCGCAACCGCGTCCTTGACTATCTTCTCCGTTTGCTGACATTTGGAACATCCGGGCCCCAATACTTTAATTTCCATGAGATACTCCTTTCGGTTTGTGTTTTGTGCACCATGTCGGCGCTCACGAATTACAGGTTGCTAACCAGGATAAAAATGGCCGAAGACCATCCCGCAGATGGTTGACATGACGACGACCAGGCTCACGAATACCACCGTCTTCTTGGTTCCCATTACGCTTCGGATGACCAGCATGTTTGGCAGCGAGAGGGCCGGGCCGGCGAGCAGCAGCGCGAGTGCGGGTCCCTGGCCCATGCCCGAGCCGATAAGGCCCTGCAAGATGGGCACTTCCGTAAGCGTGGCGAAATACATGAAGGCCCCTACAATTGCCGAGAAGAAATTGGCGGCAAGGGAATTGCCCCCGACCAGTCCACTTACCCATTTTGAGGGGATGATCCCTTCCGTGCCCGGCTGCCCCAAGAGGAGTCCGGCCACAAGCACGCCACCCAGAAGCAAGGGCGTTATCTGCTTGGTGAAGCCCCAGGTCGAAAGAAACCACTCTTCGGATTCCCCGCGGGTTGTGGTGAGGATGACGGTGAGGGCGATAATGCCCGCTCCGAAGGCAATGAGCGGCTCATGGGGAAAAGAGAAGGCGAACGCGGCTATCACGACCGCGGCAATTGCCACTTTCACGATTTTCACCCGGAACCATATGATGAGCTCGACACCGAAGGCCATGGCAAAAGCACCTGTCAGCCACCATTTGACCTCGAAGACGGCGTTCCAAAAGCCCACGGGATCGGAAGGCTTGCCCCAGGTAGCGGAGATCAAAAGACCGACCATGGTGGCAAAGTAGATGACGGTCTGCCATAATGGCCGTTCGCCTTCATCAGCCGGCATGTGGATCGCTGCTTGCGCCTTCGCTTCTTCTTCCTTGATGAAGAATAGATGCATCAGCAGCCCGATGACAATGCTGAACAGGATAGCTCCAACCGCACGGGCTATGCCGAGTGGAAGCCCGAGAATTCGGGCGGTGAGCACGATGGCCAGTATGTTGATGGCCGGGCCGGAGTAGAGAAAAGCGATGGCCGGTCCCAGTCCGGCTCCTCGCTTCCAGATGCCCGCAAAGAGAGGCAGTATGGTGCATGAGCAAACCGCCAGGATGCTGCCCGAAACGGAAGACACACCATAGGCCAGAAACTTGTTGGCCGTCGGCCCCAAGTAGCGCATTACCGCCGCCTGAGAGATGAAGCAGGAGATCGCGCCGGCGATGAAAAAGGCGGGCACGAGGCAGAGCAGCACATGCTCCTGAGCATACCATTTGACCAGGCTCAACGACTCAAGAATCGCATTGGTGAACCGCTTGTTCTCCATCGGCAGATAGAAGGCGATCAGGAATGCACCCACGATCAACGTCATGGGCATCCAGATGGTTTTCCAATCGATGCGGCTCGGCTCCACTTCCTCCCTGCTCTCCGCCACATCATCCCTTGACAATTCCTTTTCAGCTACTTGCGTACTACTCATGATTGCTTCTCCTAGAGTTTCATTTTCCACAACTATTCACACTGTCGGTATCGTTTTTCCCAGACAGCGCCCGCGCCAGTTGGACGATTTCAGGAGAATCCTCCAGCCAGTGTCTCAAATGCCCCAGCAAGCTTGCCGCATAAGGAGAGCTGTCGCCGTCAGTGAGGCGATAGTGAACCCACAAGCCCTCTTTGCGGTATGTTACCAGTCCCGCATCCTCCAGCACCTTCAAATGATTGGACACCGTAGGCTGGGCAATGCCGAGAGATGCTCGGATGTCACAAACGCATGACGGTCCCTTCTGCAGGAGCTTGAGGATTCTCACACGGTTCGGCTCGGATAGGGCCTTCATGACCCTGATAAAGTCTTTCATGGTTGCCTTCCGCCGCTGAGCGTTAAATCAGCACATTGAAAAGATAGCCAACGATAAGGATGCCGAAAGCGACCACTCCGATGAAGGTCGCAATGAGTTTTGGCTTGAGAACGTTTCGTAAAATGACCATCTCGGGCAAAGAGAGGGCGATGACCGACATCATGAAAGCGAGCACCGTGCCGAGCGCCGCACCTTTACCGATGAGAGCATGGACTACCGGAATGATGCCGGCGGCGTTGGAATACATGGGAACGCCGATAATCACCGCCAGCGGCACCGACCACCAGGCGTCCTTGCCCATGATAGAAGCCATGAAGCCTTCCGGGACATAGCCGTGAATGCCGGCGCCGACGGCAATACCGAGAATGACATAGATCCATACCTTGCCCACGATGGTTCTTACGGCATCGACGCCATACTCGATGCGCTCCGCCCAGGTTTTCCGCTCCTCCGTGAGCTCGTCTTCATCCGATTGCATCTCGCGAACCCAGTCCTCGAGATGACCTTCCATGTGCATGCGTCCAATGGTCCATCCGGCTATCATCGCGATTGACAAGCCCGTACCGAGATAGATGGCGGCCACCTTCCACCCGAACAGGCCATAGAGGAGCACCAGTGCAATTTCATTAACCATCGGGGCTGCGATTAGAAACGAGAAGGTCACTCCAAGGGGCACGCCCGCGGTCACAAACCCTATAAAAAGAGGGACCGCCGAGCAGGTACAAAATGGAGTGACAATGCCGAGCAGGGCGGCCAGTACATTGCCGGCCGATTCCCGTTTGCCCGCGAGAATGGAGCGGGTTCGCTCCTGGGTGAAAAACGAGCGCAGGATGCCGACACCGAACACAACCAGGATGAGCAGCATGAGCACCTTGGGTGTATCATATACGAAAAACTCGACCGCGCTGCTCAAGTGACCTTCTACGGGAAGACCGAGGAGTCGATACGTGAAGAATTTTGAAAAAGCCGCCAGGTTCGTGTAAATGAGCCACCATCCAAGGAGTGCGGGCGCACCCAGGAGCAGGAGCTTTATTGTATCAGCTTTGCCGTTCAAAGAGCCGGCATCGCCGTTAGCCGTTTTGTCGCCGAAGACACGGCAACAGGTCTTCTCTTCCATGGTCGTCATCACCTACCCTTACTCGAAATGTTCGATCAACAGGGGAGCCGTAATATTGCCGCCATAGTGCGGTTTAGACGCCGGTTTTACCTGGCGCCGCTTCGGTCAGCCATTTCTTTATTCTCTCCCTGGGCGGCACACTGCCCTTGGATAAGACTTTGCCATTGATGACCAGGGCCGGAGCTCCCATTACCCGATATTTTGCAATCTCTTTGAAATCCCGTACATGCTCGAGGCTTGCAGGTATTTTCAGTTCCGCCAGCAGTTGCATGAGGACCTGCTCCAGTTGATCGCACTGGGGACACCCCGGTCCCAGCACCTTTATTTCAAGCCCCGTGGAGGCGTCCTCCTCGTAAGGTTGTCCGAGAAACTTGCGAAATTCCCTCACAAAAGCCTTACCGTACTCATTCGCTACCTTGCCGGGGATGTAGTTGTCTTTACCCAAACGCTCCAGCATGACCTTTCGGACCTCTTCGTCGGCTCTTGCTGAATACTCCTCGGCCATTTCCTCCATCAAGCACTTGATGCCGATAATGCTTACTGAAAAATCGCCTACGTTGATGCGTGTAATATCCTTTTCCGCCATGTCTTCCCTCCGGCCCCATGGGGGGGCTCCAAGCCTTATGGAAAAAACTATTTCTTGCAGATATCCTCGCGTCGAACCGAGGGCAGCCTTTCCACGATCCGAGTGACCTCGGCATCATCTTGCAGCCAGTGCTTCAGGTTCCCGAGGAGTGTTGCCGCATAGGGTGTCGTATTGCCGTCTGCAAGAGCGTAGTTCACCCACAGGCCGTTTTTCTTCCATTCCACCAGGCCTGCATCCTCGAGAATCTTCAAGTGCTTGGAGACAGTGGGCTGGGCCAGGCCCAGAGCTGTGTGTATCTCGCACACGCACATCGGCTTGAACTGAAGCGCCTTGACGATCTTGACCCGGCTGGGGTCGGAGAGCGCTTTCATCACTTTCAAAAAATCTCTCATCGGGTTCGCCTCCCTAGATTTACAGATTGGAATATAGCGCGATAGCGATCTCAAAGTCAAGCCCAATTCCATAGAGCTTCGCCGGTGCGCATCCATCGGACTAGAAAGGATCAAGATATATTTCGGGGAGCGGTTGATTGTGAACAATTCTTTTATTTACCGCATGGAATTCATGTATTCTACTTTAGGAATCTAATTAGAGGCAATATCCGTGCCCTGAAGAGCACGGGAAGCAGATGTTTCACGGGAGTGGCTCGATTGCGAGAATCATCATGGAAGACGACGCTAATACCGGAACAATCGTATCTATTCGGGGCAGCTTGGTGGATGCCCGCTTTCCCCGCAGACTGCCCGCGATAAACAACGTTCTCAGAGCCGAAGGCCTCAAGGAAATCCTGATCGAGGTCTTGACGCACATCCATTCTGAAGTGGTTCGAGGAATTGCTCTGACATCTACTCAGGGCCTTGCCCTCGGCTCTTTGGCCCTGGATATTTGACATAAGGTTTCTCTAGGATCGTGCAGAGCAGGAGATGTGGCCCGTGAGGGTCCGGAAAGAGCCCTGAGGGTCACAAAAAGGATGAATATATTGCTGGCAGTGGTCAGATTTGTTTCCAGATTTCCAAACAGCAAGAAGAAAATCCATGGAAGAATTGGCGAAAAGACATATCCAAACAATAAAGGATGCGGCTCACAAACTGACGGGCGCCAGAAGGCGGGCTTTCGCCTTCATTCGAGGCATATTTTTCGCGTCTTTTTACTGCACATACGCCAATGGCGGGATTCACTCTTGCGATTGTTTCGCTCCGGTCGATCGGGTTAAAAATGAAGAGTTTTATCGTGTCGAGTTATATGGAAGATAGTGTGAGATGAAGAGTAATGTTGCTTGGTAATGAAGAGAAAGGATGTTATGGAACTATATTTACTTGGGATTGTTCTTTCAGCTGGCGTGAGGCTGTGTCGAGCGGCGGATAATAGCGAGGGAAGGCAGTTCTGAAAACGGTTTTTTCGTCGAGAGAAGTTTTTGAATATGATGGAAGAAAGCAGCTAAAATGGCACTGGTAGCGATTGTAGGAAGACCCAATGTAGGCAAGTCCACTCTTTTCAACAGGATTGCCGGCAAGCGCCATGCTCTGGTGGACGATTTTCCGGGCGTTACTCGCGACCGCAACAGCGTTCAAGTCGTCTGGGAAGAGAAGACCTTCACACTTGTTGATACCGCTGGGTTCATCAAGGTTGATGAATCCACGATTGAGGAGCAGACGCGGCAGCAGATCAAACTGGCGATCTCTGAAGCAGACGTTATTTTGTTCGTTGCGGATGCAAAAACAGGTCTGCACCCGGAAGATTCCATGCTCGTGGACCTTCTGCGAAGGACCTCCAAGAAGGTCTTTTACGCCGTAAATAAAATCGATGGAAAAGAGCAGGCGAAGCATGTGGCGGAGTTCTATGAATTGGGACTCGACCGCCTCTATCCGATAAGCGCTTCGCATGGCTTCGGAATCGGAGAGTTGCTGACCGATATCGTGCTTAGCCTCCCTTCCGAGATTATTGAACAGAACGACGAGGATGACGAATCCGGGGAAATTCGGATTTCCATTCTCGGGCGTCCCAACGTGGGAAAATCGACGCTGGTGAATCAGCTCCTCGGCTCTCCTCGAGTGATAGTGAGCTCTATACCGGGCACGACGCGCGATGCGGTGGATGTCCCCTTCGAACGAGACGGCAAACGCTATGTCTTGATCGACACCGCGGGTATCCGGAAGAAGGGGAAGACGAAGGAAAAGCTTGAAAAAATCAGTGTGCTCAAAGCTTTGCAGAGCGTCGAGAGAAGTCATATAACCGTGCTCGTGGTGGATGCCATAGAAGGGCTGACCGATCAGGATCTCCATATTGCGGGTTACGTTCAGGAGCGTTTTCGTGGCTGCATCATCGGAATCAATAAATGGGACGCGATAGAAACGGACGCCAAACAGACCCGGCGATTTCTGGCCGATGTTCGGGACAGGTTTCGCTTCCTGCCTTTTGCCCCCATTCTCACCTTTTCGGCATTGACCGGGAAGAGAGTCCCGAAACTGCTTCCGACGGTGAACGAAGTATTCAGACAATACAACCAACGAATCACTACGGGCGTTCTCAACAGGACGCTCGAGCAGACCATCGAGCGTCACGAACCTCCGCAGCATGGCGGCCGCAGCTTCAAGTTCTTCTATGCGACGCAGACGGCGGTGAGACCCCCAACCTTCGTTCTTTTCTGCAATCGTCCCGAAGCTATTCACTTTTCATACGAGCGCTATCTGGCCAATCAGTTCAGGGAGTCCTTCGCTTTGGACAAAACTCCGCTCAAGCTCCTCTTCAGAGGACGCCAGAGGGGGGAGCGAAACGTTTAAGAGCTTATTGTAGATGAGGAAGAAGGCTGTGTCTGAATCCATACAAAGACAGGTCGTGCTGCCATGGGGGCAGGTAATGCGAATTTCTTTCAATTCGATGAAAGTGCGCCTCTTCAGATCCCTCATCACCACCCTTACTTTGGCGCTGGCTGTAGCCTTCGCAGCGTATATCCGCTCGGGCTACGATATTTTGAGCTCGGTCTGGCCTCACGCAGACGGCGCGTTGCGCGACTATATTCTCGCAAGCGGATATGAGCTGACGGACGGGCAGTTTGGAAGCAGCCCGAAAGATGTCTGGCTCGCGCTGTTGTCCCTTTTGGTTTGTGTCGTGGGCATTGTGAACGCGCAGCTTATGGCCGTAACGGAGAGATTCAGAGAAATCGGAACCTTCAAATGCCTCGGGGCGCTCAACAGCTTCGTCGTTCGCATCTTCGTGCTCGAAGCCGCATACCAGGGGTTTTTAGGCGGTGTGGCGGGGGGCGTCTTCGGCATTCTCGCAGCTTCGCTCTCCCTGACTTTCAAGCTGGGATGGATTGCAATAGCCCATTGGCCGGTCAAGGCTATGCTCGTCACAGTAGGAGGCGCTTCGCTGCTTGCCGTATCGCTGTCGCTGTTCGGAGTCGCCTATCCCGCTCTCGTAGCGTCCAGGATGCCTCCGGCCGTGGCTCTCAGAACCGACCAATAATTAACCTGGCGACCCATTGGGCAAAGGATCGCGCATGAACCCCAAGCATGCTCATAATGTAGTGAGGCTTTCCGAAGTTACGAAAGTCTTTCGAATGGGAACGAACATGGTGGAAGCGCTGAAGGGCATCAATCTATCCATCGGCGCTGGAGAGTACCTTTCCATCATGGGACCTTCCGGCTCTGGAAAATCGACGCTCTTCAACATGATCGGAGCGCTCGACAAACCGACCACCGGAAGGGTTTTTATCGACGAGGTCGATGTGGCCCAATTGGACGCCTATGAGCTGGCATGGTTGCGCTGTCGTAAGATCGGCTATATTTTTCAGACTTTCAATCTCATCCATGTCATGACCGCCATTGAAAATGTGACGCTGCCCATGATTTTCGCCGGAATGGGTCGTGACGAGTATATGGAGAAAGGGCTGGAGCTTCTGAGGCTGGTCGGCCTTGCCGAACGCTACCAGCACAAACCCTCGGAGCTCTCCGGAGGCCAACAGCAGAGGGTAGCCGTAGCGCGCGCCCTGGCGAACGATCCCGCCATCATTCTGGCGGATGAGCCGACCGGCAATCTGGACCTCATTACGGGTGAGGAAATCATAGCGCTCCTTAAGCACTTGTCTACCGACAGGGGCGTTACGATCATATCGGCTACGCACGACATCAAGATGCTCAATGTTTCAGATCGTGTGGTCTGGATCCGGGACGGCCTCATAGATCGCGTGGAAGACAGGGATAAGTTGAAGATCTCCGTTGGCGAAGTGGCTTGACCTTTCTCGGATTGGATGGATCTGGTTAGAAGCTGTAACAACTTTTTCAGGGCGCTCAGAGAAGAAAGAGAGCTTCCAATGTCTTTTTCCGGCGGTTTTGAACCCACCGGCTTTGTGAAAAACGCAGGCCCGAGAAAGCGGAGCATCGTATGCGAATGCTTTCTCTTTTGCGCCTTTGTCGCCATGCTTTCCTTATTGCCGATCTCCCACGCTCGTGGGCAGGACATCCTGCGGGATCTGGAATTTTTTGGCGGCCTGGAGGATCGCTCTGCAGGATCGGAAGGCGCCGAGAAGGCAGCCGAATACATTTTGAAGGCTTTCGAAGATGCAGGGCTTTCAGAGATCGGCGTTCAAAAGTTCCTCAATCCAGTTCCTGAATCCCATGGCGCCGGCATAGATGTAAACGGCTTGAAGATGCCGCTCCATCCCTGGGGACCCAATCTTGTTTATCTTTCCACCACGCCGAAGGAGGGCCTTCGCGGACCTCTCGTATACGTTGGCGACGGGGGCTTCAGCAGCTTCAACGAAAAGCCTGCAAAAGGCGCCATAATTCTGATGGATATGGCTTCGCGCAGCAACTGGATGCATGCGGCGATGCTCGGCGCGGCGGCGCTGATATACCTGGGCGATGAAGGTTCTACGGACAATGACTTCAGAGATAAGAATACTCCTACTCCCGTAGCCTTTCCGCGATTCTGGGTCGATTCGGCAACGGGAGAACAACTCAAACGGCTTGCATTGGAAGAGTCCCCCGAAGCCGTGGTTACGTCAAGGACTGTGTGGCGGAACAAGACCCTTCGCAACTGCTACGGGTTTATTCCCGGAAAAGATCCAAAGCAGAAAAACGATCTCGTCATTATCGACGCTTTTTACGATGCATCCGCCTACGTAATCGGAGTCGCGCCAGGAGCGGATGAAGCCGTTTCCATCGCGACTCTTCTTTCTCTTGTCCGAAAGCTCTCCCGCGAGCCTCCGGACCGAAGCGTCCTCATTCTCGCCACGGTCGGAGGCGGAGAATCCGTCGCCGGCATGCGGGAATTCATATGGGCTCTCACAAGCAGGAGGAAGATACTCCGGCAAGAGACGAAAGACCTCCAGGAGAAAAGGAAGAGGGTCGACCATCTCCTTGATTTGACGAAGGAGGAAAACCCTTTATCCGCCCCTGACGCGAAAGACAGGGATCTTCTATGGCGGCTGATTGCCGAGAAAGCCAAAGACAAAGCCGATGCTCTGACAAGAGAGAGTCAGTATAGAAGAAGCTCCTCTGAAACAACCCCGATCGGCGTAGAAGAAGATCCAAGGGTTTACAGACGCCTTTCCTGGCTTGCAAGCATGGACGAAATGAGCCAGGAGCAGAAGTCGCTCGCCATGAAGCTCCTTGGGGACGCAATTGCCGGCCTCAAAGCCGAGCGCAAGGAATTGAAGCTTCGTTACGAAGCCTTCAAATCCAGCAGTTCTTTGAGAGGCCTATTGGACGAATACAAACCCGTTTTGCTCCTCAGCTTACATCTATCGTCCCACTCTCCTTCCATCGGAATGGTGGAGATGGGAGAGACATATCCGGTGCGGGAAAACATAAAACGCATGCAGAGAGCCGGCCGCCTCTCCGAGATGCTCAACCGGCTCGGGGCCGAGACTTCGAAAGAACTTGGGCTTCCCGGGATGCTTCGAAATATGACGAGAGGCAGCGATGAGAATTATGGAAAACCCCAGCTTTCCTCTCATCCCTGCTGCGATGTCGGCGCCATGGCGGGACTGCCCGCAGTGTCCCTCATGACCATGGATGACCATCGCATCTATTGGGGCGCCCCCGCAGACACGCTGGAGCATATCGACAAGACCAATGTGGAGAATTTATCCCGGTTCCTGCCCGCGCTGCTCGGAAAACTCTTTTCACATCCGTCTCTAGCGACGGCGCATGAGGGCGGCGTAGCCGGCCTGGCGAGTCTCGAAGGACAAGCGAAATTCATAAGGCAGGGAGAGCTCTTTCCCGACCAGCCCGCTCCCGGAACGATAATCTCCGTCCTTCAGGGCAAATCCATATTCAGAGCCATGGTCTTCGAAGACGGGACCTTCTTTATACCGGGGCTCGCCAATAACCGGGTGGCTCTGGAGAAGCTCATCCTGGAGCCATACGGAATCGACCCGGAGACGGGACGGGTCGCCTGGACCGCAGATAAAGTTCAGACGGGCAAGATCAATTACCGCATCAAAGTCAAGAGCGATCGCGCGAGCACTTCTCTCACCATGTTCCATTGCCTTCAGACGGATGTTCTGCAGGCGTTCGCTCCTCAGAACATGGGCTACCTCACCAAGGTGGACCTGCTCGACGCTTTGACGGAGGCGACTCCGCTCCGGTACTGGTACAGCCGGGTTGACGGTAGAGACACGATGGCCGTATCCGTTTTCCTGGAAAAAGGGGTAAGATTCAAGCTCGTCATGGCTCAGTCTCTGCTCAGCAGGGATCTGTTTCTCCTCAACGGCTCTCCCGAAAAGACAACGGGCAAAGGATTTCTCATAGGAGACCCGCCGAGCATTCTACTCGCCCCTCTTCAGGCAGCCAAAGACCTTCACCTCATCATTGGCGAACGGCTCGAAAACCTTTACCGGCACGGCATCGTCAACAGCTATTTGCAATCCCTGTACGAAACCTCGAGCCGCGAGCTGAGCGAAGCCGGCGGCGCTCTCGATATAAACCGCTACGACGAGCTTTGGAAGAAAACTGTCGCCGCATGGGCGAAGCTCGATGTCATCTACAGTGAAATAGAAAAGACTCAGCGCGACGTGCTCACCGGAGTCATGTTTTTCATCGCGCTTTTCGTACCTTTCGCCTACTGTATGGAGAGGTATCTTTTCGCATTCAGAGGCATCTACAAGCAGCTGACCGCGTTCTTCGCCATTCTGGTCGCCACCATTTTTGTCATCAAAGGACTTCATCCCGCTTTTCAGCTCACTTACAGCCCGATGGTCGTTATCATTGCCTTCTTCATAGTCGGCCTTTCTTTCCTGGTATCCTGGATAATATTCATTCGGTTCGAGAGAGAAATGGCCTTAGCGCACAGCAGAACCGCGCATCTTAAAACGCCTCAGGTGAGTAAATGGCAGTCGTTTAGCGCCGGATTCACCATAGGCGTATCCAACCTGAATCGCAGGAAGCTCAGGACTGCTCTCACCTGCGTTACGCTGATCATTTTGACTTTCACGGTCATGTCTTTTACCAACGTAAAAAGCCTGCATCGAACGACGCACACGCGCATCGCCGAGAGCGCCCCCTATCCGGGCATCCTTTTGAGAAATCAATTATGGAGACCGCTGACCGACATAACCCTGGCGGACATGAAAACGCGCTTCGGCTCAGATATGAAGATCTGGCCGAGGGGATGGATTGAGCCGACATCCTCATCTGAGCGCGTTATCGCGAGAATTTTTGCAGAAAATGGCTCCGCCCCTGTCGAGGGAGCCTTGGGACTGGGAGAGAGCCCGCCCGCTGCGTTCCGTGATTTGTTGACGCACGGCCGCTGGTTCGATGCCGCGGATGAGCGGAGCGTTTTGCTTTCCACAGCCATGGCGAAAGCGCTCAATCTGGTCCCGGAAAAGGATCTCGACTCCGAGGTGCGCCTATTTGGAAGCGCGTTCAAGGTGGTTGGTTTTTTTGATGCGGCCAGGTTGGAAACAGTCAAAGATCTGGACCAAAATCCCCTGACGCCCGCTTATCTCGAGACAGGCCGGGATGAAGAGCTTTCCGAGGTTGAAATCGAAGCGATGCAATCGGGCGAAGAATTGCTGCCCACGACTGAGCGATTCCGATACGCGGCCGCGGAGCGCACCGCGATCATGCCGTTTTCGACATGCATGAGCTACGGAGGAGTGTTGAAAGCCGTCACGATTCTTCCGGGGCCGGGAGGAGAGAAGCCCTTGGCCATTGCCGATAAGCTTTCCACATGGCTGGCCTTTCCGCTTTTCGTAGGAGACGGCGGCCTCTGGCATCACAGCGCAGGCACTGCTATTCGGTATTCCGGAGTGTCCAATCTGCTCGTTCCGATTCTCATCGTCGTGTTCATCACGCTCAACACGATGATAGGACATGTCCACGAGCGCCGTAAGGAAATAGGGACCTACACGTCGGTAGGCCTGGCGCCCACTCACGTTGGCTTTCTTTTCATCGTCGAAGCGCTTTCGCTCGCAACGATTTCGACCGTAATCGGCTACATTCTGGCTCAACTCAGCGCCAAGCACCTTGCGAACACAGCCCTTTTCTCTCAGCTCACCTTCAATTATTCGTCGCTTGCAAGCGTTGCATGCATGTTTCTCGTCTTCTCCGTGGTGTTCCTGGCTTCCCTCTATCCGGCCCGGACAGCCGCGGAAATTGCCATGCCGGATGTCAATCGCTCCTGGACTCTCCCCCCGGCCCAAGGGGATACGATTCTGATGAATCTTCCCTTTCTTCTCAAGTATGATGAAGAAAAGGGCATCATGGGATTTCTCAACGAATTTTACACTTCTCATAGCGATACAACCCACGGGTCGTTTATCGTCGATGAAACTCAGCTCGACGTCGACTCGCCGATTTCGGGCGCGGCGCTCATGCCCGCTCCGGTCTGTCTTTTGATACGCACCAATGTATGGCTTGCTCCGTTCGATTTCGGCATCAAGCAGCGAATTCATCTCCACTGCTGCCCTTCTCCCGAAAATCCCGGCTATCTCGAAATAGCCATTCAGATGATTCGCGTATCGGGTGAGAAATCGGCGTGGGAGAGGGCAAACCGGAATTTCATCAAAGCCCTGCGCAAGCAGATGCTTTTATGGCGACTTTTGGATCAGGAGGCCAAAGGGCATTACCAGCAGCTAGCGCCGGTTGATTACATGGGACAGCTGAGGGAAAACCCGCTATGAAAGAAACTCGTCTTCGTTTGCCCGCTTTCATAACCGGGCTCATTTTCGTGGCGCTCTTTTGCGCGATCACCCCTTTCAACAACATCAAGCTGCAGAACAGCCCTCTTGCCGGAGGCCATTTTCCCTTGGCTTCCTTCGCGGTTCTGTTGTTCATCCTTTTGATACTGAACCCTTTGCTTGCGCTTGTGCGAAAGACCTGGCGATTCCATCTTCATGAGATCCTTCTCATCTGGTCCATGGTTGCCGTGTCGACCGGAGTCGCTTACACGGGGCTTTTGCGCACCTTCATCATCAACATCACCATGCCCAAGCGGCTTGCGCTTACGACAGGAGGCGCCGGAGAAGGTCTGCTCCCACTTTTGCCCCAATCCCTTTTTCCCGGGGACCCCGAAATGATCAAGACTCTTTACAGCGGTCTCGAATGCGGCATGGATATAGGGTGGTGGGAGATTCTCCGCCAGATTCCTTTTAGCGTGTGGATGCTTCCCATGCTCTGGTGGGGGCTCTTCATCGTTCTCGTCTATATGGCGATGTTTGGAATGGTTGGGATATTCTCCCACCAATGGATAGAGAACGAAAAGATGAATTTTCCTCTGCTCAGAGCTCCGGAGATCCTCAGTGTAGAATCGGCCGAAGGGAATCTTGGCTCGATCATGTTCAACAGCTTCTTTATAATTGGAATTTCCATCCCGGTTGTGCTTCACGCCTTCAACGGCCTTCACGCCTATTTCCCGCAGATACCTCAGATCCCTACCATAATTCTGGCGCAGCCGTATGTCCCGAAAGAAGGCTTGCTGTCGGGGTTTTACAAAGCAAAGATATACATATTCCCGGCCTTTATGGGCTTTGCGTTCCTGACATCCAAGCAGGTTTCTTTCAGCCTCTGGAGCTTTTACATTGCAGGCGGCTTCCTGCCGGGCATTCTGCAGCTGTTCGGGTGGCGCCTTCCCGCGGCGGCTCTCGGGACCACTTTCGGACCGGTGATTTCAAGAGTTGAAGAAATGCAGATGATTGGAGCTTTCGGAGCCTTTTTCTTCTTCATTTTGTGGCTGGCCAGAGACCATCTGTGGGTGGTTCTCCGCTCCGTTTTCAAGAAGAATGGGGCGCTCGCTGCCGAATATCATGGGCTGCTCCAGCCACGGACAGCGCTTTTTCTCTTTGCGGCCGGTTTTCTGGGAACGGCGGTTTGGCTGAATTTATTCGGGATGGACCTTTTTTCCGCGTTTCTATTGATTGCGGTTTGCTTCATGCTTCAGCTGGTCGCATCGAGGCTCATATGCCAGGGGGGACTTCCTTTCTTCACGCTCACAGCGGCCCCGTCCGACGGCTTCCTCGCGTTTCTCGACACCAGGCTCATTGCTCCCGCCACCCTCTACCTGGGCGCCATCATTCAGAAAGTCACTTTTCTCGATATGCGCGAATCCCTCATGCCTTCGCTTTTTCAATCGTCCAAGCTCTCGGACGGGAGCAGCCCGCGAAGCCGTTTTCTGTGGGGAATTGTGCTGGCTATCGGTCTCGGTATTGCCGTCACCTTCGTTGCGATGCTCGCTCTTTACTATAAATTCGGCATTGCCGCCCTGCCCGATGAATGGGCGCTGGAGACAACCAGGAGAGCGCATGAAAATGCAGCCCAACTGCTCAACTACCCGGAAGCGCCAAAGACCTGGAGCATCATTTTCACTGCAATAGGGGCCATGGTGATGTTGCTCCTCGTTTTGGGATACCACCACTTCATATGGTGGCCCCTTCATCCCATAGGCTACCTAACGACCTACAGTTCGGCGATGCAGACGCTTTGGTTCTCATTTTTCATCGGATGGCTCAGCAATATGCTCGTAATCCGATACGGCGGAGTCAACCTGTATAGAGATGTAAGACTTCTTTTCATCGGTCTGATCGTCGGAGACATATTCATGGCCGTCGTATGGCTCATTGTCGGGATGTTCAGCCGGGTCGGCTACCACGTGCTGCCGCTTTAGGCGTTGAGAGCCCGGGGATATATTCGGTTCTATTCGACTCACCATAGCTAACCGAGAAGGACATGGATGTACGAGGATAAAGAGCTAAAGGAATATCGAGATCTTTTGAAGGCGCCGGAAAAATTCGAGGAGGGCTTCGGGTGGAAGTCCATCATTGGAGCCATTTTCATTGGTTTTCTGATGATGCCCGGCTCTATGTATCTTGGGCTCGTGATCGGCACCGGCATCGGTCCGGCGGCTCGTTGGGTGACGATCATCCTGTTTGCGGAGATCGCCAAACGGGCTTACACGAAATTGAGCCAACAGGAGATCTTCGTTCTTTACTACATGGCCGGCGCCGCAATGGCCTCGCCTTTCTCGGGACTTCTCTGGAACCAATATCTCATACAGTCCGAAGCCGCAAGGATGCTCGGTCTCACTCAGCATATTCCCACATGGATCGCGCCTCAGCCGGGCTCCGATGCGTTAGCGGCGAGGACCTTTTTTCATACCGACTGGCTGGTTCCGGTGCTCCTGATGGTCGGCTTCGAAATCATATCGGCCGTGGATCATTTCGGGCTGGGGTACGCCCTCTACAGGCTCACGTCCGATGTCGAAAAACTGCCTTTCCCGATGGCCCCGGTCGGCGCGCTGGGAAACATGGCCCTTGCGGAATCTACGGAAGGAGAAGAGACCGGGTGGAAATGGAGGGTCTTTTCCATCGGAGGAATGATCGGCCTTCTTTTCGGGGCGCTCTATGTGCTGCTTCCCGCAGCGTCGGGGGTCATGCTCTCGGAGCCGATTCGATTGTTTCCCATCCCATGGATCGAGCTCACGCATGTCACCGAAGACATCCTGCCTGCGGTGGCGACCGGGATTCAACTCGATCTCGGGCTTCTCTTCATAGGGATGGTGCTCCCGTTCTGGGCGGTCATAGGCGGAGGCATAGGGTTCATCGTGACGCTTATCGCCAATCCGATCCTTTACCAGCATGGAATCCTGCATCGATGGCACAAGGGCATGAGCACGGTCGACACGGTTTTCGCCAACAATTTCGATTTTTATATGAGCTTTGGCATCGGGCTGGGACTTGCCATTGCGGCAGTGGGCCTCTTCCATGTCTTCTTTAGTTTCAAGCGGAAAGACCTCGGGCCCTTTCGAGAGCGGTTCAAGACGCTTTTCAAGCCCCCGCCGGGACGAGGAGATTTCAGCATCTGGATAGCGCTCGGAATTTACATTTTTTCCACAACCGTTTACGTCTACATCTCGTCGTTACTTGTTCCGGGATTCCCGTGGATATTCCTGGTCGCCTACGGGTTTATCTATACCCCTATTATTTCGTATGTTTCGGCTAGAATGGAGGGCATCGCGGGGCAGTTCGTGAATCTGCCCATGGTGCGCGAGGCGAGCTTCATTGCCGCTTCCAAGTTTTTCGGCTATACGGGCATCGGCATATGGTACGCTCCGATTCCCATACACAATTACGGCAAGGCAACCCAGAGGTGGCGAGAAATCGAGCTTACCGGGACAAGCTTCAGGAGCATCATCAAGGCGGAGATTCTGGTCATTCCCGTGGTTCTTCTTGCGAGCCTCCTTTTTTCACAATACATCTGGCAGCTGGCCCCGATTCCGTCCAATCAATACCCGTACGCCCAGGAACTGTGGCACCTGCAAGCCCTCAACACCTTGCTTCTTCAGAGCGCCACGCTGGAAGGCGACTCTCCCTTTTTTCAAGCCCTCAAGGCCGACTACATAGGAATCGGCATGGGTCTTGGCGTCATCCTGTACTGGGTGCTTACTGCCCTCAAGCTGCCGGTCATGCTTGTCTATGGAGTGGTTCGCGGGCTTGGCCAATCGACTCCACACGGCATTTTTCTGGAAATTATCGGAGCCTTGCTCGGCAAGTACTTCTTTATGAAAAAATATGGGGTCGCCTGGCGACAATACGCCCCGGTGCTCCTGGCGGGCTTTTCGTGCGGCATGGGGCTCATGGGAATGCTCGCCATGGGCTTCACGCTCATCATGAAGTCATTGCGAAGCCTCGCTTATTGATCGCTTCCGCTCCAGATGGATGCTATGCCTGCAGATAGAAAAGCTCTCATTGTCTTCATGCGCTATCCGGAAAAGGGCAAGGTCAAGTCTCGCCTCGCCGCCTCGATCGGATGGGAGGAAGCAACCATCCTGTACGAGAAGCTGCTCAGAAGAACCCTCGGGTTGGCGGCCGACCTGAAACGTAAGAGTCCGGACATCGATATCTTCATTTTCTTTACGCCCGAGAATCGAGAAACGGAAATCCGCAGTCATTTTCCCGGCCCATGGGATTACATGCCTCAGATGGGAAGCCATCTCGGTGAAAGGATGGATCAGGCCCTCCGGCGCGTGCTTGCGAAAGGTTACGCATACGCGGCGCTCATTGGAACGGATATTGTCGATCTTTCCCTTTCCGATCTTCTCAAAGCCTTTGAATATCTGAAGAAGGGGTTCACTCCATTAGGCCCCGCCAAGGACGGGGGATTCTATCTCCTGGGCATCGACCGCCCCTGCCCTTCCGCCTTCGGGTATTCCGAATGGGGGACGGACGGCATCTACCGCAGAACGGAGCGCGCTCTCCTGGAAGCAGGCTTCAAGGCGCGTAGCATAACTCAAAGACGAGATCTCGACCGCGAGGAAGATCTTGTCCTGCTACAAGACAAGTCTTTCCTTCAAGATCGGCTGTCGGTCGTCGTGCCGACCCTTTCCTCAATCGACCGGCTTCGGCCTTTCCTTGAGTCATTGGAGAATCAACTGTGGCCGGGAGATGAAATTATAGTCGTAAAGGGTGGAACCGAAATCCCCGAAGGACCGGTTAAGCTTAGCAGTCCAGTGCGTGCGCTCTCAAGCGCCAAAGGCCGTGGGCTTCAACTCAATTGCGGCGTCCAGGCCTCTCAAGGCAACCTCTTGTTCTTTTTGCACGATGACTGCGTCCCGCCTCCCATGTTTCCGCACCATGTCCGCAAGATTTCCGAGGCAAAAGACGCATCCCTTGGGTGTTTTCAATTAAGATTCGATCCCTCGACGCCCCTTCTCGATTCCATCGCTAAATGGGCCAACTTGAGATCCCGCATCTTCAAGCTTCCTTATGGAGATCAAGGGATCTTTTGTCGAAAGGAGATCTATTATGAAGCGGGAGGATTCAGGAAGCCTTTTATCATGGAAGACGTTGATTTCGTAAGGCATTGTCTGAGTAAAGGCCGATTACTCATTCTGCCGGACTTCATGAGCGCCTCGCCCGGCAGGTATCTGCGAAAAGGGACACTCAAGGCGTCATTGTCCAATCACTGGATGATGCTTTTGTACTGGCTGGGCGTAGACGATAAGAAGCTCTATTCCATATATTACAACGACTGAAGCGCCTTCATGAAGCACAGCAATTCCCACCGCTCGTCCGGGCCTGAAGTCCTGCCCTTTCAGCCGTGACCGGAAGGTCTCCCTCCATTGCATCAAAAGCGCCAGAAGCTTGGACTTTCCACGACTGGAAGAAGCCGATTCTCATGTTTAGTTTTTTCTTATAGATCAATCCTCAAGGAAAGAAGGAGCAACAAATGAAAACCGTCCATGCGTTGTACCTACCCTCTGCCGCAGGTCCAGCGCCTGATATGTGCTCTGGCTCAGTCTATTTCATCGGGACTGCCACAGTCATTTTGAAATATGCGGGCTTCACGATCCTCACAGATCCAAACTTCCTCCACGCCGGCGACCATGCCCATCTCGGCTATGGCTTGACTTCCAAGCGCCTCACCAATCCTGCAATGGAGATAGACGATTTGCCTCCAATCGACTTCTGCGTGCTTTCCCATTATCATGGAGATCATTTCGACAGGGTGGCCGAGGAACGCCTCCCTAAAAGGCTGCCCATCATAACCACGCCACATGCCGTGAAGGCGCTTCGGAAGAAAGGGTTTAGAGACCTCATCCCTCTTCGCACATGGGATGCGGCTGATATCACAAAAGGCGATGCGCGGTTGTTTCTTACCTCAATGCCGGGAAAACACGCTCCGGGCGTACTCTCACCCCTTCTTCCACCTGTGATGGGAAGCATGCTTCAGTTTGTAACGGTCAATGATCCGACCTTTCTCACTCTCTATGTATCCGGCGATACTCTGATATTTGACGAGCTCAATGAAATTCCCAAGCGTTATCCCGAGATCGATCTGGCTCTGATGCATCTTGGCGGAACAAAAATCTTGAAGCTTCTAACCGTCACCATGGACGCCCGACAGGGCGTCGAGGCGCTGAGGATCATTCGTCCCCGCACCGCAATACCCATCCATTACAATGATTACACGGTTTTCAAATCTCCGCTCAACGACTTCAAGCAAGCCGTAGAAAAAGCTGATCTTCCGGTTCAGATCATCTATCTCCAGCATGGCGAAACGCATGAATTCCAAACAGGGGCTTGTCAGTTGAAAGCTGCATGAAATAAGAGACAACGGTGAGCGGCTGAATCACGAATACGAGGATTTCTTTCAGCATCAAACCAACGTTGCGAACGAGAGCGCTATCGAGCATTATTCGGACCTATTCAACGGAATCGAATCCTGCTCGAGCTTCGATCCGATCAGGGAATAGCGCATCAGGAAGGATGGATTGGCGCCTTCCGCATAGAAATGATCCACGGGGCCGAAGATCACTTTTAGCTCTGCTGCGTTGCAGGTCGGAAGATAGACCCTGAGCACTCTCGGATCATAGTACCGGAAGAAAAGAGGAACGCCGGATTCATCGTAGACCATGAGAAAGCTTTGAAAATGGCGCAACAGCTCTCGCATCGAAGTTGAAGAGCTTACAAGGATTCCCCAGCTGTTTCCCCAGCCCTCATCGAGCAGCCAATCGCTGAAGGGAGAATCGGGCTCAAGCTTAACGAGGTAGGGAGCTACTTCAGCCAGTTCCAGCGCGCGTTGCCCATGAAAGAGGCAAGATAACTCGCAGTCCGTCTTGGAAAGCATGGAATAGATGGACTCTTTTCTCGCGGCGTCCACAATGGCGTAAACATCGGCTTTCTTTCCGCGCTCCGCCGGTTGCCGGAGTTGGAGCGCCAGGCTTGCGAAAAATGGATTTGGCATGGGCCATCCCTTGGTCTTTGATGTTTCTTTGGCAAGCAACAGACGAACGCTCTCGAGAATCTGTGAGGCCGAACCGGCCCCGAAGCTCATTTCTGTCAGAGCGCGCATAACGGGGTTCCGGCCTTTGACGCCTGCTTGAGCACACCGGCTTGAGGCGTAGCCGGAGTGGTTCCCGGAGGCGGCAGCTTGGACTTTTCTCCAGGCTTTGCGGTATCCGCCTCCAAGGCGTCTATGGGCGGCGCGGGCGAGCATCCGGAGCCCTGGCCGGGCGCTCCGCCGCTGTTTATCATGACAAGAGTCCCTTGAATCGTCACTCCGCTTGGATCAATGACGATGAAGCCTCCCCCCGCCTTCAACGTGAGCTGCATGCCGGCTTCGATGATAAGGTTCATGCCTGCTTTCAGGTGAATCTCCGCGCCAGCTTCAAGAGCACAGTTCTTCCCGACCTTTTCCTGCATATCTACAGCGGCTTCGATGGAAATCGTTCCATCCACCTTCTCGTTTTGGTCACCGCGAACGGTCAGGTGCTTGTCTCGCTCCAGGAGCTCGACCTTGTCACGCTTGACGATAAGGTGGCTATCTCTCCCGACCCATTCGTAGAGATCATTCTTGACGCGAATGTCTTCATTCTTCTCTGCGTGTATGAATAGCTGCTCTTCACCTTTTTTATCTTCGAAGCGGATTTCGTTGAAGCCTTCTCCTCCCTTCGAAGAGTAGGTCTTGATGGTCGACTTTGTTTTCTCGTCGGGAAGCTTGTAGGGCGGCCGGTTGTTGGCGTGGTAAACGCATCCGATGATGATGGGGCGATCGGGATCTCCTTCGAGGAAATCGACAATCACTTCCTGACCGATTCGGGGAATCACCACAGCCCCCCATCTGGCGCCGGCCCAGGTCTGCGCCACTCGAATCCAGCAGGAGCTGTTTTCATCTCTTTGCCCTTCCCTGTCCCAATGAAACTGCACCTTGACACGTCCGTATTCGTCAGTGTGGATCTCCTCGCCTTCAGGCCCGCTGACTATGGCAGTTTGCGTACCACGAACGACCGGTTTGGGAGTTACGCGCGGAGGCCTGAACGGCACATCGAAAGAGATGCAGGCGAATTCGTTCTTGTAATGGAAATCGGATTCGTGAACCGAAGTGGATTCCCAGTCTCCGCCCTGGGACGCCTGGTGCTGCATGGAGGTCAGTACGTACGACTTATTGTTCAAATCGCTTCGGTAGTAATCCTTCAGATCAAAGCGGTATCCGCTCGTAAACGCTCTGCATATGCTGGAGCCCTCAAGCGTGGTGATCCGGGCCTCTTCTTCCTGCATGCGCGTGTTTGTCAGCTGATCTCCACGGTCTCTCTTCGCGTAGCAGCCGGGATAATCGTAAACTTCACGCTCTCCCGGTCCTGCTCTCCGGCTGCAGGCGGCTTCCACTTTCAAATCGGCGTTGGGCGCTTCGAAATTCCAGTCATTGAGAGTATATTTGCCCGGTCTCAACTCCTGAACAAGCCCGATGCCGGTGATTACGTCTTCTTCCTCCAGCCAGGCTCCGCCGCTTATCTCACATCGGGCCGAATTCTGGCCGGGGCAAGGTTGATGCTCCTGAGGATCGTCGGCAAGCACCAATGTGTGCTTCCCATCTTCATGTTCGAAAAAGTAGAATATTCCCTCTTCTTCCAAAAGCCTCGAAATGAAGTTGAAATCACTCTCGCGATACTGTACGCAATAATCTCTCTTTCCGTACGACCTGCGCAGCGCAGAACGATAATCTCTGAAATCCTTTTCGGTGAAGATCTGCTCTATTATTTCCGGAGCTGAAAGTGATTGGAATATCCGGATATCGGACTCGAGCGTAAGCAGCCAGAACCAGGGCGCTATCGTCGCCGAATAACGGGTGAACCGCGGGTCTGCCCCCGTTTCCTCTTCACCTCCGCCTCTTCCTTGCGAGAAACGCGATACGACTCCATTAATGAAGCGCGTCTCACCGTCCACGAGCAGCATGGAAACCGTAATGCTTTTTCCGATGATGTCGTCGAAGGGAATATCATGTTGAGTTGACAACAATTGCAGCTCGAATTCGAAAGGAATGGAAATCCCTTCTCGGCCACTCAGCCCTGTGAGCAACAACACATCATCGCCAAGCGGAGTATCGATGGTTATGAATCTATTTTCCTGAGTGTAGGGCATGATTCTTTGACCTCTGTAGAATAGAGGAAGCTCAGAAGCGCTCTGGCTCGGACCCGGAAGCAAAGTCGCCAAGTATTCCGCGAAGCCGTTTCCGTTGATGTCCAACAGCTGGAGCTATGAGAGAGATCAATCCGGGGCAAAAAGCAATAGCAATTTTCGAAAATTGAATAACAGGGCGCAGAGCCATTGTCAAGAAAGTTCAAGGCTCGGGCGCGTTTCACGCGCGCCAACAAAAAATGGGCCAGGCACAAGGCTCGCCACCGTGGCAATTCAGGTCGGAGCTTTTCAGGCACAAAGAATGCCAGCTATATGTTTGGTTTTCTGACGGCAATGCGGCGACGACTCCGGACTCCCTGGCTTAATGAGAATCCACGCCATTTCTTTGATACAAGCTCCTTGCCCGCATACTATTTAATGACTTTTTCATTCACCTACTTGCATAAAGTCTCTCTAATAGCTATATGTCTATACTAGGTTAAAATCCCATCTGTAGAAACTAATGATGTGTTTTGTGGCTGCTTCTTCAGCCAAGCTACAATGAATCCATTTTTTTGAGTGGAGCCGCAGTGGCAGTCGCCGGGGACGCCAGGAGCGGGCGAACGAGCAGGAAGGAGGCAAAGGGATTAGAGAGCTTGAATTCTAGCAACAAGCAGTTGAAATATCTTCACTTAATGATTTACATACGAGCCTGATGCTCGATGCGATAGAAGGAGTAACACCCAATGCCCATTTCGCGCCACGACCCCAAATTCCGGCAAATGGCAGAAAAGATCTTTGGAACCACGCAATGCAAGGTCGTAGAAAAAGAGCAGCCCTCCCACTCCAACGGCTCCATCGATGCTTCCAAAAGAGCTGGAGTGATCTGCAAAGGAGGACAAGTCATAAGGATACCCAAGGCGCAAAGGCGCCTGGCTCAGACGGAGGAGGAAGATATGCCGGTGAGAGTGTCAGAGAAAGATTTTGAACGCTTGGTTGGTCAATGCGGAAAATCCGTGCTGGATCAGTTCAAGACTTACCGTCCCGCAATAAAGACCAAGCTCGCAAAGGCCTTCGAGGTTTGGAAGAACCTCCCCGAGGATACGTTCTTTGCCGGAAAGATTGAAAAGCTAATGGAGAGCACTATAAAGAATGCGGATCGATTTGTTATAATGCTTCGCCAGGTGGATCTCCTCGAAGATGCGGGGAAAGGATTGAGGGGTGCGATCCTTTTCAGAAAAATAGATTTGGATGATATAGAAGTTGTCAGGACAATGGTCCTTGGGACCAGCAAGATGACTGCCTGGAGCGCCAAGGAAAAACAGGCGCCGAGGGTGCGGGAAGAGCTTGCAGCCACGGAAGCGGAGCGACCCGCGGAGGGTTTGGAGGAAAGCGCGCCGGGAGAAGAAGAAGCAACGGTGGAATCGACCGTAAATCCGCCGGTGTTGGAGCAAGAGGAGATGGCGGAGGAGTTTGGAGAAGAGCTAGCCGCCCAACGGTCTCCTGAGCAACCCATGGATGTTGCTGGTGAGCCCGAAGCTGCCGTTGACCAGCCTGAGGAGAGAACGAAAGATCTTGCCGAGCTTAAGACCAGGCTCCAGACCGAATCCGATGAATTTGACGAGATGAGAGATGAATGGCGGGTCTTCCAGCGTCTCTTTCCCAACCTCGGCAGAAAGGATTTCCACAGGATCAGCTTCAAGAATCGCTTTGGCGAAGAGCTCTAAAGGATAATCCAGCGCAGGCGGAAGCCTCTAAACTTCTTTTCGGCCCCGGGAATGTCATTCCCGCATGCATTCATCGCGCTAATCAAGCTCGTCGTCACTTTTTTCTATTCGCGCTGGAGGCCTGTGGGAATGACGAATGCGGACAAGCGCTCGAGGGATTTTCACTCAAGAGCGAAGATTGCCCAGATCCAGGTTCTGGTATTGTTTGAAGAGAAGATAGCCTCCCCATAATAGTGAGATCGCCATCAGAAGAATCCCGAACCGGTATGAAATATTGGCCAGGGCATGGTCGTAGCGTAGCCAGCCGAGCTCGGTGAGTATGAACTCCCAGTCGTGAAATCCGTAAGAAGTCTGATCGCCGGTGACTCCGCCCAAGAGAGTAAGCTTAAGGTCTCTGGCGTCATTAATGTATGGAGCTATGTCCATGAAATTCTCCGCCACCCACCATAGGGCCACGGAAGCGCCAAAGGCGTCCCTGGTCGAGATCAGAAGAGCGATAAAGCATATGAAAGGCATCAGCAGTTGACCAAGCGTTCCTCCAAGAGACGTCATGAGTTCTCCGAAGGGACGAAACAGAACATGCCCCGCTTCATGAAAAGCCAGGTTGGCCATATGTAGAAAGCATTGGCCGGTGTAGTTGGTCTCCATAGGCGTGAAGATCAGCTTCAATCCCCATATGAGAACAAGGAGAAAAGCGAGCGCTCTTCCTCCAAAATAGAATGGGTTGATATCCTCTTTGACCTCGAAGAGCAACTCCCTTATCAGTTGAGAATATTCGACCCCGCCATCCTCCTCCCTTTCTGACGCCCCTCCCCTTCCGTCCGAAGCGGAGCTTTGGAATTCCAGATATTTTCTAAATATAACGCCGCACCTCGAGCATTCATCATTTTGATCGGCCTGCTCAAAGCTGCATTTGGGGCATATCATGGCGACATCCGTTCTCGGTTGGTTGTTGCAAGCAGATTCCCGGCGCGAAAAGACAAATCGACAAACGACCATCCCTGGAGCAAACCATCTTCCTCACTGATTCCCCAGGCCTCATATCTTGCCGGCTTCCGGGAACAGAGCTTCAATCCCTCACCTTGCATTACTAGACCGGCGCCCGCTGCATCTGCTTTCTTTCTCAACATTCGCTTTGTTGGTTCATCGGCCGAGAGTCCCAATATCTTTAGCAGTAAACATCCGGGCTCTCAATTACTACACAGCGTCGAAGGCCGGCAGCACACCGTGAACGTCATTACTGTAAACAGCCGAACAGGCCCGGAGGAAATTGAAGTCTTCAGAGCCGGTGCGGCGCAAGAATCTGGTGGACAAGGTGAGAGAAAAAGGTTTTACCTGTTGCTCGAAGCCTCATGATCCAACGGGCTTATGTAGGCTTGTTGAGGAATAACGCAACGGGAAATGCATCGAATGATACAAGTTAGAGACTGGATCATGCTAGGCCTGATGCTGGGCGCGATGGCGGTCGGCTTCATATGGCCTCAGGCGGGAGCTCCTTTTCAGCCGTTTCCCGTCTATTTTATGATGACGATGCTCTTCATGAGCTTTCTCTCCATATCCTTGAGATCTATCGCCTCGACAGTTCATGAATACGGGCTTCATTTGTTTGGATGGCTGTTCTTTAAGCTCCTTGCGCTTCCTGTGGGACTCTTCTATCTCTTTCAAAAGACATGGCCCGAGTATGCGCTCACAGCGCTTCTCCTCGGCGGCATATCGACTGGAGTTGTCGCTCCTTTTTTTTCCACTTTGCTTGGCGCCAATACGCCGCTCGTTGTCCTGATGGTGACAACAAGCTCTCTCCTGGTGCCCTTTACACTGCCCATGCTGGTCCTTGTCCTGGTTGAAAAGACTTTGGACATCTCTTTTCTCGCTATGGCCAAGACTCTCGCCCAAGTGATCTTTGCGCCTCTCGCAGCAGCGGAAATCCTTCGGATGACTTCTCCTTCCATTGTCGGAAGGATAGTATCCATGCGTTATCCTGCGTCGCTATTCCTTTGCGCCGGCATCATGCTCGGCATTTTTTCCAAATACGCGTCTTACCTCCACGGCAATCCCGTCCTTTTGCTCCATTGTCTTGCAATTTCTTTTGTTCTGGCCGCCCTCTTTTTCATTGCCGGCATCTTGATTTCGCTCGGTTGGAAAGTTCCCGATCGAATGGCTGCGCTCATCAGCTTCGGGCTCATCAATAATATCCTTGTGGTTGTGTTCAGCTCCGAATTCTTCGGCGTTATCGAGCCGCTGGTTTCCATGATCTATGTCCTTCCGTTCTTCTGCTCGATTATTTTTCTTAGAGCCTATGGGAGCTATCTCGCGAGAGACAAATCGAAAACCTCACGTTGGAAGTGAGGAACGGCGCCGCCTGGAGTCGCCTCGGCCCCGGCGCCCTCAAAGCTTTCCTGGAAGATGCCGGCCCCTTGCCATTTACATTTAAATTCCGCATGTGCTAAACGTAGGATATGAAATCCCGTTCTTTTAGCGCGGAAATCAACGGCCTGTTCTCCAAAGGTCCCGGGGAATGACGGGATGAGCTTGCGGCTTGATTGCTGAAGCATTGTAAGATAAGCCCCCTTCAGAGGAAGAGAGCGCAGAAAACCCGATAACATTTGACCGAAGAAAGCTAAAGCGCAAATGGCCTTATCGCCTCTCATGCAGGAAAAACTGAAACGAGCGCTCAACGCAAGACGGATCGCCCTTGTGGGCGCTTCCACAGAACAGCTATCCGTCGGAATGGGCCCCATCTACAATCTTCTCTCCGCTAAATTCGACGGAGAGATCATCCCCGTTAACCCCAAATACGATGAAATATCCGGCTATAAATGCTATCCGGACCTCGAATCCATCGATCCGCCTCCCGATG
This sequence comes from uncultured Syntrophobacteraceae bacterium, assembly GCA_964578835.1. Classification (GTDB taxonomy): domain Bacteria; phylum Desulfobacterota; class Syntrophobacteria; order Syntrophobacterales; family Syntrophobacteraceae; genus CAZOEL01. Next base: position 3,011 of record CAZOEL010000008.1, on the reverse strand, counting down.
TCGCGGCGCTCCTTCTCAATCAGTATGCGGCGGTGGAAATGGCGGAAAGAGCCGGAAAATGCGGCGTTTCCGCGGTAGTCATCGTATCCGGGGGATTCAGGGAGGTTCGATCCGGCGGCGAGGAGCTCAACAGGAAGCTTGAAGAAGTGGCCCTCCGCTACGAGCTCCCGATAATCGGTCCCAATACTTTGGGATTTTCCTCCTTTCACCAAAGACTCCACGCCATTTTCTGGAACTTCGAGTATTACTATCCGGGGCCGGTGGCCATCATCTCACAGAGCGGCGGGGTGGGACTCACCATGGCTTACTCCCTTCGCAATCTCTCCTGCGGCCTGAGCCACTTCATAGGCGTGGGCAACGCTACCGTGCTCGGCTTCCAGGACTATCTTCAGGCGCTTCAAGACGCATCGGAAATCGGATCGTTTCTCCTTTTTGTCGAAGGAGTCCCAAAACCCAGACTTCTCTATGAAGCTCTGAAGGAAACCGCGCGTCAAAAACCGGTTGTCGTCTACAAGGCGGGCAAGAACGAAGCGGTTTCCAAAGCCACAGCCACCCACACGGGAAGTCTTACGGGGGAATATCATCTTTACCGGACAATGTTCAAGCAGGCGGGAGCTTTCGAAGCCGGGTCCTCGTTGGAAGGCGCGGTTGCCGCAAAGGCGCTCGCAATGCTGTCGCCGCCTCGGGGCAATCGTCTTTGCGCGATGACCTTCACGGCCGGCCCCTGCATCGTGGCAATGGACGTGTTGGTGAGCGGCGGGTGGGATCTGCCGGGCATCTCCTTCGAAGCGGAGTCGAAAATCAAATCGATAATTGGAGAAAAGACCCCTGTGGAGATTCAAAATCCGATCGATCTGACCGGGCCCGGGTTCCTGCCTCACAATTACATAGCCGTGCTGGAAACGATTTTAAAAGAAGATTTCGACGCCTATCTTATCGTGTGGGGAAACTACAATCCTTTTATCAGCGCTCCCGTGGCTGAGCTGCAAGAGGTCATCAGGAGATATCCCAATAAGACGATTGTCATATCTTTTCTGGGGCATTTCCAGGAATTTTCTACTGCTATGACGGAGCTGACCGCTGCCGGCATATGCGCTTATCTCGCGCCCGAAGACAGCGCTATGGCACTGAACGCCCTGCTCGCGCGCCGCGAATTCTTGAAACGGGAGGAGTTGCTGTGATTTTGCCGGAATACGAAGCGAACAAAATGCTGGCGCTCGCCGGCATTCCGATGATACCCGTAGAGGAAGCGGCTTCCAGCAAAGAGCTCCAGAGGCAGGCGGAGAGGCTGGGATTTCCGGTAGCGTTGAAGCTTTCGTCGGCCAAACATACTCATAAGACAGAAATTGGAGGCGTTCTTGTGAATATTGCGACGGGAATCGAACTGCAGGAGGCTTTTTCCAAACTGACCGCCTTGCGAGAACGCCTGGATCCCGAAGCCAAAATCATTATTGAGCCTATGGCTTCCTCCGGAGCCGAATTCTTCATAGGCTATCAGGATCACCCGCTGTTCGGCCCTATAATCAGTCTCGGTCTCGGAGGAGTTTCGCTCGAGCTTTTCAAGGATGTGGCGTTTCGGCTTCTCCCTGCCCGAACAGCTGATTTCAAGGAAATGCTGAAAGAGATCGAGAGCTGGCCGGCGATTCGAAAGGGATTCCGAAATCTGCCGCCCATCGAAGAGGAGCGCGTTATAGAGTTGCTCGGACAAGTGGCGGAGCTCACAGGGTCCTGCAAGGGCCTCAAGGAGCTTGACCTCAATCCGGTGATCTTTCTCAAGGAAAGAATTGTGATAGCCGACGCAACCGTCATCCTGCAGTAGTATTCAAGACTTCCCGGGATGAAGCGGCGAACTTCACCGAACTGAGTGCGGATGGCCTGATTGGCCTCATCGCCTGAGACCAGGCTCTAAGTGAGGATGAATCCCGAGGCTGGGGGCGCGTGGCGGGCGAACGGCGGCGGCAGTCGTTTTCATGACCTGGAGGGCGTCTGCTGATCGGAATCCGGCGAGGCGCCTTGCTCATTCTCTTCAGCGCTCGAGCTTCGGGCTTCGCGGCAGGACAATGCGAAATATGCTGCCGCCGCCTTGCCGGGCCAGGACTTCCACATGACCGTTGTGAACTCCCACTGCCCAGCGGACAATGCTGAGACCAAGCCCCGCGCCAGGCTTCATCGATGAATCAGGAGACGGAAGCCTGTAGAAACGCTCGAAGATGTTTTCTCTCTCGCTCTCCGGGATTCCGGGTCCGGAGTCCGCAACCGAGATGACCGCCTTCTCGTGCTCCCAAAAGACGCCGATCCGTATCTCGGAACCATGCGGAGAGTACTTGAGAGCATTGTCCACAAGATTGATCACGGCCTGACGCAAGATGGTCCAGTCCCCTTTCACTGCGACCGCCTTTGGGGCGTCGATGCCGAGAGTCTGCTCCTTCTCCTCGGCGACGACCGCAAGCAGCGATGAGACATCGCGGACCAACCCGCCGAGCTCGACCGCTTGGAGGTGCATCACCTGGCCGCCGGCAGCCCCCCTGGCGAGCATGAGCAGTGTCTCGATCAGCGTCTCCATTTTGGAGTTTTCCTCGAGGATGGCGCCGATCGTCTCGCGCAGATCCTCCTCTCCGCCGGCCGTCTGGAGGCCGACTTCCCCAAGGCTGCGAATGGAGGTGAGTGGAGTCCTCAGCTCATGGGAGATGTCGCCGGTGAAGCTCCTGAGCTGCTGGAAAGAATAATCGAGGCGGGAAAGCATCTTGTTCAGGGCTTCTATCATGCGCTCCAATTCAGTGTCCGCCGCTCTGACCGTCAGCCGATCACCGAGGTTCTCGCTAGTGATGCGCCTTAGGCGTCCGATGATGCTGTTCACGGGGGCGAGAACGCGGGCCGAAGCGAAAAAGGAGACCCCCACTGCCAGGAGGATGACTATAGGTAGACCAAAGATGTGGCTAATAAGGGACTCGCGGAGCTCCTGGCGAAGCTGGCTCTCGCTTCTTCCCACCCGGATCACCACGCGCCGGCCG
>CAZOEL010000007.1:76847-116012 GCA_964578835.1 uncultured Syntrophobacteraceae bacterium | reverse complement strand
CCATACCCAGGGCGTTGCCCTGGGCTATGATGTTGCGCCCCTTTGGGGCTCAAGACCTGGAAGAAGACGATGCTTCCGTCTTGTCCTACTTTCATCATCCCAGTATAGAAGTCCCGAAGACCATTGCACATTCAGCCCGGCATCACTCTTTCACTACTCACGCGCCATGGAATCTTTTTCAAACAAGTCCTGGATCTGGACTGGAATCGTAGGAGTCTCGATCGTCTGCGGTTCCTGACCCGAAAGAAACCGTAAAGTAAGCGACTGTGCATGCAGCGCTAGTCGCTCGAAGGAATGATTGCGTTTGAGGTAGTTCAGCGCCCTCGCCGACCCGTATCGAGCGTCGCCTACCACGGGATGCCCGGAAAGCTTCGCGTGACGGCGGATCTGGTGGGTGCGGCCGGAAAGGAGCTCTAGCTCCACCATTGTGTAATGGAGGCTCTGTCCCATAATGCGGTAACGGGTGCAGCTTTCCAGGAGTTTTCCAGAGCCCTGCGGATTGAGCCGTCCACCCGCAGACGCGCTGAGAGCCCACTCCCATATCCCCCAGGGACCGCCAACTCCCGGCTCTTCAAGCAAACCGTGCAAAAGGGATACGTATCGTTTCTTTACCTGGCGGGCTTCGAACTGGTTGGATAAAAAACGAAACGTCTCGCGGGAAAGAGCAAGCAAAATCACTCCGCTCGTTTCCTTATCGAGACGATGAACGGGGTGGACTCCAAACCCCGCGTCCGCGTCCACACACTCTCGCAAAACCGCCTCATTTCGCACAAGGACGCTCACACGGGAGCAAAGGTCCCGCCCCGCGTCGTTGTGGACGCTCATTCCGGCAGGCTTGTTCACAGCCACCCAGCCCTTTCCCGCGGCAAGCACCGGTATTTCCCGCACCGGCTCTCGATCGGCTTTCTTCATATGCAATCTTTTACCCCGATGGTTGCTCCTCCTGATGTGGAAGAGGTTTGTCGGGAGGGCTGTAGGGCGTATCGTCATCCTGATAGGTGGCTTCGAAGAGATCCTCCGTGAGATCTTCCTGGTCGTTGAAGAGTCTATCCTTGGCTGTCGGGCCGGAAGGACCGGAGTCGCGAGTGCGGTCTTCTCTTTCCCAAAAAACTTCATTGATCGCCAGATGATCCACTATCGAGGAAAAACCGAGCACGTCCGTCAAGAGCTGCATCAGGATCTGGTGCTCCGGCACGCTTGCAATGACGCCTTCCAAATAGATTATCCCATTCTGCAGCACTATCTTGAGCTCTTCGGTATCGATCCGGCCGTCCTGCTCTATCTGATCCCGAATCACTTCAAGAACCTGGCCAGGGCTCAGATCCTGAAATTCATCGGGCAATCGAGCCGATGCAGCCACTCTGGCCGGCTCGAGGAGCGGTTGCTGTCCACGCTCATGACCACGAGCGCAGTCGATGCACAGCCTCGTCCATGGAATCGCTTCCAATCTTTTCACAGATATATCGTCGCCACAACCCTCACAAATCCCGTAATCGCCTGTAAACATCTTCCTCAACGCCAGATCGATAAGCTCGATCTGCTCCCTGCCCTCCTTTTCAAGCCTGTCGAACGGCTCGGTAATACTAAGCTTTTGAGCCTCTTCCTCGAGCTCCATTGCGACCGGTTTCAATTCCCGCCATCCGGATTCGAGCTTCTCCACCCGGTCGAGAAGCTCCTTTCGTCTCGTTAAAAGCATATCCCGAAGACTGAGCATGTCTTTATCATTCATATCCGTCCCTCTTCTGAATTGTAGAGTGGGGGCTGACTTATAAATAATTCAATTTATGCTTCTAATCTAAACGCGTCCCGCCCGCTATTCAACTCCGCCATCGGCCCGGCCGACAATTCTAAATCCGATCATGCTGGTGAGGAAGGAAATAAGCCCAGTCCGTCATTCCGGCTTAAAAACCGCCGGAATGACGAGTCTATCTGATTTCTGATGAGAGCAGGCCGGCTGAGCCCCAAATTTAGACTGGCTGCCGGGCCACTAAGGCTTTTGACCAAAACGCCAAAGGGCTCCGGATCTTTCATAACGTCATAAATCCCAATCATTTCGGGAAGGATTGTCCATCTGCGATCGTCTCCGCTGCGTTCACCCATCCGCCGCCCATTGCCTGATAAATGCCGACCAGAGCGGTCAGAACGGAAGATCGAGCCTGGCTGTAGTTGAGCTCGGCGGGAAAGAGCTGCTGCTCGGCGCTGAGCACGGTGAGGTAGGGAGTGTATCCACCTTTGTACTGGAGCCAGGCGAGTCGGGCATATTCCCGGAGGCTGGCGACCAGGCGCTCCTGAGCGTACATCTGCTCGACCAGCTTTCTGTAGGCGATCAAGGCGTCCTCAACGTCTCTGAAGGCGTTCTGAATAACGTTCTGATAGCTCAGCAACGCTTCCTCCCGCGCTGCTTCGGCCTGCTTCACCTGACCGTAGATGGCCCCGGCGGTAAAGATCGGGCCGGTGACAGACCCAGCAAAGCTCCACACTCTTGCCGGGCCTTTGAAAAGGTCGGAAAGCTCCGCGCTCGCATGGCCATAGCTCCCGGTAAGGGATATGGTCGGGAAATAGAGCGCCCTGGCGGCTCCGATGCGAGCGTTGGCTGCTATAAGTTGCTGCTCTGCTTGAGCGATGTCGGGCCGGCGCTCCAGGAGCTGTGAGGGCAGCCCCGACGGAACCGATGCCGGCGCAAGATCATCGATGTCCTTCCCGCGCTCGATCGGTCCCGGATTTCGGCCGAGCAGGATGGATATGGCGTGCTCCGTTTGAGCAATCTGGCTTCCGATCTGCGGGATTGTCGTCGCCGCGGTTTCGTATTGCGTCCGCGCCTGCTCGACATTCATGAGAGAGATCTGCCCATGGTTGAACTGCTGCTCGAAAAGATTTACCGATTCCCGGTAGGCGAGGAGAGTTCTTTTGGCGATTTCGAGCTGCTCATCGAGCGCCCGGAGCTGAATGTAGCCGCCGGCAACCGAAGAAACGAGGGAGAGGATCACGCCTCGCCGCGCTTCTTCCGTAGCCAGCAGATCCGCCCGCGCAGCCTCGGTGAGCCTGCGGATGCGTCCCCAAAGGTCAATCTCCCAGCTTGCTCCCGCAAACACCTGAAAAGATGACTGAGGATTGGGTATGAGTGAAGACAAGATCGAAGCGCCGGCCTCGGTAGAGCGTGCGCGAGAAGCTTCTCCGCTATAGCTTAGCTGGGGAAACAGCGGAGATCTGGTCTGCGTTAGAGCTCCTTTTGCCGCCTCGATGTTGGATGCTGCAATTTTGACGGTTTTGTTGTTGGCCAGCGCTTCAGCAATCAACGCATCGAGAGTCGGATCTTCAAATTGGCGCCACCACTGCGTATTGGCGGTATTCTGTGCTTCCTCCGGTTCATAGCGAAAGCTCTGCGGGGCGTCAACGACGGGACGGCGATAATCGGGGCCGAGCATGCAGCCTGCAGTCAGAACGATAATTCCAAGAATGATAAATCGGCGCATGTCAGTCTCACTCCTGCTTGTCCAGGGGCATTGCAGCCATTGAAGTGGATGTCGCGGGCGGGCTCTCGAGGGCGGCGCCTCTGGACGGCTCCTTCTTCGAGCCTTCAGAAAATCGATCGAAGATATAGAAGAAGAGGGGCACATAGAGCATGGCCAATGTGGTTTCGCCAATCATGCCGCCGATGATGCCCGTCCCGATCGAATGCCTTGCGTTGGCCCCCGCGCCGGCTGCGAGCGCAAGCGGCAGCACGCCGAGAGCGAAGGCGAGCGAAGTCATGATGATCGGCCTCAGTCGCTGCTCTCCGGCCTCAATGGTGGCTTCCATAATCGACCGTCCCTGCCGTCGCAGCTCAACCGCGAAGGTTACCCGCAAAACGGCGTTTTTCGCTCCCAGGCCGATCAACACCAGAAGACCGATCTGAAAGTAAACGTCATTTTCAAGGCCTCGCAGCCAGTTGGCCGTAAGAGCGCCCAGAATGCCGAAGGGCACCGCTGTCATGACGGCCCCGGGAAGAGTCCAGGATTCATACTGGGCTGCAAGAACAAGAAAGACGATGATGATGCCGAAGACAAACGCAACCGTGGAGGTCCCGCCCGACTGCTTTTCCTCGAAGGCAAGGCCGGACCAGGCGATGGCGTAGCCTTGAGGCAGCACTTCGCGGGCCACTTCTTCCATGGCCGCTATGGCCTGCCCAGAACTGTAGCCTGCCGCCGCAGAGCCGTTCACTTTGGCGGCTGGAAAGCCGTTGAAGTGTGGCATGAGATCCGGGCCGCTCACCCACTCGGTAGTGACCAAAGCTGAAAGCGGGACCATCTGGTTTTGCGACGATCTCGCATATAACTTCGTTATGTCTCCCGGATCCTGCCGGTGCTTGGGATCGGATTGTAGAATAACCCACCACACTCGGCTGTATTCGTTATACTGGCTTACCGTCAATGATCCGAACTGCGCCTGGATCGCGCTGTAAACATCCTGCACCGGCACGCCGAGAAGAGTGGCCTTCTCTCGATTCACCTCCACGCGCAACTGCTGAGCGCTGGCGCGGAACGTGCTGCTGAGCCCCGTAAGCTCGGCGCGCGCTCGAGCTTTTCTCAAGAACTGCTGAGTCACTTCTTCAAGCCTTGCCGGCTCGCCGGCCTCCGTATCCTGAATCCAGAGCTCGAAGCCTCCGGTCGTTCCAAGACCCGGGATGGCGGGCGGAGCAATGGGCGCGACAAACGCCTCATGAATGGAGCGGGATTTCCCCACAACCCCTTGAAGCACCGCCTTGGCGTTCTCCGTACGCGCTTTCTCAATAGAACCGTACCGTTCGTCGAATGGCTTCAGGGTGACGAAAAAGGTTCCCGAATTGGTTTTGTAGCCTCCATCGAGCAGGCTGTAGCCGGTAATCTGGGTGCGGTTCGCCACGCCGGGAAGCCCGGCAAAGATCTTATCCACCTGTTCCGAAACGTTTTCCGTACGGTCGAGACTGGCGGCGTCGGGCATAATGATCGCCGTCATCACGTAGCCTTGATCCTCATTGGGAACGAAGCTTGTCGGCGTGATCTGGAATAAATGCCAGATGCTCCACAGGAAAACGACAAGGAGAGCAAAGGCGATGGCCATGCGCCTGATAACCAGCATGACTGCATGGCCGAAAGCTTGTGTGACGCCGTCCACCATCCGGTTGAACCATGCGAAGAATCCCCGGCTGGGCGGCTCCGTGTGGTGCGAGAGCAGGACTCCGCACATTGCCGGAGTGAGTGTCAGCGCTACAAACCCGGAGACCGTAACCGATATGACGATGGTGATCGCAAACTGCTTGTAAAGCTGTCCCGTAGCGCCCGGCAAGAAGGCGGCCGGAAGAAACACGGAAGTCATTACCAGCACCACCGCTACGAGCGACCCGGAGATCTCTCCCATAGCCCTGATCGTCGCATCCTTTGGAGAGAGACGATGCAGCGCCATGTTGCGCTCGACGTTTTCGACCACAACGATGGCGTCATCCACCACCATGCCTATGGCGAGCACCAGGCCGAAAAGGGTGAGAAGGTTGATGGAAAACCCCATGGCTATCATGCCGGTAAAGGTGCTGACCAGGGCCACGAAGATAGCCACGGTGCAGATGATCGTAATGCGAAAGCTTTGAAGAAAAAGATATACGACGAAAACGACCAGAACGATTGCTTCAAACAGAGTGTGGATCACTTCCTCGATCGAGAGGCGCACAAAGTCTGTCGTATCGAGCGATATCAGGTACTTCATGCCATCGGGAAAGCGCGACTGCATTTCTTCCATGGTCTTGCGAACGGCTTTCGAGACTTCGAGGCCATTTGCCCCCGGCTGCTGATAGATGGCGAGAAAAGTAGCCGGAGCGCCGTTCAGCTTGCTGTTGACTATATACTGCCTCAAGCCCACTTCGGCGCGCGCCACATCTTTGAGGCGGACAATGGCGCTGCCGTCCTGGCTTGCCCTGAGGATTATGTTCTCGTACTCGGCGGGATCGGTGAAAGGACGCTGAGAAACAACGGGGAAGGTCAGCTCAACGGGCCCCGCTGTCGGCTGCTGGCCTATCTGACCGGTTCCGAAAAGAGCGTTCTGGCTCGCTACCGCCTGCTGAATATCGCTGGTCGTAATCCCGAGAGAGGCCATGCGCTCCGGATTCATCCATATCCGCATGGCCTGATCCGGAACTCCCATGATCTGCGCCTGCCCGGCCCCTGGCACTCTCTTGATCGCGTCGAGAACATACACATTGGCGTAATTGGCGATGTATTCCGGGCTGTAGCGATCACCCTCGCCATAGATGCCGATCATCATCATGATGGAGGAGGACTTTTTCTGCACCGAGACGCCCTGCTGCACCACCGCCGAAGGGAGCTGCGGCTCTGCAAGGCTAACGCGGTTTTGCACCTGAACCTGCGCTATATCGGGGTCTGTATCGAGCGTGAAGTAGACGGTCAGGAGCATCTGCCCGTTCGAAGAGCTCGTTGAGGACATGTAAATCATATTGTCGACGCCGTTGACCTGCGCCTCTATTGGCGCCGCAACGGAATCGGCGACCGTCTGAGAATCGGCTCCCGGATAGGTGGCCTGCACGGTGACCTGCACCGGCGTAATTGTCGGGTACTGTTCGACCGGCAGGGCCATCATCGCCACAAAGCCGGCCAAACATAGGATAATCGAGATCACTGTGGCAAAAATCGGCCGCTCGATGAAGAATTTCGAGAACATGAGCTCGACCTCCTCTACTTGTCTTGTTGAGCGGCATCGGCCTTGGGCTGATCGGCCCCGGCATTCTCGCCTGCCGTTTTGTCGGCGGCCCCGGGAACATACGGCTTTGCTGCAACAGACGCGCCGGGATAAAGGCTAAGACCGCCATCAACCACAACCTGCTCGTTCGCCTTGAGTCCTTCGCGTATGAGCCAGTCGTCTCCATGCCATTCGCCAACCACGACTGGACGCAGCTCAGCTTTGCTCTCTTTGTTCACCACCCAGACAAAATGCCCTCTGGCCCCCTGACGAACGGCGCGCTGCGGCGCAAGGATAGCGTTCGGCCTCACGGCCCCCTTTAGTCGGACCCGCACATATTGATTCGGGCTCAAGGCGCCATTCGGATTGTCGAGGCTTGCGCGAATGAGAAAAGTGCCCGTCTGCGGGTTGAAGGAAGGTTCTGCAAAGGTGATCTTTCCGGTCTGCGGGAAGAGAGAGCCGTCAACCAGAATGACTTCGACAATATAGTTCTTGTCCTTCGGCTCGCGAATCTCTCCCCGGGCTATCTGGTCTCGGAATCGTTGCCTCTCGTTTTCTGAAACGCTGAAATTCACCCAGATGGGGCTGATTACCGAGACGGTGGTTAGCTGGCTGTTCATTGAGTTGAGGTAGCTTCCATCCGCCTGGATAGCAGAGCTGGTGATTCCCGCAACCGGCGAGGTTATGACGGTATAGGATAGATTGAGCTTCGCCTGCTCGACCTGAGCTTTGGCCTGATCCACGGCTGCCGAAGCGGACTGGAACTGCCCGTTGGCGTCATCCAGATCCTTTTGGGAGAGAGCGTTGAGCTTGGCCAGAGGTCCCACCCGAGCCAAGTTCTGACGCGCTATTTCCAGAGCGGCCTCCTGCTTCGTCAGGGACGCTTTGGCCTGGTCCAACTGGACCTTGAAAGGCTTTTGGTCCATCAGGAAGAGAGTCTCGCCTTCCTTGACGATCGCCCCCTCCGTATAAACCCTTTTTTCAAGGAAACCGTTCACCCGGGCCTGGATATTCACCTGCCGCGAGCTCTGCGTCTGAGCGACATACTCTACGGTTACCGGCGTCTCCACTGGCGTCATCGTCGCCACGGCGACTTCAAACGCCTTCTCCTTCACGCCCGAACGGGCGGGCTCCTTCTTCTCACATCCGCAAATCGCGAAGATGATCAAAGACAAAGTCGCACCAGAAACCAGCCATCGTCGGAGGGCTTTGCCGACAGATGAGCTCCAATACACCCGAAACGCTTCGTTTCTCACGCCAATCCCCTCCCGGATCTTGCATCAGAAAACTTTCGGCCACTTATCAAAGCATCTGTGTAATCATTTCAACTTCTACATTCTGTGGAATGCATGAGTCAACGTCTATGTTCAGGTAATGGCAATATTAAACAGGAATGAGACCAATAGCTTATCGCAGCAATTCTAAATTTGGAGCTCAGCCCGGCTTACTCTCATCCGAAATGAGGTGTGTTCGTCATTCCGGCAGTCTTCAAGCCGGAATCCAGTTTTTACGCCGGGCTGGATACCGGCTAAAAACATGCCGGTATGACGAGCTGAGCTTATTTCCCTCCTTCACCAGGATGGCCTAATTTAGAATTGCTGAGCTTATCGACAAAGATTTGCCATGTTCACTAGTCATTCTTATTATAGTTGGAACTACCGTAATATACGGGTAAACCATAAGTCAAACGCAACAGCATTCAACGGTCTCAATGACCGACCTTTTGCCCTTGGCCGATCAGAAGCACAACCCTTCGGCCGTCACCGGGCTTGAAGAAGAAAGGCGTCAGAATGAAAAGATACGAAATTTGTCTTGGCCTCTCAGCCGTCCTCATCGCTTTGATCATCCCCGCGTCAATCCAGGCTCAACAATTTCCGTCAGCTCTGCAAAGTCCTCTTTCCCCGGGTCAGGAGATCCTCACAGAACGGCAGATCTCTCTTTCTCTCGCTCAGGAAGCCGCAGTCGCGGCAGTCGAACAATGTCGGGCAGACGGCTTTCAAGTTTCAGCTGCTGTGGTCGACCGCGCCGGCAACCTGAAGGCCTTGCTCCGAGACGACGGCACAAGTCCTCACACGGTTGAATCATCGCGGAGAAAGGCCTTTACGGCCTCGCTTTTTCGCTCGAGCACAGCCGATTTAGCTGCGCGGACAGCGCGGGATCCGGCGGCTGCAAATCTTGAAGACATAACCGATGGGCTTCTATTCCTTGGGGGTGGACTGCCGATTCGAGCCGGAGAAGATGTAATCGGAGGAATCGGCGTTGGCGGAGCGCCGCGGGCAGAAGCCGACCAGGTCTGCGCCCAAGCCGGATTAGAAACAATCGGAGACCGTCTAAGGTAGAGCTTGCCCTTGGAAGGTTGAATATACAGTAAATAAGAAGGTAAAATGAAATGATGCCGAATGCTCGATAAAATCTTCCAGGCTCATGCCTGCACGGTTTTTATCAAATATCCAGTATCAAGCATCCAGTTGACGCCAACTTGCGCAGGCTGCACTAGTGGATCGTCTACTTTGAATTTTCAGGTTGCGGTTTTTCGAATGGTCGGGCTGCAGTCTTTTCCCTCTCCCTGAGGGAGAGGGGGCCTGCTCACACCGGAAGAAACGATGTTGACAAGCCACTAGCCTTTGGGCGCAACACCGAGATAGGCCTGAGCCTGACCATGGATCGTAGAATTCACCTTGTCGGGAACCTCTCGCACGATGACCTCCAGAGCCGCCGTCACCTTTTCTTTCAGAGGCTCTCTGAGCCTTTGAACATGCTGGAAAGTGTTGAGCAGGCGGCTCGTGGTCGTGGCGTTCACGGGAGAAAGCTCGATGATGATGTCCGTAAGCCACTGGATGCCTTCATCGGTCCACACCATCTTGTTATTGGCCGCCATGGGAAGAAAGAGCGCGCGCGACCAGGTGGGTTGGGCCACATCGAAAGTGGGGCGTCTCTTCTCCGCATCGATCATGTCGAACACGTCGGGCTGCGTTCCGCTCGAGATGATCCTGAGATAGTTGGCGTAACCGCTCAGGTGATCGCGCCACTGGCCGTAGACCTCTTCTAATACCGCCCTGCGAGTGGGAGCGGAGCTTCGATTTAGAGCCCCCAGGGCGGACACCCTGTCCGAAGCCGTCGTGGCAGCGCGAAAATGAGCGACTGTGAGCCGCCAGCTCTCTTGAGAATCGTCTATGACGATCAGATCGAGCAACATCCCTTTGAGCATGCGATCTTCAATGCCCGCTCTCAGATCTGATGTCGATGCAACATAGGTGTCCAGCTCTTGAAACGCGCTCTCAAGCTCATTTTTGTAGCGCCCATTGACGGCGCGCATGAGCTTTTCCCTGGCTGCGACCAGCTCCCGATACCAGGTAATGTAGCCTCGATCCATGGGCTGCTCGTCGATACGAAGAAGATAGGCCTTGAGAGACGAAGGAAGGCTGCGGTTGCCAAGGATTTCGCCAAAGAGTTCGAGCCACTGTGGATCGATTTCCGCCTCCGGATCGTTTAGGAGCTTTATCCTTTGTTCATCCGTCAATTGGCGCATGGCGTCCACGCGATTGTAGACATCCGGATCGAGCCGGGCCTGAAGGACCAGGCTCTCGCGCGTTGCGCTCCTGTTTTTGAAAGTTCCGTAGAAAGAATAACCGCGATTGAGAGACACAAAGGCTGGCGGCGACGCCACATGCTCCAGAACAAGCTCGGCCTTTGATTCCTTTAGCTGGAAGGTGCGCTCCGAGCCGGGGATGTCCTTTCCGCTCTCATCGACCAAGGCCAACATGATGGGCGTATGGAAGGGCGCCCCATGAGGGGTCGGCTCCTGCTCGAACAGTATGCGAAAGCTTTTGTCCTTGGCATCATAGGACGAAGTAGCGCTCACCTTTGGGTAACCTATTGTGTAAAGCCATCCCTTCTTGAAAAGCTCCAGAGAGATTCCCGAGGCTTCTTCGAAGCACTCGAAGAATTGGTCCGTATTGGCGTTGCCGAAATGATAGCGGGAAAAATAAAGATTCTTTCCCGCAAGGAATTTCTCGGCCCCCGTCACAAGACGCAGCATGCGGATCACTTCGGCCGCCTTGACATAGGTCACGCCGTCTATGAGCTCGTCGGGATTGTTGAATCCGTCTCGAACGATCCTCCCCGCATACCCGGCGTCTTCTATGGTCAGCGGCCCGAGCAGCGGGTTGCGTATGCTGTCCACCTGCTGCAGACGAATGAAAGAGGGATTGAAGACATCCGCCATGAACTGGCGCTCTACGTCCACCGTGTAGGCTTCGTTCAGCCAGACGTCAAAGGGACTTTCCATCGTCGTCTCGCTGCCGCACTGATTGTGCTCGAATTCGTGCACGATAACCGCATGGGCGTAGAGCAGCGAAAGATCGAGCGTGTGCTCGTGTATGAGCGCCGCATCGGTAACGATGGTGGTGTTGCCGACGTTTTCCATCCCGCCGAAGTTGGACTTGTTCATGCATATGGTTCGGTAGGTGTCGCCAGTGTATTCGTAATCCTGCGTCTTGCGGACCCAGAGGATGGAGTCCTGGAGTATCTGCATGGGAATCTTCGCCCCGTCCGTCGCTCCCGGAGGAACGAGATATTCGAGGCGCGCCGTGCGTCCGGAATCGTAGGTCACGGAATCGACCAGAGCATCCCAGGTTCCGGCGCAGGCGATAAAGAGATACGGCGCCATGGGTACCGGGTTTTCGTACGTTATGATCTGTCTCGTGGGGTCGCCGGGCTTCGGGACGGGCTTGCCGTCTGGGTTCGTTTTCAAGCTGATGTTCCCGTTGCTTATGAGATGCGTGTAGGCGGCGTCGCCTTCGAGCGTGGTCGTCATGGAGCATTTGGCGCGGCAATCGTCGAAGATGGGCATAATGCGCTGAAATCCCCACTGTTGACACTGAGACATGTACTGCTGGGGCGCTCCGGAAGGAGTCGTATCCCGGTATATTCCTTCCAGAATATGCTCGGACGGATAACAACAGGTAAGAGCTCTCACACAGATTCGCTCCCCAGCTTCGATTTGCCCGGGAAGCTTAACTAAAAGCTTGTTCCGCTCCTTCTCGTACGAATAATCCAAAGGAGCGCCCTGCCCTTCTTTATCGGCTGGGGTTTCGCACAATTCGATTCCCATGATTTCCAAATCGCACGCATCCAGCTCGATAGCGTCGAGGCTCCGCTTTACGGTCATCTCCAGGCAGTTTCGAGCTATTACCCGGTCGGGAAGAAAGTTGATGTAGATCGTTAGATGCTCGAGCTTTACCGGCAGCTCGCCAATGTCTTCGCGCAAGTATTTGTAGGTGCGATCGGCCATTCCACATTTCCTTTCATTAGAAGAATTGCAGTTGTGCAGAGTATTCACGGGCGGCGGAATTTCAGTAATAGATGGTGCGGCAGCGATGATAGGGTTTCTGTCTGAAAGGCTCCAGCTGCCCAAGCTGCCAGAGCCAGTTATCGATTTCGGCGCTTGTGACGCTTCTTCCGACTCGCCGGAAGCTTTCCTTGAAAGCTTCAACAGCAAATATAGTCATCGCCCGGATCTCGACTTCTTCTTCGCTTCCGTTTTCGAACATCTCCAGCTTATCGATTTTTTCAGCCAGCTCGGGCGCATAGGAAATGACGCGGAGGGCTCTCAGAACCTGCGGAAGCTTATAGTCGGCAAAGGCGGTCAGCTCGGCGATATCGTGGAAAGAGCCCCAATGGCTTCCGTCGAAGGCGTGGTAGAGATCCGACGCAAAAATTTGGGCTCTCTTCCACAGGCATACTCTGTTCCCCCGATATAACGCCTCGTCTCGAAAGCTCGGGAAAGAGGAAACGACTTCCATGACCGTTTGCACCGCGCTGCCTCGAGAGCTTTCAACGAGATTGACCACATCTCCCCGCCATCGGGACAAAAGCTCGCGGCCCGCTTCCCTGAGGTTATGAAGCCTTTCATCGAGCATGGGAATCTCGCCTTCGCCGGCGAAGATTTCCCGTAGAACATCCTGGGAAATCTCCGAAAGATAGGCGGCGCTCGTTAGAGGAATACCCGATTCCATGGCTTTTTTAAGGCTCGCGGCAAGGCCCCAGTACCCGGAGTAGCGCTCTCCGCGATATTCAACCGTCCAGACCGGCTCTCCCGGATCGGGCCAGAAACAGTGATTGAGGACATCCAGGACAAAAATCCAGCGCACCGTTTCCTCGCCGGCGTCGAAATAGTGACAGGCATGTCCCCAGTCGGAAGGGCCTTTGAGCTCTTCGCCCCAGCTTTCCACGGCACGGTCGATCGATTCCGGACGAAACCTCACCCGAAGGCTTTGCGACGCCGCCGGCCTGACGGAATCCAATACGGGGAGCTTCACTTTCTTTTCATCCATAGCAGCAAACCGTACGTCTATTTCGGCAGATCTCTGTATATCTCTCTACGATTCTCACGGTGATCCACCATATAGAGCATGAGAGCATTGTTTTTCAGTTCATCGAGGAGCTGCGGCAACGTCTTCCGGTCAACATCATAGATCCTGATATAAATGATTCGGAAACCTTCCGGCGCCCGGTCATACGCCCCAAGGATGCTGGCGATGCGGGCGCCGTATCGCCTCACGATATCGGTAAGATCTTTGATGGAGCCGGGTTTATCTTCGATTTGGAAAGCCAGCTGAATGCCCCTTTTGCCCAAACCGCTCAGAGAAACAAGCACCTTGAAAAGGTCGTTTCGCGTTATGATGCCGACCACTCCCTTCTTCTCGTCCAAAACGGGAACGCCGGAGATGTTCTTCGTCATGAAAATTTCCGCCGTTTCCTCAATGGTAAAATCCGGCGGAACAGTCACCGGATTTTTCGTCATGATGTCTTTGACCTTTATTCTTGCGATGAGATAGAGCAATTCGTGAATATCGAGGGAAGTCGCGTCGGAAGCGGAAGCCCGCTTTAGGTCGGTATCCGAGACGACGCCTGCCAATCTGCCCTCTTTCATAACCGGAAGCATCCGAATGCTTTTTTCTTTCATGATCCGCGCAGCCTGCTGCATGGAATCATCCACATCGATAGCGACAACGTCTGTGCTCATCCAGTCTCTTACCAACATCACGATTCCTCCCGTTTTCCTGGAAATTCAGGACATGCGCAATGGAACACTCTCGCCACAGGCCAAACGATCACAAGTTCTTTTTATCATATTCTTTTCTGATAAAATCCATAAGAATTTTGCGCTCATTCAAATCCGGATCGTCCAACGCCATCTCGTGCAATCTCGAAAGAATTTCTCCCACAACGGGTCCGGGCCTTAAATCGAGAGCTTTCATCACATCCGCTCCGCCAACGGCTAAGTCCTTCAGACCAAGCGGGGGGTTCCTCTCGAGCTCGCGACCGATTTCGACTCGAAGCGCCCGCAGCTCTTCCAACCCGGAAGCGTTCGAACAGGAAAGGAGATCGGCTTCGGCAAGGTCGAGCAGATCGTCCACGAGCCCGATTCCGACCCTGGAGAGCAGACGCCTCAAGGCGGCCCCGCTCCATGTGAGCTTTCTCGGACAATTACCCACCAAGGTGGACACCTCGCGGATTTCCTTATGAGACACTCGCCACCGCTCCATTATCCTCTCGGACAAAAGAGCGCCGGCCCGGTTTTCGTCTTGCGCGGCGGAAGGATAGTCGCCTTCGCTTATTTCCGGCCGAGCGATATCGTGAAACAGGGCTGCAAGCCGAACCCTCAATCGCCGAGGACAATGGCTGACCGTGAGCAGCGTATGCTCGTAGTCATCATAGAGCGGATCTTCCCGCTGCGTTCTCCCGCAGCATTCGAGAATTTCGCTGAAGATGACGTCAAGGGTCCCGCTTCGCTTCATCCATCCGAAGGCCTCCACGACGTGGTCGCCCAGAAGCAATTTGCACAGCTCATCCCGAATCCGCTCGCCCGCCACATAGGAAAGCCCATGCGCCTCTTCTCTCATGGCTTCAAAAGTTCTCTCTTCTATGCCGAACCCGTACACCGAGACAAAACGAGCAGCTCTCAAGACACGGAGCGGATCTTCTCTGAATCGCTCCAAGGGATTCCCGGTCGCGCGCAAAACCCGTTTTTCAAGATCGTTCCGTCCGTTGTGCAGATCAAGGAGCTGGGCTTCCGGAAAAGACAAGGCCATGGCGTTCACCGAAAAATCGCGCCGTGAGAGGTCTCGTATAATCCCCTCTTCTCCTCGAAAGGGAACGGAAGTGACTTCGACGCCTCTTCGCTCGGTGCGTATTTGGACCGTGCCATGGCGAATCCCTACGGGGACCACTCGCTTGAAGAGCTTCATCACTTGCTCCGGCGCGGCGTCGGTGGCAAGATCCCAATCTTTGGGCTCGATGCCTAGCAAATGGTCTCGAATAACGCCTCCTACCAACCAGACTCCATGGCCGGACCGGAATAGACGATTCATGATGCGCAGCACATCCTCCGGGATGTTGACGGACGGTATGTCATTGTTCATTATCCAACAGCCTTTCCTCAACTTTTCGCGATATGGCGGAGATCGAAAAGATCAACCAAGGCATACGACGCAAAAGGAAAATGATTTCTTCCTATTTTTTAACTTGATCTTTTCCACTCCTTTTTCTATATAATCAATGTGTTTTTTTGGCAAATGTCCACGCTACATTGAAGATCCGAGAAGACAGCAGCGGGGGAGAATCATGGAAGTGACGAAAGCAATGGAAACAATGCAAGACGCCAACAAGATCATCGAAGATTTCTCAATCGAAAAATATGCTCTCTACACCGTGATCTTTCTCATTGAGGTTGCTCTGTGCTTTTGGGTTGGTCTGAACCTGTAGTTTCAGGGCGGTGCTTACTATTTGGCATTAGGATCATCAAATCGCGCAGGATAAACGGCATGACGGCAATGGCTTCGACCCTTTCACTCTTTTTATCTCTACTCCTTAGCCTTAGGGCCTTGGCGCGGGGGTCTCATGCCTTTCCACTGCAAATGCCGTAGCACAGCATGACGCAAGCAAAAACGAAGGCCATGGGTTCCCCCCATGGCCTTTTTTGTTTTTATTGGCTTTGATGGAATCCGGCAACGGGAAAGGAGGTGATCGGGCATGGGGTTGACTGGCCCAGTGGATTTATCTAAAGAGGCGCTCGAGCAGAAGCGGACCCGTTTGGAAAAAGAATGCAATAATGAGAAAACGCCAGGAAAGGAGAACGAGATGAGTCGTCGAATATACATTTTTGATACTACATTGAGAGATGGGGAGCAGGTGCCGGGCGCCAAGCTGAACAGGAAGCAGAAGATCGAGATAGCGGAGCAGCTTGCACGGCTCGGGGTAGATGTCATTGAAGCCGGTTTCCCGTGCTCTTCGCCTGAAGACCTGCAGTCGGTCAGGGCCGTCTCGGAGCACATCAAGGGGGGACCGTCCATCGCCGCGCTCGCAAGAGCAGTGAAAGAAGATATCGACATCGCCTGGCAGGCGGTGCAATTGGCTGAGCGCCCGCGCCTGCATGTCTTTTTGGGCTCATCGGATATCCATCTCCAGAAGAAGCTGCGCCGCGACAAGGACAGCGCGCTCGAGATGGCGGTCGAAGCGGTTCGGTACGCGAAGAAGTATTGCGAGGATGTCGAATACTCGACTGAAGACGCCTCCCGCACGGATTACGAATATCTTTGCAGGGTGGTCGAAGCGGCCATCAACGCCGGAGCGACCGTCATAAACGTGCCGGATACCGTCGGATACGCCATTCCGGAGGAATACGGCGATTTCATAAGAAGGCTCAAGGAGAGTGTGCCGGCGCTCGACCGCGTTGTATTGAGCGTTCACTGCCACAACGATCTCGGCCTGGCTGTTGCCAACAGCATCGCGGCAATTCGAAATGGGGCCAATCAGGTCGAATGCACCATCAATGGCGTAGGCGAGCGCGCGGGCAACGCCTCCCTCGAAGAAATCGTCATGATCCTGAAGACCCGCTACGCCAACTATCAAGCGGAAACAGGCATTGCGACCCAGGAAATTTATCGCACAAGCAGGATGGTCAGCCGTCTCATGAACATTCCCGTTCAGCCGAACAAGGCTATTGTCGGCTCCAACGCCTTCGCCCATTCCTCGGGAGTTCATCAGGACGGAATACTCAAAGACCGCAGGACCTACGAAATCATAAAGCCCGAGGACCTGGGCATCAAGCAGCATAAGATCGTTTTGACCGCCCGATCGGGCCGCGCGGCCTTGCGCCATCGTCTGACCGAGATGGGCTTCACTCTCGAGCAAGATCAGTTCGAGCGAGTGTACCAGCGTTTTATCAACGTCGCAGATAGAAAGAAGGAAGTCGGCACTCAGGACCTCAATGCCATCGTCGAGATCGAGCTCACCAAGGTGCCGGAGACCTTCACTTTCCAGAGCCTCCAGATCATGAGCGGCAACACCATGACTCCGCTGGCGTCGGTGACCCTCCTCAAAGAAGGGGAAAAGATTACTGACGCTTCGACGGGCAATGGCCCGGTAGACGCCGTTTTTCGGTGTATAGAACGAATCGTCAACGAACAGGGAATCTTGCGCGACTACGATCTCAAAGCCGTCACCATGGGAAAAGACGCTTTGGGGGAAGCGATGCTCCGCGTAGAGATCAACGGAACCGTCTATTCCGGAATCGGAGCGAGTCCCGACGTCATCGAGGCGAGCGCCCGAGCCTATATCAACGCGTTCAACAGGTATTTCGCCAATAATTCGCATTAGCGCCATTGGGAAAACCGGCCATCCATACCGACCCGGCCTTCCTGGCCGGGTCGTCGCTTAGACTTGCGGACCATCTCGCCCGCCACTATCATTTTGTTATGCCCAAGATAATTCGAATAACTTTTGGATGGCTCTTTCTTCTGCTCGGGGTAGCCGGGCTGGTGCTTCCGATACTTCAGGGATGGCTTTTTCTAGCCCTCGGAGCATTGATGCTCTCCTCACACATGCCCTTTTTCGCCAGGATTATTTGCCGAACCGAGCGGCGCTACCCGAGAATCAAGAAACCCCTGGCCAGGATACGCAGGTTCTTGGCAGAGCGGGAGGAAGCCGCAGCCGGTTGTTCATCGGCAGACGGCGAATCGTCTTGATTGAATCGAAATCCGACAGCCGGAATTTATCAGGCGCATGCCGACAATTCTACTGCTCTTCTTTTACAGGCTCCTCTTCAATATGGATCAGATCCGGCATGTGCTTATCTTGCGCGCCTAGCTCCTCCTGGTACTCCACCCCGTAGATGTAGAGCATTATCATTGCGAAGCTCAATATCAGCGGACCATAGAGTATTCCTGTGAGGCCAAAGTACTGGACGCCGCCAAGGATCGCCAGGAAGATCCAGAAAGGAGACATCTTGGCTTCTCCACCCATGAAAAAGGGCCTCAGAAAATTGTCGATGCTGCCGACGAGGAGCATGCACCAAAGGGCGAGAAAGATGGCGGAGCTCGTCTTCCCGAGAATCAAAAGATAGATGACTGAAGGAATCCATATGAGAGCAGTCCCCACAACGGGGATAAGAGAAGAAAAGCCCATGACGGTTCCCCAGAAGAGTCCGGGGATGCCCACAAGGGAAAGGCCTATGCCGCCGACCAAACCTTGGAGGAGCGAAGTCATGAAGCTTCCGAGCAAAACAGAGCGGGCAACCACTCGTACGCCATCAAGGAGTCTATCCTCTTGATCTTTACGCAGTGGGGAAAAATATCTGCCCTTTTCAACCATATCCTTTCCATCGCGCACCAGGAAGAAGATGATGAAGATCATGATGAAAAACCGCGTCACCAGATGAGCGACGTTCCCCAAAATCGTAGCGCCCTTGCTCAACAGAAACTGACCGACATTCTTACTGAGATCGAGAAGGTTGCGGGGGATATCCAGCTTGTTCAGATCAAAAGCCGGAAAACGCTCCTGCACCCAGTTCAGGTAAGAGGCGAATCGCGGATCCTCCACCACTTTTGGAATGTTGCCGGCTCTCAGCCATTCGTTTACGCGGTTGAGCGAATCCAGCCCTTGAGAAATGAGCGAAGTAGTGAACAAGAATACAGGTATAACTATGACAAAAGTAATGATGAAAACGACGGTCAGAGCAGCCAGTGTTTCGCGGCCTCGATAGAGACGTCGCAGGTAGATTTGGGCTGGATAAAAAAGGGAAGCGAGAACAATGGCCAGAACGAGAATGTCAAGAAACGGCTGCAAAATCAAATAAGTCAGGTAAAGAGACAAAAAGAGCACAATCAAGAGAAAAGGACGATACCCTTTTCGTTGAGATTCAAACCCCGCAGGAGCTCTGGAATCTTGTCGCCTGTTTTCTGTTTCTTCCATCTCTTAACGATTCCTTCCCGGAAGATCGACCATCGCGCGTCAAGCACGCGATGCCCGGATTACAATTTCGACGCCTTCTGCCAATAGAGCTCCATCTTCTTAACATCTCCAGCTTCTTTATACAAATCCGCCTCAAAGAGATAGACTTCTTTCAGCTTGCGGGAGTCGCCCTGAAAAATGATTTCTGCTTTACGCGCAAACTCCAGCGCCTTCTGACGAGACCCTTTCATGCGCCAGGCGCGCGCCAAGCCGAAAAAGGCCTCTCCGTTGTACACATCAACCTGAATGGCTTTCTCGAGCAAAGGGATAGCCGCATCGGCATTCCCCTGCGCCAGAGAGACTTTCGCCTGCTCGACCACGTGCATGGAGGCCAAATGCTCGGGCGGATTCTCCGAAGTCTTCTTCTTATTGGCGGGCGCAGCCGGTGCGGCGTCGGCAGCCGTGGGCACATCGCTTTCTTTGATTTCAGGGGAAGGCTTTATAAGAAAAGGTTGCGTTGAAGAGGGAGGAGGCTCCTGCTTGAGCGGGGCAATGGGTTTAGGGGGCGCAGCCTCGCGCCGCACCGGTGAAGCCGCTCTCCATTCGGGAGGAATAGCGACGATCTTTTTCGCGCATCCAGCTGTAAGGATAGAAAGGAAAAAAAGAAAACATAAGCCTCCCATCCGTAGCGACCCAACGTTTATCCGACGCCCAGCAGTCGACGCCCAGCATCGTGCCAAACTTACGCCAAAATTACGCAGATCTGTATTGGTCTTCATACGGCATTGTTTCACGATTCAACTCTCACAGACTCAAAGTGAGAATGCAACACTTGCTGTTCAACGATTTGAATGCAAAGAACAGAGGTCCTTGGGTACATTTTCGCTCAAAAACACCTCGAGATGCTTATCCGGGCATGCATCACAAGCCAATTGACCGGAAACGCCGCATACGATCCTCTGAACCACCCCCGGCGGAATGCGAAACGTCTGAGGATGCATCCAGGGACGGATCTCGCGCATGAACCCGGCCCACAGGCGGGCCGCACCCTGAGCGCCGCTGATGTGCGTAGAGCGATTATCATCGAAGCCTATCCATATAAGAACAACAAGGTCCGTTGTATACCCCACGAACCAGGAATCTTTATAATCGCTGGTCGTCCCCGTCTTGCCGGCGCATGGGAAATCGACCCCCAGCTGCTTCAGGCTGCTCGCCGTCCCCCTCTCGATCGCTCCCTGCAACATATCGGTTATAAGGAAAGCTTTTGCGGGAGTCGTCACGGTTGAAAAATCCACATGACGCCTCTCCTGGATCTCACCCCGCTCGGTAACCACCTCTTTGAGGCTGAGAAGATAAGGCTTCTGCCCATCGTTGTCCAAAGCAGCATAGGCTTCTATGAGCTCGATGGGCGTCAGCTCGAAAGCCCCCAGCGCAAGCGATGGAACCGGCTGGAGAGGAGAGCCGACGCCGAAATTCCTGAGAGTGGCGATCACCTGCTCCAGCCCAACGGAGAGGGCAAGATTCACCGTCGGTATGTTGAATGAATTTTCCAGGGCCTGTCGCAGCATGACGCGACCACGGAAGGAACCGTCAGAGTTGTTGGGAGTCCATGCATAATCGTCGTCAATGGGATACGTCACCGGTTCGTCGGCTATCCAGCTCGTAGGCGTATATTTATCCAGGGCAGCCAGATAGACAAACGGCTTTATCGCCGATCCGGGCTGCCTGCGCGCAAAGAGAGCCCTGTTGAAGCTGCTCTCGGCATAATCCCGCCCTCCGGCCAGGGCAAGCACGGCGCCCGTTTTCGGCTGCACCACAACCAGAACCGCCTGCAGCCGCTCTTCGGGCGCGTGGCGCTTGAGGTCGGGATACTCTTTCTCCAATTCCAAAAGGCCATTGGATAAGGCTTTTTCTGCCGACAACGCCATCTCGGGATGAAGCGTCGTATAGATGTTCAGTCCCTCCGAGGCCAGGACTTCGGGATCGTACAATTCCTGCAACTGCTGACGCACATAGTCCACAAAATAGGGAGCTACGTTCACAGGCAGGAAGAAATCACGAGCTTTCAGAGGCTCTCCACGGGCGCGGTCAAATTGCTCACGCGATATCTTATCCAGATCGAGCATTCTCTTGAGCACGACATTGCGCCGCTCCCGGGCGGCTTCAGGTTTTTCAAGAGGAGTGTAGTTGTTTGGACCACGAATCATTCCCGCAAGAGTCGCAGCCTCGGCAAGCGTGAGATCCTCGACGTTGCGGCCGAAATAATATCTCGCGGCTTCCCCGATCCCGTGGATGGACACACTGCCCCTTTGCCCCAGATAGATCTCGTTCAGGTACATTTCCAGGATTTCATCTTTGCCGTATTGCGCCTCGATGATAACGGCCATAGACGCCTCGAGCGCCTTGCGCTTGAGGTTGCGCCCGGGATCGAGGAAATAATTCTTCACCAACTGCTGCGTGATGGTGGAGCCCCCCTGGACCACCCGACGGGCGAGCAAATCCGTCCATAGCGCGCGAAGAACGCCCCACCAGTCGACGCCGCCATGTTCGTGGAAACGGTGATCTTCAATGGCGAGCACGGCATCGACAAGATGTCGCGGAACCTGCTGGATGCTCACAAGCAGTCGACTTTCCCGAGAAGGCCCGAAGAGCCTGGCGATTTCAAGAGGCTCGAGCTCCAGGAATCCGATGTCCCCTTTTGCGTTCTGAATCCTCGAGAGCCTGTTTTGTTGAAAATCGAACTGAACGCGCTGGGAAGGCAATATGTGTCCGGGAAATTGGAACTCCCTGAGATGCGCAACGAGGCCTCCCCGCTGCGCTTTGTATTCACCCGGGTTCAGGGGCTCCAGCGTCCCCTCCTGGTAGCCCCGTTCTTCGAGCATATGCTTGAGCTGGAAGAGGGACAAGGACTGACCTGGATAAAGCGGAACAGGAGCGGAAAAGACTCTGGAAGGGACGCTCCACCTGCGGGACTCGAAACGGGTGTGCACTTCCTTGTAGAGAAAGAAAACATAGCCTGAGATCAGCAGGACGATAAAAACCGACGCCCAAAGGATGATTTTCCCTCGGGAAGAACGTTTATGAAACATCCGAACCGGTTGCCGCCTCATCGTGAAGACAGCCGTCCCATTTCTAGAGTCAGAAGCCCCTGCTTTCCCCGCATAGGACTAGCTTCCTTGCGCAATTTTCAAGATCTTCTATCGAGCCTCACAACGCACTCGATATGTGGGGTGTGCGGAAACATATCAAATGGCTGTACCTCCCGCACTTCGTAACGCTCCAGCAGAAGAGCCAGATCCCTTGCGAGAGTCGCCGGATTGCAGGATACAGCAATAATTCGCTTTGGCAAGTATTCCATAAGGGCCCCAATCACCTTGGGGTGCATTCCAGCTCGAGGCGGGTCGGTTATCACAACGTCCGGAGCTCCTCCAAAATCAGCCGAGTCGGCGGCGGTCTTCATCACATCCTTTAGATCTCCGGCCAGAAAACGGCAGTTGTCGACGCCATTGATTCCGCAATTCACATGCGCATCATCAACCGCTTCCTGCACCACTTCGAACCCCAGCACGCGCTTTACTCTGGAAGCGATGAAGATGGCGATGCTTCCCGCCCCGCAATAGAGATCCCATACCGTTTCGTTCCCACGGAACTCCCCCAGCCTGCTGACAGTCTCATAAAGCTTTTCCGCTCCCAGAGGATTTGTTTGAAAAAAAGACTGAGCCGAAATTCTAAACCGCAAATCGCCCAGCCGTTCCTCTATGTATCCGGCGCCAAGAAGATTCCGGCTCTCCTCGCCGGTGGCGACCTGAGCTTTCTTCCTGTTTATCGTATGGACAATGCTGTTGATATAGTTGAAGCGGCCCGCTAAGTGATCCGCGAGCGAGCGAACAGTCTCTTCGCCCCGGCTGTCTTCCGTTGGGGCCGTTATGATATTGACCAGGGTCTGATCGGTTCTCTTTCCTTCCCTCAGCACTAGAAAACGCCAGAAGCCATGATGATCCTTCGTATTGTATGCGGGGAGACCGCTCTTCAGCGCCCAATCCCGCGTCTCTCTCAGGATCTCGACTGCTCGAGGCGATTGCAGATAACAGTTCTGGACGTCGAAAACCTTGTCGAACGCCCCTCTCGCATGCAAACCCAAAGCAAAAGATCTTTCGTAAAGGATGTCCTTGGACTCTATTTCATGCGGGGAAAGCCAGCGTCTGTTCGAGAAGGTGAATTCCATTTTGTTTCTATACCATTGGCTCTGCGGAGAAGGAGCAGTGGGCTGCACGGCGGCGTCGCTGATGCCGGCAAGGTGCTCTATTGATTCCAGAACATGCTGCCGCTTCCAATGGAGTTGATCCTCATAAGGCATATCTTGCCATTTGCAGCCGCCGCAAACGCCGAAATGCTCACAGAAGGGCTCGACGTATCGTGGGGATTGCTCGAGCACCTCGAGCACATAGGCCTCCGCAAACTGGCGCTTCTTGCGCATGATCCGCACACGAACCTTCTGCCCCGGCGCCGCGCGCTCGATAAACACCACAAATCCTTCAACGCGTGCGATAGCCTTCCCGCCAAAAGCCAGCTTCTCCACCGTCAAGTCAACTTCCATGCCTTTTCGAATATCTTGCATTTGTCTACAACGTCCTCCTGATAATTTGAATATCGCACTTTTCCGAAACGCGCTTTTTTGCGGGCCGGAAAAACCTCTCGGACCAAGCGCTCTCCATAGATTGCTCCCTGAATGGTTGAGCCTTTTCTTCCCGCATGGGCTGTGATAATAACTATCGCGCATTTCAGGAATAATGAAATGTCAAATTCAAGGTTAACAGCAAAGCCAAAAGCTCATTGTGACAGGAATAGCGCTGGAGGAAAAGCAAAACGGCGGGCAGACGAAGAGTTTTTCCGATTCACCAACTCATTCATTCACCTTTCGACCTATTGTATATGAGGAAGCATAACATGCTGTTGGATCGCATCCGGACGTATGGCAGGCTTATAAAATTCAGCCACACGATTTTTGCCCTGCCCTTCGCTCTCGCTGCGCTGTTGCTGGCGCACCGCGATCATCCTCTTGCCTTGTCCGCGGTTATGTGGATCATTATCGCCATGGCGGCCGCACGCTCCGCCGCCATGGGCTTCAACCGGCTCGCCGATTATGAATACGACCGGCAAAATCCGCGCACTGCGTCCAGACCTCTTACGGCGGGAGAAATCGACAAGAAATCGGTGCTGCTTTTCGTGTCGGTTTCCTCGCTTATTTTTATTTTGGCCGCAGCCATGCTTGGCCGCCTCTGCCTGATGCTTTCCGTCCCCGTTCTCCTGGTGCTCTTTTTTTACTCATACACAAAGAGGTTCACCTACTTCTCACATCTTTTCCTGGGCTTCGCCATCGGGCTGGCGCCTCTCGGAGCGTGGATCGCCGCCGCGGGAACGCTCGACGCCCGCATCCTGTTTCTCTCCCTGGCCCTCATGACTTACATAGCGGGCTTCGACATTCTCTATGCGTGCCAGGACATTGACTTCGACCGCAGGGAAAAGCTCTTTTCCATACCCGTTTATTTCGGAGTCGAAAGGGCTCTCGCAATTTCATCACGACTGCACGTCTCGACCCTTCTTTTTCTATTGACCATTTACTTCGCCTTTGATTTGGGCAAGGTCTACCTGTTTTTCTTACTCATAATAAGCCTACTGCTCCTTTTAGAGCACAAGCTCGTTCGCCCCGACGACCTCGAAAGGGTGAACGTCGCTTTCTTTCATATGAACAGCATCATTTCGGTTGCGCTGTTACTGGGAGTATGGATCGACCTCTGGTATTCATGAGCAGTCTCGCGCACGTCCAATAGGCGCTCCGACGCTACTCTGAATCCAGAATCCGCCTGACGATATTCAACATTTCATTCAATCGATAAGGCTTCCCGATAAAGCCCCTGGCGCCGGATTCCAGGCTCTTCTCGACGGTATCCGTATCGATGTGGCCACTGGCCATGACAATCCTGACGTTCGAGTCGATCCTCAGAAGCTCCTTCAGGCATCTCTCTCCTCCCATACCGGGCATGCCGAGGTCGAGGATGACTAATTCCACATCATCATTTGTAAAAAGCTCGAGCGCATGCTCCCCGTCGCTCGCAGTCAATACCTTATACCCAAAGCTCTCCAGGGCTCTTGTTCCAATCTCCAGCACCGCCTCTTCGTCATCGACCAGTAAAATGGTCTCGTTTCCTCCCCGAATTTCCGTTGTACTCTGTTTCGCCGCTACAGGCTCTTCCTCTTTCCCATCTGAAACCGGGAAATAGATGTTGAATGTCGTCCCTTCTCCAGGGGCGCTCGAGCAAGTAATATGGCCATGATGATTTTTGACTATGCCATAAACCATCGAAAGGCCAAGCCCAGTCCCTTTGCCGATCTCTTTTGTTGTAAAAAAAGGCTCGAAAATGCGCTCAAGATCCTTTTTATCCATGCCAATGCCCGAGTCGGAAACGCTCAACAGCACGTAGGCGCCCGGCCTCATGCTCAGATCTCTTCTGCGGTATTCTTCATCCACCAGCACCCTGCTCGACGCGAAAACGAGCCGACCGCCTTCGGGCATGGCGTCACGCGCATTGAGAGCCAAATTCATTACCATCTGTTCCAGGTGAACCGGGTCGGAATCTATTTTTCCAATGTTTTCGCCAAGGCTCAGCTCTAGGGAGATGC
Source organism: uncultured Syntrophobacteraceae bacterium (assembly GCA_964578835.1). GTDB lineage: Bacteria > Desulfobacterota > Syntrophobacteria > Syntrophobacterales > Syntrophobacteraceae > CAZOEL01. The sequence continues at coordinate 90,392 of CAZOEL010000007.1, read as the reverse complement.
TCTTCGGAATGGTTCGCTCCAACAAGCGAACAACTTTTTCAAGCTCTTCATTGAGATCCAAAGGCCTCAGCCGACTGTCCAGCTTCCTGCTGAATGTCAGGAGCTGTTTTACAAGCTCGGCCCCTCTTCGAGCAGACTTATCTATTTGATAGAGACTGTTGCGATCGGCTTCGGTCAGCTCTCCCGTCATTAGAATAAGCTGAGCATAGCCAAGTATGGCCTGCAGCAGATTGTTGAAATCGTGAGCTATGCCACCGGCTAGAGTTCCGATGGCGCCCATTTTCTGAGCTTGCATCAACTGCGTCTCTAATTCCTTGTACTCGGCAATGTCGAAAAAGGCATGGAGAAAGTGCTCCCGACCCTTGTACTCTATCCTGCACGTACTCTTCAAAACCGGAGTTTCACTTCCATCCAACGCCACAAGCACTGATTCGAAAGTGTTTGGATCGATGCCGCTCCGATCCTTCTTTACGTTCAAATCCCGCTCATGCGAGAGAAAGCGTTCATGGGCCTGACCATTCACTTCCTCCCTTGATCCTTTAAGGATTCTGAGAGCATTCGAATTCGCCCAGTCTATTTTGTCGGTCTCGGCGTCGACCAAAATGATTCCCGAAGGATTGTGCTCGAGTATGAACGCCAAATCCTCCTCTCTCCTCTCGATCTCTTCCGTTCGTATCTGGACTTTTCTCTCGAGGTCTTTGCTATATTCCTCAAGCGCTCTTTTGTTAGCCTCGAGCCTTGCAGCCATCTCGTTGAAGGAGACGGCAAGCTGGCCCAATTCGTCGTCGTTGCGGGCATCCACCTTATAGGACAGGTTTCCGGAGGCTACTTCCCGGGTGGCAATCATGAGCGCCTGGAGAGGCTTCATCAAATAGCGCACCATCAAAAGCGCAATGAGAACACATACTCCGGCAATCCCCATGGCAATCAGCAGAGTCGACCGGATGGTCGAAACGATGTGGCTCCTTGTCCTGTCGAGAGAAAACCCAATATGAGCCCCGGCGATCCGGCCTTCTCTCGGATGACCTCCGGAATACTCGACTACCGAGAAGGCCTCATCCGAAGGCTTGAAGATAGGAACGGAAACAAGCAGATAGTTCCTCCAATTCCTCAGCTGAAGCTGGCCGCCAGTCTTCATCAGCTCCGAAGAAATGGCGCCGGCCCATTCATTTGCCGCCTGATCCTTGGTTTGAATGAAAAGAGCACGACCATCCGCGGCGCGCACCAAGACAAGAGCTACATCTTCTTCATTCATCATCCCTTGAGCTATCTGGCTGATGGCCGTTTGATCCTCCAAAAGAGCCGGGTAACTACAGTCATAAGCAAAATACTTCGCCAGAGATACAGCTCTTTTGTTAAGCTCTCCGCTCAGCAAAGCCTTCTCAACGGAAATGAAATAGATGGTCAGAATCGCAACAACGGTCAGGATCATTGAAATATTAATTACCAGGGATTTGGCTCTGAGGCCAAGCCTTCCAAATGAATGTAAAAAACGGCTAGAGTTTTTGTTCATCTGTTCGATGCCCTTAATAGCATTCATCAACGGTTTTCAGAAATTCGGCAGGAAATGACACCCCCATGGCTTCAGCCACTTTTTTATTGACAGCTATCCGCATGCAACGAGGCATGACGATCTTCTCCAGAGGCTCTTTACGATCCGTTATCATTTTTGCTATGAGGGCCGCTTGCCTTCCCATATCCATGTAATCGCCATATAGAGAGATGAGTGCCCCTGCTTTTGCATATTGAGGTGAAAACCCTACGACCGGAATACTTCTTTTGAGCAAATACATAAGTGAATATCTTGAAGTTTCAGGACCATAGGCAGTATTATCGAAAAGAGACCAGAGGAGATCCATCTTGTCTTTTAAATAATCGAGAGCTACCGGCACATCCTTCATAGAGCGAACCGGCTGGCTTATGAGCTCCAGTTTGAGCGATTTCGCGCTTGCCGACGCTTCGTCGATAAGTTGTTGTGACAGAGCCGGGTCATACATCACGCCAATGCTCCTCAGCTTCGGAAACACGTCCCTTATCAGCTTGAATTGCGTCAGACTCGGCAAATCGATGACAACTCCGTGAATAGCTTCTCCCTTATTTCGCGAAAGGATACTTTCCGCCTTGCTATGCGAAACCATGCAAAAAACCTTAGGGATCTCTTTGATAGAACATGCAGCTTCCAAGGCCTCCAGTCCGAGGCATAGGATCAATCGAGGCCTTTCATCGTACGCGCGAATCTCCTCCTCAACTGTTTTGCCGCCACAAATATCGACTATCCTGATGCCTTCGTCCCACAGATCGCGCTCAGACGCAAAACCGCTGATGGCTTGCTCGTATTGTGGAAGATCTTTGCTCTTGAGCGCTAAAACATAAGAAAACGAAGTCCCCACAGCGAACCACATGAACAATATGGAGATCAGGGCGATGATTCCGAGCTTTATCCTCATGACTTCGCTCAGTCATCAATAAAGGTAGCTGACCTTGAACCGAAAGCTTCTTCCGTCTTGCTTAATGCTTTCCGGTTTCAGGTCAGGCGAAACGGGATAGGAGTAGTCCACATCAAAAATATTCTGCGCACCGAAGGATAAGGACAGGCGCTTGTAAAGATTTAGCCCCAGAACGTTCAGATCGGTGATGAGGGCGTCATCCACGGAATGCCCGCTCCGGGTAAGCCGTTCACTCATATATCGGCACAGAACTGCGAAGAAGATTCTGTCTTTGTAAATTGGAACAACAACTCGCGCCTTTACCAGATGGTTTGGGGAATTAGGGAGCTCTTTTCCAGTTGCATTGTCTTCCGTCTGCTGAATCGTGTAACTCAGGCCTCCACGAAATAGTCCCGGCCAGTCCGCTTCGACTCCAAGTTCAATTCCGTTGCTTTCGGCGTCTTTGATATTGCGGTATTGCACAACCTCTTCCGGTAGTCCAACTGGGGCTATGAGGTTCTTGATATCGTAGTGGAAGGCGGTTGCAGTTCCCTTGAATGCAGCGTGGAAATCCTGCTCCCAAACCACTTCGTAGGCATTCAAGGTTTCGGGCTCTAAAGCGGGGTTTTTCCTGGCGGTTGAACCTTGATCGTCATAATAAAGCTCAAAGAGGCTCGGGATACGAAAAGACTGTCCGTAGAGCAACTTCAGAGCGCCTTCTTCAATGGGCTTTGCAATGACTCCCACCCGGGGGCTCAGGTGCTGACCAAAGTGTGTAAAATAGTCAAAACGCGCTCCCGCGGTCAACCGCAGCCAAGCGGCAATATCCCATTCGTCTTGAGCGTAACCGGATAAAGAAGTGAAATCTCGACGATCATCCAGCGTGACTTCACGGGGAGTCAGGTCCAGATTCTTTTGATCGGCTCTCATATGCTCGACCGCCTCTCCCCCCACAGTCAGGACATGGGAATTTCCCACTTTCCACAGGTGCTTCAGTTCGGTTCCGAGCCAATAGCCATTGGATCTATCTTCATTCATGGCCCCGCTATACGGATATTCTCCGCGGTAGTAGTATTGGTCGAGATAGGCTCTGGCAAAAAATTCCCGCCCCTTTTCCATGGGATGATCCCATTTTGCTTCGATAAAGCTGCGAATGTCGGTGGCTTTGAATCTATTGTCCCCAAAGTCGGTTCCATAGGGTGCGGTTGGAACGTGCTTTTCACGCAGATGAGCATTGGCCGTAAGAGTAAATTCACGATACGTGGTCTTGAGAAATCCACTGAAAGCCGTCTCTCCATCCGCATCTTCAGCCGTTCCGTTTGAAGGAGGCCTGTCAAATTCTTTGAAATGGAGATCCTGGCCTCCGGCGTCCATGGCTGAAGCCGAGGCGACGATATCCATGCCGTTGTCGAACTTGTTTCCATATATGAGACTCCCTTTGAAGGAGTCGAAGCTTCCTATCTCGGTTTTAGCGTACAAGCCGTCAATATCCTCGCCGCCTTTCGCAACCACGTTGAGAATCCCCAGAAGAGCGTTGCTTCCGAAAAGCGCGGAGCCCGGACCTCGCACGATTTCCACTTTTTTGACAAGGTCCATGTCTATTCCAAAATCATTGCCAAGAAAGACAGAGCCATAGATATTGTCGTTGACGGTATGGCCATCTACAAGCTCAAGGAATATGTTCCCATGGTCGCCCAGACGCGCAATGCCTCGAAACCCAATATAGTCATACATCCTGTCTGAACTGACGTAAAAACTACGCGTATTTTCTATCACCTCGGCAAGGTTGCCGTATCCATACTTCTGAATGTCCTCATCTGTTACGATTGTTACAGAAGCAGGAGCGTCCCGGACCTCTTGAAGGTGTTTTGCAGCGGCAAAAACATCCCCCATTTCCATGAAAGCCAGCTCTTCCGTATTATTGCTTTCGGCTGCAAGCCTCTTGGACTGGACTGAAAAGACAAGGACCGCCGAGAAAAGCACGATAACGGCGCGTGTGATCCCGCAGGACATGTAGTCATTTCCTCAGTTTTTTTGGGTGGCGAGAAAAAGGGAGCTTGCCCCAAGCAAGCATGCACGCACATGCCTTAGCAAGTTCAATGCCCTACCTTCATTACGCTGAATCGATCAAGGAAAGAGTGAAGGCAAAGAATGGAAAAGAGGTATCGAAGATCAGTCTCCGGACGGATTTTGACGTCATGATTTTGACTAATTCTCAGCCATCTTGATTCTAAATCCACCCGACCATTAACATCGACAATACCCGCGCTCCCACAACCGTAACCCGCCTCGATGCGGCAGACATGCCGTAGACGAAGGGAAGAGCGGCAGTCTCTTTGCTGGTACAGGATTTGCTTCTTTGTGGCGTGAACTCGAAGGAGGATAAGTTATGAATAGCTCCAATATCGCTTTCGACCGCACGGTCAATCTCATGCAGGATCATTGCAGGCTGAATTTTCTCAAGGATGAACCGTCTAATGCGGCTTCCTTTGCGAATCCCGGCTTTGCTCCGAAAGAAGCTTCGTTCAGACAGGCGCTGAGAGAATCCATGGAGGCGCAGAGGCCGATCCCGGTTGAAACGAAACCGAAACAAATCGCCAAGACGGGCCTCCGCGAGGAGACGCAGGCTCCGGAGATCGGAGAAAACGATTCTGCAGACTTAGACGATGAAATGATGAAGCTTTCTAAGAACAGCGTTGAATATCGGTTCATGGCCACCATGCTAAACAAGAAGCTCACGATGTTAAAACACGCCATAGGCGAAGGAGCGTAAGGATGGACTTTGATTCCGCTATGAAAATAAGCGCATCGGGTTTGAGCGCTAACCGGGCATGGATGAACGTTCTCTCATCGAACCTGGCGAACGCCAATACGACTAAAACGGAAAGCGGAAAGCCATACGAGCGAAGAACAATACTTTATGAGAGCGTTCCCGCTGAAGGAGAATTCAGCGAAGTCCTGGATGGCGCCATGGAGGAGGACCTGCAAAAGGTGCGTGTTACCGGCATCGTTTCGGATGGCAGAGATTTCAAGAAGGTATACGACCCGGGTCATCCCGACGCCGGGCCGGATGGGGTGGTGGAGATGCCCAACATCAACTCCGTTGAGGAGATGACCAATCTGCTCGTCGCCACGCGCGCCTATGAAGCCAATCTGGCCGCTCTCAACATGTCAAAGCAAATGGCGCTGAAGGCCATTGAAATTGGCAAATAGCCAAGCTCAAAGACAACCTGCTGAAACCAAGGTCAAGATCCCGAAATGAAGGCGTTGCTAGATTTCCTCGAAAAGATAAAAACTCGTTTCCAGGCGATGCCGGCGCCTCAAAGGATCTTTTACGCCGGGTCTCTCGCTGTTCTCATCGGCAGCCTTGCCTTCCTTGCCTACACGGTGAACAAAGTCGAATACAGCCCGCTCTATTCGCGTCTGTCCGAAGAAGACCTCGGCGCAGTTGTTGAGACGCTCAAAGCGAAGAAGATTCCCTATCAACTCACGGGCGGCAACGGCATTTCCGTTCCCAAGGAGCAGTTGGCGGAGGTTCGGCTGTCGCTGGCTTCTGAAGGCGTCCCCAAGGGATCGGGGGTCGGCTTCGAGATCTTCGATCAGCAGAAGCTCGGAAGCACCGAGTTCGTGCAGCGAATCAATTATCAAAGAGCCCTGCAGGGCGAGCTCGCGCGGACCATAAGCAAGATGGATGAGGTTTTGGAAAGCCGCGTCCATCTGGTTCTAGCCACAGAGAGTCTCTTTCTGGAAGATAAAAAGCCGCCCAGCGCGGCCGTCGTGCTCAAGCTAAAAAACGGTTCCAAGCTCGAGCAGCAGCGGGTTCAGGGCATTGTCAATCTTGTTTGCAGCGCTGTCCAGGGCCTATCCGAAGATAAAGTGAGCATCATGAGCACGGATGGGCAGGTGCTCTTCAAAAAAGAGGCAACAGACAGTCCTCTTCAATTGAGCAATCTTCAGACCCAATACAAGGGCAATCTGGAAGAGGATCTTCGCAGGAAAGTGCAGACTCTGCTCGATCAGGTTGTCGGCCCCAACCGGGCGACAACGCGGGTGACCGTCGATCTGGACTTCAACCAGGTGCAGGTCACGGAAGACACTTATGACCCCGATAGCGCCGTCATACGTAGTCAGCAGCGCAGTGTCGAGAATTCCCAGGGCGCAGAGGCGGGAACCAAGGGAAATCCCGATGTGCCGATAAATGTGGAAAGTCAGCTCATGCAAAGCCCCGCCCAGGGCCAACAGGGACAGCAGGGACAGCAGAAGACTTCCAATCGGCAGCGAGAAACGGTCAATTACGAGATCAACCGAGTCAGCCGCCAGATCACTCAATCGCCGGGAAGCATCAAGAAGCTCTCCGTTGCAGTCCTTGTTGACGGTCCTTACGAAATGAAGCCGGACAAGGACGGCAACATGAAGCCTGAATTCGTTGGCCGCACGCCTGAACAAATAAAGGCTCTCGAAGATATCGTTCGCAAGGCGGTGGGCTACAACGAGACCCGCGGGGACCAGATAATTCTTTCCAATATTCCCTTCGCCGCCGATTCGGTCGACTCGGAATTCGTCAAAGCTGAGAACTACTGGGTACAATTACTCAAAGAAAATCAGAAGATTCTTATCAACCTGCTCTTGATTATACTCGCTTTTTTGTTTGTCATAAGGCCTTTTATGCGTAAATTTCAGAAGATGGCCGAAGAGCCGCAACAGCTTCCGGAATCTTCGACAGCAGCCCTGCCGCCTGGAGTCCAGGAGCAATCCGCCGGCCAGACTGCCGCCCTGCCGGAGAAGCCGCTCACCCTGCGCCAACAAGCCCTTACGCTCATTCAGCAGGATCCTGACCATGCAGCCGCAGTCCTGAGATCCATGCTTCGGGAGGAAAGCTAACCCATGACGAAGCTAACCGGACCACAAAAAGCCGCGATTCTTCTCCTGACGCTGGGCGAAGAAGCATCCGCTTTGATCATGAAGAGCATGACAACCGATGAGATAAAACAGCTTGGCGCAACGATGGCGTCGATTGACGGCGTCAGGAAGGAAATAGCGGATGAGGTTCTTCTGGAGTTCAACAGCCAGTTCAGTGAAGAAACCGATATCCACACCCAGGGAGAACAGTTTTTCAAGAGCCTGCTTCCGAGCGTCGTAGGAAATCAGACGGCAACGGATCTGCTTACCTCCATGGAAAAAGAAAAGGAGCAGGTGCCCTTCAAGTATGTAAAAGAGATCGACGCCAGGGTGCTGGCCAACTTCATACGCAATGAGCATCCCCAGACTATTGCAGTCATTTTAGTCCATCTTGGCCACGAAAAGGCCAGCCAGGTGCTTGGATTTTTGCCGGACACCCTTCAGTTCGAAGTGGTCAATCGCGTGGCGCACCTGGAAACGGTCCCTCCGGATCTCGTCCGTGAGGTGGATGAAGTGTTGGAAAAGGAGCTTCTCTCCATTGGCAAAGGAAGCAGTCAGCTTCTGGGAGGAGTCCAGGCTGTCGCCGAAATCCTCAATCACAGCGACAGGCGCACCGGTGAAAGCATCCTGCAGTCAATGGAAGACTATGACGGCGACATGGCCGAAAAGGTCAGAAAGCTCATGTTCGTCTTCGAAGACCTTGTCACCATCAATGACAGCGGAATTCGAGAGCTCCTCAAGGAGATCAAGAACGAAGAGCTCACCCTGGCCCTCAAAACCGCCTCGGAAGAGCTCAAAGGGAAGGTGTTCAAAAACCTCTCGCAGCGCGCCGTTCAAATGCTCGAGGAGGAAATGAGCGTTATGGGACCTGTGCGGTTGACCGATGTGGAGACCGCTCAGCAGAGCATCCTGAATGCCGCCAGAAGGCTGGAAAAAGAAGGAAAAATAGTCCTGGCGGGCAGAGACGGCGGAGATGCTTTTGTCTAAGATAATCAAAGCGCGCGATGACCGTGGATTCACACCCTTCAGCTTTTCCGCAATAGAAAGCGAGGGGAAAGTCTTCCATGCCGCAGAAAAAGAGAGGGCAGACGCGCCTGAAGAAGATGAAAAGGAGACGGTCGAGGTAGATCCCCTCGAAGAGATCGAGCGAACCATCCAGCAACGGTTGCTCGATGCGGAGAGGAAAGCTCAGGAGATGGAGAGAGAGGCTTACGAACAGGGTTACGCCCAAGGATTGAAGGACGGAACCGAATACGGCTCCAAGAGCATGGCTATCGTCAAAGATCATATGGAGCAACTCTTGGCCGGAATGTTGGCTTTGCCGGAGAAAGCCTTCAAAGACTACCGCAACTGGCTGGTCGCAGCCTGCATAGCTGTCGCACGCAAAATCGTCGGAACTGAGATTTCCATCCAACCCGACATGATAGTCAACTTAGTAGATGCCCTTTTCCTCGAAGCTGCGGAGAAACAAGCAGTTACTCTCCATCTTCACCCCAAGGACATCGATCTGCTTGCCAAGCACACAGGTTTTAATGACATGATGCAGCAATCCGAGCGTTCATTCCTTATGAAGCCCGACCCTCGGATAGAGCGCGGCGGGTGTCGTTTCGAAAGCGAGATCCAGCTTATCGACGCCACCCTGGAGGCTCGATTTGCTCTCATCGAGGAGGCGTTGTCTCATCATGAGCCCTTACCCGAAGAACCCTCTTCTTGATGGAGATTACCTGGGCTTGAAAAGCCTCAGCTCGCTCCTCAAAGAATGCCCCACATGGCGAAAATATGGAAAAGTGGTCTACATGGTCGGCAGCCTTATCGAAGCGGAAGGGTTGCAGGCCGCAATAGGCGATATTTGCAGGATCTATTCTTCTTCCGGTGAAAACCCCATCTATGCCGAGGTCGTAGGCTTCAACCAAAAACGCCTCAAACTGAGTCCGCTCACGCATCTGAGCGGGATCAAACCGGGCTGCCTCGTGCAAGCGGATCAGAGATCCGATTCCATTCCCGTCGGCCCCTTTCTCGTTGGCCGGGTTCTGGACGGCCTGGGCGAGCCGATCGACGGGCTGGGGCCGCTTCCTTCGGGAAGGCTCTATCCCCTCTCTGGAAATATCACTAATCCCATTCAACGTCCTTTGATCGATGAACAGCTCGATCTTGGCGTCCGCAGCATCAATGCTCTGCTCCCGGTGGGAAAAGGTCAGCGCATCGGACTCTTCGCCGGATCGGGGGTCGGCAAGAGCACTCTACTGGGAATGATGGCCCGCTATACCTCCGCATCCGTCAACGTGCTCGCTCTCATCGGAGAGCGCGGAAGAGAGCTGAATGAGTTCTTGCAAAACGAGTTGGGACCCGATGGCTTGAAACGCTCGGTCGTCATTGTCGCCACATCGGATCAACCGGCGACTGTGCGCATGAGAGCCGCCCTGCTGGCTTGCGCCATAGCAGAGTATTTCAGGGACCAGGGCGACGACGTCGTTCTCATGATGGACTCTGTCACCAGGTTCGCCATGGCTGCCAGGGAAATCGGACTTGCAGCAGGGGAGCCGCCTACGACCAAAGGATACACGCCGAGTGTGTTCAGTTACCTTCCGCGCCTTCTGGAACGCGCCGGGAATTTCGAGACGGGGTCCATTACCGGCATCTACACCGTTCTTGTGGAAGGAGGCGATATGGAGGACCCAATCGCCGATTCTCTGCGAGCCATCCTCGACGGACATATAGTCCTCGACCGAAGCTTGGCCCAGAACCGTCACTTCCCCGCCATCGATATTCTCAAGAGTGTCAGCCGATTGACGAGCCGGCTCCTGGATCAAGGCATGAAGGAGCTTTGCGCGAAGTTCATACGCACGCTTTCGCTCTATAAGAGCAGCGAAGACATGATCCGCATCGGGGCTTACGCGCGGGGAGCGCATCGCGAGACAGACTACGCGATAACCATGATAGACAAGCTCAATGAATACCTTTGTCAGGCAGTGGAAGAGCCTTGTTCCATCGAGGAGGCGAGAGACGCTCTGGAAGCGCTGATGAAATAGGGAGTGAGGAGCCGACATGGCTTTCGTATTTAGATTTAAAGTCCTTATGCAGCATCGTCAGTACCTTCTCAAGAAAGCGCAGACGGATCTTGCGGCCGCGCAGAGCAGGTTCGAAACGATCAGGATTCGAAGAGACGCCATAAAAGACCAGATTGTGAAGCAAAGACAGTTCTGGGAGGAGAGGCAAGCCAAGGGAATGCATGTTTCCGACTTCCTCTCTTTCAGGGACTACTTGAAGTCATTGGAACAACAATTGCTTACCACTGAAGGCGAATTGCGAAAAGCCGCCCATGAGATCGCAAATTCCCAAAAAATAGTCATTGAAAAAGAAAGAGACATGAAAGCGATGGAGTCCTTGGAAGAAAAAGAGCGAATAGATTACCAATACGAACAGACAAAGAAAGAGCAGAGGCAGATCGATGAAATTGCTATCTTTAAGGACGCGCACAAAACAAACTGACGCCGAAATGAAGAATGACTCCGGGATATTGCGCGGTTCTATGCGCGCCGTATCGGGTGTTCTTTTCCTCATCCTCCTCATGTTGTGCCTCAAGCTCACACTATCGCTTGGTCAGTTCTTCCGCGCGAGCCGTCCGCATCTGCCGGATTTTCCATCTGAAGCGATAGCCGAGGACCGCAAAGCAAAAAAAGAGCAGCCTGCCGACCAGGCAAAGAATCCCGCGCCTCCAGCTTCTGCGGCGGAGCCAGGCAAATCGCCCCCTGTTTCGGATATGGTGACTTATCTCGAGCAAAGGGAATCCGAGATCAAGAGAAAAGAAGAGCAACTGAGGCAAAAAGAAGAATACTTGGCTCAGATGGAAAAAGAGGTGGAAAAGAAGTTGAAGGAATTGACCACCATACAGAAAGAAATTCAGGCCTATAGAGCAGAGAAGGAAGAAGCGCAGAGCAACAAGATTCGTTCTCTGTCTAAGATCTACGGAAGCATGAAGGCCAAGGAAGCCGCCAAGCTTCTGGAAAACCTCGAAGAACAATTGGTGGTGAACGTTATCTCGACTATGACCGCCGACGAGGCCGCGAACATCATGGCTAATATGGACGTGAAGAAGGCCGCCAAGATCTCCGAATATCTATCCCACCGGTAACCATTCCAATCCCTCAACTGAAAACGAGGTGAGAAGACGCGGAGATCCTTCGCGTCTTCTCAGTTTCTCACCTTCTCCACACTATGACGCATCCGTTTAATTCCTCTGCCGTCAAGGCAAGGCGCCTTGATGTTTCTTATCGGAAGAAGCCTTTCAGAACGGCAATGATGGGACCGGAAGGAATTACATACATGCCGGGGAAAAATTTTCCGGTCAGCAGACGCCGGAGAGAATGAAGCGCTGAATCACACCATACAACTATTTGCAATTACACAACTTCTTCACCGAAATCAATATGGCGCCTCAATTGCTTATACTCGGACGCAACGAGAAGCAACAGGCCGATCGAGTTACTAGACATCTTGTTTGAGGATCGACGATGCAGTCGGGTCAATTGAATATCGCACAACTTATGATGAGCTATCTTTCCAGCGAACAGGGGAAGATCGGTAAGAAAATAGCCGCTTCTGAATTCTCCCAAGAGTTGAAAATGCAAAACGCGGAATTGAGCGGGAATGAAGCGATGTTATCTTCTTTTCTTGCTGAAAATCCTTTCCTGCAAGATGCCCCGGCCACGCCTCCATCGATCGGATCCAGCGGAAGCGCAGCATGCTCAGCGACCATTGAAGGCAACGTCGCTAAGACGACGGAACGAGTAAACACAAAAAATATCCGAGGCGCTTCTCCGCGTTCTGCAGGCATCTCTAGAGAAAGCGTCAAGAAGAGCGTTTTCATTACAGACACCCTCGCTGTTGATAAAGTCATCTCCGGATTTAGATTGCCTGCGGAAGCAAAAAAAGCCTGTAAGGAAGCGGAAAATGCGCAGGGATACCTCCCGCTTCAAGTTCTGCTCTCTACCCTTAACCAATATAGCCATTCAAAAGATGCATCGGCTCAAATGCCTGCCGGCCAGAGAGGGGTAACCGCGCAGAACGTCTCGGAGCTTGTAGCTTCTCTCACCCAGAATCAGGGCCGATCTGTACGCAAAGTTGGTCAAGTCGATGTAAAGTCAAGCGGATATTACTCTTCGGAAGAGCTTCAGGGCGTTTTGGAGAAGATTGTCGAGCAGATCTCCGAGCAGAAGGCGGCGGCGGCCTCAAAAGGAGAGCGCAACATTCAAGAATGTATCGTTCAGGACGTAAAAGCCCCCGTGGAAGCATCTTCTCCCCAATCAGTTCCCGAAGGGATTGTCGAACGACTCACGGATAATCTCATACCGAGCTTCTCCAGAGACTATTCTTCAGAAGATGATGGTGCAAGCGCAGCGTTTTTTCAGCCCAGCCATGAGAAGGTGAACGCATCCGCGCCCTATGACCCCACTGTTGATAAAGAAGCTCCGAGAGCTTCTCAGGAGATTGAGAGCAGTGGACTTTGGGAATCTCCACGCTCATCCATCCGGACGCAAAGCTCACCGGAGGCTGAATCACGCTCCAGGTTCAATGAACCGCTGCAATTCGCAAATCCCGTCCATGTTCGAAGCGAAGCCGTTGAAGGAGTAAGTCGATCGCCCCAAAGCTTCATTGACGCTGGGATCAGAACCGCTGAGCCTATCCAGCCCGAGCCAACGGCAACCAAGAAAGCTTCCCCGAGCGTAGCGGAGACCAACAGTGACCATGAAACCTTGAGCGCCGATCTCAAAGGCTTCTCACTCGACTTCGGCAATTCCGCGACGGATCATTCGGAGAGCGCCTCCCGCCCCAGCCTTCGGCAGACCGCAAAGGCGATCGATACGACCACTTCCGAGATCGCTCAGCGGGACGCCTTCATTATCGAAGACGACTCTGCGCTTTCTCGGGCGTCCGTCCCTTCACAAAGAGCGGCCGCAAAGTCGTGGGCCCCATCCGAGGAAAGGGACATCCTGGATTCCCCCAAGATCGTGGAAGCCAGCCCGAGCCTCTCTGCCCGGATCGAGCGCCCGGAGCAAAGCTCCAGGCCTGAAGAGCGAAACGCCTTCTCGGACGCAACGGATGCCGAGCTCTATAGACCCCACGCCGCAAAGATCGCGATTTCAGAAGAGCCCTCCAATCCGACGGCGGATCATTCGGAGAGCGCCTCCCGCCCCAGCCTTCGGCAGACCGCAAAGGCGAT
>CAZOEL010000007.1:0-76747 GCA_964578835.1 uncultured Syntrophobacteraceae bacterium | reverse complement strand
GAAACGCCTTCTCGGACGCAACGGATGCCGAGCTCTATAGACCCCACGCCGCAAAATCCGCAGCTTCAAAAAATACCTTTGTAGCGCAAAGAGATGATGCGCCAGCAGTTGAAGACTCCGGTTCCATTGAAAAGAAACAAGCTCAGGAAAACGTTGGGACGGCGGCCCAGATTGCAGGAATGAAATTCTACAACGAACAGAGTAAGAAGCTCGCGGAAACGTACTCCCCCATTTCCGGGATTGAAAGAGAATACGAAACACATGATGAATACTCCGTAGCGGAAGTGAATAGCAACAATCGGTCGGAAGATTTTGGACAACGATTCTTAAGCGCTGAAAATCATTCGGAAGGGGCAACAAATAATGCCTCAAAGGATGCCGGCGATTCATCAACTCATGGTGGCGGCAAGTCTCGAGATCCAGAGTCTTTGCATGCGGAGAATGCGGCAGATCCCACACAGGCATCAACACCGGAGTCCTCGGATGATCCTTTATGGGTTGAAGCCTTGAAAGGACCGCGGCAGAATGTGTCTGCAGCAAGCTCCACAAACACGCCGACGGAACGACTGTCGCTTTACAATCCGTCGTGGGCCGTTGAATTGTCTGAAAAAATAGGCGATCTAAACCATCAGAAGCGTCAATACCTCACTCTTGAAATCGAGCCGGAACAATTGGGAAAAATCGTCTTGAAAGTAGAAGCCAATCAGGATCAAGTCAGCGCCTGGGTTTCCACAAGCAGCGAGCAAGTGAAATCCTTACTGGCTCAGAACCTTCCAATTCTTCGTCAACATTTGCAGGAGCAAGGGCTATCGCTCAGTCAGTTTTTTGTTGACGTCAGCAGCAGCAAAGATGGGAGACAATCGAATCAGCAGCAGCCATCTTCCTCAAGAAGGCGGAATGAAGACAACAGCAAAGCCCGGGGAGTTGAACCGAGTGATATCGCGGTAGGGAGAAAGATCCGAAGAAGCGCCGTAGGAGAACAAATCATCAGCGTTTTCGCGTAAATTTACCCGGGAGCATACTATCTTCAACTTGCTCCCAAGGAGGACTCGATGTCTACTTTGTCAACTCAATCCATAGGCGCCGGATTTGCCCAGAACAACTTGACAGCCGATGCGGCCAGCAGCTCAACAAACAAAAACGCCGGCAGCCTTATGAACATGAATTCATTTTTGACGCTTTTTACGACCCAGCTGCAATACCAGGACCCGAACAACCCACTGGAGTCGCATGAGCTTTCAGCTCAGTTAGCTCAGTTCTCGACCGTCGAGAAGCTCTCGCAAATCCAGACTCTTCTGGAAGGGCAGCAATCCTATCTCACATCTATTAATACCGCACAGATGGTTGACGTCCTCGGCAAGCAGGTGGTGGGATCGGATAATTCCCTGCAATTGAAAGACGGAGAGATTTCCAACGGCCGGTATGCGCTGCAGGCGTCCGCCGCAGCTGTCACGGTAAAGATCTACAACGATCAGAGCCAACTGGTCCGAACCATGAGCATCGGCGCCCAGAATCCCGGAAGTTATGATATCGCCTGGGATGGCCAAAACGATGCAGGCGAAAAAATGAAGGATGGAATCTACCGCTTCGATGTGCAAGCTGCGGATTCAAAGGGCGTCTCCCTTAAAGTAACGAAGAGCATCAGCGGCGAGGCCTCCTCTTTCCGAGTGGAAAACGGATCGCCCTTTTTGATCCTCAACGGAACAGATGGAATCAAGCTTTCTATTGCATCGGTATTGGAAGTAAACGATATCGCATATATCTGAGGGCCCAATACCGTTTAAGACATGACGCGCGCTAATTAAAGAAGACTTTATACAATAAGAAGGAGTCGAAAAATGGGAATCAATACTGCGCTTTACAATGGAGTAAGCGGCCTCAATAGCTTCGCCAGCGCCATTTCGGTAGTGAGCGACAACATCTCCAATGCAAATACGACAGCATTCAAATCCAACTCCATCCATTTCGGCGATATGGTGAATTCGTATTACTCTATATTCGCGAACGATCAGGAGGGAGAAGGCATCGGAAGCACGGTTCTCGGCTTCACAACCAACTTCGCTCAAGGCTCTTTTGTGACCAGCGCCAGTTGGTCCGACCTGACGGTCAGCGGGGAAGGCTTCTTCAACGTAGTGAATCCTGACAGTGGAAGAACCTATTATACGCGCGATGGACACTTTTACCTGGATGCAAGCGGCTATCTCGTCAACACTCAGGGCCATCAGGTCCAGGGCGCCGCGGGCGGCGTCGGCGGCGCTCTAGGTCCTATCCTTGTCGCCGATCCTACTGCCTGCACAAGCATTTATGTGAACACCAACGGAGACTTGGTTACGGTTGCAGCGGATGGGACCGCCACTACCGAATTCAATCTGCTCCTCACTTCCTTCTCGAACAAAAATGGATTGGTTCGACAGGGAGGCAACCTCTATATTTCAGGTCCAGACGTTGGGCAATCTTTTGACAATCAGACTTCTCCTGGAATTTTCGGTCAGATAGTCGACTTCACCCTCGAAGGCTCCAATGTGGACATGGCCAAGGAGATGGTCGACATGATCATCTATCAGGCAAGCTACAACGCCAATTCCAAGACCATCACAACAAGCAAGGATTTGCTCGATACCGCGATCAACATGGTAAGATAGCTCTTTCTTTCCTCCCGTCGCTCGTCTGTGAAGACCACTCCTGGATGAGTGACGGGAAGACTTATTTAGGATTTCTTTTGACTCCGGACTTCTATCTTTATTTTCCCTTTCTTGTGCTTCCCGTCAAACTGTTGACCAGAGACGCTTTTCTCTTCCCGGAAGATTTGCTTTAAGCCGCAAATCTCCCGGGATCTCGCCAGAAGGCAGCCAAAACAATAGCCCATAGCGCTATTCCCGGTCTGAAGGGCGCTGACGATCGCTATCGCCCATCGCGTGGCACATTCGTTGCTTTGAAACAAACCGATCGAAGAGAGATGATCTCCGATCTTTCGTTTAACGCAAAACCGCAGTCGCGCATCGAAAGGAGCGAAAGAACAATGGCCTCCAAAAAGGAATCCGGAGGGTCGGCCGGTGAAGAGCAGGAGAAGGGCTCTTCCAAGTCCAAATTGATAATCATAGTAGTGGCGGCTTTGGCTCTCCTTGGTGGGGGAGGATTTTTCGGATATTCGAAATTTTTCAAAAGCCACGCGGAAGAAGCTCCGCAGCCGGCGCAATCGGCGCAACCGGTTATTTTCGATTGGGAGCCTTTCATTGTCAATCTAGCCGATGCCGGGGGAAAGCGCTACCTCAAGATGACCATGAAGCTGGAGCTGACCGGCCCCTCTGTTCTCGAAGAATTCACAAATCGAGGCTTCGAGATGAAAGATTCCATGATCATGATTCTATCGAGTAAGGAATTCGAAGATCTGGCAAGCCCCTCGGGCAAGACAAGCTTAAAGAAGGAAATGATCGCCCAGTTGAACAAGATCGTAAAAACCGGGCAGGTAAAAGAGATCTATTTTACTGACTTCATCATTCAGTAGATCGCATTGAGAGAAATTTCCATACATGGAAAAGATCCTTACTCAAGAAGAAGTTGACGCCCTACTCAGGGGCCTTTCCAACGGAGACATCGAATCCGACAAGAAGGATGAGAATGCCGGGGATGGAATTCGGTCCTACGATCTCACGAGTCAGGACCGAATCATCCGTGGGCGAATGCCGACCCTCGAGATCATCAACGATCGGTTTGCGCGCCTCTACCGCGTTAGCCTCTCCGGTTCATTGAGGAAAGTCATCGACATCACGGTCACTCAGACCGAAATGATCAAATTCGGAGAATTCGTAAGAACGCTGCCTGTGCCAACCAGCCTGCACGTATTGAAATTGGACCCTCTGAGAGGTCATGCGCTTCTTGTAGTGGAGAGCCGGCTGATCTTCAATCTGATCGATTGCTTTTTCGGCGGAACCGGGAGAAGCAATTTCAAGATTGAGGGAAGGGACTTCACTTCCATAGAACATCGGGTAATCCACAAAATCGTTCAGAGTACGCTAAAGGATCTCGATCAGGCATGGAAACCGGTGAGCTCGATCAGCTTCCAGTTCGTCCGTTCCGAAGTGAACCCACAATTCGCAACGATCGTTCCCCCTTCCGATGTAGTCATCGTCGTGCACTTCGAACTGGAGTTGGACAGGCTTATAGGAAAGCTGATACTCTGTTTGCCGTATTCGACCATAGAGCCTATTCGTGACAAGCTCTACGCCAGCTATCAGAGCGATCAGCTCGAAGTTGACCAGGGATGGATCGAACGGCTGAAGAAGAGACTGCGCCAGGTGGATGTCAATCTGCTGGTCGAGCTTGGAAGAACGAACGTCAAAGGGCGAGATCTACTCCAATTGGAAGTGGGCGATATCCTGGTGCTCAACCAGGACGTAGACAGTCCTTTGACAGTCAAGGTCGAAGGAGTCCCCAAATTTAAGGCTTTTGCCGGAGTAACCAGAGGAAACAAGGCTTTCCAAATCAAGGAGATAATCTCCGCCATTAAAGAATAGCTTCGTGAGCAAAGAAGGACCCGATATGGATGCAAAAGATTTTACCCCAGAGAATCTCGAGACGCTTTCATCTCCACAGGAAAAAGCCTCCTTTTCCGGCTTTGATCAGGATTCACCGAAAAAGACGATGAGAGATCTTGATTTCCTGCTCGATATTCCCCTCGAGGTATCTGTTGAGCTTGGCAGCACAAGCATGCTCATTAACGACCTCCTTCAGCTCGGACAAGGATCTGTGATCGAGCTGAGCAAGCTGGCGGGCGAGCCTCTGGAAATACTGGTCAATCAGAGACTGATAGCTCGAGGTGAGGCGGTCGTTATCAACGAGAAGTTCGGCGTCCGCATAACCGATATCATCAGTCCCATTGAACGCGTGAAGCAGCTTGCCTGAGCCATTCGCGAAGCCAAAAGGACCGGCGCCTGCAATCGGAGGCCTGATCCTCCATTGTGGCAGGGTCGGTAGACCATGCCACAACAAAGAAGGCAATGAGTGGATTCACAGCAACGTTTTGTTAATGAGGGTTGGCTGGAGCAAGTATGGGAGATACGCTGGAGCTCGGACGCGAATTGGCCAAAGTGGGAGTAAGCCTGGCGCTTGTCCTTGGCTTATTGGCTCTGGCGGTCTACGGCATGAAAAGATTTGGCAATCTGATAAGAAAGTCGGATGGAATCGGAGAAATAGAGGTCTTGAGTCAGCGCGCTGTTGGATTGAAGCACTATCTGTTGATTGTAAGAGCTCAGGACCAAATCCTCCTTCTGGGGCTTTCACCCCAGGGGATAAATCTTCTGACGACATTGGGCCAATCAACTCCCTCGCGGGATGAGAAAACGGGCGGCGACGATGCTTGAGCTTAAGGATGCTGAGAGACGCCAATACGGACCGGCGATATGCTCTTGGGATATTGCCTTCTTTGTTGCTGCGAGCGTCGCATGTCTTCTCATATGCATGCCCTCCCTCGCCTCGGCCGCGGAGGTCTCTTTGCCCGGCATTCGCTTCAATCTGGATGATCCCGATGCGCCCAAGCAGATATCCGGCGTTCTTACTACCCTCATCATGCTTACGATCATCTCCCTGGCTCCCGCACTGCTTATTCTCATGACATCCTTCACTCGACTGACAGTCGTCTTTTCCTTTTTGCGTCAGGCAATGGGCACTCAGTCTGCTCCTTCAAACCAGATTATCATCGGGCTGGCGCTTTTCTTAACCTTTTACATCATGCAGCCGGTCTGGCAGCAGATTCACCAGGAAGCGCTCGTTCCTTACCAAAAGCGCCAAATATCCGGAGAGGAGTTTCTCAAGAGCGCAGCAAAACCTCTCAAGGAGTTTATGCTGAAACAGACCAGAAAGCAGGATCTTGCTCTTTTTCTCTCGCTCTCCCAACAGGAAAAGCCCAAGAATGCGGAAAGCCTCTCACTGGACGTTTTGATTCCGGCCTTCGTTATAAGCGAGCTAAAAACCGCGTTTCAGATTGGCTTTCTACTGTATCTTCCGTTCATCATCCTGGACATGGTCGTGTCGAGCATTCTTCTCTCGATGGGAATGATGATGCTCCCGCCCGTTATGATCTCCATGCCCTTCAAGCTCATGTTGTTCGTTCTGGTGGACGGATGGAACCTGTTGATCACATCCATGGTTAAAAGCTTCCAGTAAAAGAGATGAGCCCATGACCTCCGACTTCATTATCGGCCTGGCGCGCCAGGCGCTGGAAACATTGATTCTCGTCAGTATGCCCGTGCTGCTGGTAAGCCTGGCGGTGGGGTTGTTGGTCGGCATCTTTCAGTCCGTCACCCAGATCCAGGAAATGACGGTATCCTTTGTGCCCAAGATCGTTCTAACTTTCGCCTCTCTGATTTTATTCGGCTCGTGGATGATAACCAAGCTTCTGGACTTCACGCGAGAGATCCTGCAGATGATCCCACAATGGATACGTTAGGCAGAGTCACGCCATGGCGACCTTCAACGTCAACATGACTGAAATAGCTGTCTTCCTGGCTATTTTCTTACGCATGAGCATAGTCTTGTTCATGATTCCAGTCTTTAGAGGCAGTCAGCTGCCCGGAGCAATCAAGGCGCCCCTCATCGTAGCCCTTTCCGTGATGGTCTATCTGCTCCCTCATAATTCCATCTCGCCCCTTTCATTTCATCCGGCGCCTCTCTTTGGAGCGGTTCTGGGCGAAATGATCTTCGGCATGATAATGGGACTCATGGTTCTGTTGATTTTCGGGGCCTTTCAGATCGCGGGCGAGCTCATCACATTCCAGATGGGCTTTGGCTTCGCTCAAGTCGCCGACCCTCAGTCCGGCAGCCAGGTAACGGTGATAAGCCGTTTTTTTCAGGTCGTCGCCACTCTGATCTTCTTCGGCATGAATGGTCACCATGTGGTTATACGCGCAATAGTCGAAAGCTACCGCACCATTCCCATAGGCTCCTTCGCCCTGACCACGAACACCTACCATGACATAGTCGCTCTTTCAGGCCGTCTGTTTCCAATAGCCATTCAATTGTCGGCCCCCATAACGATTGCGCTCATGCTCACCCACCTCGCTCTGGGGCTTATGAGTAAATTCTCTCCTCAGCTCAACATCATCGCCACGAGCTTTCCTCTAACGATTCTCATCGGCTTCGCGCTTCTCGCCCTGTCCGTATCCCTCTGGGAGCCCGGCATGGAGAAGCTCATAGGATATCTCTTCCAGTTGCTTAAAGGCTTCGCCCGGTAGCTGCAGCCAGTTCCGCCTCTCTCCTTAGAATTGCCCGGGTTTTGCATTTTGTTCCGGAGGCTCGGTCAATTTGCGGGCATCAACCGGTTGAGGCCCCATAGCGCCAGGACCCCAGACGCAAGCTTCAGGCCCTGGAATTGGGACAAAAGATTGACTGAGGCATTTTTTTTGACAACCTGATGGGATGTTTTCATGGCGGACGCTCAGGAAAAAACCGAGAAACCAACCGGAAAAAAGCTTGGCGACGCCCGAAAGCGCGGGCAAGTGCCGAAAAGCGCCGAGTTGAATTCCGTTGCGGTTTTGTTCGCAACCTCATTCGCGGCTCTTCTAAGCGGGCCAATCATTCTTGGAAATTTCAAAGAACTGCTGCAAGAACTTTGGGGCGAGGGGTTCCGATCGACTTTCGAATCGGCCCTGGGTCCCGAGCTCTCCCTGCGCCTGGCGATGCGATTGTTCGCCATGATATCGCCCGTCCTTTTTACGGCGCTCCTCATCGGAGTGGCGGTGAATGTCTTTCAAACCAAAGGCCTCCTCGTCTCCTGGCAGGCAATCAAGCCCAGCCTGGGGAAGCTCAACCCGCTACAGGGGTTCAAGCGCTTGTTTTCGACCCGCTCCCTGGTGGAGCTGATCAAGTCCATCATCAAGATTTGCATCATCGGCTACGCCATATATGGCGTTATGAGCTCCGAATACCAGCTTCTCATCGACGCCATGGGAAAAGAGATTTCCGAGATTGCGGCCACTTGCGCCCACATGGGCTTTAAGATCGTCGTACGGGTCTGTGCGATAATGCTGGCCTTGAGCATTCTCGATTCCTACTACCAACGCTGGCATTACATGAAAGAGCTGAAGATGACCAAGCAGGAAGTCAAAGAGGAGCACAAGCAGTCTGAAGGGAGTCCCGTCATCAAATCCAGAATCCGTTCAACCCAGCGCGCGTTGGCGCGAAAGCGAATGTTGGCGAATGTGCCCAAGGCTACGGTGGTCGTGACCAACCCGACTCACTATGCTGTTGCAATTCTTTATAATTCCGAGATGCAAGCTCCAAAGGTCGTTGCCAAAGGGGTGGATTTCCTGGCTAAGACCATCATTAAAATTGCGCGAAAACATGGAGTTCCCGTAACCCAGAATCCACCGTTGGCACGTGCTTTGTATCAACAGGTAAAGGTCGATGACACTATACCGGTCGATCTCTACAAGGCTGTGGCGAAGGTCCTGGCATACATCTACCAGCAGAAAAGAGGGAGGGGCTAAAAAGAGTTTTCCAGCGTCCCCTTAAGAATATACGCCCCCGAAACGTGTGATCTCTTAAAGTATGAATGCGAGCATGAAAGAGCGATGATGGCAACGGCTACCGACAGCTCCAACCTTATTTGGGCAAGACTCAAGACCGTCAGCGACAGCGACGCGATGATGGGGATCTTCGTCATAGCGCTCCTCTCCATCATGCTGCTGCCTTTACCCAGCTTCCTGGTGGATGTCTTCCTTGCCGGCAACCTTTCCATTGCGCTCATAGTCCTGCTCACCGCCGTTTATACGGTGAAGGCCGTCGATTTCACCATCTTCCCATCCCTGCTCCTTATCACCACTCTCTTTCGGCTTTCTCTCAACGTAGCCTGCACCAGGCTCGTCCTGCTCCACGGCCATGAGGGAACAGCCGCCGCGGGTGAAATCATCCACGCTTTCGGAAGCTTCGTGGTCGGCGGCAATTACGTTGTCGGTCTTGTCATGTTCATCATCCTGGTCATCGTGAACTTTGTGGTCATCACAAAAGGCACCGAGCGCATATCCGAAGTCGCCGCAAGATTCACCCTGGACGCAATGCCTGGAAAGCAGATGAGCATCGACGCAGATCTGAACACGGGCATGATAAACGATCAGGAGGCAAGAAAAAGACGACAGGCCGTCGCTCAAGAAGCCGAATTCTATGGGAGCATGGACGGCGCCAGCAAATTCGTGCGTGGGGATGCCGTTGCAGGAATCCTGATCACATTCATAAACATACTCGGGGGACTGGCCATCGGCATCCTTCAGAATAATATGAGCGTGGTCGACGCCCTGCAAAACTATACTCTGCTCACCATCGGCGATGGTTTGGTCTCTCAGATTCCCGCCCTGGTCATATCGACTTCAGCAGGCATACTGGTGAGCAAGGCGGCCTCCGACTCCGGGATGGGCAAGACCTTCAGCAGAGTGCTCAGACTCCAGCCAAAGCCGATCGGCATTGCGGGCTCAATGCTGTGCTTTCTAGCCATGGTTCCGGGATTCCCCGCTTTTCCCCTTCTCCTGGTCGGTGGCTCCGGCATTGCCGCATCCTATCTAATGATCGAAAGACGCTCCAAGACAGTTGAAGAAGAGAAGGCTCCAGCAGAGACAGCGCAGCAGGAAAAAGACTCCGATACGTCCAAGCTTCCTCCGCTTCTTGACATTCTGGAGCTCGAAGTCGGCTACGGCCTTATTCCACTCGTCGACGAATCGCAAAAGGGAGACTTGCTCCCAAGAATCAAAGCCATTCGGCAGCAGTTGGCGATGGATCAGGGGATCATCGTTCCGGCTTTGCACGTGAGGGACAATCTGCAGCTCAAGCCCGCCGAATACAGACTGCTGCTCAAGGGCAGCACTATCGGCAGAGGCGAACTGATGCTGGGACACCTGCTCGCGTTGAGCTCCGGTGAGATAACAAATCCCGTTGAAGGAGTCACGACAAAAGATCCGGCGTTCGGACTCCCGGCCGTTTGGATTCCGGAAAGCCGGCATGAAAAGGCGGTGCGATCCGGTTACACCGTGATCGACATTTCAACTGTCATGGCTACTCACCTTACCGAATTGTTCAAAAAATTCGCCGATGAATTGCTTGACAGACAAACGGTGCTCCAGTTGCTGGATCACCTTGCGCAAGTTCAGCCAAAACTGATCGAGGAGCTGACGCCCAATCTTCTTCCCATCGGGATAATCCAGAAGGTGCTTCAGAACCTTATCCACGAACAGGTCTCAATCCGCGACCTTCAGACGATCTGCGAGACTCTTGCGGATTATGCTCCGTTGACGAAGGATGCCGAGATTCTGACGGAATACGTGCGACAGGCCTTGGCGCGCACGATCACCAAGTCTTACGAGAGCGATGATGGAAAGCTTCTGGTTCTCACTCTTCAGCAAGGGCTTGAAGAACAGCTTGCAAGAAGCATCCAGAAAAGCGATCAGAGCAGCTTTCTTGTGCTCGAGCCGGGCATGCTTCACCAGTTGGTGCAGGCGGTGAATAACGAAGTGGGAAAGGTCATCGCCATGGGGCTTCATCCGGTCATCCTCTGCTCCCCGGTGCTGAGGCGTCATTTGAGAAAGCTCCTCGAGCGCTTCATACCGGAGCTTGCAGTGATCAGTCATAACGAACTGAGCAGCACGGTTGAAATCCAAGCCGCCGGCATGATCAGGATGAGCCATGCAAGTTAGGACCTTCAGAGCGCCTACGATCACACAAGCTCTCGAGCTGGTGAAAAAGGATCTCGGACAGGACGCCATTATTCTGGGCAATAAGAAAGTGCCCATTTCGGATAGCGAATCCGTAGTCGAAGTAACAGCGGCCATCGAGAGAGAGAGGGCTCCGCAGCCGCCTCCGGACAGCCTTATACAGACCGACATACAGGAGATCAAGAGCCTTCTTTCTCTGCTCATTTCATCGAAGGATTATTTCGCTCAGCTTCAGCTGGAGGAGCCGCTTGCGGAAATTTACCACGGGCTGCTCGCTCGGGGATTGGATGAAAAGCACACCTTTCTCTTTCTCAAAAAGGCGCTCCTGCATCTGGATAAGGACTCCGCGAGCAGGCGGCAGATCGTTGAAGGGTTTTGCAGGCAGCTGTTAGAGAGAATCAAGGTGTCGAGACCTTTCACCAACGGTTCTCATTTCGAGGGAACGGCGAAGGCGTTCAGCTTCATCGGCCCCACCGGCGTCGGAAAGACGACGACTTTGGCTAAATTGGCGGCTCACCTCAAGCTCAAACGACAAATGGAGGTCGGCATTGTATCCATCGACACGTACAGAATCGGAGCTGTCGATCAGCTTCAGACTTACGCCAAGATACTGGGGATTCCCCTCATTATCGCCCAGAGCCGCAAGGAGCTTCAGAATGCCCGGATCAAGTTTCGCCACCTCGATGTGATCCTGATAGACACCATCGGGAAGAATTTCCTCAAACAGGACCACATTAAGGACTTGCAAGAAACCTTCGCGGATTGTGAGGACATTCAGCACCTTCTCGTTTTGAGCGCGACTGGAAAAGACGCTGACTTAAAGCACACAATCAATCATTTCCGTTCCATGGAGATTCACAGCTTGATTTTTACAAAGGTAGACGAAACGTTGAGCCATGGCAGCATAATCAACCAACTCGTCCGATTTCCCCACGCTCTGTCCTACCTCGGAACGGGCCAGAGGGTTCCAGAAGACATAGAGTTGGCCACCCCGAAGCGTCTACTCACATTTCTCTTTCCTCAGGGAAACAGTTAGATCTGGAAAGGACAGGAATATGGACCAAGCAGACGGGTTGAGAGAGAAAAGAGAAAGGCTGAATCAGCGCAAGGGCTTTGGCTTGGAGCTGATGTCAAATCCTCAGCCGCCCGTTCGAGTAATGACAGTGAGCAGCGGAAAAGGGGGCGTAGGCAAGAGCAACATCGTCGTAAACCTCGCTTACGCCTTTGATAAACTCGGGAAGAAAGTCCTGATCATGGACGCGGATCTGGGACTGGCCAATGTTGATGTTCTGCTCGGACTAACCCCGAAATGGAACATCAGTCATGTGTTATCGGGAAAGACCCCCCTCAAGGATGTGCTGGTGAATGGCCCCGGTCGCATCCGTATTATGCCCGCCAGCTCAGGCGTACAGGAGCTGACGCGCTTGAATGAGGGACAAAAGCTCCTGTTTCTCGAGATGCTAGACGAATTCGAATCCGAGTTCGACATACTCTTGGTGGATACAGGAGCTGGAATTTCCGATCTCGTGCTCTACTTCAACATAGCGGCCCAGGAGAGAATCGTCATTGTCACGCCCGAGCCCACCTCGCTCACCGATGCTTATGCGCTGATCAAAGTGCTCTATTCACGACATGGCGCACGGACCTTTAGAATCATCACCAACGGAGTTGCTGATGAAAGATCCGGCAAGGCCATTTTCGCGCAGATCAGCAAGGTTGCCGATCATTTCCTCGACGGGATTTCGCTGGACTATATCGGTTCGATACCTCAGGACCCGAATGTTCGCCGATCGGTGATCCAGCAGCGTCCCTTCATGGAGGCGTTCCCTGTAACTCCAGCAAGCAAAGCCATTATGGCGTTGGCCGAGAAGATCTGGAAAAGTCCGCCCCATCTCAACAACGGCACAGTTCAGTTTTTCTGGAAACGACTATTGCAGGTCTAAGAGATATTCGGAGAATAAGACGATGCTTCAAATGAATCATGCTGCGAAAAATCCTTACCTGATGCAAAGGGCGGAGAGAGGCATCAGCCCGCAGGAAAAGGAGCAGATCATCCTTCAGCATTGCGCTCTGGTCAAATACCTGGCCATCCGGCTGGTTTCTCGGCTGCCGAGCAATGTACAAATGGACGACCTCTTCAATGCGGGAATAATCGGCCTCATCGATGCTATTGACAAATTCGACCCCACTCAGGGCATTCAGTTCGAGACGTATGCCAAGATCCGCATTCGTGGAGCCATGCTTGATGAAATACGCTCAATGGACTGGATTCCACGATCACTGAGACAGAAAGGCAACGAAATGGAAAAGGCTTGTTTGGCTCTCACTCAAAAGCTCGGACGCGATCCGGCGGATGAAGAAATGGCTGAAGAGCTTGGAGTGTCCATGGATGAGTACTTTCAGCTTCTCGACGAGATCAAAGGGATTTCCATTCTCCCCGAGGACATCCATGACACGCTCCAGGAAAATCGTGGAAATCGGGCATTGGCGACCGACTCGGACGAACCGCTCCGTCATGTCCACCGGGAGGAAATTGCAAAGCATCTCACGGCAGCCATTGGCGCTCTGCCCGAAAAGGAGCAGCTAGTGCTGGCCCTCTACTATTATGAAGAGCTAACGATGAAGGAAATAGGGGCAGTGCTCGGCTATACGGAATCGCGCATTTCTCAGATTCACACCAAAGCGGTTCTTAAGCTCCGCACTCGCCTCGCACGCAGGCTTAAAAAGGACGATCTGCCCGAGCATCTCAATACAGCAAGCTTTGGAGCCCAAATGGCCTGACAGACGCACTTCGATCTTCGGCATTCGCAACTTGCCGATTGCTTTCACGGTTCCGCCATGCGGCCAATTGAGCAGCCGATGCATGGCGTTGTCTTGGGCATCGTGTCCCGATCGAGGCGCCGGAATGTTGGAAGACTGCTGAATGCGCCGTTAGAGAAACAGAGGGGAAGAAAACATAATGGCTCAGGCAATCCTAAAAACAAATATGGAAGATGATCCTCTATCCATTGAAGAGGAGAAGAATCGCTTCTCTAGCGGTGGGGCGGAGGACGCATTCGATATCCCCGAATTTCCGGATGACCCGAATGGCGCGATAGATCGAATCAATATTGGCTCGAGTAAAGAGCGCGAAGCTGCGCCTTCGTTTTCTCTCGATGATGATTTTCCCGAGTTCAACGAGCACGCAGACGATTCCCGGGAAGAAGAGACATGGGAAGACGGGCCTTCATCCTCGTTCGAGCCGGACGGAAACGAGAAGACGATAGAAAAGAGCGGGATAAAGCGGAGGATCAAAGCGAAAAAGATCATCCTGATCTCGGTAGCTTGCCTCTCTGTTATTATTTCCTCCGCCATCGCCGCGAAGCTCCTCCTCACCGAGAAGCCCAAGCCCATTCCGGCTGAAGCTCCAAAGAAGGTGCTCAAACGCGCCGTGCCGTTAGAATATCAACAGGAGCAAATCGAGCTCCTGCTTATCGCAAATTCGCAAAGCAGCCGAGATTTCGTGCTCTTCGAGCTCGAGCTCGACTTCCTATCCCTCAATGCTCACGAGGAGTACAAAAAGAATAGCGTCCTCTTCAGAGACATGATTTACAAATATCTACAGAGTCAACAGCCCGCGAAGAACTCGCTGAGATATTGGCAGGAAATCATGGAGAAAGGGCTTTTAACCCACGTCAAAACCAGCTTTCCCCATAGCGGAGTGACATCCATACGAGTCACACATCTGGACCGACTCTAGTCGATTCGACTGGATGCCGGGCCATAGGCGCCGGAATGTTGAATTCCAAACGGCGCTCACCGGACAAACGATTATCGTTTTTTCCAGCCGTAAGTCTTATGGATCCTCTCATCCAGCATCCTGGATCGAATATCCGGGATTGAGCGCCACAGGGTGGATCGGAGAAATGAATATCCTGCAATTCCTGGAACAACAAAACATCATCAATATCATCCAGATACTTCTGGACATAGGTCTGATCGTATTTTTGATGATCTACTTCTCCTCCAGGCGCCCGAGAGAGAAAGCGCCCTCAAGCGCAGCTCCGGAACTGGTGGAAACGCTGGAAAAGATCATCGAGGAGACGAAAGAAATCGCAGAGTCCTTCGACGACAATCTAAGGGAGAGGCAAGCCGTCATTCAAAAGCTTCTCATGAAGTTGGATCAGAAGCTCAGCGAAGCGGAAAAAGTCTGCCAAAGGCTCGAAAAAATCCGAGAAGCAGCCGGCGATCTCCCCCACACGCAATTCTCAATACCTCAGAACCCGGAATATCAGGAGATCATCAAGCTGTCCCGGACAGGACTCGACGCGCGAGCAATAGCCAAAAGATTACAGAAACCTTTAGGCGAAGTGGAGCTCATATTGAACCTGCAGCGCATAATCCCAACCCGATGAGCTTCTCGCCGACAGCTCCGTGCGTTGTCTTCCCAAAATCCTTGTCCCCACCCATCTGCTCCCGCACCTGTCGCCTCCCGGCAATCACAATTGCTTCTTGATCCTTTCTATGGTTCCCTCGATCAATTCCCGTATCTCCTCCAGACGCTCAGGCGCGCCTGCCTCATAGCGAAGGACGAGCACAGGCTGAGTGTTCGATGCTCGAACCAATCCCCACCCATCGGGAAACACAATGCGGGCGCCATCCACATCGATCACATCATAACCGTTCTGCTTGAAATAAAGAGTCGCTTTCTCCACCACGCCAAACTTGATCTCATCCTCGCATTCGACCCTGATCTCAGGAGTGGTGTAGGTATGAGGAATGCCCTCCAGGAGCTCGGGAATCGTCTTCCCGGTTGACGCCAGAATCTCTAAAAGCCTGCACGATGAATAGATTCCGTCGTCAAAGCCGAAATAGCGGTCCTTGAAAAATACATGCCCGCTCATTTCGCCCGCCAGGACGGCGTCCACCTCCTTCATCTTGGCTTTAATGAGCGAATGACCGGTCCGCCACATTATGGCGTTGCCACCTCGCTCCGTTATGTCGTCATAGAGGGTCTTCGAGCACTTGACCTCGGAGATAAATGTCGAGCCTGGTCGGCGGGATAGGATTTCACGCGCAAAAATCACCATCAGCTTATCGCCGAAAACCACTTCCCCCCTGTGGTCCACCACGCCGAGACGGTCGCAGTCTCCATCGTAAGCAACTCCAAGGTCCAGTTTCTCGCGCTTCACCAGGGCTATCAAATCCTCCAGGTTCTCCAACACGGTCGGATCCGGCTCATGATTGGGAAAAGATCCGTCCACATTGCAGTAAAGAGGGTGAACTTCGAAGCCCAGCTTCTCGAGGATGGGCAATGCAACGGGCCCACCCGTAGAATTGCCGGCGTCGACCCCCACCCGCAGCTTTCTCTCGATGGAGATGTTCCCGAGAACGAAGTCGACGTAGGGGGTCAAAATATCGTAGTCGCTCAACCGGCCCCGACCCGCAACGAAATCGCCTTCTTCCATAATGAATCGAATCTTCTGGATTTCGGCGCCGGAGATCGTGTCGTAGCCGTTGCAGATCTTAAAGCCGTTGTATTCCGGAGGATTATGGCTTGCAGTGATCATTATCCCCCCTTCCCTCTCCAGATGCCTCAGGGCAAAATAGAGAAGCGGCGTAGGACACATGCCTATGTCAACCACGTCGAGCCCTGTGGAGAGCAATCCCTCGAGGAGTAGATCCCGATAACGATCCGAGCTCAGGCGACAATCGCGCCCCATCGCCACATGCCTCTTTCCCTGTCGCATCATGTACGTTCCAAAGGCTCTTCCCACCTGGACGATATCCTGATCCTCCATCTCCGTGCCGACTATGCCTCGAATATCGTACTCGCGAAATACCTTGGGATGCATTAGTGCTCCTCCTGATGAAGCGCATGGCTGCGTTTGTTAGCGAATGGTTGAAGATCTTCATCCCGAGCGCCCGACGGCGGATTCCGGCGCATGGAAAACGGGAATACAAACACCGTCGCCTGCTGGATGCAGTCAATAAGACAGGAAGTCCGCATGGACTCAGATCGGGTAATTTTTTAATGCGATGATAGAGTTGCGAACCGGATGCCCATCTTTTCCGCCACTGCGAGCTGCGCTCGGGCATCCGGCCGCGCAATCAATGCTTAATGAGGCTTGGCTCCATCGTCTTTCTTCAAGCGCCTCATGGTGATGATAGCCGCTGCGGCGACCCCTAGAACGATCACTGACAAGGCTCCGAAAAGGGCAGTGAAAAAAATCGTATGGCTCGGATCATACCACGGGATATCCCAGGGCAGCATGCTGTAGACGCTGCGCTTCAGCTCGACACATAAAAACTCTCCCAACCCAAACATATGAACTATCCTCACAATAGAATTGAGACCCAAAGCGAAAAGCAAAGCATCGAGAAGACGGATGCAAGCCGTCAAAACCTTTAACAAAAAATACATTTAAGGTCAATGGCTAAGCAGAATCGCCCATCCACGCGTCGGTGAGCTATCTGCCTTTCCACTGAGGAAGGCGCTTTCCCAGAAACGCGCTCGTCCCCTCACGAGCATCTTCCGCCATACAATTCAAGGCCATTATTTCTCCGGCATAGTCATAGGCGGATTTTTCATCGAGATCGATTTGAGCATAGAAGGCTTGCTTTCCGAGTCCGAAAGCAAAAGAGCTGAATTGAGCGATTTCGAGCGCCAGTTTTTCAGTTTCCTCGGCCAGTCGTTCAGGGGGCGCGACCCGATTTACGAGACCAAAATCCAGCGCTTCTTGCGCAGAAACAAAACGGCCCGTCAGCAGCATCTCCATTGCGCGCCGTCGCCCGATAAGGCGGACAAGAGGAACCATCGGGGTGGAGCAGAAAAGTCCAATCTTGATTCCAGAAGTAGCGAAGCGCGCGCCGCTCTCACAAACCGCAAGATCGCAGGCCGCTACCAACTGGCATCCAGCAGCCGTAGCAATCCCGTGCACTTGAGCGATAACGGGCTGGGAAAGCCGACGCAAGCGGAGCATCATTTGGTTGCAGACGCCGAAAATCTTTCGAAAATAGTGGATATCCTCCTGTGCGGAGAGCTCCCTGATATCATGCCCCGCGCTAAAGACCGGACCATTCCCACGAATAATGAGAACCTTGATGCCGTCATCTTGCCCAACCTCATCAAGCTTCGCGATGATTTCAGTCATGACCTCCAAAGAAAGAGCATTCCTCTTTTCAGGCCGATTCAACGTCAGGAAGCCGATTGGACCCTCTTTTTCGATTAGCGCTGCATCCATATTCCAAACTCCTGTAGAAGCCCAAGTAATTTACCGCGACTCGGGACCATCGAGCCAAAAGCGTAAGGCATTTTCGAGCTCTTGCATCTGTTCAGGGTCGGTAACTTTCTCCCCTGCGCTCGTTTTAATATAGAATACATCAGCGACCTGATCGACCTTGGTTGTAATTTTGGCCACATAAATGCGGATCTGGAGATCGAACAGGGTTCGGCTGATCGTATAGAGCAACCCCACGCGGTCGATGGTGTATACTTCGAGAATGGTGTACAGGGCGGAGGATTCGTTATCGATGAAGATTTGACTCTTTACCGGCCTTATCGGAGGCTCGAGGGAAGGATGCTCCGCCGCGTGCGCCGCTATCCGGTAATCCAGCGCTATCTTTCCCATTCGCAGACGTCTCAGATCTTCCGTTAACGCGTTCCAGTCGGGATCGATCGTTGAATTTTCCGGCAAACGGCACTGAAAAACCAGGATGGCGACTCCATTTTCCATACTGAAGCCCTGCGCCCCGATGATGTTCATATCATGGAGGGTGAGAATCCCCGCAGCCTTGGACACAAGTCCCGGCATCTCCAAACTGACGAGAGTTATCTCTGCGGTTCCATTCAGAAGGGTCACTTCCGACACCAGGGCTTCCGTGGAGCGCTTGAGCTCGCACTGCAGCCGTAAATGCCTCGCTACGGCGGAAGGAGGCATCGAGAGGAGATAGCGCGGCGCAAGTTGAGAGAAATATTCCTCCAGCTGAGCGCTATCCATGAGATCCGTCACAAGCCTGCCCACCTGCGCCTTCAGATGATCGATCCGCTCCGAAATGGCCACCGAGCTCGGCTCGCCCTTCTCAAGAAGATGGTGGACCCTCTGATAGAGGGTCATAACGGGCGTATCCCGCCATTTCTGCTGCGCCTTCGGACCTGTCGCAGCCATATCGGCGAAGCCAAGGGCGGCAAGAAGATCCAGCCGCTCCGAGGAGGCGATGGCGGCGGCGCAGTTGGCCAACATTTCTTCATCGGCCAGATCCCTCAACGATGCGCTGTCAAGCAGCAGCAGATGTTGGGCCACCAGGAACTGCACCATGTCGGATTCTTCAGGCGCCAAACCCAGACGCCTCGCAATAGCCGGAATCATCTCTCCCCCACGCGCTGCGTGTCCCTTTCCCGAGCTCTTTCCAATGTCGTGCAGGAGACCGGCAAGAAAAAGGCATGTGGGATCGGATATAGACTGAGCGACGTGAGTGACTTCCGGCTCGGAAAGCATGTAATCGCCCGAGAAAAGCTTCTTCAGCTCCATCAGTGTGCGGAGGTGATGCTCGTCAACCGGATAGAGATGAAAGGCGTCATGCTGAACAAGCCCATGCACCGGGGCGAGCTCAGGGATGAGCGACGACATGAGGCCGAGATCGTAGAAGCGCCTCAGAACGGGCAGATCATGCGCATCCGACCTGATGAGCTCGAGAAGCTCCCGCTGCACGAGAGGATCTCCCGAGGCGGTATCCAGCACATTGCGATGGTGCTGTATCCATTGTCTGGCGACATTGGCGAAGCCAAGTCCGTGTTTTGCCGCCAGGCTGAAAAGATGAACCAAATGAGCCGCATCGGCGGGATACTGGTCCGTCTGGATATGGATTTTCTCCGAACGCACCAGCAAACCGGGCTCGAGAATCCGATCCGCACCCGACTCTTCTATCGCCGCATCCGAACGCGCCTCGAGCAAGCGTTCCCAAAATTCATTGGAAATGCAGAACACTCCGTGAAAAAGTTGAAAAACCCGCTGCATAAAAGCCTCAACCGGCAGAAACCCAGCCCTCGCCGAATAGCCGAGCTTCTCCGCAAGCTGTTCCTGATCGCCAAACCGCAGCACGCTCGACGCATTGCCGGGAATGATCTGAAGAAGGCTCAAGAAGCGAGCATATGTTTTTTCCGATTGGAGCAAAAAGTCCACTTCCTGTCTCGTCAGGTATCCTCGAAAAATCGCGTCATCCAAGCCACGGATATTGGAGGCGATCCGACAGGCTGCTCGAATGGCGTAGATCTCGCCCAGAGCCCCGGGATTAGCCTCCAGATCGGGCTCAAGCCAACTCTCCGGCTGGTCGAGTCGGGCTAACCTGGAGCGAACGGAAGCGCGAAGGGTGACGAGGAGCTCTTCCTGCCGACCTTCTATGTAGGCTTCCAACGCTTTATCGAGCTGTTCCGCCAGCTGACGGTTGCCCGAAATATAACGAGCATCAAGCAACTGAAGGAAAAACGAAAAATCTTCGCGCGCCCTTTCGATGAGGCCTGCGACAGTCGCCTGCTGCGCATCAACGGTCCATCCGGCTTCGGTCAGAGGTGAAGCGATCTCGTAGAGCCAGCTTTCATCAAACAGGGAAGAGTCCGCTTTGAGGAAGATTATCGGTAGGGCCTGGCTAGGACCGATGATCCCACGCCCAAACGCTCCAAGAGCCAGGACTGCGCCGCTGGACCGAAACCTTTCCGTATCGCGCTCCGATCTATTGGCCAGACGGTTGTAAAGGGATATGATCGCAATATCGAGAAGGCTCGCATGTCTGCCGAGCAAATCTTCGCTGCTGTCCCCGAGAAGTTGTTCGCGCTGTCTTCTAAGCGATTCAGAGATGTTCTGCATTTAATATCCTCATTCTCCAGCGTAAGAGCAATAAAAGTCAGGCCGTTATCCTGCCAACAAGCGCCACGGTCAAAACGCGCGGAGAAGCGTCAGTTACACAAAAAAGGCTTCCCCTCCTCAGCCAAACCATATCATAACCATAACGTGATCTTGCACAATTTTCCAATTCAAGTTAATTGAAAATAGTTGCGAGTTATGGGTTAGGAGATGAGAGTCAATTGAAAGGAGCTTTTTGTGATCGCTATTTTGGACTACCGAGCGGGCAATCTCACCAGCGTGGAAAGAGCTTTGCGCTTTCTGGGGGTCCCTTGTGAGATAACTCATTCCCATGAGGTTATAGGGAAGGCTGAACGGATCATTTTCCCCGGAGTAGGAGCGGCGGGCAAGTCCATGAAAGATTTGAAGGAGCTCGGGCTTGACGCATTGCTTAAAGAGCGGTTGGAAGCGGGGACGCCCGTGCTGGGAATTTGCGTCGGACTGCAGGTTCTTTTCGACTACAGCGAAGAAAACGACACGCGCTGCCTCGGCATAATTCCGGGAAGAGTCCGACTTTTCCCCGCCGATCTTCGTTCCGGCCAGGGGGAAGCTCTAAAGATTCCACACATGGGATGGAATGAAGTTGCGTTTGTCTCCCATCCTGTTTTTAAGGACATCCCATCGGGGAGCGAATTCTATTTTGTCCACAGTTACTACCCCGACCCGGCTAATCCGGGACACATTGCCGGCAGAACCGAATACGGGATGACCTTTGCCTCGGCTGTGGCGCAGAGCAACCTGGTCGCTGTCCAATTCCACCCGGAGAAGAGCGGCCCACCCGGTTTGAAGATATTGGAAAATTTCAGTCGATGGAACGGCGACACCACCCCTGTTCTATAAGGAAAAAAGCATGCTCAGCAAACGCATCATTCCTTGCCTCGACGTTCGGGACGGACGCACGACCAAGGGAATCAAGTTCAAGGACAACGTCGACATTGGCGACCCCGTCGAAATGGGACGGTTTTACTACGAACAAGGCGCAGACGAGATCGTTTTCTACGACATCACCGCCTCGAGCGACAAACGCCCCATCATGCTCGATGTAGTGAGACGAGTCGCGGAGACGATCTTCATTCCGTTTTCCGTAGGGGGCGGAATACGCACCCTTGAGGATATGCGCGCAGTTCTTTTGGCCGGAGCGGAGAAGGTAAGCGTCAATTCCGCCGCCGTGCTCAACCCGGACATCATCCGTCAGGGAGCGGAGGCATTCGGAAGCCAATGCATCGTTCTCGGGATGGACGTAAAGAAGGCATCGAAGTCGGAAAAAATACCTTCCGGCTATGAAATGGTCATAAACGGTGGGCGCACCTTCATGGGCATCGATGCTTTGTGGTGGGCGCAAGAAGCCGAGAGGCTCGGCGCTGGAGAAATATGCCTCAATTCGATCGATGCGGATGGAACCCGGGCTGGCTATGAACTTGAGCTCACACGGCTCATTTCCACAAATGTAAAAATACCCGTGATCGCCTCGGGTGGAGCGGGAAAGGCCGAGCACCTGCTCGACGTCCTGACCGAAGGATGCGCCGATGCGGCTCTCATCGCCTCCATGGTGCATTACGGGACCTACACCATAGAGGGAATCAAAGAATTTCTCGCTCAAAACAGAGTCAAAGCGCGCATGACCTGGTGAAATGCGCTGCGCGCAAAGGATTTGGCGTCTTGGAAGGGCGGCGAGGGTAGAGCGCCCGCTCTTCCCCCTTCTTTATTTCTTGAGCTTCTGGATGATTTCCTCCACTTCCTCGGCGCCCTCCTTGTAGAATCCTTCTTCCCCGGGCTCAATCTCTTTAAGCAGCCTCAGGAACTCACCCGCATGGACCAACTCTTCCCTTGAGATATCTTCCAGGACTTCCTTGGCCAATTCGTTGTCGGTGGCCTCCGCTATCTGCATGTAAAGCTGGACCGCCTCATATTCCGCGGCGATCATGAACCGGATGGCGCGCACCAGTTCCTGTCGGGAGATCTTTCGATCGAGGGAAAGGCTTGAATAAGCGGTTCCAAATTCGGGCATACAATACTCCTTTCTTTGTTGAGAATATAAAAAGGCAACGCTAAAGGCTCCGGCCCAAAACGTCCATGGGGCGCGCATGAAGTTCTAAAAAATTAAGTATCGACAAAGAAAAACACCACACCTGAAGAACCATATTTACAGCCGGTTCCCTCCTCATTCGAGAAAAACGTCCTCGCCTTTGAACCGCAGCTCAAAAGCGCCCATGGAATAGCTTTTGTACTTGACAAAAGTATATCACCTAAAGTAGCTTTGTGCCGCATGTGAAAAAAGTATCTATTTGATGTCTATAGTGTTACGGCCCTCGGCGCGGATTCAGAGGCGCCTCGCCGGATCGGTCGGAAATGCTTCGTTCATGATGTGAGTTTTTTCGTTAGCGCAAAACCTGTGTCGACACCCGGCATGCAGCTTCATCTTCTTCGCTCCCCGCGCCGGTGTTGGACCGAATGCAAACGAAGGCGCGGCGTTTTCCGACGCAAGAAACAAAATTTGGTCTTTCGAAAGTGGAGCTTCCCATGGAGCAATTCGGGAGTTCCGCTTTTATTTCAAGCATCTCATGAGAGGTTGCTTTTAAAATGGTTTTTAGATAACTGATGAATAAAGGAGGTGAAAGTAAAAGAAATCTAGGTTGTTGGCTCGGGCGGGGCGATTGGCCCCGGCAAATTCGGAGATTGTTGAAACAGAAGAAACTCTAGAAGGAGGAATTAATGAAAGCAAGTCAAATCGTTCTTTTCGCCCTTGGGTGTGGCGGCTTAGGCGTGCTCTATGCCCTCGTCACCGCAGCATGGGTATCCA
Organism: uncultured Syntrophobacteraceae bacterium; assembly: GCA_964578835.1. Lineage (GTDB taxonomy): Bacteria > Desulfobacterota > Syntrophobacteria > Syntrophobacterales > Syntrophobacteraceae > CAZOEL01. The sequence goes on along the minus strand of CAZOEL010000007.1, from coordinate 53,375 downwards.
AGCAGAGCGCTGGCTCTGAAAGAATGCAGGAAATCTCTGAGGCCATCCGCGAAGGCGCTACCGCTTTCTTGAATCGTGAGTACAAGACTGTTGCCATCGTTGCCATTATTCTCGCCGGCGCATTGACCTATCTTGGCAAATGGACCGCCATCGGCTTCGCTCTTGGCACCTTCGGCTCCGCTTTGGCCGGCTACATCGGCATGATGGTTACGGTTAAAGCCAATGTAAGAACCACTGAAGCGGCAAAGCAAGGTCTTCAGGCGGCTCTGTCCGTTGCATTCAAGGGCGGCTCGGTTACGGGCGTCATGGTTGTGGGTCTCGGCCTTCTCGGCGTAGCCGGCTACTACATGCTGGTCAAGGCAGTTGCTCCCGTTGACGAGGCTTTCCACGCACTGGTCGGGCTCGGCTTCGGCTGCTCCCTCATGAGCGTGTTTGCTCGTATCGCCGGCGGCATCTACACCAAGGCCGCTGACGTCGGCGCCGACCTCGTAGGTAAGGTTGAAGCCGGAATTCCCGAAGACGATCCGAGAAACGCCGCGGTTATCGCTGACAACGTCGGCGACAACGTTGGCGACTGCGCCGGTATGGCGGCTGACCTGTACGAAACCTACACGGTAACCCTCGTTGCCGCTATGCTTCTGGCCAAGACCGTTTTCAGCGCTGAAAGCATGTGGGTTGAGTTCCCGCTCCTGATCGGCGGCATCTCCATCATCGCCTCCATCATTGGAACCTACTTTGTACGCATGGGCAAGAGCCAGTACATCATGGGCGCCCTCTACAAAGGCCTGACCGTCGCCGGCGTATTGGCGGCAGTGGCTTTCTATTTCGCTTCTCAGTGGTTCCTCGCCATTCCCGGCGTAGAGCCCGCATTCACGGCGATGGGCGTTTTCACGACGGCTGTTATCGGTCTTCTTTTGACCGGCCTCATCGTTGTAATCACCGAGTACTTCACCTCCAAGAGCTTTAAGCCTGTTATGCACATTGCTGCCGCCAGCCAGACCGGCCATGGCACCAACGTTATCGCAGGCCTCGCAGTCAGCATGAAGTCAACCGGCGCTCCCGCTCTGGTCATCTGCGCAGCCATCGTGTGGGCATATCAGCTTGGCGGCGGCTTCGCAGGCAATAGCGGCGGCGGTCTTTTCGCCATCGCTCTTTCCGCAGTGGCAATGCTTTCCATGACCGGCATCGTTGTGGCCATCGACTCCTACGGCCCCATCACCGACAACGCGGGCGGCATCGCTGAAATGGCCGAGCTTCCCGAGAGCGTTCGCGCAATCACCGATCCTCTCGACGCAGTCGGCAACACCACCAAGGCAGTCACCAAGGGTTATGCAATCGGCTCCGCCGGTCTTGCCGCTCTGGTTCTTTTTGCAGAATACTCCAGGTCCTTCGGCGCAGTCGTCGCCTTCGACCTCTCCAACCCGCTGGTCCTGGTAGGTCTCTTCATCGGTGGTCTGCTGCCCTACTACTTCGGCTCGCTCCTGATGGAAGCAGTCGGCAAGGCAGCCGGCGGCGTTGTTGAGGAAGTTCGCCGCCAGTTCCGTGAAATCCCCGGCATCATGGAAGGCACCGCCAGACCCGAATACGGCAAGTGCGTTGACATCGTAACCAAGAGCGCCATCCAGCAGATGATGCTTCCGGCTCTCATTCCGGTTGCAGCCCCGATCATCGTCGGCTTCCTGTTAGGCAAAGAAGCCCTCGGCGGCGTGCTGATCGGCAGCATCGTCACCGGTCTGTTCCAGGCGATCGCGATGACCAGCGGCGGCGGCGCATGGGATAACGCTAAGAAGTTCATCGAAGACGGCATGTACGGCGGCAAGGGCTCCGATGCTCACAAAGCGGCAGTCACCGGCGACACCGTAGGCGACCCCTACAAAGATACAGCCGGCCCCGCCATCAACCCGATGATCAAGGTTATCAACATCGTTGCATTGCTCATCGTTCCGCTGATTAAGTAAGAAGCTTGTTTGAGTAGCTAAAGGCCGGCAGAGAGCAATCTCTGCCGGCTTCTTTTTTCAATCGTCGATTAGCCCCGCAAATCTCCCCTGTACAACCGGCTTCCCGCCTCTTATGCTTATACCAAACAGCGAAAAGCCGCCTTACCCTTTCATCTTTTTAACTGGTTCACTCATCTATTCACTGATTTTAGAACACGGAGGAACAATGGAAGGTCATAGTGAACTTTTGAGAAAAGAAGATTGTCTGCTGCTACTGGTTGATATCCAGAAGACGATGCTCGACCCATGTGTTGACGCAGATCGGCTAACCGGGAACACCGCCGCATTGATCGACGTCGCGAATATCCTGAACATCCCGGTTCTTTTCTCCGTGCAGAACCAGGAGAAGCTGGGCGGATTTACGCCCGAATTGATCCAAAAAGTCGCAAATCCCAAGATCTATAACAAGCTTGAATTCAGCTGCTTTCAGGACGAGGCTTTTCTCCGAGCCATGCAGGAACATAGCCAGAGAACGATCCTGTTGAGCGGCATTGAAACGCACATTTGCATACTCCAGACCGCGCTGAACGCTCTTTCCCTTGGCTATAAGGTACACCTTGCCGGAGACGCGGTTGCGTGCAGAAGTCGCTTCAATCAGAAAGCCGCGCTAAGACGCATGGAAAAAGCAGGGGCCGTCATCAGTTCAACCGAAATGATCATTTATGAACTGCTGAACAGAGCCGGCTCTCCGGAATTCAAGACTGCTCTCCCGCTGCTGAAAAAGCTCTGACTAAGACGGTCCTTATCCCACATCAAGCATTTCAGGCATTGAGGCCTTTGATGTTCCGATGGAGCTCTCGCGTCTTTTCCATCCGCGCCCGATCTCGATCCGCGGCTATCTCTTCCAGCTCTTTTTGAAGCGGGATCAGCTCCGGGCTGTCATGCGGCAATCCCTGCGCGTGAGCGTTTATGAGGCTTCGATAGAGAAATATCATCCGGCCGATGAGGTTTACGGCGTATTCGCGTCCTTGCACCTTCAGGGTATGCAGGCCAAGGTCCATGTAGTCCCAGAGCTCTTTTCCATTTACTGCGAAGGCTACGTTGGGGCGTTTGCGAATGCGGTCGTTGACAGCCTCTATTTCTTCTCTCTTTCGACCTCTTTGGGCCAACACCTTTCGCCGTTGCTCGTCCGTTAGGAGGCAGAGGCGAAAGCAACTCCCGCTCCTATCGGGCCAGCCTTCGTACTCCACGATCTCATTGCCGTCCTCATCAACGTACTTCCGTTCGATGTACGAATCGCTTATGAGCTCATGGAAGGAGCAATTACCCACGCCACCAACACATCTGTTGCCGTGAATCAGCACTTCAGTCTGAATTCCCAGATTATCGGCAGCCAACTTGAAAGAACGGAGCTTCTCCACATTATCTATCTCGGTGCTTGCGACAATCTGGGTAGCGCCATATTCTTTATACTCGCTCATCTGAGCGGCAGTCTGGATGTTGCAGCCCACGCTGGCGTGTATGACCAACTGCGGGAAATTCTCCTTCACCATTTGCATGAGAGCCGGGGTCTTGGCGATCACACCCTCCGCCCCCCATGCGGCGTATTTGGCGATTTTGCCCATAACGATCATGAACCTGTCTGGAGGAACTTCGGCGTTGATCGCTATTCTAATCTTCCCTCCAAAGGGCTTTGCGACATCAATGGACTCTTTGATTTGAGAATCTTCCAACTCCCAGGCGCATTTCCTTCGGCTGAATCCCTTGGAGCCGATATAGACCGCGTCAGCCCCCTGAGAAAAAACTTCCTCCACCATTGCCAGACTCCCACCAGGGGCTAACAGCTCGTTCATATGCGCCTCCTTCAAAGCTAACTTTTGCATGAAATTCAGGTTCGGAACCATCACCACGCGGAGCATCTCGGCAACATCGGCGGCTTCCATATGTCGCGCCCAAACATCAATAGCTGAGCACAGCAATAATTATAAATGTAAAATTCTATAAGAAAATCTATCAAAGAACAATATCGCAGAGCCGTAGACAGAAAACTGCGACCGAAGGCGCATGTCGAGCCCGGTCAGACAAGAGCCTGCGGGCGCTGCCTCAACCATGTGGAAGTTGGACATCTTTGTCCGACATCTCCAGCATCTGGAATCCAGCATTTTTTGTTGGCGCGCATAAGGGTTGGGGTGTCCCGTTCGCCCTGAGATAACGAAGGGCGAACAGCCCCGATCATGCTTCGATACCTCAGCATGATCGGGTGGCGTATCCCAACCCTTATGCGCGCCAACCATTTTTTCAGCCGATGGCGCCTACGCGCATGGCTGCGCTACTGTGATCCGAGACGTTGTCGGACCGAAGTCCACGGAAAACGTTTGCCGGGGCAATCGGTGCTGGCCCCGTCCACGTCTCGGTGTCCCATGATGCGGCTTGGACCGATTGGATAATGCTGACGCAGGACCTTAATCAAATAATCAAGGGATTGAAGCTGGTTCACGGTAGGAAGGTCTACATTGAAATTGCCGACGAGGGCGATTCCGATGCCCTTATCATTCATGCCCCCAGCCTTGCAGTGCGCTCCAGTTTGCTGCTTTATCCACCGTGGAGCAACTTCTATCTGACCGTCGCCCTTCCCCATGGTGCCGTTGTCAATTATAAAATGGTAGCCAAGGCCATTCCAGAATCCCCGGTCCTGATGCGACCTGTTCACAAGCGTGGCATTTCCTATATCGGTGGCTGTATGGTGAATGATGATATATTGCCACTGGTTGTTCGGATAGATCGGAATGACGTGCCGCAACATCTTCGCATTAGGGATGATGAGCTTCTGACCTATTTGCAGAGAAGCTCCCTTTCTGAGACCATTGGCGGCATAGATCTCTTCAACGGAAACATCATACATCCTGGAAAGCCTCCAGACCGTCTCGAGAGGCCCCACCTCATGCGTGATATTTCGAGCGCCGCCGAGATTCTTCAGAGACTTCTCGATAACGCAGACTCCGGATCTCGAAGAAGAAGAAGGCGATGAAGGCCGCTGCGAAGGCTGAGTCTGCGCATAGCCAGGAGGACATGGGGGTGGGGGGACCGTGCTCACGGTTCTCGTGCATGCGCAGAAAAGATGGAGTGCAACCAGACACAGCAAATAGCCCTGACACGACCTCATCTTCACTCTCAAAAGCCCCTCTTTCCCCTTATGAATCTTCTCGATATACAAGCTTGCGGAATCAACAACGGCCAAACAATGATAAAGATATTTCTCAGCTTTGCAAGGGAGAACGCATTCTCTCGGAGACCCCTCAAACACTGAAAAAGAGCAAATCCGCAGCATATCTGCATCGTCTTATCTTCGACGAAAAAATGTTGTCTGAGGACGGATTGCTTTTAACGAAAGGCATCATTCAAGCCGGACCAAATATGCAGGAATTGCCGATAGGCCGAAGTCAGGGCACACGGTCAATTTGTTCTGATTCACAAGTGACCATGTGTGCGGGATCTTTTGCCCTGCACTTCGCTCCCAAATGCTTCCTGTGATAGCCCATATGGGAGGAATATCCGGAAAGTGGTTATCTCGCCCTTACAGGGCTTGGAGAATATGACGGGATCTCTATACCCAGGGCGATGCCCCGGGCTATGGTATTTCGCCCCTTCGGGGCTGACTCCAACGCAGAGCAACTGGAATAGAGGCTAACCCGGCGTTGCGATTGTTCAATCATCGCAGAACAAGTTAGCCCTGAGTCAAGGCATGGCATTTCTTGACTCTCATTGTACGGAGAGATAAGGTTTCCATTTTTCGATTGTTTTCGGTCCGACGCCAGATATCTCGTCCAATTCCTGAAGGCTTTGCCAAGCCTTCTCCATTCTGCGGTTTACAATTGCCGCTGCGACATCAGGCTTCATATTGGGAATAAGGAGTAGGTCGTCCTTGGAAGCCACATTGACGTCGAGCTTCAATCCCATGGTGAGGCGCGCTGCGGCGGGCATTTGCTCAAAACGGATTTCAACCGTCCCATCGGATGATGAAGACATGACGCGGAGCAGCCTGCCTGTCTCGATTCGACTGTTCAACAACTCTTCAGAGAGCTCTTCCCACTGTCTTCCAGTGACGCCTCCGGCAGCTTTCATAGCATCTGCCACAGTAGCTGACGGTCCGTTCAGAATATAAACGCCGGGGCTCACGACATCGCCTTGAACGTCGACAAAAACCGGAAGCGGAGCGCTTTCCGGCAAAGGGCGGCTTTGCTGATAATGCCTCGAGAGAAGAATGGCAAAGACGAGAATGCCGGACAACAACGCGGCGCGGACAGCGGGTGAATTCTCCATGTATAGATCCTCCTTTAGATGTCCGGCATGAAAATCCGCAGGAGGCGACGAATGTAGCGAGTGTGCTTCCATAAAGGAGGCCTGAGGCCAAAATTGTACGCAATTCTGTGAATGATCGGAAGCAGTGGGAGGCTTATGGAACCGGAGCTAAGGCAATTCATATGAGACGCCATGAATTTCTTGAGCTTACTCTCAAGCCGGGTTCGATCAATTTCAGGAGAAATGTAGAAAACGGCGTCAAGCATTTCGTCGGAAGCCAACTGGAGGAGCCCTTCAGCCCTTGCTATTCGATCGAGCTCCGTACCGGGATAGATTCTCACCCCGAGGTTGAAATAGGCCGCATCTCGAGGACGAAGCGCACGCTCTGCGAACCGGAAAGTCTCCTGAAGAGTCTCCTCTGTTTCCCCGGGGGCTCCGAGCATGAAGAGCCAAAGGCAAGGGATATTGTGGCGCCTTATTGCTTCCGCTGCTCTGTAGGCGTCTTCGATATGAAATGATTTGCGCAGGCGGCTCAACACCTTATCAGAACCGCTTTCGACCGTAACGCCAATCCCGCAAAAACCGGCGGCCTCCATCGCCGAAAGCAGAGCATCGTCAAGAAAAAGCGGATTGAGCTCGAGGCTTTGCAAACGAGCCCCGGTTTTCAATCGCGCTATGCGCTCGCAGATGCCCATGGCGTGGTCGTAAGGGGAGTTGAACACATTATCGACAAACTCGAGATCCTTGAGTCCGATGGCGGAGAGACGCTCCACTGCGTGCGCGACAGATTCGGGTGAAGAAAGGCGATAGCCGGTCCCTTCGAGCGCCTGGTAGGTGCAGTAAACGCATTTATACGGACATCCACGCTTGGTTTGGATCGGAACGGTCGCAAGGCGGGATGCATAGGAAGCGACATCGATCCACCTCTCAAAACGAGGAAATATGCAGGTATCGAGAGAAGATGACAAAGCCTGTGGGTTTTCAACAAGCAGCTCGTCTTCAAGCCATCCAAGCCCAAACGCATCCCTTGGCGACTCTCCACGGGAAAGCTTGGTCAAAAGAGCTGGAAGCGCTGACTCGCCGTCCCCCAGCGCCGCCCACTCCGCGCCGGTATGCCTGAGGAGCTCTCGGGGCATTACCCCAAGCGCCGCTCCGCCGAGCACAACAGGAGCGCGAGTCTCCTTTCTGATCACATCCATCAGAGGCCCGAGCTCTTTATAGAAAGCGACGGGATAATCCAGATCGGTATTGTCGATATTACGCACTGAAAGGCCGACCAAGTCCGGCCTTTCGCTCTCGATTGCCGCTTTGAGAGCCCCAGCCGGGTTGGACTGAAACATGAGATCGAGCAAAGACGCTCTGAAGCCCGCTCGTTCAACAGCCTCAGCCACGATGCATGCTCCCAGAGGCATGACTGGCGCGGGATTGAAGCAACGGTTGGCGTTTACGATCAAAGTCTTCATAGCGACAGCTCAATCTCGAGGAGGGAAGAAAAGCGATGAGCGATCACATGGCGCAGGCTGACGCAACCCAGGCATCAGTAAGGATGATGCTGGATGCGAGCATCTAGACGCCGGACTCCAGACGCATGATAGAATCTTCCATACTCACGCCGCCCGGTCTTCATCCAGCATATGACATCCAGAATCAAGCATCCAGCATCTCTTGAAAACTACCATGAACTTTGGCCGCGAGGCGTATACCTCATTGACACTTAGGCGTCAGTTTTTCCGTTTTGTACATTTTATAGTTGATGCTGTCGACCAAGGCCTGCCAGCTCGCTTCTATGATATCCAGAGAAACTCCGACAGTGCTCCAGCTATCGACACCATCCGTGGATTCGATGAGCACGCGAACACGAGCCGCCGTGCCGTCTCGCCCCGGGAGCACTCGAACTTTGTAATCGCTCAGCTCCATGTCTTTGAGCTCTGGATAGAATTTCTCCAAGGCCTTGCGAAGAGCGTTATCCAGCGCGTTTACAGGGCCCTTGCCAAGGGCGGCGGTATGTTCTTCGCTTCCCCCGACCTTTACCCTGATCGTAGCCTCTGAAACCGGCGCGCCATCATCGCGCATCTTCTGGTCAATGACGCGGAAGCCGACCAGCTCGAAATATTTTTTGCTCTTGCCCATCGCCTTGTTGATGAGGAGCTCGAAGCTGGCTTCGGCAGCCTCGAACTGGAAGCCCTGATTCTCTAGATCCTTAAGCTCTTCCAAAACCTGCATCGCCACCGGGTCCGACCGGCAAAGGTTCAAGCCAAAGTCCTCAGCCTTGCGCATGATGGTCGCGCGCCCGGAAAGGTCGGAAACCAAAACGCGCCTCTTATTTCCGACACAAGCAGGGTCAATATGCTCGTACGTCGATGGATTCCTCTCCACGGCGCTAATGTGGACTCCTCCTTTGTGGGCGAAAGCGCTCCGCCCCACATAAGGCTGGTAGCGGTTCGGCGGCAAATTGGCAAGCTCCAGGACATAACGGCTTGTCGGACGAAGCTTCTGGAGGCTATCCCCGGGCAGGCACTGGATTCCCATCTTCAGGCAAAGATTGGGGATGATAGAGCAAAGATTGGCGTTTCCGCAGCGTTCGCCCACACCGTTTATGGTGCCCTGGACATGGACGACCCCGGCCTCGACTGCCGCAAGCGAGTTTGCAACCGCCAGATCTCCATCGTTATGGACATGAATGCCAAGAGGCGCATCCGGGTATCGCTCTTTCACCACACCTATGATTTCCTGAATGACGCTGGGAATGTTTCCGCCGTTCGTGTCGCAGAGGACCAGACACTCGGCTCCGCCCTCCAGCGCCTTTCCAAGGGTCGCCAGCGCATACTCGCGGTCTTCTTTGAACCCGTCAAAGAAATGCTCGGCATCATAGAAAAGCGTCTTGGCGTGAGGTCGCAAAAAAGCCAGGCTATCGCGAATGAGCTCCAGGTTGCGCTCGAGCGTAGTATGCAGAGCGTCTCGAACATGAACCGGCCAGCTCTTGCCGAATATCGTTATGACCGGCGTTTTTGCCGCAAGGAGAGCCTTCAGATTGCCGTCCGACTCGGCCGTCTTTCCATGGTGATGAGTGGAGCCGAAGGCTGCGATTTCCGAGCATTTTAACTGGTAGTTTCTAATTTCTTTGAAAAAGGAAACATCCTTGGGATTCGATCCCGGCCAGCCCCCCTCGATGTAGTGAATCCCGAGATCGTCCAGTTTGAGCGCGATCCGGATCTTGTCTTCCATCGAGAGCGTAAAATCTTCGGCCTGTGTTCCGTCCCGTAGAGTTGTATCGTAGATCTTGACTTCCGCCATTACATAAAGCCTCTAATAGGTGCTGCGCCTCTTGAAAGCCACAAAGGCGCCAAAGGCGGGAATGCCCTCGGAGCCTCTGCTCGTGTTTCACATAGAATATAGAACGACTAAATCTCTTCTTGGATCTTGATGACTCCCATGGGCTCCCTATCAAGCTCAAAGGCGTCATGGAGCACTCTGACGGCGAGCTCTGTGTACTTCTCGTCGATAACGCAGGAGATCTTGATTTCCGAGGTTGTGATCATTTTGATATTGATGCCTTCACGGGCCAGAGTATCGAACATTTTGCTGGCTACGCCGCTATGGCTCCGCATGCCGAGCCCGATGATGGAGATCTTGGAAATATTCGGGTTGCTGTGTACGGGTCCCGCCTCCAGATCTTGTACGACCTTCTCTGTGATCTTGATGGTTTTATCATAGTCCGGCTTGGGAACCGTGAACGAAATGTTGGCCCGGCCCGGGATGCTGCCGCTGCCCTGAACGATGAGGTCCACATTCACGCCCGCTTCGGAGATGGGTCGGAAAAGCTTGGCGGCCATCCCGGGAAGATCGGGGACGTTGGTGACGGTAATGCGGGCTTCATTCTTGTTATAGGTGATTCCGGAGACCACCACTTTTTCCATGTCTTCATCCTCCTTAGTGACGAGCGTGCCTGGAGTTTCTGTAAATGAAGAAAGAACAAGAATCGGCACATGATATTTCATTCCAAATTCAACAGCTCGGAGATGCAGCACTTTGGCGCCCATGCTAGCCATCTCCAGCATTTCTTCGTAGCTGATCTTGTCCAACTTGCGAGCTTTGGAGTAGATATTGGGATCGGCGGTGAAAACGCCTTCGACGTCGGTGTATATCTCACAAAGATCCGCGCTCAGCGCCGCCGCCAAAGCCACTCCAGTGGTGTCGGAACCGCCCCGGCCCAGAGTAGTGATGTTCCCCTCGTCATCATACCCTTGGAAACCGGCTACAACAACGATCTTCCCCTCGTGGATATGGTCCATTATCGGTAAAGTTTCGATCCAGTTGATGCGCGCCTGACCGTAGTTGCGGTCTGTGATAATGCCGGCTTGGTAGCCGGTCATGGAAATGGCTTCCTCTCCCAGCTCTTTGACGGCCATGCTGAACAACGCAATGGTGATCTGCTCTCCGGTGGAGACCAAGACGTCGAGCTCACGCGGATCGGGATGCGGAGTCATCTCGCGCGCCAGTTGGATCAGTCGATCCGTATCTCCGGCCCGTGCGGAAAGGACCACCACCAGACTGTCGCCCTTCCTCTTACGGTCCACCACGCGCTGAGCTACAGCGCGGATACGTTCAACATTTGCAACTGAGGTTCCGCCGTATTTCTGAACGATAAGCGCCATGGGTTTTGGCTCCTCCCTTGCTTTAGAGTCTCATACTCTATTTTCCCTTTTCCCTCTCTCTAACTGCCGGAAATTCGCACGGAGAAACATGGAGTGAAAGAGGATAGAAAATTGAAGCATTATCAAATAACACACCTGTTTTCGGATTTGTACAGATTTTTTGCTTTCAACCCGTAAGACTGAATGATGCGGATGAAATGGTGGTACAATCAGATGATATAAGAAGCTTGCGGAAAGAATGCAGGGCAAGACGGCATCTTGAATTATGGGAAGTTATGCTCTTTGGCAGATGCCGTCAGGACAAACGGTTTAATGTTCCCGGCGGCAGAGGAATGAGGAAGGCAAGAATCCAATCGGATCTTTCATCCGGCAGCGCTTTTCCTCGTTGTCCTTGCTACATAGCTCTGTAGGCTGCGAAATCCGCCATCTCGCGCAACATGAAATTGCTCGTGTCGATAAGCCTCAACGCAATCACCGAAGCAAGTCTTCTCATGAATTGATAGCTTGCCTTTCCCCCCGAGTCCAGAACAGCGGAAAGCTTTTCCCCCTGAATCAGAATAATCTCACAATCTTCCAAGCATCGAGCGCTCGCCGTATGCACTCCTGGCTCCACTATGGCCGACCAGCCGAAGAGCCCTCGTTCTTCCAGGGTATGGACAACGCCGACCTCGTGAAGAAGCCATTTATCGGGCAGCTTCCGTTCAAGATTGATCTTTCCGCTCATAAGGAGATGCAGGTATCGAGCGGGCGCTCCTTCGAGGACGCAGATCTCGCCGGCGCGGTAAGAGCGTTTCAAGCATGTCTTCGCTATGTCTGTCAGAAAGCCGCGGTCCAAACCGGAAAAAATGGGAAATCGCTCCAGGTCGCTAACAGAGATCATTGCCTGCGCCTCCAAGATTTGATTTATCGTTTTCATTGTAAAATAGGATGTACTGCTCTCCCATCCTTTAGCTCCGCAGCACATCCCGGATCTTACCGTCCGGCTCAAAGACGGCGATTTCCAAAGGCATTTGGCCAAGCGCGTGGGTTGCGCACGAAAGGCAGGGATCGTAGCAACGAATAGCCGCTTCGACCCTGTTGAGAATCCCTTCCGAAACTTTTCCATCCTTTATGAACCTGCGGGCCGTTTCGGTTACAGCTCGATTCATGGCGAGGTTATTGTGGCCGGTCGCTACGATCAGATTGACCTGACGAATCACCCCGCTCCCATCCACCCGGTAGTGATGGAAGAGTGTCCCCCTTGGCGCTTCTATCGCTCCTACGCCTTCGTCATTTATAATTTTGTGGGCTTCCACGCGAATATCCGTTCCGCAAATCGATGGATCTTCGATAAGCAGTTTCACTTCCTCCGCGCAATTGAGCAATTCTATCAGCCTCGCGTGATGATGCTTCAAGGAGCCCGGCGCCGCTCCGCCGCCGTTCACGTCTTTGAAATCCCGAAATGCATCGTTCGCCAAAGGAGTGGAGCACCGGTCTGCAACATTCAGCCGTGCAAGCGGCCCCACGCGATACATGCCGTCTTGGCGCCCAAGCTCTTTGTAGTAGGGAAACTTGAGATAGGACCAGTCTTGAACCGCCTCCGCAATCATCGAAAGATAATCCCGCGGTGGGAACCCATCCTTGAGGATCGCGCCCTCGCTATCCTTGAAGCGAAGCTTGCCATCATAGTATTCAACGTTGCCCTTATCATCCACCATTCCAAGATAGGCGCTCGGAAAATCGGAGAAGTCTTCAACCCTATCCACACTTTTGGCGGCATAATCCCTGAACAGCTCGAGTGCAAACCGGCAGTCATCGATAACCTCGCCAACCCGCCCCTGAATCTCATCGCGCTTGAGATGGCTAAGGGCTTTACACATTCCCCCGGGGACGGCAGCCTGAGGGTGAATTCTCTTCTCCCCCAGCTCCGCTATTATCCTTTGCCCGAAAGCGCGCAGTCCGACTCCCCTTGCAGCCACTTCCGGCATCTCTGCGATAAGTCCCATGATATTCCGCTTTGCCGGGTCCGCGTCCATTCCCAGCAGGAAATCGGGGCTCGCCAGATAGAAGAAGTGAAGAGCATGAGACTGGACAAGCTGAGCCATATGTAAAAGCCTCCTAAGCTTCAGCGCTGTTGGAGGAAGCTCCACACCCAGAATGACGTCTGCGGCCTTGACTGACGCCAGTTGATGACTCACCGGGCAAATGCCGCAGATCCTGGGGGTAATGACGGGCATCTCCCACAAAAGCCTGCCTTCGCAGAACTTTTCGAATCCGCGCAGCTGAGTGACATGCAGTCTGGCTTCCTTCACGTTGCCGGACTCATCGAGAAGGATGGAGACCTTTCCGTGCCCCTCAACCCGCGTAACAGGCTCGATGACGATCTTGCTTTCCATAACGACTCCCGCGCAATGAGAATGTCAGTCAAACCTCATCATCTCACTTGGGACAACCGGGATCCTGCCCTCCAGAAGCTCGGACAAAACATATCGGATGACTTCGGCGCTTGGCGGACATCCCGGGACATAGCAGTCCACCTTGACGATTTCGTTCACGGGCCTGACGGAAGTCAGAGGTGGAAGCTCCTCCGAAAACGGGATCGCAGAGCCTATGGTGCTTTCCGTGTGATAGCACCTGTCGAGAATCTCTTCTTTGGTGAACAAGTTCCGCATGCTCGCTATCCCTCCGGTGCAGGCGCAATCGCCCCACACCATAAGTATCTTGCAGCCGGCGCGTAATTGTTCGGCAACCTCCTCATCGCGCTCGTTTCCTATTGCTCCTTCAATTATCCCTACGTCAACCTGTGGGAATTCCTTCGTATCGGTTATTGGCGTAGCTGTAAGCTCCATCTTGTCCGCAAGCGCGATAAGCGCTTCATCCAAATCGAGAAAAGACATGTGGCACCCGGAGCAGGCATCCAGCCATGCAGTAGCGACCTTAACTTTTGCCACCTTCGACCTCCCCGAAATCTATGTCTATGCCGTTTATTTAAATCGCAATCCTCTTTGAGAGCGCGCTGAGCGCTTCCCGGATCGAAGGCAGACCAGGCCGCCGTTCAAGAACATGTCTCGCTTCATTGATGGTCCCATCCAGGCTCACATATTTCCCTGCGCGCTCCGCCCATACGGGCGCAGGTAGAACCACATGCGCCGCCTTTGTGACGGGAGACTCATAACTCGCCTGCACCACAAGAAAATCGAGTTTCTGTAAACGCTCCAGCAGCCGATCGTTCAGCTGATCGTCCCCGAGCAGCAAATAAAGTCCTTTTATTCGATCCCATTCCAATATGCGCGATGAGAGGCCAAGTTCCCAGGCGCCTCTGCTATTGGCGGCGGGTTTGAGTGAGATTACCCTGAGCCGCTCTTGCTTCTTATTCTTTGTGACGGAAGCCAGTTTGAGGATCGACGAGACGGCTGATGGACCACAGGATTCGAGCAGTTCTTCACCATAAATGATTACAGCCCTCTCAGCTTTGCCGTACATCTTTACAGCAGCATCGAGAGCAACCTCATCGACGCCCGTTAGTCCAACTGTTTCACGCATCTCGGAGCGGCTCAGCGTTTGAACGAGACAGGGGCCGTCTTTATCGATCAGGAGCAAACCGCCTAGAAGATGCATCTTTGCCATTCCATTGATGAGAAGCGATTCAGAGCCCTTCTCCGGTTTAAGCCAAAGATCGCTCCAAAGTGGGAAAATGTCCCGGGACGAGCTCACCACTATCAGCTTTGCTCCTTTGTTCCTCTTCTGGCGCTGCACGATGCCGGCAAGAACCGGATGAGTCTCTTTCGGATCGGCCCCCACCACCATGATGCAGTCCGCAGCCGTTAGATCTTCGATGGCGCACTCTATACCGAGATCCTTTCTGTCGCCGTCATACTGCCTTACGCCTTCCATGATCATCCGGAAGGCTTCGCCATCCGTCGTATCCACCTGGTCGCAGCCCAAACGCCTGCGCACAAAGTCATTGAAGAGTGTAAGGGCCTCTATGGGCATTCTCGGAGAGATCATGCCGGCAAAGGAGCTCTTCATGCCGGCCGCTGCGTCCGCGATCAGGTCGCTAGCGCTCTCGAGCGAACACTCTTCCAGTATTCCTTGACCGTTTCGCATGAGAGGCGATTCAATCCGATGGCGATCTTCACGAAGCAACTCAAAGCGTCCCCGCCTGCAAAGCGCGCCAGTGAGACTTCCCGGATCGGCTGAATCAATTCTGACAATGTTATTGTCTCGAACCAAAACATCTAGCAGGCAACCTGCTCCGCACTCGGGACAAACCGTTCTCACTCGCTCGCAGTCTCTCGGAATCCCTTTGTAGAGACTCAACTTGCTGAAAATAGCGCCTGTCGGGCACGCCTGGACGCAGGCCCCGCATGAGGTGCAAGACGACAGACCAAGGGGTTGAGCGAGGTCGGCCACCACAACAGTCTTCCAGCCCCGGTTGCCGAAGTCCAGAGTGCAGTTTCCAACCCTCTCTCTGCATTCCCGAACGCATCTGCCGCAAAGGATGCAGCGGTTGTGGTCTATGACGATCGAATCGCTCAATGCGTCGAGAGGATGAGAAGGAAATCTGTGGCTAAACCGCACGCTCTCCATCCCGTACTTGTAGGCGAGCTTCTGCAGCTCGCACTCGCCGCTCTTCTCGCAAAACATGCAGAAGTGGCTCCTTTCGGCGAAAAGCAATTCAAGAATGAGCCTGCGATGCCTTTCCAATCGCTCGGTATGGGTCCTCACCACCAAACCTTCCCGGGCGGGATAAGCGCACGAAGGGACAGGCCTTCTCTCCTTGTCTATTTCTACGAGACACATTCGGCACCCGCCCACATCAGTGAGGCCGTCCAGGTGGCAGAGCGTCGGCACATCGATGTCGTTAGCCCGGCAGACATCGAGAACGCTGTCGCCCGGAACGCCTTTGACCCGTCTGCCGTTTACCGTGAGCGTTATTGCTTTCGTCATCGCGCGCTCCTATTCAATCGAAAGATCGCACCTGAGACATCTTGCAGCCTCTTCCACAGCCTGCCGTTCGCTATAGGCCATGAGGACCTCCTCAAAAGAAGCTTTTCCGATATCCAAGGGCGTTTTGCGCGCTTTGACCCTGCGTTTTTCACTGGTCTCCTCATCGGAAGGAGGCTCTTGAGACACGGCTATGCGCTCGCAACCATCACGCTCCATCGGTAGGGAGAGATCCATCCCCAGGAGGTATCTTTTGATAGAACGCGCAGCCCGTTGCCCGGCGGCTATGGCCTGGATGGCCGTCGCGGGTCCCGTCGCCACATCGCCCCCGGCAAAGACGCCCTTGACGCTCGTGGTCATGGTCCGTGGATCGATGACGATATTTCCCGCCTTGGCAATTTGGACATTGCCGCCATCTTTGATGAAGAAGGTATCCGGTCTTTGGCCGATGGCTTCAAAAACCATGTCCACTTTGAGATCAAACTCAGAGCCGCTAATGGGTTTTGGCCTGCGCCTGCCGGTTCGGTCGAATTCTTCCAATTCCATACGGACGCATCTGAGCCCCGTAACTTTGCCATTCTCGCCAAGCACTTGGATGGGCGCAGCAAGGCAGATGATGCGAACGCCTTCCGCTTCCGCAGCTTCGATCTCTTCAACGAAGGCGGGCATGCCCTTTTTCTCGCGCCTATAGACGATGTAAACTTCTTTTGCTCCTTTCCTCAGAGCCACTCTGGCGGTGTCGATAGCCGAATTGCCTCCTCCGACTATGGCCACCCTTTCGCCTGTGCGATTTTCCCTCCCAAGGTTGACTTCCCGAAGATACTCGAGAGCATCGTGGACGCCTTCGAGCTCCTCTCCTGAAATCAGCATCTTCTCGCCCCTCAAGGAAGCCCCGGTTGCAATGAAAACCGCGTCATAGCCTTGGCTGAGCAGCGCTTCGGCATCCATAACCCTCGTATTGAGCTTTATCTCGACTCCGAGCGCAGCAACTTCATCGATCTCTTTCTCGAGTATCTCCTTGGGCAGTCGATAATCCGGGATGGCGAGGGCCAGCAAGCCGCCGGCCACCGGCTGCGCTTCGAACACCGTCACTTGATAGCCCTCTACTGCAAGATCCCAGGCGGCAGAAAGCCCTGCGGGTCCTGCGCCAATGATGGCCACCTTCTCTTCTTTTCTGCCTTTGATAGGCGGAGTGCGCCTGAAATCATTCTCGAGAGCCCAATCGGCTACAAAGCGTTTAAGATCCCTTATGGCCACGGGATCGTCGACCTGACCGCGCCTGCACTTCGATTCACACGGATGATCGCATATGCGTCCGCAGATGGAAGGAAACGGGTTACGCTGTTTTATGAGCGAGTAGGATTCCGCAAATCTGCCCTCCTTGATAAGGCTCACATAGCCCGGTATATCGAGATGCACGGGGCAGGAATGTTGACACGGCGAGCGGAACAGGGACTGGCAAACAGCAGCGGGACATCTCTTATCGATGATGTGCGCCTCGTATTCTTCCCTGAAATGACGAAGGGTGGTCAAGACCGGATTCGCAGCGGTTTGCCCCAGCCCGCACAAGGAAGTCGATGAGATCATCTCCCCAAGATCGAGAAGCGTGTCGAGGTCCTCCATCTTTCCCTTCCCGCGGGCGATGCGATCGAGAATGTCCAGCATCGCAGGCACTCCCGCCCGGCATGGCGCACACTTCCCACACGATTCGTCTCTTGTGAACAGGAGGAAGTATCTGGCTACATCGACCATGCAGCTGTCTTCATCCATAACGACCACGCCGCCCGAGCCCATGATCGCGCCCAACTGCGTAATCGACTCGTAATCGACAGGAGTGTTGAGATGCTCGATGGGAATAACGCCGCCGGAAGGACCACCGAGCTGCGCCGCCTTGAACCTTTTGCCGTTCGGTATGCCTCCGCCTATGTCGAAAACTACTTTGCCCAGCGGAATTCCCAGCGGAACTTCAACCAACCCGGTATTATTGATTTTTCCCACGAGACAAAGCGTCTTCGTCCCCCTGCTCTGCTCCGTTCCGGCATTTGCAAACCAGTCTGCGCCGTTATGAATAATCAGGGGAATGTCCGACCATGTTTCCACATTGTTGAGCGTAGTCGGTTTATCGAAAAGGCCTTTGTTGGCCGGAAAGGGCGGCCGCTGGCGGGGATTTCCCCGCTTGCCCTCGATAGAGATGAGCAAGGCTGTCTCCTCCCCACACACGAAAGCGCCGGCGCCGGGGAAGATGTCGATATCGAAATCAAACCCCGTCCCCAAAATGTTTTCGCCCAGCAGGCCAAGCTGTCGTGCTTGATCGATTGCATGGCTCAAAGTCTCGATAGCCAGCGGGTATTCGGCGCGCACGTAGGCGTATCCCTGCCTGACATTTCCTATGGCGTAGGCTCCTATAGCCATGCCCTCGATTACGGCATGGGGGTTGCCTTCAAGCTCGGCTCGGTTCATGTAGGCTCCAGGATCGCCTTCATCGCCGTTGCAGACAACGAACTTCTCGTCGCCTGGAGCATTCCGAACGAAGCTCCATTTCGCCGCAGTGGGAAATCCCGCCCCGCCCCTGCCTCGTAAGCCGGACTTCTTGACTTCCTCAATTACTTGTTCCGGCGCCATCGAGGAAAGGACCCTGGCAAGCGCCCGGTAGCCGCCCCTCGCCATGTATTCCCCAATATTCATGGGATCGAGATCCTGATTGCGCATCACCCTTATTTCCTGGAGCCGCATCCTGGGAGAGCCCTCCGAGAGCGTCCACTCAGAAACCGGCTTTCCGCCGATCAAATGCTGCTCCACAATGCGGGAAAGCCTCTCCACGGTCACTTCCGTATATATGACCTTCTTTTCTCCGGGAAGAATGACCGTCACGGTCGGCTCAACGCCGCAAAGACCAATGCAAGCAGCCCTGAGAACAAGGACTTCGGCCAATCCCCTTGCCTGGACTTCACGAGAAAAGGCTTCCAGCACTTTGTTTGCTCCGGACGATATGCCGCAAGTCCCCAAATGAACCTTGACCTGTTTCTTTTCTTCACGGACGGATAGGCGGTTTCGAGCCGTCTCGCATAGAGCCAGCAACTCTTCCACTGATTCGAGTCGCATCACCCGAAGTTCTCCCTATTCGTAAGAATCGATAATGGTCTTTATATCGCGGGGCTTGACTCTTCGGTAGACATCCTCGCCGATAGCCATCACCGGAGAGAGTCCACAGCATCCAAGACAACGGACGGTTTCGAGCGAGAAGCGCCCATCTTCTGTTATGCCGCCCGGCTCGAGCTTGGCGTCCTTCGCAAAAGCCTTGATGAGCTTCTCACCGCCTTTAACGTAACAAGCCGTCCCCATGCATACCTGGGCGACGTGTCTTCCCTTCGGCGTCAAGCTGAAGAAAGAGTAGAAGCTGATTATCCCATAAATTTCACTGAGTGGCGTCTGCAGTTTGTTCGAGACCGTTTTCAGCACGGCGGACGGTAGATAGCCAATCACCCCTTGCGCCTGCTGCAAGATTCTTATGAGAGCGCCGGCTTCTCCTCTGTTTTTTTCTATTATCGCCTCAACTTGATCCCTGATTTCCTCATCAATATCCGTTCCATGAGTGTTTTGAGACGCCATCGAGCTATCGGCTATTTCCATGAAAGACAGCCTCCAAGGTCTTTAGAGTCGCATAGGACAATTGTTTATCGATCATCCTGCATCCAGCAATCAGCAATCAGCAATCAGCAATCAGCAATCAGCAATCAGCAATCAGCAATTCAGCATTAAATAGGATTGCAGATAATTGTCTATAGATAAAAGCACCCAATTTGATCAGGGAATCTCCCAGCAGATCAATGATCGTCGCCGCATGAAAAAGTTGCGCGCACGTCGGTGAACGAATTGACTTCAAGGAAGAACGTGATAAGTGTAAAAACGATGAATCATCCGTTTGCTTCTATCTAAATACCCGGAGACCTCTTGGAATAAAGCATGCGAAAATCCCGAGAAAAAGAGCCTTCCCGCCTTGATGCGGAAATGTCTCTGAAAAGCGGCCTTTATTTTTACTCCATCATTGCGCTGAGTGTGGGGCTGCCTGTTGTGGTCGCTCTTTGCGTCATGTTCATGGATATCTTTGTCACCATTTTGATTTCCACTATTTTGCTTTCTGTTCTTATAGGGCTCATCATCCTTTATCGTCGAGTTAAGAGGCAGCTCGACGAGTTCTGCAATGTGATCGAGAGCGGGCAATTACTGGAAGGCGATCACGAAATAAGCATCCTTGGAGGGCTATTGAGGCTAAAGGTAGAAGACACGCAGCCGCTTTTGCCTCCCCCGGGAGACCGGGAAGAGGAATCGGCAGCCGATCAAGAAGCCAGCCTTTAGAAAGGCCCGGGCGCTTTCGATTGCAGAAGGTTTTTGATAAAATGGAGCCATCCCGATCGGATGTCGCATCGGAATGGCAGGCGGGCTCTAATGCCTCATCTGGGCCATGCAGTTGGCAGAGCTAGGATTTGAGCTCGTCGCAGGGGACGCAAACCCCTTCTTTGGTCATACATTCGTTGCAGTGGACTTTCTCACAGATTCGACATACCCCGACCGCCGGAGATTCATCGAATTCAACGCCACAAGCCGAGCATTTAAAACATTTTCCCTTTAAGTCAGGCATTTTGTTCCTCTCCTTTTCCGAATCCCTTGGATAGTGCGCCATAGACGGTTATCAATGGAAGCATAGTGCGCCAAATACTTATAATTCTCAATATAGGCACTAGATCTTTCCTTTTGAAGAGTCGCATCAATTCACTATCGGCCGGGGAATCGGCTAAGGAGAATATCCGCCGGGAGGGCTCCGCAAAGCCGCCCACGAACAGCTCTGCGGAGTTGAATCCCACTTCTTTGAAATCCGCAGTTCTTTAAGATGCGCTTTTCCCAGTTCCAGTAAGAGTCCTCGTAGCGCCTCCGCCTCCGGTGAAGGTTACGGTGGCTGAATAGCTTTTGGCGGAGAGAGGTTTGAAGACTACGGTAATAGTTTTCTTCTCGTTGGCGCCGAGGCTATAGGTGGGATCCAATGTGGATATATGAAACCCTTCGCCTGCAATAGTGACTTCACCTTTGAGAGTTTCAACTCCTATGTTGGTTATGGTGAATGTCAGATCTTCGGTTTTCCCTACGGTTACTTCGCCAAGATTGAGCGAATCGTTTGTAGTGACGGAAATAACAGGACTTACAGCTATATTGAGGGATCCGGATAAGGTGAGCTTTCGTTTAGCACTGTTAATCAATTTGAGGTTTGCTTTTCGGAGACCCTCTTTGGTAACAAACAGGCTGCCCGTGACTGTTCCGTCCCCTACTTCAGTAGAAGTGGAGGTAAAGGCTCCAATAATATTTGCACCGCTTCCAGTGCTGAACGGATCCCGAAGAAGCACGCCGTCCAAGGCGACTAAGGTCTCCGCTCCATCTATTTTTATAGGCGCATTCCCTGAGAGAGTAAAAAACGGAGATCCGAGGACTACATCATTATTGATCTCGAAAACATAAGTATTGCTCTTCATGCCTTTCCCAGCCACCTTGCCTTTATTCGTCTTCCCAATGTAAACGGTCGAACTTGAAGGCATGCGAGAGCCCTTGAGCTTAACAGCAGCCTGTGAACCGGATTCAGTCAGAGTAACAATTCCCTGCAAGTTGAAGGATTTGAAATTGTTTATATTCATGCTTCCCCCCGTGATTTCGAGGGAACCGATCGGTAAACCCGGAACGATCGGCAGCCCCGGATCATCCGGAAGGCCGGACCCATCCTGCAGTTCGAGGATTCCGGTGATATGACCTGCGGAATCCATCTGAAGCGTTTGTCCTTCGGGGATGCTTACAAACGTAGCGGTTTGATTGTTATAGGCGTATCCATAACCGCTGACCCCAATGTTGCCTGCGTCAGGATCAGATAATTGCATTGCCAGTTTGCCTTTGTCTCCATTTTTTAGAGTCACCCACCACTCTCCTTTAGGGGAATCGAGAGCAAAGACTATGCTGCCTGCCAACAGACAGATGGACAGCAACATCAGGATAACAAACGATTTCAACTTCATCTTCTTCCTCCCTTGCGCCGTTTCAGGGAACATTCGCCGACTTTCGATTCGGCTATTCAGCTATGACTCAATACACCTCATTGAAGCAGATAACATGCCAAAGTGAGTATTGCTTATACATCGAACGAGGAGGTTATTCAATCAGCCGAAGCTCAATGCGAGCTTCACTTCCACTGCACTGGGGATTCCATTAGCCAGCGCTCAGACCGCAAAACCCCGCCAAGAGCTTAGCTTTTCTGTCCCTGGTGTGCTACTGTTCCTGATGAACCTTGTCCAGAGCGGGGATATCCAGAATGCCTTTTCGTAAAAGCCCATCGACTCGAAAATTGCGCTTCCCCATATCTTTGGGCAATATAGTAACAAATGGATTCATAATTGTTAATTAGATTTTAGCACCTTCCACTGAATAACTATGAAGCTACGGACAAGGAAAGAATATCTGCGTACGACATATCTTTGCTAGAGAATCAGCAGCCTTTATCTCTAATCGGAGGGGAAATATGGCGCATCAAAAGAAGATTCCCAGGTACTGTTTTGCTTTGGCTATCCTTTTATTGGCGCTGACAGCCGGGTGCGCGACGACCGGCCATCAAGCGCATCCGGGAAAAGGAAAAACAATGGAAGAAGCCGGCCTGCCCGAGCGCGGCTGGTGGACTGTGAGCTTCCGGATGGCCTGGCCCGAGGATGCAACGCCGGCCTGGCATGTTGATGCGCTCCTTGCCGGTCGCATAATTTCACCGGTTCTGGATTCCTTCAGGAAGGATATCCTCCTTTGGCGATTTCACAGAAGAGCCGTCAGAGATGCTGCGGGACACAAGTTCAGCTTTCTGTTTTATTCGAAGCCCAAAACCGCAGGCCACATATTCGACGCCATTAGGCGAGATGACACTCTTTCAGACCTGATTGCTTCCGGGGTGGTTCAGAGTGTCAACTATGACGATACGAGCAAGATCAACAGGCCGGGCGTGGAGGATACAAGCGACAAGAACTGGTCCGAGCCTATACAGAGATCATGGCCGTATTTCATTATGGGGGTTAGCGAGATGTGGCTTGGATTGATCTCTCAATATGCGGCGAAGTGTCCTTCGAAAAGCGGGCCTGCGTCCGTCGAGGAGATTTCGGAGTGTTACCTGGCGGCAAATGACTTCATTGAAGAATCATGGCGAAAAGAAGGCGGGCACGCCTTCTTGCATCATCTGAACGCCCTGTTCGGCTATGCGCCGCTCATGCTGAATGGAAAGCAATTGTGGCGGTTTTGATTCACATGAGAGCCTTGACCGCTGCGTCAGAAAGTTGAATAAAAGGGTTTGGGAAGAATCCCGCAACCAACATGACGGCGACAAGGGCTCCGGTGAGCATTTGCATTGGGGAAGACAGGCGTAGCGCAGGCAGTTCTTCTTCAGGCTCCAGCAGGTAAGCCGCCTTTATCACGAGCAGGTAGTAATAGAGAGAAATAACGACATTGATCATCGCAATGAGCACCAGCGTGAAATAACCCTTTCCCATGGCTGCGACAAAAATCAGCAGCTTGGCGGTGAAGCCGATGGTCGGGGGAATGCCGGCGAGGCTAAAGAGCGAAACCATCAACGCCAGAGCCAGCATGGGAGAGCGTCGGTGCAGTCCCGCCAGCTGCTCGATTCTCAGATTCGCTCCATCTCGAGCCACCATGACGACGACAAGAAAGGCCGTAAACTTCATCATAAGAAGGGCCATGGCGTAAAAGGCCGCTCCGGCGTAGCCTGCGGCGTTCATGCTCAGAATTCCTATGAGCACGTAGCCTGCATGGGCAATGCTCGAGTATCCCAGCAACCGCTTCAGATCTCCCTGTACGATAGCCGCCAGGTTCCCCACGGTCATGGAAACGATCGACAGCACAACCAGTGCGTGAACGAGATAGTTGCTCCCGGGCCCGGCCAGCGCCGCCATTCGGATGAGAATGGCGATTGCCGCCACCTTCGACGCCGTTGCAATGTAAGCGGTAACCTGGTTCATGGCGCCCTGGTACACATCCGGAACCCAAAAATGGAAAGGAAAGAGCGCGAGCTTAAAGAAAAAGCCGCTCAGAGTGAGAAGCAAACCGACCATCACGGCCGGCCTGTCGATCAGTCCCGGCAGCACCTGAACGATTTCAGCCAGATAAGCCGTCTGCACCGTGCTGTAGAGAATGGCTATGCCGAAGATCATGATTGCAGAAGCAAAAATCCCTATAAGGAAATATTTGATGCCGGCTTCAAGTCCGAAATCTTTGTATTTCCTAAGGGTGACGAGAATGTAGAGCGAGTAGCTCGAGACTTCCAGCGCCACATAGACGGTGAGAAGATGATTGCCGCTCACCAGCATCATCATGGCCAAAGTGCACACGAAGAGCAAAAGATAGAAATCGTACCAGTGATTCTCTTCTATATCGTCCAACTTTCCGCAGAGGCAGACAATCAGGAAAAGTCCCAACGACAGGATCGCTTTGAAGACCTGAGAAAAGAGGTCGACGCGGTAGGTTTGGGCGAAAAGGAGTCCGCCCGAGCCAAGAGCGGCAAGACAGACCATTGCGCCCAGCGCCGCGAGAACAAGCGCTTCGAGGTGGATTCGGCGAGCGTCAGGCTTTTTGATCGTGGAAAGAACAAGGTAATAGAGCGCCGCCACTAAGTAATATGCCTCGGGGGCAAACAGCATCCAGTTCATTTTGGCAATCCGCTGATGAAGGGAATCGATGCGCTCTCGATCATGTCAAACATGATGGAGGGAAAAAGCCCGAAAATTACCAGAACGAAGACGAGAATCATGCGGGGAACGCCCAGGAAAAGGGATACATCCGCAAGCTCCGCGAACCGTTCGTTTTGCGGTCCGTAAAAAGTCTTCTGCACGACGCGAAGCATGAACAGCGCAGTGACCGCCAAAGCCAGCACGGCCAGAACGCCTAGAAGGGGATAGACTCTGAAGGCTGCAATGAAGACCATCAGCTCTCCCCAGAAGCTTGCGAGCCCCGGAACGCCGATGCTCGCCAGGGCGGCGACGATGAAATAGCCCGAAGCCACGGGCATGATGCGGCTGAGCCCTCCGAGCTCCGGTATCGATTTGGTGTGCGTTCGGTCGTAAATGTATCCCACCGAGGAGAAGAGCAATGCGGTCATCACTCCGTGGGCGAACATCTGGAAAATCGCCCCGTTGAGGCCGTCAACGGTAAGGGTCGAAAGCCCCAGGCCGACGATGCCCATATGCGAAACGCTCGAGTAGCCGATCACGTATTTGAGATCCGTCTGCCTCAAGCCAACCAGAGCGCCGTAGATGATTCCGAAGGCCGCAAGAAACGACATGAGCTGCGCCCAATATTTCCAGCCTTCCGGACAAAGAAAAATGGCCACGCGCAAAACGCCGAAGGCTCCCACTTTCATGAGAACTCCCGCATGGACCATGCTCACACCGTGGGGGGCGGCCACATGGCCGACGGGCGACCAAGTGTGGAAAGGCCAGACGGCGGCCAGGATGCCGAAGCCCAGAAAAAGCAAGATGAAGGCAAATCTCTGATCGTATTCGCTAAAGGTTCCCGGCTGCATCAACGCAACGATATCGAAGGTGTTGAGGCCAGACTTGATGAACAAATAGACGATTGCGGGAAGAATCAAGGCGCTCCCGGCAAGGAGATAGAGCGTGAGCTTCATGGCGCCGTATTCTTTGCGGGTAGTCCCCCAGATGGCTATGAGCAGATACATGGGAAACAGGGAGACGTCATACCAGATGAAAATGAAAAAAAGATCCATGCTCATGAAAAGGCCAAAAACGCCCGTCACGAGAAGGAAATAGAGAGCGTAGTATTCTTTTATCCTGTTTTCCAGCTCCCACATGGTGAGCACGCCGGTGAAGAAAACGATGCCGGTGAGGAGCAGATTGGGAAGGTTGAAGCCATCTGCGGCGTTGAAATATTGAATCCCTAAGGATGGGACCCACATGACCTTTTCCGCAAACTGGAGCCCTCCAAGGCTCTTATCGTAGGCAAAAAACAGAAATGTGGACAGGACCAGGGTAAGGAAGGAAAAAAGCGCGCTCACCCGCCTGATGAGCTCTTTGCGATCTTCCGGGATGACGATAATGGCCACCAACCCCACCACACAGCTCAGGAGAATCGCGGAAAGATACGGAAAATTGGCATACTCTATGTGCATCAGTAAAACGCCCCGGTTAGAGAGGAATCTGCAAATCCGCCACGGTAACGACCTAATTAATGGACCATCAACATCGTTTCTAACGCTGGGAGCGGGCCCCCTCTCCCTCAGGGAGAGGGTCGGGGTGAGGGAAGTATTCTTTTATAAAGAGGATCTCCCCTCACCCTGCCCTCTCCCTGAGGGAGAGGAAAAAACTGCAACCCGAACATTCGAAAAAACAGCAACTTTGAACACTCAAAGTTGACGGTCCACTAGAAGAAAAAATAAAGAGAGAGCAGCACCAGCACGGCGAAGGTCGCCAAGAGCCTGTACTGGACCATTCCCGAGTGCAGAAAAGCAACCAAACGGCCGCTTTCAACCGTGCTTTCGCTCATCCGGTCGATCCCGGCGTCAATAACCCTGTTGTCGCTCTGATGAAAAAGATGGGCGAGCCCTTTGTCGATCACTCTTTCTACGAACTTCCGATAGAAATGGTCGAGATACCATCGCTGTGAAAAGAGAGCGTAGAGACGCGGATTTCGCTCCACAAAGCCCACCTGATCGGCGCCTCTTCGACCGAATTCGATCCATGCCTGAATGACTCCGCATAACGCCAGAACGATCGCCATGACTTCGAGCCACACGAGACGGCCTCCATGAGACGCTCCTCCAGTGGGCTCGTCAAGCAGGAGATATCGCAAAGGGCCTTCAAGAAAGCTCAACAAAACGGTAAAAAAAGCCAAAACAATGAGAGGCCAGGTCATGGCGGCCCGTGAATGGCCGTGATGCTCCTCCGCCCCCTTCGAATCGGACGGGGGCGCGTATCCCTCGGACATCTTCCTGGCGCTTTGCGGAGAAATAAGTATGAATATCGCCCGAAAGGAATAATATGCGGTAAGGAAGATTCCCGCCTGAGCCACAAGGAGCCAGATGGGGTTCGCAGCTTCGGCCAGGCCCGCCATTATCGCTTCTTTGCTGAAAAAGCCCGAAAACGGAGGCAACCCTGCAAGCGCCGCAGCCCCAATGATGATGGCTGCGATGGGGACTTTCTCTCTGATGCACCCGGAACCGCCAAGATCAAAGATGTCGTTCGTATGATAATGGTGGATGAAAACTCCTGAACAAAGGAAGAGCAGCGCTTTAAACGCGGCGTGGGTAGTAAGATGATATACTCCCCCAAAATACTCGCCGGCGCCAAGCGCCATGATCATGAATCCCAGCTGGCTGATGGTCGAATAGGCCCAGATCTTCTTTATGTCCCGGTCCACCATCGCCATGGTGGAGGCCAGAAGCATGCTGACGGCGCCGATGGCGAGGAAGATCCCCATGGCGCTTGGAGAAAGGCTGAAGAATGGAAAGAGGCGCGCAAAAAGAAAAACCCCGGCAGCCACCATGGTGGCGGAGTGGAGGAGCGCGCTGACGGGCGTGGGGCCTTCCATCGCATCCGGAAGCCAGGTCATGAGCGGAAACTGCGCGCTCTTGCCGATGATGCCGCCAAAAATCAAAAGAGACGCGAGCGTAATCATCCCTGGAGACATGCGGGCCGCAGCCTCAGGGCCGTTCATGTCGAGAATGCTGAAATTTCCCAGATGGAGAAGGACCAGGAGCAGCCCCATGAAGAAAGCCACATCGCCGGTTCGCGTCATGACAAAAGCCTTCTTCCCTGCCTGAGTGGCGCTGAGCTTTTCGTACCAGAAGCCTATGAGCAGGTAGGAAGCCAGGCCGACCAGCTCCCAGAATATGTAGAGCTGAATGATGGTTGGAGACAAAGTAAGGCTGAGCATCGCCCACGCGAAAAGAGACATGAAAGCGTAGTACCTCGAGAAGCCCGGATCTCCCGCCATGTAGCCCAAAGAATAAACCTGGACGAGAAAGCTGATGGTCGCAACGATAGTGAGCATGAGCAGGCTGAGCGGATCAACCAGAAAACCGAAGGGGATCGACACGGCGCTCGAAGCCACCCACCGCGCAACATGCTGAACCGGCTGCTCCATGTTCCAATGAGTAACGATAAGAAACAAGGAAGAAGCCAGTGAAAGCGCGATCGCGCCGATAGAGAGGCGTGAAGAAAGCGCAGGCCGAGACCTCGTGAAGAGAATTATTATAAGAAAAGCGGCAAGGGGAGGCAGCGTCGCCGACAAAAGCGCGGGAATAACCATGAAATCAGCCGAGAATGCAGTCATCTTAGCCCTCGCAGATCTACTTCAACATGTTGAACGAACCGGGATCGAAAGAGCCCGTTCGCCTGAACGCATAGACGATCAGCGCAAGCCCTACCGAAACTTCGGTTGCAGCCACCGCAACGATGAAGAGCACGAAAGCCTGTCCCTCCAGATTCTGCCAGCGCAAGGCGGCTCCGACAAAGGCAATGGAAGCGGCGTTCAACATGATCTCGACTCCCAGGACGATCATTATCAAGTTGCGGCGCGTAATCGCGCAAAAAGCGCCAAGCAAGAAGAGGATTCCGGCTAGCAGCAGCACATGGCCGAATGGTGCGATCATAGTTCATCCCCGGGCCGGTTGACGGTTTTTCTTTTCCCAAGCTGCAAAGCCCCGATAAGAGCTATGAGAAGCAGCAGGGATATAATTTCTATCGAAAACCAATGTCTTTGAAAGACGTATAGCGCGAATTCCTTTGGCGAAGCCGTAAGAAGCTCGAGGGATGCGTCCGTTTCCGGAGTCGTGAGAATCATCAAGATCCCCACGGCCGCATAGAGCAGCCCGAATATTCCCGCCGGCAGCCATTGAGAGGGTGGAAACATGACCTCTTCGGTAGTTTCCACCTTGATCATCATGACGACAAAAAGGAAGAGGACCATGATCGCCCCGGCGTAGATGATCACCTCCAAAGCCGCCAGGAATGGCGCTCCAAGAAGATAGAAGAGCATGGCGGTTCCGAAAAAGGAAAACATCAGGTACACCACCGCGTGCACCATGTTGCGCCGCGTGATGGCGTAAGCAGTCGTGGCGACAATGAGCGCCGCAACAACATAGAAAATGAATCCGTAAATCATCGTTTACAATCCGCGATCTATAAGACCACTGCAGTAAATAGCGGCTTCAGGGAAGATTGCTCCTGACGTCCACCGGCTCATCATCCAGAATATGCTCGCCTTTGTCGCCCACATTGGTGGCGACGCCCGCGTACTTATAAAAGTTGTACTCCTTATCCTTCCCCTGATGGTCGACCAGCAGGTCTTCCTTTTCATAGACAAAGCTCATGATGTCGCGCTTGCAGAATTCAAACTCGGGCGTCAGCTGAATGGCCGAAGTCGGGCACGCTTCTTCACAGAGCCCGCAATAAATGCAGCGGCCGAAATTGATGCGAAACCACGATGCGTACCGCCGTCCATCTTCTCTTTCCGCACCTTCCATCGAGATGCAGCTGACGGGGCAGACAGCCGAGCACAGGTAACAAGCCACACAACGCTCTCCCTCGTCCGGATCGCGCGTCAAAATAATGCGTCCTCTGGTCCGAGCGGGCAAAGGCCGCTTGTATTCAGGATATTGTTCCGTGATGGGCTTCCGAAAAAGATGGACAAACGTTGTGGCGAATCCGGACGCCAAAGCCCTCACTGCTTCCCAAGCCGATTCCATTCCGATCACTCCCAAGATATCAACCCAAAAACTTTAAACCTGACGCCCTATTTCAGCAACAGCTTGACCGCTCCCGTTATGATGATGTTGACGAGCGATACGGGGAGCAGAATCTTCCAGCCAAGACTCATCAATTGATCGTATCGGAGCCTGGGCAATGTCCCGCGCACCCAGATCATGAACAGAGCCACCAAAACAATCTTGATCAAAAGCCACACGGCAGGGGGCAAAAAAGGGCCATGCCAGCCGCCCAGAAAGAGCACCGCCGTAAGGCCTCCGAAAACCTGCATATGGACGTATTCTCCGAGGAAAAAAAGGCCGAAGCGCATGCCGCTGTATTCGGTGTGGAATCCGGCGTTCAACTCGTTTTCGGCTTCGGGGAGATCGAAGGGAATTCTCTTGGTTTCAGCCATGGCGCTTATGACGAAGATGAGGAAAGGTATCGGCTGAAGAAGGATGAATGGGTATTTTTCCTGCGCCTGAACGATATCCACAATACTGAACGAGCCGGCGAGCATCACGATGGGAACCAGGGACAGCCCCAGGGAGAGCTCGTAGCTGATCATCTGCGCCGCGCCGCGTATGCCGCCAAGAAGGGCGTATTTGGAGTTGGAAGCCCAGCCGCCCAGCGCAACGCCATACACGCCAAGAGAAGAGAGGGCGAACATGAAAAGAAGGCCGATGTTGAGGTCTGTAATGACAAGTGGGATTTGCTTCCCCCAAAGGGTCACGTCGCTCCCGAAAGGAACGACGGCGAACATCAAGAGAGCCGTCGTGGCGACGACCGCGGGCGCCAGGCGAAAAATGGCGCCATCGGCCCCGGTCGGGACCGTATCTTCCTTTGTGAGCATTTTGACAACGTCCGCAATGGGCTGGAGCAACCCGAATTTCCCGGCGCGGTTGGGGCCGTAGCGCACCTGCAGCCTCGCCAGGAATTTTCGCTCCACCCACACCAGGTAGGCGGCCATAAAGAGCAAGAAGCCCAGTAAGATTGCGGATTTGACGATGACTATGGTGAACCCTGCTATCCAGCTCAGCATCTTCTTCTACCGTGTTGTGAGTTGCAGAATCCTGATCTCATCGATCTATATCAGGCAATATGTAGTCCATGGAGCCGATGATGGCTATGAGATCGGCAATGCTTTCGCCCCTCGCCATGAGAGGCAGCGCCTGTACATTGGCGAAGCCGGGACCTCGGATTCGCATCCGGTAGGCATAGCCAAGACCGTCGCTCACGGCGTAATAGCCCTGTTCGCCTCTGGGGATTTCGCAGGATACGTAGGCCTCTCCTCTCGGGATCTTGGGTCCTCTCGTCACATTGATGAAGTGGTGGATGAGAGTCTCAATGGCCTTGAGCATATCTTCCCGCTTCGGGATTACATAGCGGTAATCATCGCTTATATAGCGGCCGGAAGGCATGTTGTTCGCCGCCTGCTCGATGATCCTGAGGCTCTGGCGCATTTCCTCGACGCGCACGAGATAACGGGCGTAGCAGTCGCCCTCCGTAGCCGTTGGAACATCGAAATCATAGTTCTGGTAACCCGAATAGGGCATTTTCTTCCTGAGATCCCACTCCAGACCGCACGCCCTCAAGTTTGGACCGGTCACGCCCCAGTCCATGGCCTCTTCCAGGGTAAGACGGCCGATGCCCTGCGTTCTGGCCAGAAAGATGGGATTCTTTCTGATCAGGCTCTCGTATTCTTTGAGGCGGCTCGGGAATATCTTGATGAGCGCGTCCACGGCTTCTTTCCAGCCGTCCGGCAGATCGGCGGCGACGCCTCCCAGTCGAAACCAGGAGGGATGCAGCCGTCCTCCCGTGATGAGCTCGACAATATCGAGAATCTGCTCCCGTTCGGTGAAGGTGTAGAAGTTGGGCGTCATGGCTCCGAGGTCGTGCGCAAACGTTGCAAACCAGACGAGATGATTGCTCAAGCGAAAGAGCTCGCTCATCATAACGCGAATGGCTTGAGCCCGCTCGGGGACCTCGATGTCCGCGATGGTCTCGACAGCCAGAAGATAGGGCAGGTTGTTCGCGACGCCCGCCAGGTAGTCCACGCGGTCCGTATAGGGAATATACTGATGCCAGTGCTGCCTTTCGCCGACTTTCTCCGCAGCCCTGTGATGGTAGCCGATTTCCAGATCGAGGTCGGCGATCTCTTCTCCCACGAGAGAAGCGATGCAGCGCAGAAGGCCGTGGGTGCTGACATGGTGAGGGCCGATATTGAGAATGAGCTCATGTTCGCCCCCGACTTCCCTGTTATCCTTCGCCAGGATGGCTCCGGCATCGAGAGGCTGGGCCAGCTGGGCGTCGGCCAGAGTATAGGGGGGCATCTCCGTGGCCCGCCCGGGATAACTCTTCCGCAGCGGGTGCCCTTCCCAGTAGTGTGGCATGAGTATTCTTCGCAGATTTGGGTGCCCGTCGAAGCGGATGCCAAACATATCGAAAACCTCACGCTCGTACCAGTTGGCCGAGGGCCAAATATCGGTGATGGAGGAGGCGGACGGGCTCTCGCCTTTCAGCCCGACCTTGAGCCGCACGCGGCTTGCCGCATCGAACGAAAGCAGATGATACACCATGGTGAAGTCGGGGCGAGGCTGCCTCGCTTTTTCAGAATATTCGCGGGTCGCCCCCACATCGGTCACCGCCTTGGCGAAGCTTTCATCCCAGACGCCGTCTCTTCGAGCCGACTCATCGATGGCGGTAAGATCGTCCAGCCGCTTGTAGCTCGGCTGAGCTTCTTTTTTGAGAAAGAGCAGAACCTCTTTTATGCGGCTCTCATCGACCTGGAAAGTGATCATGTCGGATGTTTGAGGCGCCTGTCGCACCGCGTCTCCGAACCGCTCGAGCAACGCGGCTGAAAGAGATTGGTCGGGGCTCGAGAGCTCGATCCTCTTCGCCGGAGGCGTCCACATCGCATCGGATCGGCTGCCCCAGAAATCCGGCGGAGTGACAGACCGGCCTCTTATGCGTGTGCCATCATAGCCAGGGCCGCGCGGGTCGCTTGATTTCGTCACTCCGTTTATGAGAATCGGGGCCGTGGTCCCTTGCGAGCCGCCTCCGAGGTGAAAGACGGACCGGCTCGGCCTTTCGTTTTTTTCAATCTTTTCCTGCAGAAGCACAAGTCCCTGAAGGAGAGCTTCCGGACGCGGCGGACAGCCGGGAACGTACACATCTACCGGCAATATCTGGTCCACGCCCTGCACGACGCTGTAGACATCGTACATGCCGCCGGTGTTGGAACAGGAGCCCATCGATATCACCCATTTCGGCTCGGCCATCTGCTCGTAGAGGCGCAGGACCACCGGAGCCACTTTTTTGAAAACGGTTCCGGAGATAATAAGGAGATCCGCCTGCCTCGGGGAAGGCCGCAGCACTTCGGCCCCGAATCTCGCCATATCGTAGCGAGATGTGAAAGCCGTCGCCTCTTCCACGAAACAGCAGGAAAGACCGAAGAACATCGGCCAAAGACTATACTTGCGGGACCAGTTGATCGCAACGTCCGCAATCTCTAGAAAGCGGTCGTTTACTTTACTTTGGCTGCTCTCCAATCCAGTCCTCCCTTCCTCCAGATATAGAAAAGTCCTGCCAGCAACAGAATGATGAAAAAGGACATCTGCATCCATCCGGACCAGCCAAGGTCCTCGTATGTGACAGCCCATGTAAAGATGTAGGCCCCTTCGACATCAAATAGGAGAAAGAAGATGGCTACCAGGTAAAAAGGAACCGGATAGCGGAAGTAAGCTGAACCGGTTGGAATGATGCCGCACTCGTATGGCCTCGACTTCTCGACGCTCTTTTTCTTCTCGCCCATCCAGGAGGCGAGAAACAGCTGGGAAGCAATGAAGACGAGCACCAAAGCGGCGTATATTGTGAGAGTAAAAACGCCCGGCTCCCAGGGCGACAGCGATCCCCCTTGAAACATCGGTTGCATGAGCCCTCCGCACCCTTGATATTCGGCATGCCTGTAGTGGTTCTACAAAACCGTTTCCAATGTTCAAGCCACCGTGCTTGTATTTCTTACCATTGAATGAAAATTTTATCGTCCCTTTGCTCATCAAAGGCCAAAGTAAGACCGGCTTAGGCTGTAGTAAACGGTTCTGCATCAATTTCTTGGCCTGGCGCCTCTTAAGAAGAATCCCTAACAGATCTGCGCTGCAAATCGTGAGGATTTCTTTTTTGAGCTTCCGCCCGATATTCATGATATGTAACGCCGGAATAGGAGATGCAGCTTACAATCTGACTTCGGTCCTCAAAGAAAGAGCCAAAAAGAGGTGAATGTATTCGGGTTGACCTCTACCGAGCTTGCCCATGAAATGACACGTCGTTACGGCAAAGGCCTTTATCACGCCTCGGCGCTCTACCGGGAGATTTTCAAGAAGGGCAACCTATTATTTGTCGATGCGCCGGAAATCCGGCAATCGCCCAGTCTTGGCGAAAAGTTGACGGGAGACGTGCGCTTGCCTTCCTGCCGCATCATCGCACAGCAGGAAGATGAAGTAGTGAAATTTGCTTCCGCGCTCCACGACGGCCAAATCATCGAGTCTGTGATCATCCCAGCCGGAGGCCGCACCACGCTTTGCGTTTCGTCTCAAGCCGGTTGCAGAATGGGCTGCAAGTTCTGCACGACGGGTAAGATGGGGCTCATACGCAGCCTCGAACCGGAAGAGATCGTCTGGCAGGCGCATGCCGCACGGTTTCTACTCAGGCGCGCTGTCGACAATATCGTCTTCATGGGCATGGGCGAGCCGCTGGACAATTTCGAAAACCTCGAACAGGCTCTTCGCGTTTTGAACGACCAGCGCGGGCTAGATATTGCGTTCAGCCACATAACCGTTTCGACCGCGGGGCACGCCGATGGCCTTAGCCGCCTGGCTGCGCTCAATCTTCGGAAGCTGCGCCTCGCCGTCTCACTCAATGCGGCCGACAACGAGCTTCGCAACGCCCTCATGCCGATCAATCGGAGGTATCCGCTGGAAAGACTCAAAAGGGAGCTGCAGGCATTCCCTCTTGCGCGCGATAGCGTCATCTTCATCGAATACGTGCTTCTCGCCGGCGTAAACGACTCGCAGAGCGACGCCCTCAAGCTCATCCATTATCTCGAGGAGCTCCCCCGAATCCGCATAAATGTGATTCCCTATAACGGAGACCGTTCGGCTGCGTTTTCCAGACCCGATCCGGAGCGAGTAAAGCGCTTCTGCGAAGAGCTTACGGCCGCAAAGCTTTTCGTGCGCGTGCGACAGTCGCGCGGATCGGACATCCAAGCCGCATGCGGGCAATTAGGAGCATCGATCGTTTCCTAATGCCTGCATTTAGCATCCAGAAGCAAGCGCTTTCCTGATTGCTTCCGCCAACTGTCTCAAGCCATATGGCTTCATGATGATCTCCACGCCCAGTTCGCTTTTCGTATTTTCCGTCACCTTTTCGCTGAATCCCGTACTCAGAATTATCGGCATTTCCGTACGGATCTGCCGAACCTGCGCAATCAGCTCCTCTCCTGTCAGATTCGGCATCGTGTAATCGGTAATGATCAGATCGAAGCCGCCCGGATTAGAAAGGAATATTTCCAGGGCGCTCATGCTGTCCCTTTCCGCGGTGACCTTATAGCCCATCCGCCCAAGCGCTTTCACGCCCAGATCCAGAATGCTCGTTTCGTCATCGACCAACAGAATTCTCTCGGAGCCCCCTACCCAGGTTGCATTGTTATCCCTGGAAATGCTCATTTCCGATTGTAGCTCCGGAAGGAAAATGTTGAAAACGCTTCCCTTGCCAGGTTTGCTACGAACGGTAATCGCCCCTTCGTGTCTTCTGACAATGCCGTGAACAACAGCCAATCCGAGTCCGCTCCCTTTCCCAACTTCTTTCGTCGTGAAATAAGGATCGAAGATGCGCTCCATAATTGCCGCATCCATGCCGCAGCCGCTATCCTCTATTCTCAGATTGACGTAAATTCCCGGCTCCATTCCGTTTGACGCCAGGACGGGATCGTTTCCGTTTAGAAAGACTTTGGATAGCCCGATATCCAGCACCCCTTTGCCGTCCATTGCATGCGCCGCGTTGGTGCACAGATTCATTATCACCTGATGGATCTGGACCGGGTCCACCAAGGCTATGCCGGGTTTGAGGTCCTTTCTTATTTCAATGGATGTCGGCAGCGACGCCCTGAGGAGATGCATCGCCTCATTGACTATGGGGCTCAAATCGCTCGGCCTTCTTTCTGCTTCTCTGCCCATTTGACTGAACGTCAGAATCTGCTTGACCAGATCCCTGGCCCGATGGGCGGCCTTCAGGACTTGTTCCGTCCCGAACCTCAAAGGATGAGAAGGCGTCAATTCATTCAGGGCCATTTCGGAGTAACCGATTATGGGCAGCAAAATATTGTTGAAATCGTGAGCGATGCCGGCTGCGAGCGTACCCATGGATTCAAGCTTTTGCGCGTTGCGCAGCTGGGATTCGAGCCTTTCTCTTTCTTCTTCGACGCGCTTTCGTTCTGCGATATCACGCAGGAAGACGACCGCTCCAGGTTCGCCCCTGTAAGTGATCGGAGCGGCGGACACTTCAGCGTAGAACGTCGTCCCATCCAATTTCAGGCATAGCTCCTCCACGGGCGGAGCATTCAAGCGCTCCACATTGAGCTGTCGGATGCGCTCCAGGACGTTGTCATGGCATGATTCATGGAAACGGCTCAATATGGGTTGCCCAAGAAGCTGTTCAGCAGACTCAGCTGAAAAGAGCTTCAACGCGGCCCGGTTCAAATAGGCAAGTCGATGATTGGTCTGCAAAAAGATGCCGTCAGGCGCGTTTTCCACCAGGATTCTGAATCTCTCCTCGCTCTCCCGCAAGGCCTGCTCGCCGGCCTTCCGCGCCGAAATATCCCTGCACACGCAAAAGACCAGCTTGCGAGCCCCCCACATCATTCCGTTCGTGCTTATCTCGACATCATAAACCGTTCCATCCTTGCGGCGATGACACGTTCCAAAGGAACTACCGGTTTGGTCGATGGCCTGAAGCTGCTCTTTCAATTCTTCCCGCGTCCACTGCACATTCCAGTCCCACACATGAAGCCGCAACACCTCCTCGGGAGAATATCCGAGCATCTCCGCAAAGCTTCGGTTGACCTCGCACACCGCGCCTTCCTGGTCCAATACGACTATGCCGTCCCTGAATCGATCGATAAGGATGCGCCGCTTCATTTCCTCTTCAGCCAGCGCGAGCTCCGCCTGCTTTCGCTCCGTGATGTCGGTATGCGAGCCGGCCATGCGAGTCGGCGCTCCAGCCTCATCCACTCCGGCAACTTTGCCTCGCCCCATGATCCAGCCCCATCCCCCGTCCTTCCTCCGGAGCCGGAATTCGACGGCAAACGGGGTATGCGACTTCAAAGCGCCTCTCAACGCTCCCTTTGCCTTCTCCACATCCTCGGGATGAATCAGACTGCGCCAGTTTTCATACGTTGCGGGAAATTCATTCGGCTCGTAACCCAGCATGGTGTAGTAGCGAGGACTGAAATACAGCTCGCCGCTCTTCATGTTACAGTCCCAAATCCCATCGGTTGTCCCATCGAGCGCCAGCCGGAGGCGTTCCTCACTTTGGCTCAAAGCGGCTTCAGCCTCTTTTCTCTGCTTGATTTCCCTGGACATCTTCTGATTCCAGGCCGCCAGACCGAGAACGATAAGCGCAAATATGAAGATCGTTTGCATTAAAGCGCGGTAGTCAAACCCATGCTCGTACCGGATAGGAACCCACTTTTGGTAGATTTCTTCGCGCTCTCCATTGGAGATGGAATCGAGAGCTTTCTGGAGAATCTCGGCAAAAATTCCCCAGTCCTTTCTTACCGCCATCGCCTGAGCGTTTGCATATGGGGTCTCCCCGGCGATTTTGAGGTTCACAGCCGTCAGTTTTGACAGATAGTAACCGATGACAAGCATGTTATCCAAAAAGGCGAAGGCTTTTCCCTTTTGTAGAAAGTCAATCCCTTCTTCAGCAGTGTTGACCTTGATCAGTTGAATGCCGGGAAAGTCCCTGGGAATCCATTCGCAAACGGCGTATCCATCCACAACGGCGACTGTCTTCCCTTCAAGACGCCGCATATCGGGGATATAGGTCACATCCGAACGAGTAAGAATGACGACTGGGATTTTGATGTAAGGGCTCGTAAAAGTCCAAAACTGGCCTCTCTCAGGGGTAACTGTCACGGAGGTGGTCATGTCTATTTCCCACCGCTTTAGCCTGGCGTATGCTTCCTGCCAGCTCAAGCCGCCCACC
Organism: uncultured Syntrophobacteraceae bacterium; assembly: GCA_964578835.1. Classification (GTDB taxonomy): domain Bacteria; phylum Desulfobacterota; class Syntrophobacteria; order Syntrophobacterales; family Syntrophobacteraceae; genus CAZOEL01. The sequence continues at coordinate 15,512 of CAZOEL010000007.1, read as the reverse complement.
CGCTCAAACTTCACGCCAAGCCGCCGTTCTATGATATCGAGATAATCGCTCGTAATGCCCTGATTTCTTCCGTCTCCATCGACAAACTCAATCGGCGGCCAGGCAGGATCCTGAACAACGCGGATGACGGGATGCTCTCGAAGCCATTCGCGCTCCGCCTCGGTCAGAGAATCGATGACGGAATCCGGCGTCAACGATCCGGATCTATCGGGGAGAAGGTCTTCTTGCGCTTGATCGAAGCGATTGGCTTTCGGTGGCGGCAAATCCGCAGCCCTCCCGCGCATCGGGAGAGTGCCGATGCTGACAATAACGCAAAGGAAGATCGCAGATATGATCCTACGCGGATAGCCCTTTATACTTTTTCTTAGCTGCATGGTGTCGTCAGTTCCCCCGGGACTTATGTCAGACCGCGTGTAAAGAGGGCTAAACCACGCGTCTGAGCCTCTTCATAGGGACTACCGTCTCATTCATAGCTCAAAAAGAGCTTCTAGCTCTCAGGGGCTGGCCCCTTGGTGAAGCCAATTCGCTCAATAACAGATGCGGCTGGAGAAGATAGCAAGAGCAAGGAAGTAGAAATCAGCAGCTTCGGACGAAAGCGCAAGTAAGTCTGATAATTATGATAGAGTATGCGTGTGTACTTGACCACTTTACAGGAACTTCAGATCAAAATCAAACGCGTAGCTGTGGTTCAGGCCTTTTGGATCGCGAATTATTTCGCAAACAAGCTCCCCGCGATAGTTTGGCGAAGGTTCGAAGAAAACGATTTCATTAGGATTTTAGCTGTATTCATTCGGCTTTCTGAAGAATCTCTTCACAATTGCGGCTGAAAGCAGATTCAACGCTACGGCGGTTACATAGGAGATGGGGAGCAATATTGCTGTGAGAATCGCGAAATTTCCCGTGGTATGGGCGACTGTTGAAGGCGTGACGCCCAAATAGCTGAAAAGCGGATGGTGCGCAATATAGATCGTATAGGACTGTCCTGAAAGATTCCGCACGAAAAAGGAGCGCCCTGCCCTGGCTGCGGGCGCCCACAGGAGAAGGGCGACGAACAAAATCAAGCTGAAAAAGACATGTTGGATGTGGATGAGCGGCAGATTCATCGAGAAAAGAAACAGAGCTCCGGCAATGCCGCACAAAACCATGGCGGCGGCGAAAAAGATGGGGCTGACTAAAATGCGCTTCGGAGTAGAGCCGCAGCGTGCGCTCCAAAGAGAGGCCAGCCACATGCCGATAGCGAATTCGGGCAATCGCCCGGGCAGATTGAAACGCAGAAGGTTCTCCGCCGTTCCCGGCTCCGGTCCCGTTGCTGGAAAACACCAGGTAAAAAGCAGCCAGCCGCCCCAGCACAAAGAAATGATCCAGAGAGTTGCTTTTCCCGGGCCTGCCCAGAGAAGAAATCTGAGAAGCAGCGGAAACGCGAGATAGAATTGGGCGAGCAATCCAAGGTACCAAAAATGGGAGAAGTTCAGATACATATTGGAATAGTTGAGCGAGTTGATGAACAATAGGTGTTGAAGCAGGACATCCAAAGCCCGGGGTAAGGGAAAGCCAAACTCCACGATGTTAGCCACACTAAAGAAGAACAACGCCAGATAGTAGGGGGGAATGATTCTAAGAAAGCGCTTTTTGAGAAAAGCTCCATATCCGCCGAGGGTGCTGGGTTCTTGGCCCATGTGCGGCATTGCGAGCAAAAAGCCCGAGAGAAAGTTGAAAAGGATAACGCCGTCTGATGCAGCGCTGAATAGAATATCCAAGGCGCTCTCGAACGGGCCTTGAGGGTTTTGTATGACCGTTTTCCAGAGATGGTGAGAAAAGATCCCAAGCATGGCCACAACGCGTATGAGGTCCAACTGCGGAAAGGAAAAACTCTGCGTTGGGGAAGGAAGAATACGAATAGCTTCAAGATTTTTATGCATGAAAAATTACCCTGAGGCTCCCTCTGTTTGAGTCAACTACGAACAGCAACTGATCACCTTTCCAATTATCGGACAAATCCTTTGCGGTTTACAGAGCATAATGGTTAGCCTATCTATATAGAAGGAAGAGCGTCTTGGTCATTAAACATAAAGAGAACGAGAGATGAGAAAATTCATTATTGCACTGTTTGTTCTTTTGATGAGCTTTTTGCTCTCAGCTCCGGAAACACTGTCAGCCCGGATGGCTCCGGACTTGGAGCGAGAGCTGCGCTCAGCCGAGCCCGACGACATAATGTCAGTTATTGTCACCTTTTCCGATGAGGCGGATTTAGAGCTTTACAAGTTCATCCCCAAAGAAGCGCGAAGGGAAGAAATTATCAAAGATTTACGCTTGATGACAGAAGGGACGTTGAGCGCGGTAAATGCTCTGTTGAAAGAGACAGGAACTGTAGAGCGCGTTCAACCGCTCTGGATCATCAACGGCATTGCGATTACGGCCAGAGTGGATGTTATTCGCAAGCTTGCCGAGATTCCACTGGTTGAAGGCATGCGGCTCGATAAGACCATAAACCGGTCCGTTTCGCCATCCGACGCCGCTTCGGCGCCGGAGTGGAATTTGGACATGATTCGAGCCCCGGAGTTATGGTCGTTGGGCATCACCGGCCAGAACATTGTTGTCGCCGTGATGGATAGCGGAGTCGACTTGAATCATCCAGAGCTTGCAGCCAAATGGCGCGGCGGCGACAACAGCTGGTTCGATCCAAGAGGCGAATACAGCAAGCCCGCCGATCCCGGAGGTCATGGAGTAAAGGTCGCAGGCATCATAGTCGGAGGCAGCGAAAGCGGGAGCGCCATCGGCGTAGCGCCCGGAGCGAAATGGATCGGCGTGAAGCTTTTCGATGATGAGGGAAACGCCACTCTGAGCGATATTCATCTGAGTTATCAATGGATCTTGGATCCCGACGGAGACCCGGCTACCGATGACGCTCCCGATATTGTGAACAGCTCATGGAGCGTGAGAAACAGAACCGGCGAGTGCTTCGAGGAATTTCGCGACGATATGCGGGTGCTGAGAGCGGCTGGCATAGCCGTCGTTTTTTCCGCCGGCAATGATGGGCCTTCGCCCAACACGAGTAAAAGCCCCGCCAACTATCCGGAGAGCTTTTCCGTAGGCTCAATGAATGAAATGCAAGTCGACGGCGCGAGCAGCCGAGGACCATCGGCCTGCGGCAGCGGCGTATATCCCAATGTCGTGGCCCCCGGAGAAAAGATCTTTACCTCGGACCGTGTAACCGAGGAAAATCAAGCGTTTCCTTATACGTTCGCATCAGGAACCTCCTTTGCCGCCCCACATGTAGCGGGAGCAATGGCGCTTCTGAAGAGCGCCGTTCCGGATGCGACGGTCGACGAGCTTGAATCTGCGCTGACCGATTCCGCGGTCAAAGCTTTTTTAAGCTCGTCCGATAAGGCCAAAAATGATACAGGATATGGATTGATCGATGTTCTCGGCGCATACGAAGCTTTGCTCGAAAGAAGGTCGAGCTTCCGGGATTAGAGGATCTTCTGTCTGAAGGAGGGCTTTCAGTCCAACTCAACTTTTGAGGGAAGGAGCATCCATGGCCGATGATCTACCGAGCAACGAATGTGAGCTCAAAACGCTGGCTGAGCTTTCCTCGCTGATCAATTCATCCCTGGATATTCACATTGTGCTCAATAACGCGATGCAGTGCATTCAAACGGCGATGAATTCTGAGGCGAGCGCCATCTTTGAGGTGGACAGAGAGCGTGAAGAGCTTTTCTTCCGGATTGCTCTCGGGGATGCTGCGGATAGAGCGAAGGAAGTGCGGGTTAAAATAGGAGAGGGAGTCGCCGGATGGGTCGCCAAGACCAGAGAGCCGCTCAATATCCCCGACACCCGCAATGATTCCCGATTTCTCGCGCTCGTTGACGCTCAAACCGGCTTCCGAACTCGCTCTATTCTCTGTGTTCCCATCATTTACAAAGAGGAGCTATCCGGCGTCCTGGAAGTATTGAACAAAAAAGACGAAAGAGGATTCGATGAAAACGACATGGAGATGCTCATCATCCTGGCCAACCAAATCGCCATCGCCCTCGAGAACGCCAGGCTCTTCAGTCGGCTCCGTGAAAGATTCGCATTGACAAAAGAGGAGCTCAAAGCAACGCAGGAGAAGCTCCTCCAAACTGAGCGGCTGGCTGCCCTCGGGAAGCTCTCGCAAGGAGTGGCCCATGAAGTGCGCAATCCGGTGATGATCATTGGAGGCTTTGTGCGTCGGCTCCAAAAACAGTTTAACGACAATGCGCAGATCCAGGAGACCGTAGAAATCGTCTTGAAACAAACAGAAAGACTCGAGCGGATGGTTGCCGACATTGAGAAGCTTGCCGGATTGCGTTCTCCAACGCTGCAGCCATGCATGATTGCCGAAATTGTTGAAAAAGCCCTTGAGCTCATCGCCGATCAAATCGAATCGCGAGCCATTCAGGTGGTGAAGCTCCTCCCCAATGTAATCCCGACAATAACGGTAGATAAAGAACTGCTCGAACTCGCCTTGAGAAACATCATGCTCAATGCAGCGGAGGCTATGCCCACGGGGGGGACTCTGGAGGTCGCCATAAACCCTAAGCCCAAGGGGGTATCCCTCTTTGTAAGAGATACCGGCGTCGGCATCAAACCCGAGGACCTGCCGAACATCTTCGATCCATTTTTCACCTCAAAGACCCAGGGGTCGGGAATCGGACTTACCGCCGCACATCACATCATTTCAGACCATTGCGGCGATATCAAGGTCAGCTCGGTCCCGGGCCAAGGAACCGAGGTGCAAATATGGCTGCCTTATTGCTAAGGCTTTTACTCTTAATGTCTCATACAGTCGCATCATCAGGAGCTCCTGGATACAAACTGGAGCAAAGCCTGCGCTTCATTCATTCGTCCTTCAAGCTACACATCGCAAGCATCAATGTTTACATTTTTATATAGATAAGACAGTCGGAAACAATCGGTCGGCCACGAATCATTCAAAAAGCATACAGCCGGTTCGATGGGCGAGATCAATATGGCGCCGTTGAGGCTTGTTTTATCACAGTCCGTGGATTGTTTTCACGGCGTCTACTCATGTAAACAAAGGAGAAATAATATGAATTGGGATCAGATAGAAGGCAATTGGCGTCAGTTTAAAGGCAAATTCCAGGAGAAATGGGGCGAGCTCACCGACGACGAATGGGATCAGATTGCGGGTAAGAGAGAAAACCTGATCGGAAGGCTCCAAAAGAAGTACGGCATGACGCGGGAAGAAGCTGAAAGACAGGCCGATGAGTTTGGCGGCGGCATGACGATGCACTAGGCGTCATGGAGAGTTGAAGTCGCTTTTTTGCTAAGCCGCCTCAATTCATGAAAATGAGACATTATCGGAAAGATATCTGTTTCCGATAATGTCTCTACGGCGCCGGCAATGTAAGGACCGCAACGGAGGAGTAATTTTCCGCTTCTTTTTCCCGCATCTCATCCATCCTCTCGTGCTCAATTCCTTATTGTTGAAAAGCTCTGCCGTGAGGTTTCATCCCGGAATCTTTGTTCGCGGCGGAGAAGGGAGCCTTCGGGCCTGGGCTCGATGGAGAGCACGGTTTTGATTTGTCATGCCAGGCTTGTGAGGATATGCTTAGCAACGTCATCAACGAACCATTACCTACGGAAAAAGTATAGAAAAGATGGACGCCAAACACTTGAGGAATCTGCTCGAACTGGTGCAGAACGGACAGATGGATCTGGATTCCGCTCTGCATAAACTTAGGAAGCTCCCTTTTGAAGACCTTGGCTACGCGAGGATAGACAATCATCGCTGTGTCCGGACGGGAGTTTCCGAGGTTATCTTCTGCCAGGGAAAGACTATTTCCCAAATCCAGGGCATTGTGCGGAAAATATCCGAAGGACATTCCAATATCATGGCTACACGCGCCGACAGGGAGGTTTTCGAAGGCGTCCGCGAAGTCGTTCCCGACTGTCGCTATCACGAAATCGCGCGCATTGTCGTCATAAAGCCCGAGCCGGCTGAGTCGATGGGCAATATAGCCGTGGTGAGCGCCGGAACTTCCGACATGCCGGTGGCGGAAGAGGCTGCCGTCACAGCGGAAGTTTTGGGAAATAGGGTAAACCGCCTCTACGATGTGGGCGTCGCCGGCATTCACCGCCTTTTGCATGTTTGCGACGAACTTTTTGAGGCGAATGTCGCCGTGGTCGTGGCGGGAATGGAAGGAGCTTTGGCCAGCGTCGTAGGCGGAATCGTCTCCTGCCCGGTGATCGGCGTGCCGACCAGCGTCGGATACGGCGCAAGCTTCGGCGGGGTAGCCGCCCTGCTGACAATGCTCAACAGCTGCGCCTCCGGCGTATCGGTGGTGAATATCGATAACGGCTTCGGAGCCGGTTATCAGGCCAGTCTCATCAATAAGCTCGCAGAAAACAACGGGCGTGGCGCGATCTCGTCCAAACCCGATCAGACAAAGGCGAGGACAAAATGAAGATTGCCTACTTCGATTGCTTTTCCGGAGCTTCGGGAGACATGGTTCTTGGAGCGCTCCTCGATGCGGGATTGAATCTCGACTCACTCAAGACCGAAGTGGCGAAGCTCCACCTTTCTCACTACGATATCAAGGCGACAAAGACTCTCAAGAAGGGCATCGAGGGCACTCAGGCCGTTGTCGACATAGAAGATCACCCACACAGCCATCGTCATCTCCATCATATTGAAGAAATCATTGAACGTAGTGATCTAGCGGAGCCGGTGAAGCGCAGAAGCCTCGAAATTTTCCGTAGACTGGCCCAAGCCGAAGCAAAAGTTCATGGGGTTGAGATCGAGCGCGTCCATTTCCATGAAGTGGGCGCCATGGATGCGATCATCGACGTGGTGGGGGCCGTAGCGGGTCTGGAAGCTCTGGGAATTGAGAGGATTTATTGCTCGCCTCTGCATGTGGGATCGGGAACCGTGGAATGCGCCCACGGCTTGCTGCCGGTACCCGCGCCGGCCGTCGCCGAGCTCATCAAGGGCAAGCCGTTTTATTCCACCGGCGTTGTGGGCGAGCTCCTTACGCCCACGGGCGCCGCTATTTTAACAACCCTTTCTTCCGGCTTCGGTCCCGCGCCCGCCATGACCCTCAGGGAAGTTGGATATGGGGCCGGCGCTTCGGATCCGCCCATACCGAATTTGCTCCGCCTGCTCATAGGAGAAGCCCTCGACGAGCCGCTTGGCTATGAGGCCGAGCAAGTAACCGTCCTTGAGACCACCATTGACGATATGAACCCTCAAATCTACGATTATCTCTTTGAGAAGATGTTGGGCGCGGGAGCTCTGGATATCTTCCTCACCCCCGTTCAGATGAAGAAGAATCGCCCTGGAGCTCTTGTCACGGCGCTCTGCCGCCCCTCGATGGCCCAAAAGCTTGCCGACCTCTTGCTGCGTGAAACGACTTCGATCGGAATCAGATGGAGGCTTGAAAATCGTCTTATAGCGCGACGTTCCATAAAAGAAATCGAAACCCCTTATGGAGTCGTCAGGGTAAAAATTGCGAAGGCGGAGAGCGGAGTGGTCAATATGATGCCGGAATACGAGGATTGCAAACGGATCGCCTTAGAACGGAACATTCCACTCAAGGAAGTGATGGAGAAGCTAAAAGCAATAATCTACCTGGAGGCTCCGAAATTCATTTAAGAAGGGGCTCTTCAATCGCACATGCCAAAACGCAGACGCCTCATGCTTTCGTGGCCATCCGGCTCGCGCTATGGGGCATCTTCCCTCTTCTTCTCTTGATATGCCAGAGTCGGAACCATCTTTCGAGCTTGTCTTTGCAAGCATATGCCCAGCACAAGAAAAGCAGAGCAACCGCAATCAGGATCGTGAACTTGGCGTACTGCTGCAGTCTTATGTAATAGCCTCCGACCGACAGCAAGATGGTTCCCAGAAGCCGGCCCGTTCCGCCTATCACGAGAAATTCCGTTGTGGAAAGGCTTCCCAGGCCCAATATGTAGCAAAGATAATCTTTGGGAATACCAGGAATGAGAAAAAGCAGGAATACGAAAAAAGCGCCTTTGTGATGGAGGAGATAATCAAAACGCTTGAGGGTGCTTGCAGGCACAAGCTTTTTCACGAAAGGCCGACCCAGCGCCTTGGAGAGAGCGAAGGCCAGGTAGGAGCCCATCGTCAGCCCTATGGTGGATAGAAGCACCCCCAAATAGGGACCATAAACATACCCGCCCAATAGCCCGGTGACCTCGCCCGGAATAGGGGCTATGAGGACTTGAAGAGCCTGAAGCGCGATAAGGCCGACCCCTCCCCAGGCTCCCAATGATTCCAGAAAGGAAATAAGGTGATGCCTGCTGATGAATACTCGGTATAATTCCGTCTTGTAGAGCAATAAGGCAATGCAGACAAAAATGATTGTGAAAAGTGCGAGTTTGAATTGGATATGTCTATTACCAAAGGCGCCGATTCCCTCTTTCATATTATCGATCCCGCTCCATGACCCAAAACAACCCGCGCCTGGCGGGCGCCCCCTCCACATCGGCCCCCACTCGCAGCAACTCGACCACTCTGCTCGAAGGCCAATTATTCCGTACACACAGCATAACGGCAATGATAACGCATCAGGCAATCTAATGCTTCATTTATAAGTGCAAAGAACATCAAATTGCAATCCTTTTTCTATCTTTCGGCGACTGAGACAATAAGACCGAGGAGGCTCCGCCATCCGTCCTTGGCGCTTGGAGCGGGACGTTGCCGAGAAAGTGACCGAGCATGAATATCTTGGCAATCGAACTTCAGAAGCGAAGCGCCTCGAGCCTTCTCAACGCATCGGGGGATAGAGGCAAGACCGCGTCTTTCCTCAACAACCGCGCATAGAAAAGAGTATGCGCGGCGTGCTCGAGCTTTTCGAGCCTCATGAACGCTTCCTTCAAGGTGCTCCCAAAGGTGAGCGATCCATGCCGTTCCATGAGGATCGCCTGATGATTCTCGACAAAAGGAGCAAGCGAATCCGGGACTTCCTGCGTGGACGGGGTAGCGTACGGAGCAGTGGGGACGGAGCCAATACTTAGCCACACTTCAGGCAGCGCTTCAGCCACAAACAGCGCGCCAGCGAGGGTATAGGCCGTCAGGAGCGGCGGATGCGCATGAACGATGGCCTCCACGTCCGGACGCTTTTCGTATACAAAGAGATGCATGCGGATTTCACTCGATGGCCTTCCTCTTCCCGAAACCGTTTGGCCACACGAATCCACCACAAGCAGGTCTATCGGCGTCAATTCGCCTTTGGCTTTACCGCTCGGGGTGACCAACAGCAGGCCCTGGCCAAGTCTGCAACTGACGTTGCCGTCTGTAGCGGCAATAAAACCTTTGCTATCAAGCCTCCGACAGATCCGGATCAACTCCACGCGCAAGTCCGCCTCGCTTCTCATCATTCGACTGGTCCTTTCCCAAAAGCCGCAACAGTCTGATAATCTGCCCTAGCGTCTAGGGACAAGGCATCATTCTTAACACATTATCGGCTTAAATCCCATAGCCTGCCGACTCGGGAGACAAACGCCGCGCACCCTCTAATGATCTCTCCATCTACCGTTTCGCCCGTAAGACAAATATCTTTTAAATCCTCTGTGAAGCCCGATTCTTTCAACGAGAAATAGAAGACGACATCTGTATCTCCATCCCCGTCGACATCCTGGAAGTGGGCCCGGCCATTTGCCCTGGAGCCTTTATTCTCTACAGGCTTCACCATTCCGGGCTCGAGCTTCACAGACTTGATCTCAACTGTTCTAGCATCGAAATCAAAGGGTTCTCCTTTGTTCCGTTCAGTGCTGAGAATTGCCACAGGGATAATCCCTCGACCTCCAAACCTGGCGTAATGACTCGATCCATCGGGTGGATATCCGACCAGGATGGCAACCTTGCGCGCATAATTTCTCTCATTCCACAGGTAAGAGGACAGGGCTAGAAATGGAATTCCCATGAAAATCCCGATGATCGGAAGCAGCGTAACGCCCAGCAAGATGAATCCCAAACCGATTATGAGACAGGCTGCGCTGAGAGATAACGCCGAGATCTTATCCAGTATAGGGTTGTTACTTTCCATAATGCTCTCCTCACCAATTGCAGCCGCATATGAGTCAGATTTTTTTCTTGATGTTTTATCCACAGCGTGATACTAGTCCTTCGTTTTATCAATTTAAGCACTTACGGTGGGTGTAGCTCAATTGGTTAGAGCACTGGGTTGTGGCCCCAGAGGCTGCCGGTTCAAGTCCGGTCACTCACCCTCCAGGAAATCAAGGGGAATCAGGCGATTAGAGAAACAAGGCTTGATTCCCTTTTTGTTTTTGGCGCTTGGGTCAAGACTTTTCAGAAAGGATTCAAATTGGTCAATGGCCTGGTAAAGTCTTCAATATGGATGGCGTGATACCGGTGGAACATGGTTCCTACTGAATGGCCGATGATTTCCACGAGGAGAAGACGATTATGAAGAAAAGCGGTAATGCTGATTGCTGCTGTCTTCGGAAGAAGAAGCGCCCAGAGGATTCAACCGTGGAAGGAGCTATTTCCTTTTTTCGCCGATTCCCGAGAGGAGCACATCCCGCATCTTCGTGACAAAAGCCTTGCTATCCAGAGCCTCGCCAAAGACGAGCCACTCAAGAAGCATGCCGGAATTGCTCGCAATGATTATGTGAGCATATATGGAAGTATCCAGATCTTCACTCACAGAGCCGTCCCTTTTACCATCTTCGAGCATTCTCTCCACAAAACGATGGTATCTCTCATAGATGCCCCTCACTACTTTCTCCGCGTCTGTGTTGCTTCCAACCATTTCTCCAAGCAGAGTGGTGAAGGCTACCGAGAGTTGCCTGTTGTCGCGAGCGTATTCTGTCGCGTATTTTACAAATGCTCGATATTTATCTTCAAAGTTTCCATCGCATCGATCTGTTTCCGCTATGAGGCCATCGAGAAACTCACTCTCAAACCGTCTGAAGATGGTCACCAGCACATCGTCCTTGCTCGGGAAGTACCAGTAAAGAGTGCCACGGGCAATCCCGGCCGCTTCCGTGATTTCTTTCACCGACGTTCCACGAAAGCCGTTCGCCAGGAAAAGCCTGGTGCTTTCGATTATGATTGCTTCCCTTACGTCTTTTGCCACTTGCTCGGCCATCAATGCCCCTCTTATAAATTGAACACTCCAAAGCAAATACTGCCGGAAAACAGAGTTGCGAGACGGCCTCATACACCTCGTAACTAGTCATAGACAGGGGGATCGGCTCAGGCAATTAGTCCCGGCGCATGCGCCCAGCTTTGCAAAAAAGCCTTGGAGGCGACCGCCGAGAGAGCATATGGAGCACCCGCACGGTCGCCGTCTCCAGGCGAGTACGATCAATCCTGGTCCCGAGGCATCCCCTCAGTCATCTCCCTGGTCGCTAAACAAGGGTCCGCCGCAATTCTCTGTGCAGAATCTTCCCCGTTGCAGTACGCGGCATTTCTTCCGGCTTGATGAAGATCACATCTTTGGGACGCTTGTAAGCAGCCAGGTTATCTTTGCAGTATTCCTTTATAACATCCTCGTTGATCTGCGCTTCAGATAGTCCCTGCTTCGCCACCACTACTACAACCACCTTTTCGCCCCATTTCTCGTCGGGAGCGCCGATGCAGGCGCAATCATAGACATACTCGTGGCTTCCCACCAACTCTTCTACTTCGCTAGGATAAACATGCTCTCCGCCCGTGATGATCATGTTGTCTTTTCTATCGACAATATGGTAATAGCCATCGGGATCCTTTCTACCCATATCGCCTGCGGAAAAGTATTTGCCGCGAAAAGCCTGAGCGGTCTTTTCAGGCAGCTTATAATACCCGTCGAAGAGCATCGGCCCACAAGAGTAGATCTCCCCTACTTCCCCAACAGGAACCTCATCCCCGTTCATACCGAGAAGTTTTATGCAATCGGTGCCCAGAACCTCGCATCCAATGGAGCCCAGTTTCTTCAGCTGGTCTTCGGGCTTGAGAATGGTGACCATGCCGCCTTCAGTCGATCCATAGGCCTCATAGAGCTGCACGCCCGGAAAGAACTCCATGATCTCCATCTTCATTTTCTGTCTCACGGGAGCCGACGAGCAGAGCAGCTTGCGGATGGAGCTCACATCGCGTTTGCGCGCTTCTTCTGATGCGCTCAGGATAAGACTGTAGTGGGTGGGGATAAGGGAGATAAAAGTGATCTTTTCTCTCTCTATGATCTCCAGCACTTCATCAGCCCTGAAAGACATGGCGGGATGAATATAGGCGGTCCCCCCAAGGTAGGTGAAGGTGAAAGTGAAGTAGACCGAATTGATGTGGCAAAGAGGCATTACGTTCATGCAAATATCGTCTTTGGTAAAGCCGAACTCCAGCGCATTGAGCAGGTAATAGGCGATGTGAGACTCATGGGAGCGCAGCACCCCTTTGGGCTTTCCCGTAGTGCCCGACGTGTAGATGAGAATCCAGGTATCCGAAGGCAGCACTTCACATTGAGGCTCCTCGGCAGACCCTCCGCCAAGCAATGATTCATACTCGCGATAGCCCTCTGTTTCTTTACCCACGACAAAATAGCGATCGGGCGCGAGATTGGGCAAATCCGCTCTGATTTGATCGACCGTAGCCGTGAATTGTTGGTGAACGAACAATGCTTTGGCGTCGGAGTTATTGAGGATATATTCAACTTCGCGCCCGACCAGACGGAAGTTAATGGGTATAATGATTAGGCCGGTCTTGGCCGTTGCGAGGTATAATTCTACGATTTCAACGCTGTTCTCCAATAAGACGGCAACCTTGTCTCCCTTTCCCAGCCCCGAGGAGAGGAGACTATGCGCCAGCCGATTCACGCGCTCGTTGGTCTGAGCATAGGTGAAACTTCTGTTCTTCTCCTTCAGCGCAATCTTATCCGCAAACTTTCTCGCATTGACCTTGAGATTTTGTCCTAAGTTCATCCAGTGAGCCACGTTTGACCTCCGATATCGATGGCGTTGCCTAGACCATGAGTCGCCCCTATGCGCCGACGCCGGCGGGATGCCTTTCGTCTTTTGAGGCGACCGTTCGGCTTGAGGTCAGCGCCTCATTTCTTGCCGGATTGAATGGTGGACTCGAGTCCCTTCACCAGAGACTGGAGCGTTATGTTGTAGGGAGTCTCTATTCCGGCTCTTATTCCGTACTCGATGAATTTCCCGTTCATGAAATCAATTTCCGTGCGGCGTCCCGCCTCTATGTCCATCAACATGGATGGCTTGTGGGCGCCTGCATTCTTGAGATATTCGATGGCTTTGGGGTAGTAGTCCCAGCCAAGGACGATGTCGTTTGCGCGGGCGACTTTGATGCACTCTTTTACGAGAGAGTCCACGAGCCCGAAGATGATCGGGTCTCCGGTCGCCTGAGCCATGGTGAGGCCAGTGACGGCGCACACGGGATTCATGCTCGAGTTCATCACGGCCTTCCTCCAGACCATCGGGACGATCTGACTGGTATGCTCGGTTGGAAGTCCGCACTCGCTCAGCACCGCCGCTATCGCTGCGGCCGCCCCTCCAGACTCCGGCGCGAGCTCCTGGAGGAAGTGCGGCGGGTGATGGAAAGGCATCACCACATGGCAGGGCTTCTTCAACCCGCATCCCCAGTTCACTACCCCGCGCATGACGGGAGGCTTGCCGAGCACTTTGGAGATCTCGAGCTCTGTGTCGATTCCATTCTGCCAGCTGATGACGTACATGCCGTCTCTATGGAATTCCTCTATGGCCGATGAGATGAGAGGAAGAGCATTGGCTTTGACGGTTATAAAGATGACGTCGGGATCAAACCCGGCCAATTCATCGACGCTGTGGCACGTGTGCGGGATCGTTTGGTGGAGCGTCTCAGAGCCTTCTATGGTGATTCCGGAGTCTTTCGCCGGATCGACAAGCTCGGGGATGACATCGCAAATCGACACCTCATAGCCGCCCTTTGCAAGGAAGGCCGCCACAATGCATCCGACCGGACCGGCTCCGACCACTGCAAACTTCTTAGGACTAAAGTCGGCTTTATCTTTCATGATCCACTTCACCTTTCCCTTTTATTTTCCGCTTTCAAGTATTCCAAAGGCTTCGGAGTCCAGGATCCTGACGCCCATTCGCTCGAGCATCTCCACAGCCCTGTCATTGTCGCTGAACCGGAAGATCATGACCACCTTGCCTTGAGAAGAGCCATGGAAGGCATACATGCTGGTCGGATAGAGTCCCGCCTCGGTCAAAGGCTTCAACACGCCGGCAAGGCTTCTGGGCACATCCGGCATCTCGGCCGCCACCACTTCGTTGACGAAAGCCGGCATCTGAAGCTCCATGAGAATGCGCCTGGCCTTCGGCAAATCCGAGACCAAAAGCTTGAGCTGCCCGAATTCCCCGGTGTCCACCAGATTGAGCGCTCTCAGGTTGATTCCCGCCTCCCCCAAGGCGTTGGTGACCTGGTAGAGACGCTCCGGTGAGTTTTCTATCGACAACACGATTTGCTTGAGCTTCATTGAGACCTCCTTTTGCTGGGCTGAACATTCACTTTGGAAACGCAGAAGCCCGCGGAGTAAACGCGAAGAACCGCACAGCCATTAGTCGCTTTGATAAAGCCACTGCTTGGGCTCCACTCGTTTCGCTCACGCAGCGTCTTCTGCATTTCTGCGGTGAACGGATTCGTTTGGAGGATAGCCGGATTGGATTCAACCGAAGGCAAGATTCCTATACCTAACAGGCCATTCGGTCTTTTTCGGCAACGTGACCATACAAGTCGTTTTTGAGCGACGAAGTAGAGCAGCAACAGGAAGAAGCGCGCCGGGCTTCAGGAAACTTGCTTTGCGGCGCAGAGCAGGAGCTTGAGCATTAAGAAGCTTATGAGCATTGAGAACGCATATCGGCTTCGAGTTCCAGATCTCCGGACTATTTCGGCCTTTCATCTATGATGCGCACCGCTTTTCCTTCGCTTCTCGTGAGAGCTTTTGGCGGAGCCAATTCAACGCCGACAGTGATGCCCAGCATATCTTTTATATGTGTGCCTATTTTGTTCTGAACTTGCGAAAGCTTCTCCTGCCCAGCTTCGTAAACGTCTTTTCTCACTTCAATTCT
Organism: uncultured Syntrophobacteraceae bacterium; assembly: GCA_964578835.1. Classification (GTDB taxonomy): domain Bacteria; phylum Desulfobacterota; class Syntrophobacteria; order Syntrophobacterales; family Syntrophobacteraceae; genus CAZOEL01. The sequence goes on along the minus strand of CAZOEL010000007.1, from coordinate 449 downwards.
GAGCTTGACGTCATCGAGATGCTTCCTCTTGCCCACCACGAGCACGTACTGCATCTCCACTTCCTCGATGTCGCTCAGGAGCGATTCGACCTGAGAGGGGAAGACGTTGACGCCGTTGATGATGAGCATGTCGTCGGAGCGTCCGGTGACCTTGTCCATCTTCACCAGGGTGCGCCCACACGAGCATTTCTCACGTCTTAGCGTAGTGATGTCCTTGGTGCGGTATCTGACAAGAGGCATTGCCCTTCTTTGGATGGCGGTAAGGACGAGCTCCCCTCTTTGCCCCATGGGAACGGGCTCAAGCGTTATCGGGTCCACGATTTCGGCTATGAAGTGATCCTCATTTATATGCAATCCTTCCTGAGCGTCACAGTCGAACCCCATGCCAGGGCCTCCCATCTCCGTAAGCCCGTAGATGTCTCTGGCCGAGATGCCCATCCTCTCCTCTA
>CAZOEL010000006.1:0-129928 GCA_964578835.1 uncultured Syntrophobacteraceae bacterium | reverse complement strand
CCCGGGGCAGAGCCGATGCAGGCGTAGGTTGGGTTGAGCGATAGCGAAACCCAACGATTTTGCCGATCGATGTTGGGTTTCGCTATCGCTCAACCCAACCTACAGGTCTGCGAGCTGGCGCAATGTAACTGGTGACGGAATGTGAGTGGTGGGTCCCCTCTCCTTCAGGGAGAGGGTTAGGGTGAGGGAAGATCAGTTCCAATACAATTTCAATAGCCCCCACGCTTCAGACCGCTCCCTGGCGGGCAGAATGAAGAGAGATCGCGTTGTCGGGTGAGGGAACACCAGCCATTACCCGGGGAGATATCAGAATGACGGAAACCGGCGTTGAAAGAAGAGCGAGTAAGTCCTTCTCTCTGGGCGAGCTTGCCGAGATGATTGGGGCTACGCTGAAAGGCGATCCTTCCATTCGCATTTTTGGGATGCGTCCCATTGAGGATACAGCGCCGGGCGCGCTCAGCTTCATCGTCAATTCCCGTTATGTCAAGCTCCTCGACCAATGCAAAGCCGCGGCTTTGATTGTTCCTCCTGCGCTGGCCGAGGTCGATTTTCCCTTGCTTGTTGCAGAGATGCCGTACCTGGCGTTTGCAAAAGCGGCGCAGCTTTTCTACGAGCCCCCATTTCTGGCCGAGGGGCTTCATGCGACGGCGTGCGTTGGTGAAAACTGCGAGCTGGGCTCGGGCCTTCGCGTTGGAGCCCTCGCTCAGATAGGCTCCGACTGCCGGATCGGCGCGCGCACCCGAATTTACGGCGGCGCCTACCTTGGCGCCGGTGTGAGGGTAGGCGAAGATTGCATCGTCTATCCGGGCGTGACCGTCCTGGACGGGTGCGTTATCGGAAACCGAGTTACGATCCACAGCGGCACTGTGATCGGCGGAGACGGGTTCGGCTACGCTCAGGATAAACAGGGTCGGCATCACAAAATTCCGCAAGTCGGCGTCGTACAGATCGATGACGATGTGGAGATCGGCGCCAACTGCGCCGTGGACCGCGCGGCCTTTGGCCGAACCTGGATACAGCGCGGGACGAAGATCGATAATCTCGTGCAGATAGCTCACAATGTTGTTGTCGGCGAGCATTCGATACTTATTGCGCAAGTTGGAGTTTCGGGGAGCGTGCGTCTCGGCAAACATGTCGTTCTGGCCGGTCAGGCTGGAATCGCCGGGCATATCGAGATAGGGGATGGAGCGAGAGTGGGCGCAAAGTCGGGTGTGGCTCATTCCATAAAGCCAGGAGAAGACATGATCGGGATTCCTGCAGCGCCCCAGAAGGAATGGCTTAAGAATTTTATGAACATAAAGCGGCTTTCGTCTTTTCGAGATGATTTCAAGAAGCTCGAGAAGAGAGTTCGACAGCTCGAGGAAGCGTTGAACGAGAGGATGAAATGAGCGAAGACATACTTCAAATTCTTAAAACCTTGCCACACCGCTATCCTTTTCTTCTACTTGACCGTGTTCTTGAAGTTTCTTCGGACGAGATCGTTGGTCTAAAGAATGTGACGATGAACGAGCCCTTTTTCCAGGGCCATTTTCCGTCTGAGCCCATAATGCCGGGAGTCTTGATCGTGGAAGCGCTGGCGCAGACCGGAGGCGTCCTGGCCCTCCACATATCGCCCCAGTTGGAGACGGGCGCAGTTTACTTCATGGGCATGGACAAGGTGCGCTTTCGAAAGCCCGTTCGTCCCGGCGATCAGTTGATCATGAAGCTGAAGCTCTTGAAGCAGAGGGGACCGGTTTTCAAGATGAAGGGGGAAGCCTTCGTTGACGGGTTATCGGAAACCGAGTTACGATCCACAGCGGCACTGTGATCGGCGGAGACGGGTTCGGCTACGCTCAGGATAAACAGGGTCGGCATCACAAAATTCCGCAAGTCGGCGTCGTACAGATCGATGACGATGTGGAGATCGGCGCCAACTGCGCCGTGGACCGCGCGGCCTTTGGCCGAACCTGGATACAGCGCGGGACGAAGATCGATAATCTCGTGCAGATAGCTCACAATGTTGTTGTCGGCGAGCATTCGATACTTATTGCGCAAGTTGGAGTTTCGGGGAGCGTGCGTCTCGGCAAACATGTCGTTCTGGCCGGTCAGGCTGGAATCGCCGGGCATATCGAGATAGGGGATGGAGCGAGAGTGGGCGCAAAGTCGGGTGTGGCTCATTCCATAAAGCCAGGAGAAGACATGATCGGGATTCCTGCAGCGCCCCAGAAGGAATGGCTTAAGAATTTTATGAACATAAAGCGGCTTTCGTCTTTTCGAGATGATTTCAAGAAGCTCGAGAAGAGAGTTCGACAGCTCGAGGAAGCGTTGAACGAGAGGATGAAATGAGCGAAGACATACTTCAAATTCTTAAAACCTTGCCACACCGCTATCCTTTTCTTCTACTTGACCGTGTTCTTGAAGTTTCTTCGGACGAGATCGTTGGTCTAAAGAATGTGACGATGAACGAGCCCTTTTTCCAGGGCCATTTTCCGTCTGAGCCCATAATGCCGGGAGTCTTGATCGTGGAAGCGCTGGCGCAGACCGGAGGCGTCCTGGCCCTCCACATATCGCCCCAGTTGGAGACGGGCGCAGTTTACTTCATGGGCATGGACAAGGTGCGCTTTCGAAAGCCCGTTCGTCCCGGCGATCAGTTGATCATGAAGCTGAAGCTCTTGAAGCAGAGGGGACCGGTTTTCAAGATGAAGGGGGAAGCCTTCGTTGACGGGGCTCTAGTTGCTGAAGCAGAGCTCATGGCCACGGTCGATCAAGGAAAAGGCGGAGACGCGGAATAATCGCGGCTGGAGGAAGGAGTCACTCGATTTTATGGAAATTCATCCCACTGCGATAGTTTCTCCCGAGGCGAAGCTTGCGGAGGACGTAACCATAAAGGCCTATTCTGTTATCGGTCCGAATGTCAGCATCGGCTCAGGAACCGTCATCGGACCGCATGCCGTGGTGGACGGCTGGACGACGATAGGCGAGAATAACCAGATATATCCATTCACGACCATCGGATTGCCGCCTCAGGATATCGGATATCGGGGCGATGAGACTCACGTCATCATCGGCGATGGAAATGTAATACGTGAAAATGTGACCATTCACCGCGCAACAACCAAGCAAGAGCGCGTGACGCGCATCGGGAGCCGCAACTACCTGATGGCCTACGTGCATATAGCCCACGATTGCCGGCTCGGCAGCGATATCATCATGGCCAATGCCGCAACGCTTGGAGGGCATGTGCATGTCGAAGACAAGGTCCAGATCGGAGGCCTGGTGGCGGTCCATCAGTTTGTCAGGATCGGCGCCTATGCCTTTATCGGCGGCAAATCCGGTCTGAGGATGGACATTCCTCCGTACATGCTTGCCTTTGGCGCGCCTGCAAAGCTCTACGGGCCCAATTTAGTCGGGCTCAGGAGGAGCGGCTTCTCGAGTAAATCGATCCTGGCGCTAAAAAGGAGCTACAAGATGCTTTTCCGTTCCGGCCTGGTTCTTGACGACGCCATTGAGAAGGTGCGCGAGGAAATCGGAATTGTTCCCGAAGTGGAGACTCTTCTTCAATTTATGATAGACAGCTCGAAACGTGGAGTAACAAGGTAGCAGCGGAATGATGAATAGTGGCGATTCGGGAGTACAACGGCAGAACGGACAAATCGGTTTGATTGCGGGGGGCGGGCAGTTTCCGCTCCTTTTTGCTCATGCGGCCGGACAGGCCGGGGTCGAAGTCGTGGCCGTGGGCTTCGAGGGCGAAACCAACCCTGCCCTTGGCAAATATGTTAAAGAATTCCACATGTTGAAGCTCGGCAAGCTGAATGCGCTGATCAACACCTTCAAGAGCGCCGGAATTCTACGCGCGGCCATGGCGGGAACCATAGACAAGACCAAGCTCTACACTCGCATCCGTCCCGACTGGCGGGCAGTGAAGTTCTTGAATAAGATACGCAAAAATAATGACGACCATCTTCTCAGGGCTCTGGCCGAGGAGCTCGAGCTGGAAGGAATCCGCGTGGAGCCTTCCACCCTCTTTTTGCCATCATTGCTTTCCCCTGAAGGCGTTCTCACCCGGCGCAAGCCCAACCGTCAGGAGCTTGCGGATATCACTTTCGGGTGGAAGACGGCGAAGGCCGTCGGTTTTTTGGACATAGGCCAGTGCCTCGTGGTAAAGAATCTGGCTGTGCTGGCGGTTGAGGGGATAGATGGCACGGATGCGACCATCCTGCGAGGCGGTAGATTGTGCCGCGAGGGGGCCGTTATAATCAAGGTGAGCAAGCCCACTCAGGATCTGAGGTTCGATGTGCCCGCGGTAGGGCTCGACACTATCGAGACTATGAAGCGGGTGCAGGCGAAGGTGCTCGTCGTCGAGGCCGGACGGACCCTGATGTTCGACCGCGAGAAGATGATCGATGCAGCGGACGCAGCGCGAATAACCATCATGGCCCGAGGCGAAGAGGATATCGCCGATGCTGAGCATGATTATCAACTGCGTAGGCTCGACGAGCCCAGTTATTTGAATGTGAAGGCTCCGGCTGCTCCTGCCGCGAAGCCGCCTGCGATACTCATCCGGAGCCCCGCGTCGGATGCGTTGCGTGTCGGAGTCGTGGGTGTGGGCTATCTTGGAAGATTTCACGCGCATAAATACGCGAGGCTTCCCGAAGCTAATTTGGTTGCTGTGGTGGACGCCAACGAGGCTCAGGCCAGAAGGGTTGCAGACGAGGTCAAAGCCCTTCCGATGACGGACTACCGCGAGCTTATCGGCAAAGTCGACGCCGTGAGCATCGTCACGCCCACCACTCATCATTTTGCCATCGCAAAGGACTTTATAGACGCCGGCATTCACGTGCTCCTGGAAAAGCCGATGACCAGGACCTTGGAAGAGGCTGACGCGCTGGTGAAGATTGCTCGGGAAAAAGGCTGCGCCCTGCAGGTCGGGCATCTCGAACGGTTCAATGCGGCCTTCAAATCCATCGCGCCGCGGATCAAAAACCCGATGTTTCTCGAGGCCGACCGCCTTGCGCTGTTCAACGAACGGGGCCTTGAGGTGGACGTCATCCTGGATCTCATGATCCACGACATAGATATTGCGCTTCACATCATCAATTCGCCCGTCAAACAAATCAGGGCCGCAGGGGTTTCCGTGCTGACGAAGCTGCCCGATATTGCGAGCGTGAGAATTGAATTTGAAAATGGGGCCGTCGCCAACCTGACGGCCAGTCGGATTTCGGTGAAGAACATGCGGAAGCTTAGAATCTTCCAGGAAAACTGTTATGTTTCCGCCAATTATGCCGATAAGAGCGCCTATCTGGTCGCCAGGGAAAAGGAATCCGACGAGGCGGGATATCCGCAGATTTCCATCGAAGAGCTGCAAATTGAGGAAAAGGATGCTCTGGAGGATGAAATAGCCACATTTCTCAAGACGGTCCAAACTGGCGGGACTCCCGTTGTGGACGGCTTAGCGGGTCGGCAGGCGCTGGCTGTCGCGCTGGACATCTCGCATCAAATTGAAGAGCAAACACGCGAAAAATGGGAGCTTTCCGGAAGTCCGGCATTCGCAAAATCTTTATAAGCGCAGGAGAAGCTTCCGGGGACCTTCATGGCTCTCACCTGATAAGGGCCATGAAGGCGCTTGCCCCCGAAGCTTCAATTGCCTGCCTGGGCGGCCCGATGATGAGGCGCGCCGGCGCCTCCGTGCTGGTGGACAACAGGGACCTCGCCGTCGTCGGCCTTTTTGAGGTTTTCCGGCACAAGGATGCTATTTTTGGCGCCTGGCGAAAGATAAAAGCGTATTTTGCCGTTGAGAAGCCCGATCTTGTCGTCCTTATCGATTTTCCCGACTTCAATTTTCTTCTTGCCCGTCTGGCCAAACGCCTTGGAATAAGAGTTTTCTATTATATCAGCCCCCAGGTTTGGGCTTGGAGGAGCGGACGCGTTCGCACGATCAAGCGGCTCGTCGATTCCATGGCGGTTATCCTTCCGTTTGAGCCCGCTTTTTATGAGCGTTACGGAGTGGGAGTCCATTATGTGGGACATCCTCTTCTGGATGTCCTCGATGCCGCGCCGCCGCGCGATCAGGCGAGCGATCTCTACAGGCCTGCAGGGGCGTCTTTTCTGGTAGGCTTGCTTCCCGGGAGCCGACATAGCGAAGTGCGCTCCCTTCTTCCCATTCTACTGGACGGAGCCCTTCTCCTGAGTCAAAAGATTCCGGGCGTATCCTTCATTCTTCCCGTTGCTCCGACGCTCGATCCGCTCATGGTTGGAGAAGAAGTCAAGAAGCGCAATGCGCCTGTCCGCATAGTCTCAGGGGACACATACGGCGTGGTGAGGGCGTGCGACCTCGTGATTGCGGCGTCCGGCACTGCGACGTTGGAGACCGCCATCCTGGGATCTCCAATGATTGTGGTCTACAGAGTCTCAAAGCTCACGTATCGCCTGGGACGTCGACTCATAAAGGTGAAATATGTTTCGCTCCCGAACATCATCGCAGGGCGGAAAATAGTTCCGGAGCTGCTGCAATATGACGCAACGGCGAAGAAGATTGCCGCCGAGGCTTCCCTCTTCTTGACTGATCCAATGAAATTGAAGGAGCAACGGAAAGCGCTCGCCGAAATTCGAAGGGAGCTGGGCGAGCCCGGAGTCGCCGCTCGCGTGGCTGAACTGGCTCTCATGGAACAGGGCGCCGATGACCCCTCACCGAACGCACCGCCTCGTTCGACGCCCGGCGCTATTCCACACAGCTTCTATAGCGCCGCCTTGTCGTGCGCCTGGCCGCTTTTCTTTTTCTACTATCAACTGAGATCGCGCATCGATGGAAAATACCGGAAAAGCTGCCTGGAGCGCTTAGGACTTAAGGCGCCGACGAGCTTGCCGCCGGCTCCCCGCATTTGGGTCCACGCGCTTTCGGTTGGAGAGGTTCTCTCTGTTGCTCCACTGATAGAAGCGCTAAAAGAGCTTTCGCCTTCGACGGAAATCGTATTTTCAACGGCGACGGAAACGGGGCAGAATATTGCGCGTTCGCGATTGGGCAACTGGGTGACGCACTTTTTCTTTCTTCCGCACGATTTCCCCTGGGCTGTCGAGAGAGTAGCGCGCCGGATCAAGCCAAGCCGCTTCGTGCTGGTTGAAACGGATATCTGGCCCGGTTTGCTCAGTGTTCTAAAGAAGAAGGAGATTCCTGTTTTTCTCGTCAATGGCCGCATTTCCGAAGCCTCGTATCGAAAGATGCAAAAGCTCGGGAGATTTCATGGGCTGCCTTTCCATAGGTTCGACCATATTTTTGGACAGTCGGAAATGGACAGGGAGCGGTTTATTGCTTTAGGGGCGATTCCAGAACGGGTTCATGCGGCGGGTAACCTCAAATTCGATTCCGTGCGAAAGCCTCTTTCCGCCTCCGAGATATCTACTCTGCGAGAAAGCGCCGGGATCTTGCCCGGACGACCGGCCTGGGTCGCGGGGAGCACTCATGAAGGCGAAGAAGAGATGCTTCTCGACGTCCACAGAAGCTTGAGGCGCTCTCGCCCAGACCTGCTCCTGATCCTTGCGCCGCGAAACATAAAGCGCGCCGAGGCTCTTTCCGACCTCTGCAGTCGGTACGGGTCGTCAGCAGCCAAGCGATCCGCAAACGAGCGCGCCGAGGGCAGCGCAGTGTTTATTCTTGACACTTTGGGCGAGCTAAGTCGTTTTTATGCGCTTGCCGACGCCGCCTTTATCGGCGGCAGCCTCGTTCCTTTCGGAGGGCACAATCCCCTCGAAGCCGTCGCTCAGGGAAAACCCGCTCTGTGGGGACCTCATCTTTTCAATTTTCGTGAAATCGAGGCCGGCCTCCTTGGTTCCGGCTGCTGTCACAGGGTTGAGTCGCGCGCCGAGCTTGAAGACGCGCTGGATAGATGCCTCCGCAATGCGGAGCCACAAGAAGGAGCCATGGGAAATGCCGGCTCCTTTCTCGATTTGCATTCAGGCTGCAGTCGCAGGATTGCCCGGTTTCTTCTCGATAATTAGCGATTTCAAGCGATCGAGTGTGTGGGCGCGGCTCCACTTGCGCATTGCCTATCTTGTTTTAGAATGAGCAGTGTTGGAACAATGCTGGGTAATCCAGCTCTATCTTCATGAGGCAAGATGAGAATTGCCGGAAGCAAATGCGCTTCCTTGACAGACGCGCCCAAGACGGCTACGATTACACTTTCTGAATCATATTGAGCAACTCCCGTCCAAACTATAATGTGGTGATCAAAATGTTCGATAATTTGTCCGATAAATTTCAAAAAGTTTTCAAAAATCTTCGAGGTCAGGGCAAGCTGACCGAAGAGAACATAAAGGAAGCGCTGCGGGAAGTGCGTATGGCTCTTCTTGAAGCCGACGTTCACTTCAAGGTGGCGAAGGATTTTGTCGCTCGCATAGCCGAGCGCGCCGTAGGGCAAGAGGTGATGCAAAGCCTTACCCCGGGTCAGCAGGTCATCAAGATCGTCAATGAAGAGCTGACCAATCTGATGGGGGGAGAGGCTGTTCCACTGCGGCTGATCGGTCGCCCACCCGTGCCGCTCATGATGGTCGGGCTCCAGGGTTCCGGAAAGACGACTACAACGGGCAAGCTGGCTCGAAAGCTCGTCCAGGAGAAGAGGCGGCCCTGCCTTGTTCCCGCCGACGTTTATCGGCCTGCGGCCATCGATCAGCTGACTACGCTTGGGAAGCAGTTGGGGCTTCCCGTATATCCTTCCACGGTCGATCAGAAGCCCGAGGATATCGTGCGCGAATCCATCCAGTATGCGCGGCTTCAAAACTGCGACACTATTCTGGTGGATACCGCAGGCAGGCTTCATGTCGATACGGAGCTCATGGACGAGCTGAGACGCTTGAAGGGCATCCTTGCGCCTGCCGAGATTCTGCTCGTTGCAGACGCTATGACGGGTCAGGATGCGGTGAAAGTGGCGGCGGCTTTTCATGAAGCTCTCGAGATTACCGGAGTGGTGCTCTCCAAGCTGGACGGCGACGCCCGAGGCGGCGCCGCGCTTTCCATTCGATCCGTTACCGGAAGTCCCATCAAGTTCATCGGAACGGGCGAGAAGCTGGATTCTCTCGAAGTGTTCCATCCGGACCGGATGAGCTCCCGGATTTTGGGCATGGGTGACATGCTCTCCATCATCGAGAAAGCTCAGGAAACCTTCGATGAAAAACAGGCCGAAGAGCTGGCTCGAAAATTCCGCGACGATTCCTTCAGTCTCGAGGATTTTCGAAATCAGCTCAGGCAGGTGAAGAAGTTGGGCTCTCTGCAAAATATCATCAACATGCTCCCCGGCATGGGAATGCTCAAAGAGTTGAAGAAGGTGCAGATCGATGAGAAGGAATTCGTTCGCATGGAAGCGATCATCAATTCCATGACGAAGGGGGAGCGCAAGAATGCCGATATCATCAACGGAAGCAGGCGAAAGCGCATAGCAAACGGCAGCGGCACGAGCGTTCAGGAAGTCAACCGGCTGCTCAAAAGCTACGAGGAAGCGCGCAAGATGATGCGTCAGGTTATGGGCGGCGGGGGCTCTACCAAAAAGAAGAAAGGCAAAGTCCGTAAAAAGAAAGCATTTTTTCCTTTTTAAATTCCAGGAAATGAGGTATATGAAGCAATTTGCAACAGTGGTGGGTGGTTCCAAAACGGTATGAATCGTTTTCAAGGAATCATGATGGCTTTGTTTCAGTTTGAAGGGAGGTAATTCTCACAACATGTCGGTACGCATACGTTTAGCTCGTCGAGGAAGAAAGAAGAGACCCTTTTACAAGATCGTGGTAGCTCCTTCGGAGTCTCCGCGTGATGGTCGGTTTATCGAAAGCATTGGCACCTACAATCCACTGCCGGAGCAAGCGGAAGTCAAGATCAACAGTGAGCGGCTTCGTTATTGGCTCGAGCAGGGAGCAAAGCCGTCTGATACGGTTAGCAGCTTGATGCGAAAGCACAAAGTTGAGGTTGTCGGTCAGGCTTCGTAAATGACAAACCATCGCGGTGCATAAAATCCGGAGGTCGCCATGTTGAAGGAATTGATCGAGTTTATGGCACGGGCTTTGGTGGATAACCCCGAAAAAGTCAAGGTGTCTGAGATTGAAGGTGAACAGACATCGGTTATTGAGCTGCGGGTAGCCAAAGAGGACTTGGGCAAAGTAATTGGAAAACAGGGGCGAACCGCCCGTGCAATGAGAACGATTTTAAGCGCCGCTTCAACAAAAATACGGAAACGGGCTGTCCTGGAGATCATAGAGTAAGAGATGGAAAAGCCTCGCCTGATTGCCGTGGGAAAGATAGTCAAGCCCCACGGAATCGCCGGCGCCGTTAAAGTATATGCATATGGTGAGAGTCTGTCGGTTCAGAAAGCCGGCGCCAAGCTCGTTTTGCAGTTGCGGGAAGGGCGCGGGGACAGAGGGCTTACAATAGTCGCCCTCAAAGCCCAGGGTAAATTATGGGTTGTCCGGTTTGAAGAGCTTACAAACATCGAAGAAGCTCAGAGCGTTCGAGGCGAAGAGCTTTTTCTTCCGGAAGATCGCCTTCCTCCCGCCTCGGAAGGGGAGTACTACCACTACCGGCTCATTGGCCTTATCGTTGAGACCATGGAGGGTAAAGAAATCGGGACGCTCCGGGGAATCATCGAAACAGGCGGCAACGACGTTTATGTAGTCGAATCCGAGGGAAAAGAAGTGCTCATCCCCGCTGTGGATGACGTTATTCGCCGGATCGATCTTGATGAGGGACGAATGGCGGTTGATCTGCCGGACGGTTTGATGGATGATCTTTGATATTTTGACGCTCTTCCCTGGAATGTTTTCGTCCCCTCTGCACGAGAGCATCCTGGGCAAAGCCATAGAACGACGCCTCATAGAGGTCCGGCTGCACAACATCCGCGACTATGCGCAAGACAAGCATCTGATGACCGACGATCGTCCCTTCGGGGGCGGAGAAGGTATGGTCATGAAGCCGGAGCCGATTGTGCGGGCCCTCGATGACCTCAAAGCAGGCGGTCCCAAGCCGTGGGTCGTCCTTTTGAGCCCTCAGGGACGGCTGTTCAACCAGGGTATCGCCGGTGAGCTTAGCAGGCTTCCGCGTGTGGCGTTCGTATGCGGCCGGTATGAAGGCGTGGACGAACGTGTCGCCGACCACTTTGTGGATGACGAACTATCGATTGGCGACTACGTGCTGACGGGCGGCGAAGTGGCGGCCATGGTGGCGATCGACGCCATCTCGCGCCTTATTCCCGGCGTGCTTGGCAATGAGGCGTCTGCGAGGGCGGAATCCTTCGCGGAGCCCCTTTTGGAATACCCTCAGTACACGCGCCCTCAGGAGTTCAGAGGACTTCGGGTTCCGGATGTGCTTCTCTCGGGGCATCACGAGGCCATAGAGCGCTGGCGCAGGGCTCAGGCTCTTCTGAGGACGAGGCGGAGGCGGCCGGATCTTTTCGCCCGGCTGACGCTAAAGCCCGAGGATGCCGCGCTCCTTGCCAAAGCGGAGGAAGCCTTGGAGGAGAGCTTCGACAAAAGGAGAGGCTCCGATGCCTGCTAATGGCGCTGCTCCTTTTTATGTGGCTCTTGTGCATTATCCGGTTGTGAACCGGAACGGGGATGTGATAGCTTCCGCCGTAACCAACCTGGACCTTCACGATCTGGCGCGGACTGCGTGCACCTATAACTTGCCCGCATGTTTCATAGTGACTCCCCTGAAGGATCAGAAGGTCCTCTCGGAACGGTTGATAAGCCATTGGCGCGATGGCGTGGGAAGGGAGCTGCATTCCGATAGAGGCGTCGCGTTGCGGAGGCTGCGGCTGGTGGAAAGCATCGCCGACGCAACAAGTGAAATTCGGGAAGAATGCGGAAAAGATCCGCTTGTTTGGGCGACTACCGCGAAAGATGCGCCCGGCGTTCTCACGCAGCGGGACGCCAGGAAAATTGTAACGCAAGGGAATTCGCCTCTCCTTTTATTGTTTGGCACCGCCTGGGGACTGGCCGAATCCGTATTGGAGGAGGCGGACGCCGTACTGGAGGGGATACGCGGCGTCGACGGTTACAACCATCTGTCCGTTCGTTGTGCGGCTGCAATCCTTATGGACAGGCTTTTATACAGAGAGTGATTCGTATTCTTAAATAAGAAAACCGGTGGAGGAAAAACGATGGGCGTAAATATAGTTGAAAGTCTTGATAGAGATAACATGCGTGTGGACATTCCCCCCTTTCGGGTGGGTGACAGCGTGAAGGTGCATGTTAAGATTCGTGAAGGAGACAAAGAGCGCATCCAGGTTTTCGAGGGCGTTGTGATTCGGCGTCACAGAGGCGGAATGGGAGCGTCTTTCACAGTGCGGAAAGTTTCCTACGGGGTCGGCGTGGAGAGAATATTCCCGTTGCATACGCCGCAAATTGACAGGATCGAAATCCTTCGACGCGGACGCGTTCGTCGCGCAAGACTGTACTATCTCCGGAATCGAGTTGGCAAGGCTGCCCGTATCCAAGAGAGAAGATAGGCGTGGCGTCCAAAGCCGCCCAAACCCCGCAAAGGCTCTTCGAAGAGGAGGCGCTCAAGCGGGGTTTTCAATTTTTGGCGGGCATTGACGAAGCGGGCAGGGGGCCTCTGGCCGGTCCAGTGGTCGCCGCCGCCGTAATGCTGCCGCCCGAAGCCGAACTGCCTCTCGTCAGGGACTCGAAGCTTTTGAGCTCCACGCAGAGGGAATCCTGCTACGACATCATCCGGAAGTGCGCCAAAGGCGTCGGCCTTGGCGCTGTCGAAGCTCCGGAAATCGACAGGATCAATATCCTTCAGGCTACTTTCAAGGCCATGGCCATGGCGGTGGAAGCTTTGCCCATAGCTCCCGATTATCTTCTGATCGACGGTCCCTATAAACTCCCCTGCGCTACGGCTCAGGAGGGGATAACGCATGGCGACCGGCTGTGTCTTTCCATAGCGGCCGCATCTATAATCGCCAAAGTGCATCGGGATCGGATCATGTGCGAGCTTCATCAGCTATATCCCGCGTATGGCTTCGATCGCAATAAAGGATATGGGACTAAGCAGCATCTGGATGCCCTGCGCCGCTACGGTCCCTGTCCTCTCCACCGCAGGAGCTTCCGCTGCGCGGCGTCGGAAAGCGGTGAGGTTTCTCGATATGACTGCAAATCGGGTTGAAAAGGGAAAGCAAGGCGAAGATATTGCTGTCAAATACCTCGAAGAGGCCGGTATAGATGTAATTGCCCGAAATGTGCGATGTAATATGGGCGAGATCGACATTGTGGGCGTAGATGGCGATACTCTTGTCTTTGTGGAAGTGAAATCGAAGTCGTTCGGCGGATACGGCTTGCCTCAGGAAGCGGTCACGGTGGCCAAACAGAGGCGACTCACCAGACTTGCTCAATGGTATCTCAAGAGCCGTAAGATGGAGAGACGGTCCGCCCGCTTCGATGTGATCGCCATTGCCTGGAAGGGAGGAGAACCTGAAGTGACCTGGATTGCCAATGCCTTCGAAGCTCGCGAATAAGGACGCTCTGCCTCGAGAATCCGCCGGCGCTCTTTATGTTGTCGCCACCCCGATAGGGAATCTGTCCGATATCACTTTGAGGGCTCTCGAGGTTCTCCGCTCCGTTCACAGGATTGCCGCCGAGGACACGCGACACACCAGAAAACTGCTTAGCCGCTTCGATATTCACAAGCCTCTCGTAAGCTATCATGACCATAATGCGCATGAGCGCGGTCCGGAATTACTCGAGAAGCTTCGCGCAGGCGAAGATATCGCTCTTGTGACGGATGCGGGAACGCCCGGCATTTCAGATCCCGGCTTCAACCTGGTGCGCGAGGCCATCGAGCGGGATTTAGAGGTCATAGTGATCCCCGGGCCCACGGCGTTGATTGCCGCGTTGGCAGCTTCCGGCCTTCCGACCCATCCTTTCGCTTTCCTGGGATTTCCGCCAAACCGAGGCTCGGGGAGAAAGAAATTCTTTGCATCCCATGCGGCGCTTCCCATGACGGTAATCCTGTATGAATCGCCGCAACGTTTGGAGCGTACGCTGCAGGACCTCGAGACGCTCTGGGGCGATAGGCTCATTGCCGTGGCGAGGGAGCTCACAAAACAACATGAGGAAGTGTTCCGGGGAAGAGTCTCCGAAGCTCGGAATTACTTCAAAGAAGGGGTAAAGGGTGAGATTTGCCTCGTCGTGTCCGGCGCTCCGGAGAGCACTGGCGGCGAGGAGGATGAAAGCTCGTGGCGAGATGAGCTCTTGAGTCTCATGAAAGCAGGGCTTGGAGTGAGAGACGCTACGGATAGAATCATATCGGATAGGCGCCTTCCTCGCCGCGTGGTGTATAAAGAGGCGCTTCGGGTGAAGGATTCGTTGTGATGCTGGAAGGGAGGGCAGGGATGGAAAAAAGAAAGCGTTTTGCAGCTGGTGTGTTTATTTTGTGCCTCGTCTGCAGCTCTTTTCATACAACCGCTTTTGCAGAAGAGCGGCTGAAGAGGATTGCCGATGACATCTATTCCTATGTGGATGTAAAGAAATCCGGTCCGCATAATAGTTTTGGCGCAAATGCGGGCATAATCGTCGGTCGAGACGGAATTCTCGTCATCGACACCCTCATTTCCGCCAAAGAGGCTCAGAGATTCATCCGGGACATAAAGGCGATTTCCGAGAAACCGATCAAGTATGTGGTCAACACGCACCACCATCTGGACCACTCGTTCGGGAATTCCGAGTTTGTGAAGCTCGGCGCGGTTGTGATCTCTCAGGAAAAAGCGAAGAAGAGCGCTCTGGAGCAAAGCGAGCAGACATTGCAAAACGCGGCTGCATACGGGCTAACGGCTCAGGATATGGAAGGCTCGACCATCGCTTATCCAACCCTTTCCTTCGGCGACCGCATGGAAATCGATCTCGGGGATATAAGAGCCGAGCTCATCAACGTCAATCCATCCCACACCGAAGGGAGTATTCTCGTATTCATTCCGGAGCGCAAGGCGCTGTTTGCAGGAGATATCCTGTTCACCAATTTTCATCCCTACATGGCGGACGGGGATCTGAAGAACTGGGTCAAAGCGCTCGATTATATCCTTACTCTCAATGTCGAAGGCATTGTTCCCGGCCATGGTCCGCTCTCAACCAAAGAAGACGTCCGGGATATGAAAGAATACATCCTTGCGTTTGATAAGAAAGCAAGGAAGTTGAGCGCCAAATCAAAAGACGCTGATTACATTGCCTCCGAAATCAAGAAGTCGCTCCCGGCAAGGGCGGAAGGGGATTGGATAGTGAAAGCGAATATCCAAATGCGCTATCTGAAAAAGCAGTCCCAAGCCAAGTAACCATCAGATTCTTTCAGGATGTTTTCCATGCGCGCCATGATTCTTGCCGCAGGCCTCGGAACGCGACTGCGCCCGCTTACCCATGTTCGTCCGAAGGCGCTGGCGCCGATCCTCGGCACAGCTATTCTCGACTTCTGGGTCTGGAAGCTTTTTAATGAGGGCGTTAGCGAAATTGTAGTCAACGGCTGCCACCTGAGTGAAAGGCTCGTCTCCGCGGTTCGGAGCAGAAAATGGCCCGTTCCGGTCCATGTCGTCGAGGAGCCGATCCTCCTCGGTACGGGAGGAGGAATCAGGAATGTATTGGATTTTTTCCGTGGGGAGCCCTTTGTCGTGGTCAACGGCGACACGGTGTGCGATGCCGCGATAAAGGAGCTTTATGCGCAATATCTCCAATCGGGCAGCCCCGTAGGACTTGTCATGCACGACTGGCCCGAGTTCAACAATGTAGCCGTGGATGAAGAAGGGGTTGTCCATGGATTTGGTCGAGAAGCAAGCATGCTTGTGGAAGAACGCCCGGAGATGAAGCTCATGGCGTTTACGGGCATCCATTATATCGAACCGACGGCGCTCGAAGATATCCCGAAGGGGATTCCGGCGGAGATTCTTGAATCGTATCGGAAGCTCATTGAAAAGAGGCAACCGCCTCGGGCGCTGGTTCAGCCAAACCTTTTTTGGCGCGAGATGGGCTCCCTGGATAGCTACCGCGCGCTCAACGAAGAGCTTGGGCGTATGGACTCCGGAAGGCTGCCTCCGTTTTCGACGGGAAACAGAGCTCTTGTTCATGCGACGTCTCGCGTCGCTACCGATGTGGTCTTCAAAGGATTCGTGGTTGTCGGGGAGCATTGCGAAATCATGGAGGGCGTTGAAATGGAAGATACGATTCTCTGGGACAATGTCGCCATCGAGCGCGGCTCCAGGCTCTGCGGCTGTATTGTGACCGATGGAGCAGTCGTTCGGGGAGATCATCAAAATGAGTGCTTGTGCGGGACGTTCGTATGATGAATCAAGATGGAGCTGATCCTCTGCTTTTCGGCTTGCTTTCCGATGCGGCCTCGGATTTGGGGCTTTCAGCTGAGAAAGCCATTGTGACGCCCTTGGCCGGGGATGGCTCCGATCGCAAGTTCTTCAGAATTCGCCAGGGCGCCCTGCATTTCGTAGCGCTCGTCTCGCCACGGAAAAACCCGAGCGGTATAGATGAAAACGATTCCTACTACCTGATTGGGGCTCATCTCGCTCGCTGCGGGGTTCCCGTTCCGAAGATTCTGTGCTCCGATGTGGATCGTGGCGTATTCATTCTGGAGGATCTTGACGACTGCCACATGCAAAGGCTCGCCAATCGTGGCGGCTCGGATTTGAGAAGCCTTTACCGGCGCGCCCTCAAGCTCTTGTTGAAGATGCACGAGCGGGCCCCCGAAGGCTTTCAGCCCAGCTTTTGCTTCGATGCTTCTCTCTACGATCCATCCTTTGTTTACGTTCGTGAGCTGGAATATTTCAGGACGGCTTTCCTCGAAAAGTATCTCGGGCTGGAAGGAACCGCCGAAGAGCTTCGCATTGACTTTGAAAACATTGCGGAAGCTGCCGGAGCGCGTGAGCAGGAGCTTGTAATGCACAGGGATTTTCAGAGCCGCAACCTGATGGTCTGCAAGGGGGCTTTGAGGCTTGTGGATTTCCAAGGGATGCGCTTCGGGCCCCCGGCTTATGACGTGGCTTCGCTGCTGATCGATCCTTATGTTATACTTCCAAATTCGGTCCAGGAGGATCTATTCGAGCTATACTGGACATCTGCGAAGGGCTTTCTCCACTGCGCTCACCGAGAGTTCAAGGATTCGTATCGCGCGGTGAGGCTTTGCAGAAATATGCAGGTGCTCGGCGCTTACGCGTTCCTGAGCATTGTGAAAGGCAAGAGCTACTTTGCAAGGTATATCCCGCAGGCCTGGCGGTTGCTTCATCAATGGATAAACGGCCCCTGCAACGGATTGTATCCGGAGCTTCAGCGGCGCATCAATTCTATACAAACGACCAGAAAAGAAGCGGTTGGGAAGAAGTGATTTGAAAGTTTTGCGTGACACGAATGCCTTAAACTGATATAGGCGATTTGCCTGTACATTTCAAAGATTGCATGGAAGGAGAAAAAGAAATGGCTTCAAAGACACAGAAGACCGAGGCGGTTCGGGCTCGGAAGCACGCTCCGAACAAGGAAAACCTGAAGCAGGAGCAGAAGCGCCTTCAGGAAAACCTGCGCGTTTTGGCCAAGCTTGCCCAAACAAAGTAGCTCCTGCAGTCGCGAAGGACGCGAAGAAACGCGAAGGCTCAGCTCCAATTGCTGCGAGCGGCCAAAAGCGCTTCACCGCGTCCTTCGCGCTCTTTAGCTACGAATCTACATTCTGAATCTCCATTACCTTCAACAGGTTTGTCGTTCCAGAGACTCCGACCGGAACTCCCGCCGTAAGAATCAGCCGATCGCCGTTCTTGGCGATGCCTTCCTCTAACACCCATGCGCGCGCCGCAGCGAACATCTGATCCGTGTGCCCGTGAATTTTTTCCAGGTCGGCGATGATGCCCCAGGAGAGGCAGAGCTGCCTCTGCGTCTGCAGGCTGTCCGTTAAGGCGACGATGGGACATGCCGGTCGGAACCGTCCAACCAGGCGGGCGGTATTGCCGGAAGAAGTCGATGCGATAATGGCCGCCGCCTTGAGATCTCTGGCAAGCCAGCAGGCTGCGCGGCTGATTGCGGCCGCGGTGTCGGGGAGGAGCTCCGATGCGGCTTCCCTGAGGAGTTGAAGCTCATCCAGATGGGACTCTGTTGATCTCGCAATGCGGTCGAGCATTGAAACCGCCTGCAAAGGATAATTCCCGATCGCCGTTTCATCCGACAGCATCAAAGCGTCGGCGCCGTCGAGAACCGCGTTGGCCACATCCGTTGCTTCCGCTCTGGTCGGCCTGGGCGAGTCCATCATGGAGGTGAGCATCTGAGTGGCGGTGATGACGGGCTTCCCGGCCTGTCTTGTCTTTTTTATGATTTGCTTCTGAATAAGAGGCACCTCTTCCAGGGGCATCTCTACTCCGAGATCCCCCCTGGCAATCATAATGGCGTCTACGGCGGCGAGTATTTCATCGAAGTTTTCGACCGCCTGGGGCTTCTCTATCTTCGCCATGAGCATCGGGCGACTATTTGCGCCTTTCAGGACGTCGTTGATGGATTCCAAATCCTTCACGCTGCGGATGAAAGAGAGAGCGACGAAATCTACGCCCTCTTCAATGCCGACGGAGAGATCCTGACGGTCTTTTTCCGTAAAAGCCGGAATCCTCAAGTTGCTGCTCGGCAAATTGACCCCCTTGTGGGAACGGATCACGCCTCCGGCCACAACTTCACAAAGGATCGTATCCTTCTGCTTTGTCCGCACAAGAAGCTCCACGGTTCCATCGGCAAGGAGGATATGATTGCCCGCCTGGACATCTTCCAGCAGAAAAGGGTAATTCACGGGGATCAGGTTGGATGTGGCCGTTTCGCCCGAAGCCAGCTCAATCATTTCGCCCGGTTCGAGCCTCAGCTCTTCTTGCGAGAGAGCGCCGAGACGGATCTTGGGACCGCAAAGGTCCTGCAGGATGCCGATCTCTCTTCCCGTTTCCCTGCAAACCCTCCTGATGGTCCGAATGGTTTCCCGGTGCTCTTCCCGGTCTCCATGGGAGAAATTGAGACGCGCCACGTTCATCCCTGCTTCAATGATCTCTTTTAGCATTTCGGGCGAAGAAGTGTTCGGTCCGATGGTGCAGACGATTTTGGTTCTTCTGAATTTCGCAGGACTGATCATATTCATATCCTTCAACTGACCATGTTTTCCGACTCGCGCAGGAGGTCTTCGAGAACTTCGAGCCCCTTTCGCCAAAAGAGCGGGTCGGCGAGGTCGATTCCAAAAGGTTTAAGGAGTTCGTTTGGCGCAGCCTTGCCGCCGGCTGAGAGAAGATCTGTGTATAGAGGAACAAAGGCGGAGCCTTTTTCTCGATATTGTTGATAAAGCGCAAGAACGAGCAGCTCCCCGAAGGCGTACGCGTATACGTAGCCAGGGGTGTGGAGGAAGTGCGGGATATAGGACCACCATGTTCGGTAGTGGTCGAGAAGCTGAACCGAGTCGCCGAACATGGCGCTCTGGGTCTCCATCCAGGCTTGCGAGATGAAGTCGACGTCGAGCTCCCCTTTTTCTCTCCTGGCGTTATGGACGGCCTCTTCGAAGCGGTTCATGGAAACCTGGCGAAATACGGTGGCGAAGATGTCCTCCAATTTGCCGCACAGGAGAGCGAGGCGTTCACGAGGGTCTTGAATCCTTTTTAGAAGATGATGGAATACGAGCATTTCTCCGAATACGGAGGCGCTTTCCGCCGTGGTGAGCGGAGTGTAGCTGTTGAAAAGACCTTGTTTGCGCGAAAGGTGCTGATGAACGCCGTGGCCCAGTTCGTGGGCCAGGGTCATGATGTCCCTGTGCTTGCCGGTGAAATTGAGAAAAACATAAGGGTGAGCGGATGGAACCGTCGAATGGGCAAACGCTCCGCTCCTCTTGCCAGGCATAACTGGAGCGTGAATCCAGCCTTTTTCGAAAAACTCGGCGGCGATTTCAGCCATCCCGGGTGAAAAATCTCCATAAGCGGAAAGAACGATCTCTTTTGCCTCCGTCCAGGAAAACGACTGCTGAGAGGGCCCGGGAAGGGGGGCGTAGCGGTCATAGTCGAAGAGGGTATCGTAGTCAAGGAGCTTTCTCTTTAGATTGTAGTAACGCTGGACGATGTCGTAGCGAGCCGTGACCGCCTGCACGAGGGCTTCGACCATGGCGTCGTCCGCTTCGTTGCTGAGGTTTCTGGCGCGAAGCCAGTGCGGGTACTTGCGCAGCCTGTCGTCGATCGCTTTATCCAGCAAGATGGTGTTGAAGATATGCGTGAGGATGTGAAGGACGCTTCCCAGTCCCTCTGTGAGCTCAGCAGCCGCATTCTTTCGCACCTCGCGCTCCGGGTGATAGAGATCGCTCAGCACTTCGGACTCGGTTCTTTTGGCTTCGCCGAAGCGGAGCTGACTCAGAACCTTGTCGAAAAGAGTGTTCCATGCGGAGCTTCCGACCGGCTCCTTTTCCGCCAAAAGGCGCTCTTCGGTTTCACTTAGAAGATGAGGCTTGTAGCGGCGCAAAGATTCCAAATAATGCCGGTAGGAAGAGAGCCTCGGAGCCAAGGCGATGCGCTTCGCACGATCTTCATCGAGCTGGGTCCATTCGAGCTCGAAGAAAAGGGTGTCTCTATTCAGGATGGCGTAGAATTCCTGGAGTCCCTGCAAGAGCGCCCCCGCTCTTGCGTTTTGAGTCTGGGTCGAAAAGAAAAGATACCCGAAGGAGAGAAGCTTCCTAGCCTTTTCATGAAGATTCTCAAACTGTTGAATTGCGCTCAACATCTCGTCCGGGCCGAGCTCTCCGATCCGTCCTCGATACGCCGAAGCGAACCGCTCGCCTTCTTCTACGCACCAGCTACGGTCTTGCTCCAGTTCGGGAGCATCGGGGCCGGAATAAAGGTCTTCCAACTTCCAAACAATATTTTCCGCCGATTGCGTCGTCATAACAGCTCCTTCATGCTCGTCGCCTTTATAGAAGCTTCCGTCTTAGACAGGACGGCTCCATCCGGCCTTCGCTCCGACTCTCAAGCATCGAAAAAGGCTCGGTTGGGCGAGAACATTTTTCCGGGATTCATGATGTTGAGCGGGTCGAGGGCCTGCTTGATGCGGAGCATGGCCTCGAAGGCCTCCTGACCGATTTCCAGCTTGAAAAAAGGCGACTTGGCGATGCCTATTCCATGCTCTCCCGAAATGGTTCCCCCCAATTCCAGGACGGTGTTGAAGAGCTCTTCCACAGCCTTCGCCGCCCTTTCCCGCTCATTGGCGTCTTTCCTGTCCAGCATGATGTTTGTGTGGATATTGCCGTCTCCGGCGTGCCCGAAGCTTACGATGATGAGCCCGTACTTGCCGGCGATGCGCTGAATGGAGCGAATGAGCTCCGGTATGCGAGTGCGGGGCACGACGATGTCCTCGTTTATCTTTCCGGGCCTTATCTGCCCGAGGGCCGGGGATATGGCTCTGCGCGCAAGCCACAGCTTCTCGCGCTCCTCCTGCGCGCGCGCGATTTCAATGTCGGATGCTCCGCAATTCTTACAGATCTCGGCGATTCGTGCCAGATCCTCGTCGAGAAGGCAAGCGCGGCCGTCCACTTCTATGATGAGTAAGGCCTCGGCTTCTTTTGGAAGCCCCATGCGAGCGTAGTTTTCCACAACCTCGATGGTGGCATGATCCATAAGCTCGAGACTTGAAGGAATGATCCTGTGCTTGATGATTTCGCAAACAGTGCGAGCAGAGTCGTCGAGGCGGGGAAAGACGGCCATGAGCGTGCGAACGGTTTCGGGAGCTGGAATGAGGCGAAGGATGAGCTCGGTGAATATGCCGAGAGTTCCTTCCGAGCCTACCATGAGCCTGGTCAGATCGTACCCCACGACGCCTTTGGCGGTGCGAGTTCCGGTGCGAATGATCGCGCCGGTCGGGAGGACTGCCTCAAGGCCCAGGACATAATCCCTGGTGACTCCGTACTTGACTGCTCTGGGACCACCCGCGCACATGGCTGCGTTTCCGCCCAGCGTTGAGAAGAGAAGGCTTGCGGGGTCGGGGGGATAGAAAAGGCCATGTGTTGATACAGCCTTCTGCAAATCTCCCGTAACCACCCCTGGTTGAACCACGGCCAGCATATTTTCCGTATCTATTTCCAGGATGCGGTTCAATCTCGCAAGCACGATAACCATTCCGCCTTGGCCGGGAACAGCTCCGCCGACCATCCCGCTTCCCGCTCCACGGGGAAAAACGGGAATTCGCTCACGGTTGGCGAGCTTGAGCAATTCGGAGACCACTTTCGAATCGGAGGGAAAGACGATGCAGTCGGGCGCTCCGTTGAGCTTGCTTGCATCGAAGCTGTAGCACAGCAGATCTTCCGGAGCCGTCAGGACGTTTTCTTTTCCCGCAATGCGTGAGATTTCACGGATGAGATTAGGTTTTATGCTCATTTTTCCTTCATCGACGATCTTGTTTCAGTACAGCGCCACACAAATAATAAGGTAACCAAAACGAATGGGCTCTGTCTTTCCCCCTCTCCGTGAGGGCTGACAATGATACACACAGGCCCCCAAGGTGCGGGATGTTGTTGGGCCAGCCACTTATCGTCCTTCCGGCGAAAGCCGGAATCCAGAGGTTCTGTGCGGTTTCTGGACCCCGGCTTCCGCCGGGGCGGGTGAGCTCACAGGCGCTGCTAGCGGGCCGTCAACACCGTCTCTTCCGGTGGGTGCGGGCCCCCTCTCCCTCAGGGAGAGGGTCGGGGTGAGGGAAGTATTCTCTTGAAAGAGGCTTTCCCCTCACCCTAACCCTCTCCCTCAGGGAAAAGAGACTGATTTGTTCCCTTTCTTGTCTGAGCCTGTACTTAGAGCGCTCGGTAAGCGCGTTCGATTTGAACTATAATGCAGCGGGAAAAGTTCTGCAATGAAGAGCTTATGCCGCTTCCGCATGGAGCCAAAGGCGTTTCGCACTTGAAATGGCTCAGAGGGAGTGCTAGTTTGCTGACTGCTTCTTGAGAGATACTGGTTGGATAAAACTATGTATTATGGGGTTGTAAATGGATATCCTCGCTGTCGTCAAAGATAGAATCTCCGAAACCTACGATCTTCACAGTCGATGTGTCAACCCTCAATTCGTTCGCGTCCTCGAAGTCATAGGCTTCAACCGCAACTACATATCGTCTAAAGGCGCGCGCCTTATCGACGCCAACGGGCAGGAGACGCTTGACTTTCTTGCGGGTTTCGGCGTCTTCAATATTGGAAGAAATCATCCGCTCGTGCGCGATGTCCTTCATCAGATGCTCGATGCCGACCCTGCCAACATGGTTCAGATGGATGTCGGATGCATCTCGGGGCTTCTTGCGGAAGCGCTTGCAGCCATTGCCCCCGGTGATCTGGAGGCGGTTTTCTTCACCAATTCTGGAACGGAGGGAGTCGAAGGGGCTCTCAAATTCGCCCGGCAGGCGACAAGAAGGTCGAAAGTCGTTTACTGCGATCGCGCTTTCCACGGATTGACCTTGGGATCTCTCTCCGTAAACGGCAACAGCGAATTCCGCGAAAGAAACGAGCCGTTGCTGCCCGGGTGTGAGCCGGTTCCTTTCAATGATCTGGAGGCGTTGGAGGATGCGCTCTCAGGCGGCGATGTCGCCGCCTTCATTGTCGAGCCCATTCAGGGGAAAGGCGTCTTCGTGCCGGACGACGACTACCTCCCCGGCGTGCGACGCCTCTGTGACAAGTTCGGTACGCTCTTTATCGCTGACGAAGTTCAAACCGGCTTCGGACGCACCGGCCGCATGTTTTGCGTCGATCACTGGGGCGTTGTGCCGGACATTCTTGTGGCCTCCAAGGCTCTCTCAGGCGGGTTCATTCCGGTCGGAGCGATTATCGCCAAGCGGAGCATTCATGCAAAGGTGTTTGATTGCATGGATAGGTGCTTTGCGCACTCCAATACTTTCGGGCAAAACGACCTTGCCATGGCCGCCGGACTGGCGACGCTGTGCGTCCTCGAGCAGGAGAAGTTGATCGAGAACGCCGAGACGGTCGGGAATTACATCATGGAAGGGCTTCGGGAGATGACCGGCCGTTACGAGTTGTTCAAAGAAGTCCGCGGTAAGGGTCTCATGATAGGACTGCAATTCGGCGAGCCGAAATCCCTGTCGCTCAAAACGGGCTGGAAGCTTTTGCACTCCATGAATGCCGATCTTTTCGGCCAGATGATCACGATGCCTCTTCTGGAAAAGCATCACATCTTGACTCAGGTTGCAGGGCACGGTCTGGATACGGTCAAGATTCTGCCTCCCCTGGTAATCAACAAGGCGGACGCCGATTATTTTCTCGAAGCAATGGACTCCGTCCTGAAAGAGGCCCACCGTTTTCCCGGCTCCGCCTGGACAACGACCAAGAATCTTGCGTTTCGAACCGCCAGGACTGCATGAGCAATATTCATTACCGATTGCAGACTAGTATCCTTGGAGCGCTGTGGCGACTGCTCGCCTTTCCCCGCGCCATTCTGGCCGTGGGCGTGGGATTGGCTGCGGCTTCCTTTCTTGCGTCTTTTATTTTCCTCGGCATGAACAGCGACCAGGATAGCCTCGTCTCTCCGGAAGTCCCATTCCAGAAGACGTACCTCGAGCACCTTCGAAACTTTGGAGACCAGGAATACTTGTATATCGTCATCGAGACCGGCGGCTCCAAAGACGGCATGGCCAGAGCGAAGGATTTCGCTGACAGCGTCGCGTCGCGTCTTCGCGAGCATCCATCCCTTATCAGGGAAGTCCACTATTCCATGTCGGCTGGAGATCTCGGAAGCGGGGCCCTTTATTTTGCCTCGCTGGAGGAAGCGAGGATGTTCGCCCAAACGATCGCATCCCTTGCTCCCTCCATCGAGGCATGGTTTGAGGACGGCTCTCTTGCAGGATTCATCGCCCGGATTGCTCTTCTCATGGAAAGCGGTTCGGGAGGAAGGCTTGCGGGAAGCGATAGACTATTTTTCACCGAAGCCATCGGATTGGTGGGGAAATTGCTCGGGCAGGCCGACAGCGCGCTCTCGGGAGAGAAGATCGATCCTTCCATTTTTGATTTCAGCAGACTCGGCATGCGGTACTTTTTTACATCCAACGGCATGTTGCTTGTGATGAGGATGCTGCCTCAAAAAGACTACACCACAATGGAGGTGGTGCTGGAGCCCGTCTCCGCTGTCCGGGAGGCGCTGGAGGCTACGAGAACGGAATTTCCGGGCGTGACAGCCGGTCTTACCGGTCGTCCCGTCCTTCAAGCGGATGAGATGCAGTCTTCAAACGAAGATATGACCCGGGCGTCCGTCGTCGACACATTTCTGGTAGCCTTTTTGTTCTTGTTTATCTTCCGCGGCTGGCTGCGGCCCGCTCTTATCATGATTGCGCTGATCATAGCCATTGCCTGGACCTTTGGCTTTGCGACCGCCTCCGTTGGGGAGCTCAATCTTCTGTCGGCTGTTTTTGGGCTCGTGATCGTGGGCATTGGAGTCGACTACGGCGTACACATGATGATGCGCTTTGTCGAATCCGAGCATCTCGGGCTTGGAACCGAGGATGCCGTCAGGACGGCGGTTTTTCAGACCGGTCCCGGCATTGTCCTTGGGGTCGCCTGTACGGTCTGCGGATTTTATGCGATGCTCGGTTCTGATTTTCAGGGGCTTTCGCAACTGGGGCTCATCGGAGGCACGGGCATTATTCTATGCCTGATAGCCATGATGGTCATTCTTCCGGCCATGCTGCTCATTATCGGACGCAGAAAGACTCTCTCCGCGCGCTCTCCCCGGATTATCTCCATGCCTTATCTACAAAGGCTCTTCACTCGTCCGCGCATGGTTCTGGCCATTCTTTTTGTCGTCAGTCTGGCCGGAGCGCCGGGATTGTTCAAGGTCCATTTCGATTACAATCTCCTCAACCTTCAGGCGAAAGGGCTGGAATCCGTCTATTATGAAAGACGCCTGATCGATGCCTCGGACGAATCCACCTGGTATGCGATATCTATTGCCGACAGCGTCAGCAGTCTCAAAGAAACAGTCGAAAAAATGAAGAAAGCGCCCTCTGTCGGAAAGGTGGAGAGCATTCTCGATTACATCCCGGAACATCAAGCGGAGAAGGCGGAGGCGTATTCCGAGGCGGCGCCGGCCCTGGATCGAATTCCTGCAAACGTTGCGGAGCCTGCGGCCCCAGCGGCCCCTGAAATCATTTCAGCTCTCGAGAGGCTCAACACGGCCTTAGAAAGTTTGGAAGAAAAATTGTTTGCGGCCGGCGCGGTGGAAGAATTGCAATTGCTGAGCAAGAATGTGGAACTGCTGGGAAGCGTCCTGGCCGCCCTTCGGGAAACTCCGCAAAAGGCGGAGCGCCTGTCGGATCTCCAGTCCACTTTGCGACTGAGCGTCCAGGATTCCATTCAGCTGTTGAAAAGCTGGCTTGCGGTGAAAGAGGTGAAGCTGGAGAGCCTTCCCGAGTCTGTTCGAAGGGTTTTTATCGGCAAGGATGGAAAATTTCAGATAAAGATCGCTCCCAGTGGAGATGTCTGGGATTTTGACAACCTGAAGCACTTTGTCTCCGAGCTGAGAAAAGCAGATCCGGCGGTCAGCGGAACTCCAGTTGTCGTTCTTGAATCTTCTCGCCTGATGCGCAGCACATTTGTCTTTGCCGGAGGGCTGACCGTTGTTCTCATCTGCATTATCTTGTGGCTGTATTCTCACTCTGTGAGGTTTGTCTGTCTGGCTCTGTTGCCCCTTGCCGCAGCCACCTTTTGGCTTGTTGAAGCCATGGGGTGGCTTGGTTTGAATTTTAATTTCGCCAATTTTTTCGCCATCCCGATTCTAATTGCGATCGGCGTCGATGGCGGCGTCCATCTAATCGACAGATGGGAAGAGCTCAAGTGTCGCGGCTGTCTCTTTGACACGAGCACTCCGACTGCTGTTGCTTCCAGCTTCGTAACGACGACCACCGGCTTTGGCGGTTTGCTGTTTGCCCATCACCAAGGTCTTGCAGGCCTGGGAGCCATCATGGTCGTGGGCTCCATCACAGGTCTTTTCGCCTGCATCATACTTCTTCCGGCTGTCCTCTCGATAGTCGGAGCGAATTCGACGCCGTCGGAATAGGAATCCATGAGAATTTGGGATCGAGATTCCCGTTGACGCCACATGATTTAGGATGCTTTCATGCACGAGACAAAAAGTAGAATGCTCCTTTTTTTTGCCGTCGCATACGTCTTCGGCGCCTGTTCGCTCTCTTATTCCGCAGAAATTTCCGGTTTTGCCGTCATCCAGCCGGGGCAGCCCGGATCGTCGCAGGAGGCGCAGCCGGTCATGGATTCGCTGGCGGCTTATCTAAGCAAGAAGCTTGACGACGGCGTTGCGCTCCAGGGGGCGTACTTCAACGATTCCAAGCAGGCGTTGGGATTTGTGAGGGGCAACCCACCCAAGTGGGGCATCGTAAGTATTGAATTCTTTACAGCTCATGCTGAAGATCTGCGCATGACGCCCATTGCTTCCACTCGACCGGGGGGCGCCGAGAAGGATGTCTGGCGGATCGTGGTCCCGAAGGATGGCCCTGCGGACTGGCGCAAGCTGGCCGGGAATCTCGCCGGGACCATGTTCTTCGAAGAGCGGGCGGCTTCCCGACTGCTTTTGGGAGAGGACCTCAAAGGGCTTCCTTTCACCTTGTCTGCGATTTCGAGCCCGTTGCGCGTTTTGCGAAGTTTAAGCGGCGAGAAGAAAGATGGGGCGAAAGCTTCCGGGATAGCTCTCGATCGGAAGCAATACGATGCAATGAAGAGCCTGCCATTAGCGGCCGAATTGAAGGTTATCTTCACTTCCCAAGAATTGCCCACAAGCCCGGTGGTATGGTTCGGCCCACCCGGCGAAGAAGCCAAACGCATTGCATTGATGCTCAACAAGATGGATAGCGATCCCGAGGCTGCGGATCTCTTGACGCTTCTGCAAACCGCCGGCTTTGGTCCTGTTGATCCGGACCTTTCCAGGCTGAGGATGTAAGGGCTGGATATGGAGGTCATTATTCATTGGCGTTGGGGAATAATGACATTTTATCTGTGCTGCGCATGCGTCTTTTCCGGATGCGCTTCTATGGACAGATATTCTGTTGTTCCAACCGGCGATACGAAGAGTGGTGTGGCGGCAGAGGCTTCAGATCGGGCGGGGAAAGCTTCGGTGGCGCTTGGCGGCGAAACGATTTTTATCGGAGGACCGTGTAGTCGGGAGCAAGCGGGCTCCTGGGCTTCGAGAGCTGCAAAGAAGGGGAATGGAGCGGCTGAGGATGAGGCTGCTGCTCTCGCTGCTCTGAAGGCTGCGAACTGCTATATCTTTCTGTCGAAAGCCGCCGGCGACAAAGCGATGCGTCTCAACGACGCGATCCGCGGCAGGGAATTGGCTGAAATTGCGGTGGACCTTCTGCCGGAGAACGCTCTCGCTCATTACCTGCTGGCCTATTTGAGCGGGCTCGAGGCTGAGCTTGCGCAGATTCGAGGTCTTGCCCTCGTGCCGGTAATAGAGAGGGAGGCTTTGATTGCCGCCGAATCGGGCCCCGAGATCGACCGGGGAGGGCCTGACAGAATGTTGGGAGAGCTATACCTTCGCGCTCCAGCTTTTCCCCTGAGCGTTGGGGATTCCTCCAAGGCCTTGATCCACTTTGAACGTGCGGTCGCACAGGCTCCGGAAAATCTAGAGAATAGGGCAGGCGTGGTCGAGGCTCTCCTGGCTGAGGAACAGTACGGCGCGGCATGCTCGAAAATCGGAGAAATCCTCGAGAGGCTTCCAAAGTCGGATGAATATGAAGAAGATACATGGCGTCGCATCGGCTCGGCGCTTGGCCGGATATGTTCAAAAGTCTCGGATTAGCCGGATCGGGCTGTTGGGAATTTGGGATAACGCTTATACGGCGCCATATAAATAGGGGAACAAAACGAGGGGGTTGTCTTTCTCCCTCTCCGTGAGGGCCGACAATGATACACACACGCTCCCAAGGTGCGGGATGTTGTTGGGCCAGCCACTTGTCGTCATTCCGGCGAAAGCCGGAATCCAGAGGTTCTGTGCGGTTTCTGGGCCCCGGCTTCCGCCGGGGCGACGGTGAGCCTCACAGGCGCTGCTAGTGGGCCGTCAACACCGTCTCTCCGGTGGGTGCGGGCCCCCTCTCCCTCAGGGAGAGGGTCGGGGTGAGGGAAGTATTCTTTAGAAATTGAGGGAAGTATTTTTTTATAAAGAGGATTTCCCCTCACCCTAACCCTCTCCCTGAAGGAGAGGGGACTTGTTTGCCCCCTTTCTTGTGTGGACCTGTACTTAGAGAAATAAGCGAAATGAACTGCGGGAAACATTATGAGAGATGTGCGGGTTAAATTGGGGTGTGAGGCGCTGATCGATAAAAAGCCGGATTGGCTGCGTTCCGCGCGGCTTGGAGTATTGGCCAATCAAGCGTCGGTTGCCGGCTCGTTTGAGCATGTGGTAAGCCTTATTCAAAAGGGAGGCGGGAATCTATGCTGCCTGTTCTCGCCCCAGCATGGGTTCTATTCTGAGAAGCAGGCGAACATGATCGAATCCGAAGATGATTGGGATTCCTTGCGCTCCATTCCAATCCACAGTCTCTATGGAAGCGTGAGGCAGCCCACGGCGGAAATGCTCGAGCCGATCGATGTGCTTATAATCGACCTGCCGGACGTCGGAACGCGAGTCTATACCTACGGCGCCACCATGGGGTTATGCCTTGAGAAGGCTGCGTCTGTGGGAGTCAAGGCAGTGGTTCTGGACAGGCCCAATCCCGTCAACGGAATCAGCATTGAAGGAAGTCTCCTTAGAGAGGATCATCGCTCCTTTGTCGGTAGATACGGGATCCCGATGAGGCATGGGCTCACACTGGGCGAGATGGCGCGCTTCATTGTGAGGGAGCGCCTGCTCGATTGTGATCTGGAAGTGGTTCCCGCGGAAGGTTGGAGACGTGGAGACTTTTTTCCGGATACTCGACTTCCATGGGTTTTTCCATCCCCCAATATGCCGTCCTGGGAGACCGCTTTGCTCTATCCGGGTATGGTCCTCTTCGAAGGGACGAATATGAGCGAGGGGCGAGGGACCACCCTTCCTTTTCATCTCTTCGGAGCCCCGTTTCTAGATCAGGCAAAGCTGTTGAGGCGCCTCGACAGGCGTGATACGGAAGGCGTTTTCCTGAGACCTGTCTGCTTTGAGCCGGTGTTCGATAAATGGCGGGGCAAGATGTGCCGGGGCTTTCAAATTCATATTACCGAAAGAGACCGTCTGCATCCCTACCGTTTGGGGTTGGCGCTTCTTAAAGCTTTGCTAGAGGTTCACAGTGACGATTTCCAATGGCTGCCGCCTCCGTATGAGTACGAAACGGAAAAGCTTCCAATCGATATTCTTTTGGGTGATGGATCGGTTAGGAAAAAAATTGAGGAAGGGATGAGCCTGGATGATCTAGAGGCAGGGTGGACTGAAGAGCTTGACGCTTATTGGAAGTCGTGTGGGGAAATAATGCTCTATCCGGAATAAACAGCCGAGGGGCGGGAGCTGTGAAGCCGCAGTCGGATGACCGCGGCTTCACAGCTCCCGCCCCTCGGCGGGCTTTAGTGAAGGAGCTTGCCGATTCTATTCCAGCGCACATAGCTGTCGTGAGATTCCAAGGACAGCTCTCCATCCGAATTCCAAGACCAGTAGATTATAAAAGCCTTTCCTCGCAATTCTCCCATGTCCACAAAGTTCCAAAAGCGGCTGTCATAGCTCTCATCGCGATTGTCTCCCATGACAAAAAGACTATTCGGGGGCACCACAACCGGTCCCATGTTGTCTCTTGCGCTAATGCTCGCCGGCAGGATTTTCGGGTCGCTGTGAACGGCGTACGGCTCATCAAGTAAATGGCCATTGATAAAAACCTTTTTATCCGTTATTTTGACGCTGTCTCCAGGAAGACCGATAACCCGTTTGATGAAATCCTTCGAGGGATCGACAGGATAGCGAAAGACGACAATATCTTTGCGTTTCGGGTCGCCGATGTGCAGCAGTTCGTCGTTCAGAATCGGAGCCCTGATCCCGTAGATGAACTTGTTCACCAGTATATGATCTCCGATCAAGAGTGTCGATTTCATCGATCCGGACGGAATCTTGAAGGCCTGGACCACAAAAGCGCGTATCACCAAGGCTAACACGATTGCGATGATGATTGCCTCTGCGTATTCTCGAACCATGCTCTTTGAAGTGCTTTTTCCCATTTCCTCTTCCGATGTGAGTGGCAACTTATGCCTCCTTGTGGATAAAACGTAAGTGATGCAAATCTCAACTACTGTAATAAGTTTCTTGCAACATTTCAAGAAACGATGCTAAAGTAAAATTCTCGGAGAAAGTCAACAGAAACCTATCAGGCATAACCGGTTGGAATGTAGCTCATGTTCAAGAAAAAAGATAATTTAATTGGCTTGGATGTCGGCTCGTATTGCATCAAAATGGTTCAGGTAAACACAGCCGCTACGCCTGTGAAATTGCTCAATTTGGGCGTGTTTCCCGTTCCCGCCGACTCATTTGTCGAAGGCAGGGTGCACAAATCTGAGGCAATCGCCAAGGCAATCCAGGAGGTTATCTCCGGCTCCAAGGTGAAGGAAAGGCTGGTGGCGACAGCGGTTTCGGGCTACGAAGCAATGATCAAAAAGATCGAGCTGCCGACCATGACCGAGGATGACCTCAGAAAGCGGATGCAAGCCGAGCTCGGACAGTACATCCCCTACAACATCGAAGAAGTCGACGTAGATTATCAGATCCTCGACGTTACCAAAGATCGTCCCAACTATATGGATGTCATGCTCGTCGCGGCGAAGAAGGAATCGGTTGGAGACTATGTAAACCTCCTGAAGCTTGCCGGGATGGACGCCGCGGTTGTTGATGTCGATTATTTCGCCTTGAGCAACGCTTTTGAATTCTCATATGGACTGAATAACGACGAGAATATAGCGTTGGTCGACATTGGCGCCAATAAGGCGATCATGAGCATAATAATACGCGGAATCCCTTCTTTCACGCGTGGCTTATCCATCGGAGGGGGCCAAATCACTGACAGGATCAGAGATCATTTAAAGCTCACGCAAGACGAAGCCGAAAGGGCCAAGCTGGGCGATGCGTCGGTTCATGTCCCTGCCGATAAGTTGGAAGAAATCTTCGTTTCATCGGTCAGAAAATGGGTGAACGAGCTCAAGCGCGCCATCGACTTTTTTTACAGCAACTTTCCCGAGAATAGAATCGACAAAGTGATGCTGAGCGGCGGTTCATGCGGAATCGCCGGATTGGACAAGGTGTTTCAGGAAAACATAGAGGTTCCTGTCGAAATCTTTAACCCGCTTACCCGACTTGATTATGATCCCAAGGTGTTTGATCCCGACTACCTTAGTCATATCGGTCCCCAGATGGCGATCGCGCTGGGTTTGGCGCTGAGAAGGACGGGAGAGAGATGATTCAGATCAATTTACTTCCGGTCAAAGCGAGAAAGAGGCGTGACGACGTCAATCAATTTCTTCTCCTCTATCTTTTTTCCGTGCTGCTGACGGCGACAGTGATTGGGTATTTCTGGATCTCTCAAAATAGCGAGATTGAAGCTTCGAATGCGCGGTTGGCCCAGTTAATCCAGGAAACAGCGAAATACGCCAAGTACGAAGCGATGCTCAAGGATCTGAAACAGAAGCAGGAAGTGGTGACGAAAAAGCTCGAGATCATACAAGGCCTTCAAGAGGACCGCGATAGGATCGTTCGCATTCTTGCCTTGCTCAGCATACAGATTCCAGCCGAGAAGATGTGGTTTGAAAAGTTCAGCCAGGCTTCAAATACCATCACCATCGATGGCGTTGCCATGAGCAATGAGGCGATAGTTGAGTTTATGAGGAATCTCGAGGCTTCTCCCTACATAGAGAAGGGAAGCGTCAGCCTTACTCACTCGCGGCAGCGAATGATGAATAATAAGAAGCTCAGGGAGTTCCAGGTCAACTATCGTTTCTTTCCTTTTTCCGAAGTCCAGAAAAAATTGAAGGCGCAATCATGAAGGCAAATCTTTTCCCTGTTTCCGTTGTGCGAGAGAAGATTTCGGGACTGCCGCCCACTTACAGGATGATCATTGTTGTGGTGACAGTGGTCCTCGTGATCGCGGCATTCTACTTTCTGCAATATCAACCGCAGGCAGAGGTTCTGGAAAAGCTCAACAAGCAAGTGGCCGATGAGCAGAAGAAGCTTGCTACTTTGAAGCAGGCGGTTGCGGAGGTTGACAAGCTCCAAAAAGATTTGGCGAAATCGGAAGAGGAATTTGCGCGCATGCTCACTTTTCTCCCTGACCAGAAGGAGATTCCAGGACTATTGGAAAATGTTTCCCAAGTGGGCTCCGAAGTCGGCCTCGAAAACATTCTCTTTCAACCGCAAGCCGAGAAGATTCAGGAATTCTACGCCGTAATCCCAATACGCCTTGACCTGGTTGGGACCTATCACGAGTTGGGAGTATTTCTCGACAAGGTCAGCAAATTGGACCGCATTCTCAAGGTTGAGAGCCTGAACCTGACCAGGCAGAAGGACAGCTCGGAGCTTCAGGTGGGCTGCACCGTCACGACGTACCGTTTTGTGGAGAAGCCTCCCGAGCCTGCGAAAGGCGCTAAGGGCTCGAAGGACAAGAAGAAGTAAGAAGCGCTGTCATATTGTTGGTTTTGCTGAAGGTTAGGGGCTGTTTTTGTAGCATCCAGTGCATCAGGTGTGAATAGAGGGGGAATGAGTGATGCAGAGGGTCGCAAGGTCGGTGTTTTGTCTTGTGTGGTTGGGCTGCGTGCTCATCTGCTGCTGGGGTTGTGCGGGTACGGGGTTAGTTGCGCCAACAGCGGAAAGCGGAGCGCGAGCTCAAGGGCAGGAGCCATCGTCGGGAAAACCCGTTCCTGAAGGCTCTCAAGCTAAACAGGCGGATCGTCTGCTGGAAGTTCGCATACAGGGGCCTCCCGAATCGCCCGTTATCGTTTTGACAGGCAACGGCCCATTTCGAGATTATCAATTCAGCCGGTTGGGCGAAAGACAGTTTGCGCTGGATCTCTCCGGTCTCGATAGCGAATCGGTCTTGCCCGAGTTGCCGCCGGAATCTTCCGAATTGAAGCTAAACTACGCGAATACGGCGAAGGGGGTCGAGATCATAGGGACTCTTGAAAAGCCGCTCGATCACTACACCCTTAACAACGCCGGAGCTTGTCTCACTTTAAACCTCTATGTTCCGGAAGCGGGAAGCGCCTCGCTCGCTTCATCATCCCCTTCCGTCCAAGAATCTCGTGAAGCTTCGAGGAAGAGCAAGCACGCAAGTTCATCAAAGCACGCCCATAAAACGGCGCCGATTGATGGCGCTTCCGCCATGCATTCGGCGGCGGAAATGCAGCTGCAGCCCTCCCGGCCGTTGACGATGAATTCCGGCGGCGTTGCCGGAACTGATCCGGTCATCCTCAGAAAGCATTATACCGGGAAGCCGATAAGCCTCGACCTCATGGATGCGGACCTGAGAAACGTGCTGCGTCTGCTCGCTGACGTTACGGGTACAAACATCGTGATAGAGCCCGATGTTGCAGGCAGGGTCACCATGAAGGTGGAACAGGTTCCCTGGGATCAGATCCTCGATAATGTGCTGGCCATGAATAACCTCGGCATGGAGCAGTCGGGCAACGTAATTCGCATTGCAAGGCAGGGAAAGCTCAAAGATGAATGGAAAAACCGCGAAGAAGAAATCCGTGCGAAGCAGGATCTGATGGAGGTAGTGAAAGATAGCGGCTCGATCGCCACTGAGTACCTGACTGTCAATTATGCTCAGCCTGTCGACATGGCTGCCAAAATCACCGAGATGAAAAGTGAAAAGGGTAAGCTGTCGATTGACGAGCGTACCAACTTGATCATTTATACGGATTATCCGAATCGCATTGACAATGCCAAAAGGCTGCTTGCGAGGCTCGATAAGGCTATGCCTCAGGTGATGATCGAGGCTAGAATCGTAACCATGTCGGACATCATGAGCAGAAGCCTTGGCGTCAGCTGGAATTTGAATTTTGATGACACTCAAGTAAACCCGAGCCGAGAGTTCGTACTGAACTTGGCTAACGCTGTCGGTAGCGCCTGGGACCTGAATCTTGGCCAGGTAATCGGACAGACGCTGCTGACTCTCGACCTCAACCTTCAGGCGTTGGAGACCACTAACAAGACCAAAGTGATAGCGGCGCCCAAAGTGTTGACTTTGAATAATGTGCAAGCGGTGATCTCCCAAGGTACTCAAATCCCTTACCTCCAGCAGAGCACCGAGGGAGGCGTCGTAAGCACGGTTTTCAAAGATGCTGTGATAGAATTGCAGGTAACCCCTCACATCACCCCCGACAAAAGAGTGCGGCTGGAGATCGCGGCAAAGCAGGATGAGCCTGATACCACCGTATCAACATCCACGGGTGATCCGGGCATCAGCACAAGAAAAATAAAGACCGAATTGCTCGTATCCGATGGAAGCATTATCGTGATAGGCGGAGTCATGCGCGATACGGAGGGGCATGGGCTTGAGACTACGCCTGGCCTGGGCGATATTCCTCTCCTTGGAAGACTTTTTAAGACCGAGAACGTGACTAGAAACAAAAATGAACTGCTTATTTTTATTAGTCCGAAGATTGTTGAAATGTAGAGGCGATGCTTAGCTTTTTGTCATACGCAGCCTGCAAGGAATGAACGCAGGCCCTTGCAATCGGTGTTTCGCCCGGCAGTGGAGGTTGTGATCGTTCATGTGGCTTTGTGTTGCAAGATTCAAAAGAGCCTTTTTTCAGATCGGGGCTTGTTTGCTGATTTTATTGCTCTGCGCCTGCTCCATGCAGAAGCCGGGCTCCAAGTTAGATTCGTCGCGTTCGGAGAATAAAGCGAAGCCCGCGGGAGGCGCCTCCGCTCCGCAGGTTTCGCATGAACAGCAGGCATCGCTCCGAGTGGATTACCTGACGCCCCTTTCAGCTATTAAGGCGCCGAAGATTTATGTTTATAAAGAGAAGAGAAGGCTCTACGTCATCGATTCCCAGGTGTTGGTCAGGGATTATCCCATTGGTTTGGGGTCCAGGCCGAAAGGGGATAAAGAAAAGAATGGCGATGGCAAAACGCCGGAAGGCGAATTTACGATCTATCTGAAGAGCCCCTACGGTCAACCCGCCAGATCTCTGGTTCTCAATTACCCGGGGAAAGCTCAAGCCGAGAGGGGTTTTTTCGCCGGGATACTTACACCCATGGAATTCAGGGATATTGTGCAGGCGTACCAGAGCGGGATGGCTGCGCCAAGCGCGGCGAAGCTCGGCGAGCCAATCTCGATTCTCTCGGGCGGAGCGCATCAGGATTGGACGGATGGCAGCATCGCCCTGTATAACAGCGACATGGAAGAGTTGTTCAAGATCGCCTCGGTTGGAACTCCTGTAACCATCAAACCTTAGCATTGCCTTGATTTTGATTCTCTCGAAATCCCAGGGAGATCGTTCTGTCAGGTTGTGGAAGAGGCGCTACGCATCCTCCACAACCTGACAGCTATGTTTCTCGCTTCTTAAATCTTGTTCCCTACTACATCCAATTCCAATAAGATCCGCTTCTTTGTCAATGTATGCGTCTGAAAAAGCGCTACCACAGCAAATCGGGATCCAAGGCGCTATGACGGGTTTGCTTCGGCGCAGAGCAGAGAGAAGATTTTTTCCAATATCTTTTCTCTGCCTTGCTTGGTAACGGCTGAGAAGACTATCAGCTGATCAGGCGAAGCGCCGAGGCTTAGAGCTGCAAGGCTTTGCTGCGCTTCCACCTGGCCTTTCTTGATTTTATCGGCTTTTGTGAGCACCGGAATAGTCGGAATGCCTCTGCTTAAAAGCCATTGCCAAAGTTGAAGGTCTTCGGGAGTAGGAGGGCGCCGAATATCCATTATCTGAACAACGCCGCGAAGAGCCTTCCTTTCCAGAAGGTAGTCTTCGACCATTGGCTTCCATCGCGCTCTTATCGTTTCGGGGACCTTGGCGAAGCCGTATCCAGGTAGATCGACAAAATAAAAGACGCCGTTGATTATAAAAAAATTGATGCTCTGGGTCTGCCCGGGCGTGTTGCTGGTCCGGACCAATTTCTTTCGCTGCACAAGGCTGTTGATCAGGGAGGACTTGCCCACGTTAGATCGTCCGGCGAAAGCGATCTCTCCCGTATTCTCTTCGGGATAGTGATTAGCCTGAAAAGCCGATTTTACAAACTCGGCAGACTTGATTACCAACGCGTGCGGGGAAATTTCATGCATCGAAAAGCCTTTCAAGAACGCGTCCGAAGGAACCTCTCTATTCTATTAAGGCCTTCTTCTATGTTTTCCAGGGAGTTGGCGTAACTAAAACGAATGTATCCTTCTCCGTTTAATCCGAAGTCGATTCCGGGGGTCACTCCCACTTTTGCCTTTTCGAGCAATTCGAAGGCGAATGCGTATGAATCCCGAGTGAATCGACGGGCATTGGCGAAAACGTAAAAGGCTCCGGTTGGCTCCACCGTAACGCCAAAGCCGATTTCCTTGAGACGCTTCAACATGAACCGGCGTCTCGAGTCGTACGTTTCGCACATCCTTTGAACGTCATCCTGGACCGAAGGATCGGTAAGGGCGACGATGGCAGCGGCTTGGGCGACGGAGTTGGCGGAGATGAAGAAATTCTGCAGCATTTTCTGCATCGGCCTCACAAATTCGGAAGGCGCAATGAGATACCCCAGCCGCAAGCCGGTCATCGCAAAGAGCTTTGAAAATCCATTGAAAACAATGCATTTATCAGAAATCTCGAGCATGGAATGAGCTTTGCCTTCATAGACAAGCCCATGGTAGATTTCATCACTGAAGACCCACCTTCCCATATCGGCGATCTCGGCCATTCGATCGAGCTCGAGGATATTCCCGGTCGGATTGGCCGGGGAATTGATCAGAATGGCTTTGGTCAGAGGGGAAAGCGCGCTTCTCAGCTTTTCAGGGCGGTACTGGAAACCGTCCTCCTCATAAACAGGAACAGTCTTGGGCTGCGCATCGAGAAAATTGATAAAATTGGGGTAACATGCATAATGAGGATCGGAGAGGATTACTTCATCGCCGCATTCGATGATAGCGCTCATGGCGACAAGAAGCGCAGGGGAAGTTCCTGAAGTGACGAGAACTCTATCGGGCTCAAGATTTGTGATTCCGTAAATGTCGCTGTAGCGCCTGCATATGGCCTCGCGAAGTTGGGGCATGCCGAGACTGTGAGTGTAGCGCGTTTCCCCGCGTTTGAGCGCCTCGATTGCCGCCTCTTTTATTGCGGCCGGCGTATCGAAGTCGGGCTCGCCGATCTCTAAGTGTACGATGTGCTCGCCGGCTCTTTCCATTTCCTGAGCCCTCTCAAGCACGTCCATGACGATAAACGGCTTGATGTCGCTAATCCTTCGACATATCACCTTTGCAGCTCCCTACATGGAAAAAAGGCATCTTAGCTCAGATCTTGCGCGTTCTGAAAGGACAGGAATATCAGTGATCGGCAGGAACCTTGAGAATGATAGGCTTCACTTTTTCGCTGTTCTCAATTTCGGCGAGCATGGAATTGGCTTTGGCCAAGTCGCTTTCGGGCTTGATCTGGATGATATAGATTGGGCCGAGCACTTGATGCGAGAAGTTTTTCACACTGACTTCGTAACCCCGGTAGATTAATTTCTTACGGAGAATCTCGGCGTTTTCGCTATCGAGAAAAGAAGCCACTTGAACGATATACATCCACTTTTGCGAAGCGCTGGCGGATTTTGCATTCTCTGCCGCTCTTGGAGCATCCAGGGGTAACCTGGCGGTAGTAAACTTTTCCTTGTCGGACATAACTTCCATTTGCGACAGTCGTTCGGAAGCAGCGATATCGGAACTGCTCAAGGGACTGGGAACGACTGTCTGAAGGCGCTCGAGATACTTCTTTGCCTCCACCGCCATATTGGAGCGCGGGGCGAGTTTTATGACGCGGCTGAAGGAGTACATGGCGCTTTCGATCTCGCCAACCGAATAACTCAGCACGCCGAATCTAAGGTGCGCTTCGGCCAAATCCGGAGCGTATTCGATGGCTTTGCCGTAGGCTTCTCTTGCTTCGGCGTTACGTTCTTTGGCCTCCAGTATCTGGCCGGTGCGGAAATGGGCGGCTCCGTAATTCCACTGCAGACGGACTGCCTCTTGGTAGTACTTCAAGGCCGCGTCAAGATCTCCTTTTTTCTCGTACAAGCGCCCGAGATTATATAGTGGGAAAGATGGAGTCTGATAAAGAGGATTGGCCAAAGCCTTTTGAAAATTCTCTTCCGCCTTGTCCAATTGTCCTCGTTCAGCATAGAAAGCTCCGAGCGCATTGTTCACTTCCGGGTAATCAGGCTTGAGGGCGAGGGCTTTTTCAAAATGCGCTTGCGCGTCAACCGGCAAGCCTCTGCTTCCGTAAGCAAGGCCCAGATGATATTGAATCGCGGGGTCCTTGGGGCTTTTCTTTTCGGCCAGGGTGAGAAACTTGAGCGCCTGGCCGAGATCGCCCGCAGCAAGAAACTTTTGACCCATATCGTGCAATTGCCATGCGCTGTACTGAGATGCTGGATCGCTGCTGCGATCGAGACTGGCGCAACCGGCGGCGGCCAGGAGCAAAACAACACATAAAGATCTATGGAATTTTCTTGGCGGCATTAGATTACCTTATTAAGGGAATACTCGATAATTCCTTCAGCGCCTCTCTTGATCAACTTTGGTATAAGCTCTCGGACCACATTCTTCGTCACCACCGTTTCGACCGACAGCCAGGTGCTCCGGTAAAGATGCGCGATGGTTGGCGCGTTGAGACTTGGAAGCATGTCGATAACATCGCTCAATTTGTCTTCGGGAACATTCATCTTCAGCCCGACGAGCTCTTCCGCCCGAAGAGCGCTCTGCAAAAGGAGCGATATCTGCTCGATCTTCTCCCGTTTCCAGGGATCTTCATAGGCCGCTTTATTGGCGATGAGCTGAGTATTGGACTGCATGAGCTCTTTGACAATGCGGAGTCCGTTTGCGCGCATGGTGGCCCCGGTTTCCGTGACCTCCACAATGGCGTCGCAAAGACCGGATATGACTTTCGCTTCCGTGGCGCCCCAAGAGAACTCCACCTGAACATTGATGCCTTCAGCGCTGAAGTAACGCCTGGTAAAGTTGACCAGTTCCGTTGCGATCTTTTTTCCCTCCAGGTCCTTGAGGTCCTTGACCGGAGAATCGAAGGGAACGGCCAATACCCAGCGGGCTGGACGCTGGCTGACCTTGGAATATACAAGATTAGCGACTACTATGACCTCGGAGTCGTTTTCCATGATCCAGTCGCGTCCCGTCAAACCCACGTCAAATGTGCCGTTCGCCACATAGCGGGACATCTCCTGAGCGCGGCAGATGGCGCAACTGATGTCGGAGTCGTTGATTTCCGGGAAATAGTTCCTGTCCGATAGAGAAATCTTCCAACCGGACTGCTTAAACAATTTGATAGTAGATTCTTGAAGGCTTCCTTTGGGAATGCCCAATACCAACTGACCCACTTTCTTACAACCTCCTTACGTTTGCGAAGCTACAGATATGAGACATGGCCCGGCATCTATTTCTTATAGACTTTATCGGGGTCGAATACGCGTTCACCAATGGCTTGCAGGCTCCCTTGCTCGTAGCGCCGATAAAAGCAGCTCTCGTAGCCGGTATGGCAGGCGGCGCCGCCGATCTGCTCGACCTTGAGCAAGATGGCGTCCAGGTCGCAATCCAGCAGGATTTCCCGAACGAGCTGAACATGCCCGGACTCTTCGCCCTTGAGCCATAATTTCTGCCGCGAACGGCTCCAATAATGCGCTTTGCCGGTCTCAACCGTTTTGTCCCATGCCGGCTCGTTCATAAAAGCGAGCATGAGCACCTTGTTATCCATTGCATTTTGAACTATAGCAGGAAGCAGGCCGCCTCCTTTACTAAAATCAGGTTTCAATGTCAATCGCTCCTTCCCGGTTCTTCCAATTTTCTATGAGGTCAAGAGCAACTTCTCCCTGACTCCCTCTGAAGAAGGAAGTCATCCTGAGCAGATTCTCCCTTGAAGGGAGCAAGGAGGCGTTGGGATCTCATATTTGAAGATTGTAGGCTCCTTACCCGAGATTGTGGCCCACTACAAGGGAAAAAGTCAATTTTCTCCGGACCTGCCGAGTTTTTCTCCAAGTTGGCCGCATGCCGCCCCGATGTCGGCGCCCCTACTTTGCCGTATGATCGCCGTGAGCTGAGCCTTCTGCAAAACTTCCTGAAAAGCGAGCATGCGCTCTTCGGATGGGCGGCGGAAGCGCGAGCCCGGGTGCGGGTTGAAAGGGATCAAATTGATCTTGGCCCGCACGCCGTTGAGCAGACGCACCAAAGCGCGAGCTTGAGCCGTTCCGTCATTTACTCCGTCAAGCAGCACATATTCGAAAGTGATGCGCTTTCTGGGAGCAAGAGGGTATTCTCGACATGCCGCCATGAGCTCTGAAAGAGGGTAAGTGCGGTTGATGGGCATCAGCTCGTCTCGAAGCTTATCTTCCGGGGCATGCAGACTGATGGCGAGATTGACGGGGCTTTCTTTCCCGAGCCGGTAAAGCTGAGGCGCAAGGCCGGCCGTCGAGAGGGTGATGCGTCTATGAGAGAAAGCCAGTCCGTTTGGGTCCGTCATTATTTGCATAGCTCTAAGCACGGAATCATAGTTCGCTAGAGGCTCTCCCATGCCCATCAGCACTATGTTGGTAATCCGATCTTGATTCCCGAGAGCCTTCTGGACTTGGCACACCTGATCGACTATCTCCGCCGTGTTGAGATTGCGCTTGAGCCCACCGGCGCCCGTTAAGCAGAACTTGCAGCCCAGAGCGCACCCAACCTGACTGGATATGCAAAGCGTGCGTCGCGGAGGATCGGGGATGAGGACGGATTCAATGAGATGTCCGTCATGGAGCTCAAAAACGTATTTCTTCGTTCCGTCGGAGGCTTCAAGCGTTTCAACGGAGCTGAGAGCGTTGAGGCTCGCTCCGTACTCGAGCTGAACCTTGAACATCCTGCTGAGATCGCTGCACTCATCCCAAGAGCTCACACGCCGCAAGTATACATGACGGAAAAGTTGACGCGCCCTGAAGCGCCTCTCTCCGAGGCTTTCCACCCACTGTTCCATCTCTGGAAGGGTTAGATTCTTTACATAAACTCTTTCTGCTTTCAACTGTAATGAGCCTTTCGAACATGGTACTGATTTTGGGGCCGATCCTGGAGATATACTCTCTTATAAGTGCTGACCTTGGCGGAATCGAACCATTCATACCCGAGCTCACGGCAGTCGTTGCAGGCTTTCCTTGGAATATGCACGGCGTATATGCGGTTTCCGGCGTCCGTTCGGGAATCGATTCCCACAACGCCGCTGCAATCCGGACAGACGCGAATGGTCTCTTTTTGAGTCTCCAGTATATTATCCGTATCATAGTATATCGAGCGCTCGCGGCGAAGACTTTCATTGGAGGCGAAATATTTGGCCTTCAGCTCGGGAATGTTCTTCCTCTTTTCGAGAATCTCGCGCACGACTCTTTCGATATAGCGGCTGGTGTCTCTGGATTGACGAATCTTGTCGAAGTTGTAGTCCGGCTCCTTTATCCGGCTGTAGTCCAGACCGGCCATGGACATGATGATCCCGACGTTGACATAGGGAAGGGCGCCTTCGATGGAGTAGCCTCCCTCCAACACGGCTATATCGGGTTTGAGGCGATGAGTGAGCTCCGCGTAGCCCTGGGCGGAAAAACACATGTTCGTAATAGGGTCGGTATAATGGTTATCCTGTCCGGCCGAATTGATGATGAGATCGGGCTTGAACTCTTCGAGTATCGGAAGAACAAGATTATCGAGAGTAAACAAGAATCCTTCCTCCGATGTGCGTGGAGGCAAGGGTATATTCACCGTAGTCCCGAGAGCCGTGGGACCGCCGATCTCCGTTTCGAAGCCTGTGCCAGGATAGAGGGTTCGACCGTCCTGGTGCATCGAAATGAACAGGGTGTCGGGATCGTGCCAGTAAATATCCTGGGTGCCGTCTCCGTGGTGGCAATCGCTATCGACAATGGCTACCCGATCCACTCCGAAGTTGTCCCTCAGGTGCTCGATCATGATGGCTTCGATGTTGATGTTGCAAAAACCTCTTGCGCCGTGCACGACGCGCATTGCGTGATGACCCGGGGGACGCACCAGCGCGAAGCCGCGTTGGATCTTCTTTTCCATGACCTTTGTGCCGATCGTCTTGGCGCCCCCGGCGCTTAT
Source organism: uncultured Syntrophobacteraceae bacterium (assembly GCA_964578835.1). Classification (GTDB taxonomy): domain Bacteria; phylum Desulfobacterota; class Syntrophobacteria; order Syntrophobacterales; family Syntrophobacteraceae; genus CAZOEL01. The sequence goes on along the minus strand of CAZOEL010000006.1, from coordinate 86,697 downwards.
CAGATGAGACTCGGTAACGACCCTCGTCTCATCGGGAACGCAAATGTGCACCCGCCGTATGTCTTCTATGGTGGCAAGATCAGGTTTGAATTCACTTATGCCTTCGACATCGAGAATGCCTTCCTCGAAAACCTGATCCTGAGTATAGAGCAGGCGTTCTTCGCGTTCCGGATGGGTGGCGCTGATAGCCCAGTCGAAGGCTGGAAAGAAAACCAAACCGGTTTTATACTTAGCGCGCAACATACGCTTGCTCCTCCATTTTCGTTTCCATCGTGGCTAATCCGCTCCGGGCAAAGGACAATAATTGAACAGACGCTCGGCGATGCCTCGATACTCCGGGATCAGCCCTGGCTTGACCTGGACTTTCACACGAATGTTCCGGCCCGTGGGGTAGAAATCCCGAACCATATTGAATTCTGCATCCTCAACAATTTCCGTTTCGAGCTCGTGCTCTAAAGCGCCTTCCTTGATGCATTTCTTGCGGAGAATATCATTGGCCATCTCCATGGCCTTCTGTTTGTTGAAGCTTCTTGGCACAGATTGATGGAATCCCTCTTCCGGAGCGATAGCGAAGCCGCGTTCGGTATCTGCAAAGAGCGTTACTTCACAGGTGTTTCTCGCCAGAGCGGCTCCGATGGCGTTGGCGACCTGCCATTGAGGGACAACGTGGACGCTGAAATCGGTAAGAGCGGCCATGCGATAGGCGAAATAGGGCGCAGGGCCGCCTAACACCAGTATCTCGGTCGGCTTGGCCTGATAGCCTTGCAGTAGCTCATGAACGGTATAGACGGGCTTGCTGTTGATATCCTCGATCATCTGCGCAGCGGCGTTGAGGATGCTGTAGCACGCATGATCGAATACCTGAGAGGCTGCCTCTTCAATGGAGACCCCGAGCTGGTCCGCAAGAAGGCGATACCCGCGGCGCGACGCCTCTGCGTTTCCATTAGAGACTTTGCCCAGTACAAACAGAGCGTCCGTTGGCGTGGGGCCTGGTCCTCCGTAGGCAAGGGCGGGACCGTGGCGCTCCGGACCGATCTTTATCTTGCCGCCCTCAACGCGCACAACGCTGTCGCCCCCCAAGCCTATGGAGTAGGTCTTCAGAGAGCGGATCAAGGTCTTGTAGCCGCCGAGCTCAATGCCCAGGGGATCCAGCAGGGGCACGCGATTGATGAGGATGGCCATGTCCGTGGTGGTGCCGCCAATATCGAGAACAAGCGTCTCCTCTCCTTCCGAGCTGAAAGGAAGCGAGCCCATCACGCTCGCCGCAGGCCCTGAGAGAATCGTCTGTCCGGGAGAGTCGAGAGAGGCCTCGAGGCTCATGGTTCCGCCGTCCGCCTTCAGTATGTATATTGGTATGCCGAGCCCCTTTTTCTCGAGTGAATCGCGTACGGCTTGAAAAAAACGTCTATGAACGGGATAAACCGCCACGTTGAGATAAGCAGTAGCAATTCGCCTGGGAAAGTTCAAGTTGCCGGAAATCCTATGACCCAGGACTACATAGTCGAAGTCTTCGCCAAGTATCTTTCGTATCTCGAGCTCGTGTTTGGGATTGCGCGTCGAGAATTTTCCGACGATCCCGACATGTTTGATGCCTTTGAACCGTAGCGTTGAGGCTATCGCCTCAATTTCAGCAACGTCTATGGGTTGAATCTCCCTTCCTCGATGATTGATAGAGCCGGAAACCGCGAAAAAATTGTCATTGGTGCGAAAGTTCTCCGGGTCGATTCCAGGACCGCCCGATACGATCATTCCCGCCTCGATCAACTTTCCTTCGGCAATCGCATTGGTTGTCAACGTGGTGCTGAGGACCAAGCGACGGATATCCTTCGGAGAGACATCCCTTGTGATCTCTTCGAGCGCAGTCCAGACGCTATCGAAAAGATTGGCGGAGTCCGTAGCCACCTTGGCTTGGCGAAGAATGCAATCTTCCCCGATGAGCGCAACATCCGTGTGAGTACCGCCTACATCTAGCCCTATGATCATTGCTTCCCCTACAGTTTTGAACTGAACGAGATTCGCTTGAGCGGTCGGCTGTCGACCGGTCCATTCGATGCTATCAACAAGGGAACGACAGCCGCCTTGATCCCACAGCCTATAGCGATGCGGAAAAATGCTAGCGGAAAGGGGCGTAGCTGTCAATGTAAGTGTTATATGACAAAGCAATTTAGCGACTGCATCAACGGCCGTTATCGCCTGTTCTGATCCTGCAGTTTGCCTGCGATTCGATAGTGTCATAACACAAAGGCTTACACAGGTCATCCATCATCTTGCTGCGCGATACATCGACGCGCGCCGCCATCTTTCTGTCCCTGGTTCAAGAATGTATCCTTTAGCAGCTCCTTATTTCGGTGTTTGTACATTTTTGTAACCATGCGCGCTTCCCGAATCGCTGTCGAAGAGTCTTTTCACGAAGGCCCATCGGCTTTGCGCTGCGACCCGAGTCAACGGCTTCACCCGATTCCGAGCGTCGTCTCCTCCGCTTCTCCTCTGCGCCGAACGCGTCCTGCGCTAAAGGCACAATACTTGCTGATACAGAGAAGAATGGAAACGAAAGTATGGGAGCTCGAAATTAAAGTGCTTTATGAGATCAGCCGGATCATCGGTCAGGCGTTGAACTTGGATCAGGCTCTGGAGAGCGTTTTCGAAATTCTCTCCGAGTCTCTCGCCATGAAAAGAGCGACGGTCACCCTGAAAGACGATGAAACCGGTCATTTGATCATAAGGGCTTCTCACGGTCTCAGCGCCGAGGAGAAGAAGAGGGGAGTATACCAGGAAAACGAAGGAGTGACAGGCCTTATCTTCAGGACCGCTGAACCCTTCGTTGTGCCCGATATTAGCCGAGAGCCCCTGTTTTTGAACAAAACCGGCTCCAGGTCTATTGAAAAAGGGCGCATTTCCTTTCTCGGGGTGCCGATCGTCCTGCACAATTCGCCCATAGGAGTCCTGAGCGTAGACCAGCTTTTTGCCGACGAAATTTCTTTGGAGGAGGATGTCAGGTTTATAACCATCGTTGCAACGCTCATTGCTCAGTTTGTAAGCCTCAACAGGGAAGTCAAAGCGCGCGAGGAGAACCTGAGGAAAGAGAATCTTTCCCTCAGGGCGGAGCTTTCCGGGCGATACAGCAATTTTTTTATGGTTGGCAAGAGCCAGGCGATGAAAAGCGTGCAGCAGATGATTCGAAAGGTCGCTCCCAGCAAAGCCTCCGTGCTGCTGCTCGGAGAATCGGGCACTGGAAAGACTCTTATCGCCAGGATCATCCACGAGCTGAGCGCAAGATCCAGGTACCCTTTTGTGAAGGTTAATTGCGCCTCTTTACCCGAGACCCTGCTGGAATCCGAGCTTTTCGGCTACGAAAAAGGCGCGTTTACAGGCGCCACAAAAGCCAAGGCTGGGCGCTTCGAGGAAGCCGATGGAGGAACCATCTTCCTGGATGAAATCGGTGAGCTTACCCTTTCTCTGCAGGCCAAGCTCCTTAGATTCTTGCAGGAGAAAGAGTTCGAGAGGCTCGGCAGCACTAGAACCAGACGCATCGATGTGCGCATCGTTGCCGCCACCAACAGGGATCTATCCCTTGCCGTCGATGAGGGATTCTTCAGAGAAGACCTCTATTACCGCTTGAACGTCTTCCCGATACAGACTCCCCCTTTAAGGGAGAGAACGGAGGATATCCCTGAGCTGGTCGAGCATTTCCTTGTGAAGATATCCAGAGAATACGGAAGAAGGCTGCGCATCGCTGCGCGAGCCATAGACGTATTGACCCGATACGAATGGCCCGGCAATGTTCGAGAAATGGAAAACCTGATCGAGCGATTGGCTATAATGGTGGATGGATCTGAAATCGATCTGGCCGATTTTCCACCTTACTTACACTTGAATGGAAAGCATCTCAAGGAGGTCGGTCCGGAGTCTTTGTCGCGTTTGGAGGAATTGGAGAAAAAGGAAGTGCTGGCGGCCCTGGAGCGGCATAATTGGATTCAGTCGCAAGCGGCCAAAGAGCTGGGCCTTACCTTGAGGCAGATAGGTTACAGAATCAAGAAATTTGGCCTGGCGACAATGATGGAGACAAGGCGGGGCCGGTCTAAATGGGTGAATGGGTGAATTCACCCATTCACCCGATTTTCCTAATTTAGAAAAACGTCGCGATAGAAGTCGAAATTTTCCGTAACTGCTCCGGCTCCTCTTATCACAGCTCGCAACGGGTCTTCGGCTTTATTCACGTCGAGCTCTGTCGTCTGGTGCAGTAGTAACCTCAAGCCTTTCAGAAGAGCGCCTCCACCCGCGAGCCAAATTCCGCTTTCCGCAATATCCGACGCCAGATCCGGAGACGCCTTCTCCAATACTCTCCGTACGGCCTCTGCTATTGCCATCGTTGGCTCTTTAATAGCGTTTCTAATGTCTCCATCGTTGAGAGTTACGATCTTGGGCATGCCTGTGGAAATGTCTTTCCCTCGGAGCTTGACTTCCAGCGTCTTCTTAAGAGGTACGGCGGATCCTATTTTCATCTTGATCGTCTCCGCCATCATATCGCTTATGCCGATGCGGTGCTCGCGCCGCACATAGCTGCAGATGGCTTCGTTGGCTTCATCTCCCGCAATGCGCAGCGATTCGCTGCACGCCACCGCGAATTTGCTTATCACCGCAACCTCTGTAGTTCCTCCCCCGATATCGACAATCAAATGGCCCATCGGCTTGTCTATGGGAAGACCGCTTCCGATTGCCGCCGCCATGGGCTCTTCGATCAAAAAGATCTTGCCTGCCCCCGCCATGGCGGACGCCTCCATAACGGCGCGTTTTTCAACCGAAGTGATTCCTGCGGGCACGGCCACTACCAGCCGTGGGCGCGAGAGCGGAAACCGTCTGAATACCTTTCCAAGAAAGGTTCGAATCATGTAGGTAGCCAGTTCGAAGTCGTGAATGACTCCATCCTTGAGAGGCCGGCAGCTCACAATGTGCTTTCCATGTCTGCCGGATAAGCTCTTGGCTTCCTTGCCAACGGCAACCACCTTGTTAGTGTTCTTGTCCATGGCAACCATGGATGGCTCATCGAGGACGACGCCTTTGCTCCGCACGTAAATCAAAGTGTTAGCCGTACCGAGATCCATTGCCATGTCTCTTGAGAGAAAGTCCAACATGCGCCCGATCATCTTAATCTTTCCTTCCTCCAAATCGCTGTTTTATTTGATTGTCATCCAATACAGGGGCCTGGATGTCATTAGACTTATATAGCAAATCTTGACGTCTCTGTGTAAAAAGTTAGTTGCCCACGGATGATTTGTGACGCATTTTGACTTCAACGCCTCGAGAATTCAAATCCCATCATTGACACCAAGCGCGGAATGGGTATGCTATGAGGCCTACGCAGATGCTTTTGGATGCTTTGTCCCCTCCCGATTAGCGCTTTTTTGATCGGCCCATGCAAGGGTTGATAGGAGAACACGGCAGTTTTTTCAGCGCATGGCTTGGAGCTTGCACCTGCTGTAGCCCGATGTAGTTTTTCAAATCCCACTGGCGTCGGTCATGTTTTTACGCTAAAAAAGCGATGAGCTTATAAAACCACTTTCCATAAGTAGTTTGCGGCTAATGCAGGAAGTCTTGCTGTGAGGTGAGTGTGGAGCAGCGAACGGAATAGTCTCAGAGGTTTCAAGGAGTCATGGAATGAGCGAAAAAAAGCGAGTTGTTGCATGGTGCTTTTTTATTCTTGTGGGCCTTTGTCTCCCCTCCGTTATCGAGGCAAAAGTTGCGTATGTGAACACTCGTTCCGCTATCCTCATAGATATGACCGACGGTAAGATTCTTTATCAGAAAAATCCCGACAGTCCCATAGCTCCCGCTTCGATAACCAAAATCTTGACTCTCTATATTGTTCAGGAGGCTATCGAGGACGGACGGCTTCATCTTTGGGACAAAGTAAAGGTGAGCCAAAGGGCGGCCAGCGCCGGAGGGTCGAGAATGTCCCTCAAGGCCGGGCAGGAGGTTCCCGTTGAAGAGATCATCAAAGGCATCGCCGTCGTATCCGGCAATGACGCCAGTGTCGCCATAGCCGAGCACATGAGCGGAAGCGTCGAAGATTTCGTCAGGCTCATGAATCGGAAGGCCAAGCAGCTATGGATGACAAATTCGGTTTTTATGACTCCCAACGGGCTTCCGGCAAAAGGGCAGGTGAGTACGGCCAGAGACCTGGCGACGCTATCCATGGCCTACCTGCGTCGCTTTCCGGAGACCCTGAATATTCATTCCATGAAATCCTATACTTTCAATAGCAGCACGCACCACAACGCGAACCGGCTTCTTGGCGTGTGCCCGGGAGTTGACGGTCTTAAAACCGGCTTTGTTTGTTCTTCGGGCTATAATATATCGGCCACGGCGAAAAGAGGCGACACCAGGCTCCTTGCTGTCGTTTTGGGCGCTGTAAACCCGGGCATAAGAGCCAGGGAAACTGAAAAACTGCTCAACCTGGGCTTTCGGATGACCTCTCCTGATGGCGCTGGAACTGCTATTGCGGCCTTTGACGATGCGCCGCCGGATTCCGCCTCGCCATCAGTAATCCGCAAACAGATTCGAAAAGACGTTTCACGCAAATATTCGTCTGTTTCCAGTAAATCGAAATCCAAATCGGCTCAGATGGCTACAAAGACAAAGAGCCCCAAATCTGAAAAGCTTGCGTCTGAGCCCAAAGACAAAAAGACCGCACACAAAGGTAGACCGTCTGCGGTGGTCGCAAAAGCTGGAATCTCTGAAACCGGGACTAACAGGGGTCCGGAGTTGAAGAAGAAAGACCAGCCGATCATCGTTCCGGCTCAGGTCAAGCAGCCTCCCACTGTCAAAATTGTGAATGCATCAAGTAAAACGAGCAAAACAAGCGCCGCCGCTAAATCTGCTCCCGCCAGCAAAACGAATGCAAACGCCGCGACAAAGGTCAGCAGCCCGAAGAAAAGCGCCGAAACGCCCAAGACAAGCCAGAAAGGCAAACAAAAGCAGGCATGTCAATCGCCTGCTAAAAAAGCTGAGCCGAGTCAAAAATCACGACAAGACTCCAAGCCGAACAGAGGATAACCTCAAGGCTGAGACATTGCTTTCCCTCCTCGGAGCACGCGTTTTATATCCCCGCAATTTGCCGCGGGAAGACTCCATCCTTGTCGCACGCCGCCTCGCGGCCTGCCCCTTCGATGATCTGTATTTTTCCCTTTTGTTGCAACTCCTCCGGCAATGAATTTGCAAGCCCGAAATCGTGGGCGAAGCAGTTCAAACCTGCAAGGAGGGAATGTGAAAGGAAACGCGCATGAAGCTTGCCTCTCAGTAGAAGCCGATGAGTCTTTTCTGCCTCTGGTGACGGCTCTTGTGGAAAAATCTACCCTATGTTTCGGATTTGGCAAAAGTGAGGCTCTCGGGCTTACTCTTGCTGTGGAAGAGGTGTTCGTTCACCTGTGCCGGGTCGTGATGCCCGGTGGAGGAGTCATGGAGATCCGCTGCTCGAGCGGCGGCTATTATATGCAGATAGTCGTTTCTTTCCCGGCCAGCCTTTTTGACGCGCGCGCCTTCAATTTGACGGCGACCGTTTCCATGGAGGACGATGCCGGTCTCAACGAAATGGGCCTTCTCATTGCTTCAAGAATGGTTGACCGATTTCATTTGAGTCTTGAAAATAGCGCCCAAATGAGGTTGAGCCTCATCAAAGAAAAATCCTACCCTAAGCTTCCTGAAGATCCGATCGTTACAGCCCGCCCCATTACGCAATTCACCCTGCGGACTCCCAAGCCCGAGGAAGTCAAGTTCATCTCGCAGCTTGCCGGAGTCTATTACGAGAGGCGGTTTCTTTCTGATCTGTTTGCCTATCCCGGCAAATTGGCGGATATGATCGGCGTGGGGAAATGCGATGCTCTGGCGGCGCTTGGACCTGCCGGTGAGATAGCCGGGGCCGTGCTCTGGCGTTGGATGAGCAAGAAGGTTGTTGAATGCTTCGGGCCTTATGTTTTTAATCAAGATTCTCACTCGGGCGTTGCCGAAGGCCTGCTGGACGGGTGCATCGGCGCCATCGCCAGGACTGGAGCCGTGGGGCTGATCAATGCGCGCCCCACAATCCAGCTGCCCGAAGAGCACTTCGAATTGCTGGGGGCTATTCGCTCTCACTCTGAAGACGGCCCCTCATCGCTGCTCCAGACATGGTTCCGGCTGATGAGGGAGGATACGGGGGGAACTGCCTGGGCGCATCCGGAGCTAAGCGGGTTTCTGGAGCGGGAGTACAAAAGGCTGGTGCTTCCAAGAGAAATCCGGGTCACATTAAATGCGGGCGAGAATCTGCCCAGGCATTCGGTTCTGTCCGCCGAATTCGACCGTACGCAGCGCCGTGTGACCTTACGGCCCATGTGGCCGGGCGAAGACTCCGATGAGAATGTCATCCACCATGTCAAGCTTCTCCGGCAGGAAGGCTTTCTGGACGTGCTTTTCGCTCTCGACGCGGGAGTCGCCTGGCAGGCCGGTTTTGCTCCAGGCCTCCTCAAATGCGGCTTTGAGCCGTGCTTCGTTTTGCCCTGCGCGGGCGAAGGCGATGTGATAATCCTGCAGCTTCGAGGGGAAGAGCCATGAGGAAGGCTCCTCCTCTCGACACGCTGGTTCCCGACTATATCAAACGCTTCGAAGCCTATGTCCCCAGCAAGCCGGACGATGTCCTGAAAAAGCTCTACGGATGCTCGACTCTTTTTCGCTTGAATAACAATGAGAACCCGCTCGGACCTCCTCCGGCCTGTTGCGAAGCGATTCGCAAATTCCCGCCCCCGCAGGCTTCCATCTATCCCAGCGGCGACGCTTACCACTTGAGATGCAAGCTCTCCGAAGCCTTTGGAATGCACCCCGATCAGTTCATCGTGGGCAATGGCGCCAACGAGGTAATCGCTTTCGTGATAAAAGCCTTCTGCAGGGAAGGAGATAACATCGTTACGGCTGACAAAACCTTTGCCGTCTACGAATGGGTGGCGGAATTTTCGGGATTTGAAGCGCGACTTACTCCCTTAAAAGGCTTCGGCTTCGATGCGGAGGCCATGCTTTCGCAAATAGACGAGCGAAGCAAGATCCTCTTCGTATGCAACCCCAATAATCCCACGGGGAGTTATTGGGATGAACGAACCCTGAGAAATTTTCTGGACCGGGTCGCCGGCCGTCAAATAGTTGTGGTGGATGAAGCGTACTGCGAGTTCGTTGAAAAGCCTGATTTCCCCAATTCCATGACTTTGATCGATGAATATCCGAATCTGGTTGCTTTCAGGACTTTTTCCAAAATGTATGCGCTGGCTGGACTTCGCATCGGCTATCTCGCTGGAAGCTCTGAGGTCGTTGACATCATTCGCCGCACCTGCGTCGTCTATTCCGTCAACGGCCTTGCGCAGGCGGCGGCCTTTTGCGCCGTAGGGCAGGAGGAGCACGTGCTCCGCACTCGCGAACATGTGAGGCAGGGAAAGAATTTTCTGGCTAGGGAGCTGGGGCTCCTGGGACTTCCCTTCATCAACGGAGAAGGCAACTTCATGATGGTGCGCCTTCCCATGAGCGATAGCTTTGCGTACCGGAAGCTCATGGCCCGAGGGGTAATGGTGCGCAGTATGACCGGCTTCCGATTTCCCAACTGGATCAGAGTGACGGTCTCTCATCTGGACGCCATGGAAGCCTTCATCAAAGCCTTATCCGATATCGCGCGGAGCGATAAAAATGCATGAGGTTCGGTCGAGATGAGCACGCGGAGCAAAAGCAGGCTTTTTTCCCTGGAATTTGTATCTCTCACCACGGTTTCATTTTTCGCCTTCTGCAACATGGCCGTGTTTTACAGCTTCTTCGGCTATCTTGAGAGGATCGAAATTCCAGTCGAATGGAGAGGATTTCTCGTCGGCCTCGAGCCCATGAGCGCTTTCGCACTCCGTCTGGCGATCATTCCGCTCCTGCATGTGGGAAATGCGGCCGGCCTGATGCTTGTCGCGCTCTCGATGCTGGTTGTAGCCCTCTTTTCTTATGATTTCGCGGTGACGATTCCATCTCTCATAGCGTTGCGCATTTTCCATGGCGCAGCCTTTGTCCTGCTCGTTTCGGCCAGTATGGCGCTCGTCGTGCATTTCATTCCCAAAGAGAGAAGCGGACAGGGGTTCGGATTCCTGAGCGCCGCAGTGCTGGTTCCATACGCCATCATGCCGCCTCTGACCGAAGCTCTGCTGCCGCTCGTCCACAATGAGGCGCTCATTTACCGGGGCGTCACAGTATTGGCGCTCCCGGCCTTTGTTTTACTCCTCATTTTGAGACGGCGGATCGGCGACGCCCTGAGCAGACTCGATGGCGCCTTGACTATGCGGCCCGATATCGAATCGATTCGACAGAATCTGAAGGAGCCCGGCGTCATCCTTGTTCTGGCTGTGAACCTCCTTATCTATATCAGCTACGCATCGGTTTTCTTCTTCATGAAGAAGCACGCCATAGAAAGAGGTCTGCAAGATATCGGGAGCTTCTTCACCATTTCAACGCTGGTCATGATCGCATTGAGGCTTGGGGGCGGAGCTTTCTTCGACAGAATCGACAAGGTTCGCTTCCTGGCAGTTGCCCTGCTTCTTCTGGCGCCATGCTTCCTTCTTATCAGCCACATGCATTCCGAAGCGATGCTCTACTCCATTGCCGCCTGCTACGGGCTTTGTATAGGCTTTATTCTGCCCTTGCTGAATTCCGTTATGTTCGATATCTCGCCATCCCGCTTACGCGGACTGAACGCCAATCTGGCGCTGTTCATGATGGACGCGGGATTTTGCCTTAGTCCTTATGCCGGAGGGTTGCTGCTAGCCAGGGGTTTTTCTCTGGGCGACTTGTTTTATATCTGCGCTGGGCTCCTCCTGGCGAGCTTTCTATTCATCGTCATTCTGGGATGGCTTCAGAGTAGAGCGCGGGCGGGCGCTCTTCCCGAAGTCGGTCGTTGAGCCTATTGGAAGGAGCTCTTATTGAAGAGGGAAATGATCGAGGTTGGATATTCTGTTCCCCGTTTTGACGCCAGGAGCAAAGTCACCGGGGAGGAGAAGTTCGCAATCGACTACTATGGGGAAGATCTGCTGTGGGCCGGTGTGAAGAGGGCGGGCATTCCTCACGGGATCATCCGCGGCGTCGACTTTGCTGAGGCAAGAGCGCTGCCGGGCGTGTGCGCGATACTGACCGCAAAAGATGTCACGGGCGCGAACCGCCAGGGGATAGTGCACAAGGATCAGCCGGTTTTGGCGGACGAGAAGGTAAGACACTGCGGAGACCCGGTGGCGCTGGTCCTGGCCGAGAGCAGAGAAGCTCTACAGAGAGCCATCGGGCTCATCCGGGTGGATCTGGAGCCTCTTCCCGGAGTCTTCGATCCCGAAGATGCGTTGAGGCTTGAAGCTCCGCGCGTTCATGAATCGGGAAATCTCTTGCTCAAGGCCAACATAGAGACGGGACGCGCGCACGAGGCGTTCGAGCAATGCGATATCGTACTGGAAGAAACTTTCGAAGTTCCTTTCCAGGAGCATGCTTTCCTTGAAACCCAAAACGGCGTTGCATGGCGTGATGAAGATGGAAGAATCGTTTTGGTCGTTTCGACACAGGCGCCTTTCAGAGATCGTTTTGAGATCTCGCACGCTCTGGGCCTCGATGTGGGAGCTATCAGGGTCATAAGCCCAAGCCTGGGAGGAGGCTTCGGGGGAAAGGACGGGGCTACCGTACAGTGCTTTCTGGCGCTTGCCGCCATGCGATCTGAAGGCAGACCGGTCAAGATGGCTTGGGAGCGGGAAGAGAGCTTGGAAGCGGGCTACAAACGCCACGCGGTGCGGATGCGCTACAGGATCGGAGCGATGGCGGACGGAACCCTTCACGCTCTTCACTGCAGACTCTTTTACGATACCGGGCCCTATGCCCACCTCGGCTGTGAGGTCATGGCGCTCGGCATGGAACATGCCGGTGGTCCCTACCGCATTCCGAACACGCATATCGAAGGGTGGTGTGTGTACACCAATAACCCGATAGGCGGGGCCATGCGCGGCTTTGGCGTGTGCCAGACCTCCTTTGCTTTTGAGACTATGATGGATTCTCTTGCGGTCAAGCTCGGCATGAGCCGACTCGAGATCCGCCAAAAGAATGCGCTCAAACGTGGAGACAAGAATTGCTCGGGCGTGACTCTGGTCCATTCCACCGGCATGGCGCCATGCCTCGAAGCTCTGGGCCGTCATCCCTTGTGGATCGAGAGGCGGAAATGGAAGCGCGCAGCCGGGCGCTTCAAGCGAAGAGGCGTTGGCCTTGCCGCTGTCTTCAACGGCATGGGATATGGCAGAGGGCTTCCTGATTCGGCAATAGCGAAGGTCGAGCTCACAACGGAAGGAAGGATTTGCGTCTACAACGGCGTCTCGGACATGGGGCAGGGCAATTCGAGCGCGTTTGTCCAGATGGCCGGCGAAATTCTCTGCCAGGATGCCTCACACATGGAGCTTGTCCAGCCCGATACGGACCGGACGCACCCCTCCGGATCGTCATCGGCAGGGAGAACGACCTATACTTACGGAAATGCGCTCGTTGAAGCCTGCCATCAGCTCAGAGCGAAGCTGCTGCATCGAGCCGGCCTCATGCTTTTTCTGGATGAAGCCGAAGGGCTGACCCTGCTTCCGGGTCGAGTCTGTCACCTCCCCTCGGGAAGGGAGATTCCTCTGGATATCCTGGCTCGAATGCTGCCCGATAGCGACCGCGCTTCCATCGGTCAGTTCGTCATGCCAGTCTCCAAAGATGCCTGCGACACGGGCAAAGAATTCACGATAGGCTTTCCGCACGCGCTCTTCTCCTATGCAGCGCACCTGGCCTGTGTGGAAATTGACGAGCTCACCGGCAAAGTGGAGATCAAAGAATACCTTGCCGTCACTGAAGGCGGACGGATTATCAATCCGAGCTGCTTTCAACAGCAGGCGCACGGCGCAATAGCTCAGGGAATCGGCTATGGGCTCATGGAAGAGCTCCAGGTTCGAGAGGGGAAGATTCTCAACAACAACTTCAGCAATTATATCATTCCAACTTCTCTCGATGTTCCGGAGATCGTTTCGCTGGCGGTGGAAACCGTCGAAGCCACCGGGCCCTTCGGGATGAAAGGCATTGGGGAGGTGGGGATGAATGGGCCTCTGCCGGCCATTGCCGGGGCTGTAGAGGATGCCTTGGGCTGTCGCATTCGGAGGTCTCCCTTCCTTTCGGATCGTGTTCTACGAGCCATGGAGAAGGTTTCCTCCAGAATGCTGTAATCGCATAATGCTACTGTGTCACAAATCAGCATGATGCTGTTGGAATGCGATTCTATTGAGAGCACAGCTCATCTCGTCATTCCGGCAATCTTTTGAGCCGGAATCCAGCCCGGCGCTCTCCCATGTGGCTGGATTCCGGCTTAAAACCTGCCGGAATGACGAAGAGGCGTCATGCCGGAATGACGAGTCGCGCCGCTTTTGTGACACTGTAGTAATAACACTCTATCATGCTTGGAGGCAAACAAGGGTGGAGGAGAAGTGAATTGAAAATCGCATTTATTTTGAACGGTAAAGAGATTCAGATTGATGCACAGCCGGATCGACGGGCCGTCGATTTACTGCGCGAGGATCTGGGACTTACCGGAGTGAAAGAGGGATGCGGCGCCGGTGAATGCGGCGCTTGCACAATCCTGATCGATGGCGAAAGCCGCCTTTCTTGCCTCATGCTGGCTCGACAGCTCGAAGGACGTCAAGTCGCCACCATAGAAGGCCTCGGTGAAGGCGAAAGGCTGCATCCGGTCCAGGAGGCTTTTGTAGAATATGGGGCGGTGCAATGCGGATTCTGCACGCCCGGCATGGTGCTCTCTTCTGTGCATCTTCTCGGCAACAATCGCAATCCCACCAGGGAGGAGATCCGCGAAGCCGTGAGCGGCAATCTATGCCGATGCACGGGGTATGTAAAAATTGTCGACGCCGTGGAGGCGGCTGCAAGGAAGCTGCGCGAAGGAGTGGAGGAATGAGAGATGTCTTTTTGCCGGGCTCGCTGGACGCTCTTTGGAGCGATCTGGAACGAGCGCCGGGAGCAGTAGTCTATGCCGGTGGAACCGACCTTCTGGTAAAGATGCGCTCCGGTTTGACAAATCCACAGTCTCTCATATGCCTCGAGCGCATCGAGGAGCTGAAAGGCATCCGCGAAGAGGACGATGAGCTTCGCATCGGCTCATGCTCCACCCACTCTCAGATCCTCTCGGATTTTCTCGCGCAAAGGCATCTCTCCGTGCTCCTATCGGCGCTCAAAGTGCTTGGCTCTCCTCTCATTCGCAACATGGGAACGATCGGCGGCAACATCTGTACAGCCTCACCGGCAGGGGACACGCTTCCTCCTCTCTACGCGTTGGGAGCGGAAGTGGAGCTTCGGTCGCGAAATGTCCTGCGGAGAATGCCGCTCGATGATTTCATGCAAAGTCCCGGCCATACGCGCCTTCAGAAAGGAGAGATCCTGACCGCCGTTTACATTCGCAAGCCGGAAGCCTACAACCTGCATCACTTCGAGAAGGTTGGGCGTCGAAACGCTTTAGCCTGCTCCATAGTGAGCCTGGCGGCCCTTCTTCGACTATCGGAGAAGGGGGTGGTGGAAGAAGCTTCCTTTGCCTGGGGCAGCGTGGGACCGACCGTTTTGAAATGCCCGGAGGCAGAAGCCGCTCTAAAAGGCGAGAAGCTCCACTTCGATAAGCTAGAGGAAGCCGCAGCCCTGGTCAGAGAAGCCGTAATTCCCATCACCGATATACGCGCCGATCTTGACTACAGGAGAACTGTCGCAGGAAACCTCCTGTTGCGACTCGCCCAATAGCAGGGGCTTGCCCAAGATTTGGCATCAAGCATCCAGCATTTCTTTGGAAGTCGATGAATAAAGGAGCCAAGAATGGTCATGAATGAGAAGATTTGCCAAATTGCGCCGGAAGAGCATCAACTCTCGAATGGCGAAAAGATCTTTGTCGGACTTCTGCGTCCGGAAGACGCAGAGGGAGTGGCGAGGCTGTTTCGGTCGGTCTATGGAGACGGGTATCCCGTTAGACATTTCTATGATCCCGATGCATTGATCAAAGCCTTCGACGCCGGTGAAAATTATTCTTTGACCGCGCGCCAAGCCGGGGGCGAAGTCATTGGCCACGTGGCGATGTATCGTTCTTCTCCCTATCCGAATCTGTACGAGGCTGGAGCGGGCCTGGTTCTACCCGAATATCGCAAGGAAGGCGTCAATAAGATGCTGCTGAGCCACCTCTACGAAACAGTGGCTCCAGTAGCGGGCGTGGATGAAACATGGGGGGAGGCGGTTTGCAATCATGTCTACATGCAAAGAACCGTCGCTCAATACAGACATGTGGAAACAGGCATCGAAGTCGATCTAATGCCTGCGGAAGCCTACGTGAAGGAACAGAGCGCGTCAGGCCGGGTAGCATCGATGGTTACATTCCGCGCCTACAGATCAAGACCACATAATGTATTCCTGCCGCAAGCCTACGAAAGGGAGCTGCGCTTTCTGTATTCCGAATTGGACGATCAGAGAAAGCTTGTTCACAGTGAGGAGCAGCTTCCCATGAGCGGTTTGTCCAAGGCCTCTCATCAGACCTTTGACTTCGCCGGAGTGGTGCGATTATCCTTTGAGGAAATTGGAGGGGATTTCAGCGCCTGCTTGAGCGCTCTGGAAGAGAAGCTGCTCTCGCAAAAGGTCAGAGTTGCTCAGCTCTGGTTAAGCCTCGGATGTCCGTGGGTCGGACAGACAGTGGATCTGGCGAAAAGCCGGGGGTACTTCTTTGGCGGCCTTCTTCCTCGCTGGTTTGACGACGATGGAATGCTCATGCAAAAAATCATCGGCAGGCCGGACTGGGAGGGAATTCAACTACTTTCGGACCGGGCGCGAGAAATTTTCAACTTTGTCAAGAGAGATTGGGAAAGCACTGTTTGACGCTTTGTTTCCATGTCATTCCCGCCCGCCTGCAGGCGGGAATGACGGATTCTGGATGCTGGGAAAAATCGTTCAGGCTTGTTCATCCCCAGGCTTCATCCAGCATCCAGAATCAAACATCCGGCACTCTGGAAAAGGGCGCTGATCTATCGCTATCCACAGAGGCGAATTTGCTCAGGCGCGCAAAGCCTTTTCTAGCGTATCGTGCAGAGGGAACAGCGATGAGAAGTTTGAAAGCGAGAAGACTTCAGAGACCATGGGGCTAAGGCAGCAGAAGGATAGGCTGCCTTTAACTGCTTTGAGCCGTTTGGCCGAAAGAAGTATGCTCCTCAGACCCGCGCTGCTGATGTACTCGAGCTCTTCCAGATCCAGGATAAATCTGGATTGACCCTGATCGATCCACGATGAAATTGTCTTCTCGAATTCCGGCGCCGAAATGGTGTCCAGGCGGCCGTTCGCCTTGACCACGAAAGCGCCGCCATCATTATAGCCTTTCAAATCCATTCCAATTTCTCCCATTTTCTCTTGTGATTCATGATTCTTGCGTCTTTCGACCACCAAGGGTGAGAGCGAGCACTGTAATGTCATCCGACTGCGGAAAGTCCGATGCGTGCCGTTTCACCGATTCCATGATTTCCTTTGTTAGCTCTCCGGGAGAGAGTGAAGAACATGTCTTGACTGTTTCCAGCAATCTCTCCTCCGAGTAGAGCGCCTGAGCGTGATTCATTGCCTCTGTAACTCCGTCCGTATAGACGATTAGCGGAAAGTCCGATGCGTGCCGTTTCACCGATTCCATGATTTCCTTTGTTAGCTCTCCGGGAGAGAGTGAAGAACATGTCTTGACTGTTTCCAGCAATCTCTCCTCCGAGTAGAGCGCCTGAGCGTGATTCATTGCCTCTGTAACTCCGTCCGTATAGACGATTAGCGCATCTCCGGGGCGAAGCTCTGTTTCCATCGTCTGATAGGTAGCATCTTCCATTACTCCGAGTAGAAAGCCATTGGGAATCTTGAGCCACTCGGGCTCCTTGCCTCGCCTCAGGATCAGCGGGGGCGTATGACCGGCGTTGGAATACTTCAGGGCTCCGGTCTTGAGATTCACAACGCCGCAGAAGATGGTTACGAACATCATCGAATCATTGTCCCGGGAGAGCTCCACATTGGTCCTGTTCAAGACTTCCGAAGGCTCCATGCCAAGCTCGGCGATCCCTTTGAGGAGAGTTTTCGTCACGGCCATGAAAAGCGCTGCGGGAATGCCTTTGTCGGACACGTCGCCGACCGCGAAAAAAAGATGCTCGTCATCGAGCAGGAAAAAATCATAGAGGTCTCCGCCTATGTGCCTTGCGGGTTCGAGTCTGGCGGATATTTCAAAGTCGTCCTTCCCGGGGAAAGGCGGAAACGCCTTCGGTAGAAAGCTCATTTGGATGCTTCTTGCGATCTTCAGCTCGCTTTCTATTCTTTCCTTTGCCGCGGTCGTTTCAGTAAGATTCCTGACATAATCCTTGAGCGCGACTCTCATGCTGTCGAAAGAATCCGTCAGCCTTCCAATTTCATCGCCCGTTCGGATATGGGGCAGCTCCGCGTCGAGGTTGCCCCGGGCGATTTCGACGGTCGTTGCCGCCAACGATTTGAGGGGCTTGGTGATTCTGTGGGCGATGATCCATACGATGGCTATTATGAGCAATAAGCCCGAAAGCCCGATGAGCACCACCTCTCGGCCGAGGCTGAGCACATCGGCGAACAGCTCATCCTCGGGTATGACGATGCCGAGCGACCAGCCGATGGAGGCGAGGGGGGCATAGTAGAGCCAGGATTTATTCTTGGATAAGACGTTGCCCCCGAGCGCTGTCAGCCCCTCGCCTCCACGGATCATCTCTTTCCCGATGAACCGAAGATGCTTGTTTGCCTTTTCTTCGGCAATGCTGAAGATGGTGTGCGACATGGTCAGACTGCTGTCCGGGTGGGTGATGAACACGCCTGTCTGAGAGATGAGAAATGCGTACCCGGAATTGTAGAGCTTGATGGACGAAACGATGTCCTGCAGCCAGGAAAGCGCCACATCCGCAGTGACCACTCCCTGGAAGGAAGTCGTTCCTTGCGCTTTCCTATAGAAGGGAACAGAAAAAGTAGCCATCATGACGTTTCCGCCGCCCTTGTCGAAATAGGGCTCGGTCCATGCGGAGCGTTTGAGCTCTTTTGGCAATTGATACCAATCCATGGTGAAGTAATGGTAGGATTCGCTCCCAAGCAAAGTGAAAATGACGCCTCCATTCGATTCCCTGTAGCAATAGGGCGAGAAGTAATAGAAGTCGCTCCCAAGCGCATAGGGCTCCAAAGCTATCGCGGATCCGTAAATCTCCGGGTTTCCTGAAACCAGCTTTTCCGCGATATCAAGCATTTCCGTCCTTCCATAACACTCTGTCGACAAAAAGGATGCGAAATTGAGCGGACCCTTTTCCACGCCCTTCAGAACCGTTTCGATCCTGTGCACCGTCGAGCGGGCAAGGTTCATGGCGTTCTCTTCGACATATTTCATGACGAGCTGCTTGGAGCAGAGGTGATAATAAATGAAGGCGGCGAGGAATACGGTAGTAGTTCCCGAAAGGATGAAGAGAATTAATTTGAATGCAAGGCCTCTACTTTTCATCGCTCTCCGTGCAGTTCACGAAAAAGTTGGAATAGGAAGGAATGTTATCTATAAGGCCGCTTTCCCTTAGCTCTCCGGCTACGTTCTGATAATCGCTTTCAAGCAGATTGCCCTGCGGCGTCGAAGTTTTGCGAACATCGATGACATCGCGCATGCGATCGAGCATCCATCGTTGGTGAAGGCGATTCGTTGCTATCTTTGCTTCATCGACATAGCTCATGACAATATCGAGCGCTTCTTCAGGATGGTCGAACGCATACCTCCATCCCTCGAGAGAAGCTTGAACGAACCGGCAGCCCACTTCGGGGTTCTTTCTGAATGTGTCCTCGAGGCAGTAAATACCGTCTTCCGGAACATTCAGGCCATGCTCGGAGAGATTGAAGACCAGCAGTTCTTCAGGATCAAGGCCGGCGGTATAGAGTGAATGATATTCATTGTACCACATTGCCGATACGACATCCACGCCGCCTCGGAGGAAAAGACTGACGGAGGAGGTCTGAGGAACGACCGTTACCTGAAGACCATACTTTTTGAATAGCGCCTCCGGCAGAATGCTCGTCTCTACTCCCCACAGGCCGACCTTCTTCCCGTTCATGTCCTTGAAAGTCGAGATTCCGGATGATTTTTTGGCGATGAGCAACTGCGTCGATCTGCCCACTATCTGTCCGATGTTGACCAGCTTTGTTCCCTTCGCTCGCTCCAGAATGCCGGTTGAAAGGAACATGGTGCCGAAATCGGCTGCGCCTTTTGTGATCCACTTCGCGGATGGGCTCTCGGGACCGCCCGGAAGAATATCCACATCAAGGCCGTATCGCTCATAGAAGCCTTTTTTGTAGGCGACATAATAGCCTGCAAACTGAGCCTGCGGTATCCATTGGGGAATAAAGGACACATGATGCCGGGCTTCCCCTGCATGCGCATCTCTTTCAGGAGCCTCGAAAACCAGCCCTTCCGAAAACAAAAGAAGCAGGCATGCTATTACGATTTTCACGTTGAACGTCATAACGATCTTCTCTACGATGAGTCAGAGGCAGGCAATAAGTACCTGTTTCCCAATCCATTCAATCTTTGATCCCTCCGGTCCGCCTTTTCTCGTTTTCTCGAATCGACGGTTGCGGTTGAAGCCCACCATTTTTGCATTGTCGCCACTGCAAAGCAACCACCCTACCAAAGATCGGATGTTGGGGAAAGAATCTTGAGTACTTTAAGGCAGGCACGGATGTTCGGCGGCATCGATACGCGCCGTATCAAGAAGATTGAACGTTCCATCGCAGTCTTCGTCGTGGACTTTTAAGGAAAGCTCTATAATGCTTTTCTTCGCACACATGGAAAGTCCATTCTCAGATGAACATCCATTCCTAAATTCCCAAACGGTTGCAATGCTGTGTGGGATTATGCTATCTTTTCCGGGCTATGACGCAAGCCCAACGATCATCTATGAGCCACTTCCGCGGCGCTCAAACCGTTTCTTCACTCATGCCGCTCAACTGGCGGCCCGTGTGGAGAGCTCAGCCCGAAAAGCGGCTATGTGTGCAACCAATCCCACTCTGGCTTGATCGGCAATGCCATGAAGATGGGCAGGATATCTGAGTTTTAAGTGTCTTACAGAAGGGTTTGAGCTACCCGGCCTCAAACGCCTTTGATTTCTATTCTGAACGGGATCGCTTAAAGGGACGCTCACAGCTGGGACTCGACCCAATTTTCCACCAAGAGCTCCATCGAGTGGGGCGCACGCGCTTACTGAACGCTGACCTTGTTGTTGTTCGAAAGACTCGCGGAATACAATTATCGAGGGGGAAGAAGAGATGAAGAGATTTCTTACCATTGGGCTGGGCGTATTCTTAGTCGTAATCACCTTGACGTTGGCGCATGCTCGAGACGACTCTTCCGCAAAGACTATACGAGTAAAGACTCATCAGAGCATGTACAACAGGACGCATGCGATGGCGGCTTTATTCATGAGCCGTAATCAAGATATCAAGGTCGTTGTTGAAGGTGTCCCCTTGGTGGATGATGCCCTTGCTGCTCTCTTTGATAACTCTGCCGATGTGGTCATGGCCTCCCGCACTCTTACGGAACCGGAGGATCAGTCACTCGCCGCTAAGGGAATTCTCTTAGAGGAACGGCTGATCGGTTATGGCGGTATCGTCATCATCACTCATCCCAAGAATTCTTTGAATGAGCTCACAGTCGCTCAGATACAACAGCTCCTCAAAGGGAAAGTCACGAAGTGGAAGGAAATAGGCGGCGCGGATGAACCTGTCGTTGTCGTAAAGACGGGTGAGACATTTCCTGGCACAAGAGCTTTTATAGAGGAAGAGCTTCTTGGCAAGTCTCCCATTGCAAGCACTGCTCTGGTCGCGCCTAATTTCTATGAAGCCATGCGTAAAGTGGCTGAGACCCCAGGATCACTAGGGTATGTAAGAGTCCGGGACGCCTTTGAGTCCAGTGTTTCAGCGGATGTGAGCGTTAAGGTTATGAAAGTCAAGAAAGGACAGGCGACTCTGGGCATTATGCCTTCAAGGGCAAGCATCGCCGATGGGACCTATCCCCTTAGACGCCCCTATTTCTTATATTCATCCGCCAATCCAAACGGAGCCCTAAAAGCGTATATCGATTTTGTTCTCGAAAAAGGATGGGGGGCGGAACAGTAAGCCTCGACCGACCGTGTTTTCAACGAATCTTCTGAATGCCCCAAGCGACCCGGCAGCGATTGCGCCGCCGGGTTTGCGCAAATGCTCCTCTATCATCAAGTCATCCTGACGCTTTTATTATCTCCGTCATCCGCGCACCCTTCTTTGCGTCAACAATGCTATAAGGACACCTTGGTTTAGCAAAGAAATCTTTCAGGATCATGACTGTTTTAGACGATGAATCTCTGTGAGACTCATTAGGCAACTCACAACAAATAACCTACCAGGAAGAGATGTTCTGTCATTCCGGCATGGTTTTGGCCGGAATCCAGCCCCGCGAAAAAACGGGATTCCGGCTTGAAGACTGCCGGAATGACGGTGGGTGTTTCTGAACCAATTTTGGTAGGTTATTTGTTGTGAGCTGCCTTATTTGGTGAAAAGCTGCGGGCTGCGCCCTCAGCGTGGAAATCGGCCTGGATTTTGGTGAAATAGTTGAATAAAGGTGCATAATGATCCAATCTGACTTTGAGAGCCTTCGGGATGAGCTTCGCTACGATTTGGAGAAGAAAGATTCGAGAAAGGCGAGCATCGTCCTTTCCCATTTGGAACAACTCAGCGAGAGCCAGCAAAAACAGATTTTCTTCGAACTGAGCCGTGGGGATGCTGATTTCGTGTTCCCTTTGCTGGTCACTTTTTCCAGTTGCTACCCAATAATCTATGAAAAGCAACCGATGATCCGTGGGCTGTTGATCTCAAAGGCCATTGATTATCCCAGCCTGTTGATCGAGGCTCTCTGCGCTCCCGAGACCGCAAACAAGATTTTGTGCATTGAAATCGCAGGCGAAGTTCGGATCGAGAAAGCCGTACCGCCTCTCCTCGAAATGCTTATATCGGCTAGAGCCCCGGAACTGATCCAATCTATCATCGACACATTGGGGCTTATCGGTCTCTCAGAAGCCGTCGCCGGCATCAGTGACTTTCTCTACGTCGATAACAGAAAACTGGTGGTTTGCGCTGTTCGGGCACTGGGAAGAATCGCCTCCCCCTCCGCCATGCAGAGGCTTGCAGAGCGGATGGGGAGCGATCATGATTTGGACGGGATGATCCTTGAAGTCTTCTCCGAGGTACAGGACAATACCGCGTTGAGGAAGCTCTGCGAGACCATAGCGAGCCATCACGCCCACATGCGCAGTTTGGCTAAAAGGTTGCTGGTTCGCATCGGACCGAAGTCCGTTCCCTTTGTCATTGAAAACTTACGATCCGACGATGTGGACCTCCAGGTCAACTCCCTGAATGTGTTGGGAGATATAGGCGACCCGAGCGCTGGGGCGCCCATCCGGAAACTGCTGCAATCCGAGGTCAGGAACGCCAATGTGCGCTTTGCCGCCTACGAGGCGCTTTCTCTTATGCCTGCGGTGCAGGGGGCTTATGTTTTGGCCGGGGGGCTGACCGATCCCGTTGAGCATGTGCGCATCGCGGCAGCGCGGGCCGTGGATCGTAATTACAACGATGTTCTGAGTGTGGGACTCCGGAATATGATTCGATTCAAAGATGAGGATGCCGACCGGATCGTCACGACTATCATTCATGCGCAGGCCGATAGGATTTTTCTCGACCTTGCGGATGAAGCCGTCTTTCGTGAAATCGCGGTTGCAGTGCTCTCCCTCGCTCACAGGGACGTGCGCGATCATTATGTGGCGCTTCTAGAATCCAGGGGATTTAAGGAGCTGGCCTCGAGAATCCGGCCTTATGAAACCAAAACGGCGAAGAAACCGCGGGCGTGCATAGCAGATGATTCAAGGATGATCCTGAGTATTTACAAGAATACTCTTCACGAACTGGGAGTAGAGCCCATATTGTTCGAGTTTCCCGCAAGCGCCATTGAATGGCTTGAAAAGGAAAAGCCCGACATCGTTTTCACCGATCTCAACATGCCGGAGATCACGGGAATCGAGTTGACCCGCAGGGTTCGTAAAAAATACTCTGCACAGGAGCTCCCGATCGTCATGGTCACAACCCAAAGCGATATCCAGGACCATGAAGCAGCAAGGACTGCCGGGGTTAGCAGCATTCTTTTCAAACCCTTCGACAAGGCGGCTCTGAAGCGTTGCCTGGACGGATTCATCCCGTCGAAGACAACGCAGAGTTGATGTGCGACGCTTCATCTCTATTGCTCATATAGACTTTTTTCGTCGTTCCAGTCTTTGCGTGAATGAGAGCGCCCGGGGAAATAGAGGGATATTGGCGCGGCGTCAACCGGCGTTAGCGGCGGCTATCCGATGAAGTGGGGTTTGCGGCCCAAGTTTTGCTGGGATAAGCGTGAAAATAGGTTAATATAAAGTCCAATGAGTTAGAAGTCATATTACATATAGGAGAATTATTGTGAGCGGTTTTTTCAATTCCGGAAGCCCAGCCAAGGCTGAGGCCTTTCAGCAAAGAGGCCGGCCTCACAGCCTGCGAACGAGATTCTTTCTCGGGGTCGGCGTTATCTTGCTCTTCTTTTTTTCGGTGTGCGCCTACATTGTGTACCGTCAGGGTTTGGTTTTGGTCGAATCCGCCTCGCTGGCTAAGTCACAGATTGTGATGTCGGCTGTAGAGGCCAACATGAACTATGTCCGGGAGGTCTTGAGACCCAAAGTTCATCAAGTGATGGGCATGGACGCTTTCCTGCTCGAAGCCATGTCGACCTCTTTTGTGTCGCGATCGGTCATGGAGCGTTTCAATGCGGCGATGCCCGAATACCGCTACCGCCGAGCGGCGATCGAAGCGCGCAATCCAACCTTCGAGGCGGACCCGACTGAGACGCGTATGATCAAGTACTTCACCGCTCAGCCGGAAAAACGAGACTGGCGCGGAATTTCAAAAATCGGCGATGAATCCTATTTCATGCTCTACCGCCCCGTCTATTTCACTGCCTCTTGCCTTCAGTGCCATGGCGCCGCAAAAGACGCGCCCAAGGCGCTCATCGATCTTTATGGGAACGAACGAGGCTACAACAAGAAGGCGGGCGATCTTGCCGGAATCATTTCCATAGGCATTCCGGTGGACATCGCTCTCGGGCAGATCAAGGGGAAAGCTCTCGCGGTGTTCATGTCCTCTCTTTTCATCGGGGCCGTTTTGTTCGTGGTCATCGTTTCCTTTTTCAACCGGCTTGTGGCGGGCGATCTGAATCGCATTATCAATGTTTTCCGCGAGGAGCTGCCCGAGGAGTTGGCGGCGATCGAACGCCCGAACGGCAGCGCTACGAAAGACAGGGGACTTGGACAGGTTCCCAAAAGCCTCCAATGGGCGGATGAGCTGAGGGCGTTCGAGGAGGTACAAGCCCGCGATGAAGTCGATGAGATCGAAATGGGCGCGCGGGTGATGGCAGAAAGGCTTCGAGAGAACCGCGAGCAGCTGAAAGAGTATGCGGAAAACCTGGAAGGCATGGTGGCCGAGCGCACCCGGGAGCTCGAAGAGTCTCAGGAACGGCTGCGCGATCAGGTGATCGCCAGAAACAGGGAGTTCCAGGTGTTGAATGCGCTGGCGGAATTCACCGCCAAGGCAAACACGCTCGAAGAAATGCTCCCGCTGGCGCTCAATCAGGCTCTTTCAATAATTCCCGCAAGAGGCGGCGGGCTTTACCTGCTGAGAGACGATTCGACGGTTCTCGAGCTCCATTGCCGCCATAATGCTCCTGAGCTCGATGAGACCGTTGCCGTGGATCTTGATCGCCGCATGATCGTAGATGACCTGGAAGAAGAGGGGGAGCATTCGATTTTTCAAGAGGCTACCTGTGGGCATATAAGTTTTTCCAGAGGCGACGGCCGGGTCCGACAGCTCTCCGTCCCCTTGTGCTGCCGAGGGCGGGTGCTCGGGGTTATGAGCTTTATGGATATCGGCATCGAGGGAATCGAGCCCGACCTTCAGGCATTGCTCTCATCCATCGGCCGGCAGATCGGCATAGCCGTGGAGAGCCTGCAGAACATGGGTAAGCTCCTCCACGATAAGGCAATCCTGCCGCCTGCAAACGAGAGATCCTGAAACGGGAGGCGATGATGGAACGGCGTCCATTGGTTGCTAACGGATGCGGCCGACATGCTCAAAGGGCTCAAACGGACTCTGTCTCTTCACTTGAATGAGGTGGAAATTGGAGCTCCAAGTCTGCGCGTGTTGAGGGCGACAATTCCCGACTCGATAAGAGCCTGTGCATTCCGCGCCATGCGTCGGTCTGCGGCGTGGTCGGACTCATCGCTACCGAAAGAAGGCGTTGAGCCGAACGAGTATCGGTAGATGTGGGGAGAGCGCTTTGGGGACATGATGAGTATTCGATTGCCACGGACGAAGCCAACCGTCTCTTCCCCGCCTGAAGGTTTTATGAGTGCAAAGCCTTCGTCCTGAAAGACCGGCGAAAAAAGATTTCTGCCCCAGCTCTGATGCGGGACTTCCAAACCGAGGAGCCCTAGAACGCTTGGAACAATATCCACCTGGCTCGCGACTTCATTGCGCCTGAGACCCTCTGATCCGAACAGAGATTCGGAATAGAAGAGAAGAGGAACATGAAATCTCGAGAGTTGCAGGTCAGTTATCATCGGTGGAACCGCAAACCCATGGTCGCCGGTGATGACAAAAAGAGTGTTCTGAAAGTACTCTTCCTGTCTTGCCTGCCGGAAGAATTCCCCCAAAGCCCAGTCGCTGTAGCGAATGCCGTTGTGCCTGCCGTCCATGGGGCTTCCGGTTTCGATTCTCTCAAAAGGCAGGGGCGACGGGAGGTTGAAGGGTTGGTGATTGGAAAGAGTCAGGATGACGCCAAGGAACGGGCCCTTTGAAGACATGGCGCTGAATTCGCTGTTTGCGCGCGAAAAGACATCGTAGTCGCAAACACCCCACACGGGATCGACGAAGGTCGGCGCCACGTAGTCGCCACTCCCAATAAAACGGTCGATTCCCTGGTGACGAAAGAAGCCCTCCTTATTGTCCCAGGAGAAAAGACCGTTGTAGAGGAAAAGCGTCTGGTACCCTTGTGCTTTCAGCAAACCGGGCAGAGATGAAAATTCCTGGTTGGCTTCCATCATCTTCATGAGGTAATCGTAGCCGGGAAGATGCGGAAAGGAGCAAAGGGATGCGTAAACCCCCTGGTGCGTGTGAGTTCCGTTCGAGAACGCTCTCTCAAAGAGCGCGCCTCTTTCACTCAGGCGATCGAATTCAGGGGTCAGGCCCTCACGGGCGCCGAGAGCGCCCACATAACGGCCGGAGAAGCTTTCCATCAGGATCACTACCACGTTCATCGGCTTAGAGCTTGAGGCCTTGTGCTTCATGGCTTCCGAGGAAGAGGCTCCACGTCTCAAGATCGGGTGATCCTTGTCATGCATGTCGGATTCATCCGGAAGAAAGAGGAGCTCCCTCACATCCTTGAAAGCCTCTTCTACCGGCATCGCCTTGGTCCAGAACGCTTGCTTGCTGTAGATTTTGTCCCACACGGAGCGCCCGAGGGAGAACATGCCGTTTAGAGCAAGATGATTCGCGAAAGTGGATTCCGAAAAGAAAGCGTCTCCCCAGCGAAGCGGCTCATGCCCGAAGCCGCCCCTGCTGGCGAAAACCATCAATACGAGCATCCCCATGGAGCCAAGGATTCGAGACAGGCTCGGATATCCGGGCTCGTCAGAGGAAAAGAAAAAGTGAAAAAGCCTCCGGACCATAAAAGCAAAGAATGCGGCTAAGAGCATCCACAGTAAAACGTAGCGGACGACCGGATACCCTTCCCAGATCATTTCCGCGACAATGTTCGGATGGCTCAAGTATTCGAAAACAAGGGTGTTGAACCTGCTCTCGAATTCGCTATAGAACTCGGCCTCGGCCAACCCGAGCAAAAATGCGGCCTGAAAAATAATGCAAAAGAGCCAAATAACCCTTGAACGGCTCCGCCCCTTGAAAACCATCAAGGCTACAAATAAAGGAATGAGCATATAAGAGCTTATAGCAAGGTCAAAGCGCATGCCGGTAAGAAAGCTCATGGTCAGAATCGCAGAGGGAATCTGCTCAGCAAGGACGATGTTTCGCTGCAATAGCGCCAAACGGAGAAATCCAAAATAAAGCAAGAGAAGAACGTACAGCGCAAAGATGAACCGAGCCTCCGGTGGGAAAAAGGATGCTGCTTTTGAATAGTATTGATTGAAATAATTCTGAATTCTTTTTTTCAAGCGCTGCTCCCGGAAAGGTCGCGATCCATAGGCTTTTGAGAAAAGCTGTAATCGGCAGGTTGCCGTACAGTTCTCCTTGGAGATATTATGAGGCTATGACCCTAACTTCATAATTACGGAGTCTGCCTGGGCATAAATCAATAAGCAAGCATCGCCTGCCGGCCCATTAGCGGCGATCTCCGCTGTTTTCTTCAGCATACCTACAGCAGCAGAAGAAGAAAGCCTAATTAAGCTTTCTTAATATTTACAGAGCCCCATTGCGGTCGATGGTCGGCATCCGCGGAGAGATTGGAGTGCATGATCGTTTACGAGGCGCTTGCCTGAATAGCGATCTTCCGTCATTATTGAAATGTAGATGGTCGAGCCGCTGCTGCCTACGGCGATAGTTGGCTTGGCTGCGTAAAGCAAATGGGCGAAGGCTTTTTGCGGTGAAGATTAAAGATCGAGTCGCGCCGAGGACAAATACTGTGGAAGCGGTTGATGTGCTACGCATATTGCTGGTTGAAGACGATCGAGAAATTGCGCTCGCTGTCCGTCAGGGCCTTGAGGAGAAGCGTTTTTCCGTCGATGTGGCCGGCGATGGAGTCGAAGGGTTGGAGTTGGCTCTACAAGGGCGATATGACGCTATGATTCTCGACATCATGCTTCCCGGCATGAGCGGTTTGGATCTTCTTCAAGAGCTTCGAAAGAAGGGAATGAGCACTCCGGTGATAATCCTCAGCGCGAAGCGCAGCGTAGACGACCGTGTGCTCGGCCTTCAGACCGGTGGAGACGATTACCTCGTCAAGCCCTTTGCCTTTGCGGAGCTCTTGGTGCGACTACAAAACCTCATCCGGCGCAGCAGAGGAAGTCGTGAGTCTGTTCGTTTGAGTGTTGCAGACCTGACTCTGGACCTCCTCGAGCGCCGCGCATACTGGAAAGGGGATGAAATCGAGCTCCAACCGCGCGAATTCTCATTGCTCGAGCACCTCGCCCGCAATGCAAACCGGGTCGTTACCCGCACGCAACTTCTTCAGCATGTTTGGGGATACAATTTCCATCCATCCACCAACGTGGTTGAAGTCCATGTTTGCCATCTGCGAGAAAAGCTCAAGCACACGGGTCTTTCGAGGCTGCTCAAAACGATCCGCGGCGTCGGCTATATTTTTACGGACAAGATAGATGATGCGCAAACACTTCTCTAGCTTGGCCGTTCGCCTCACGCTTTGGTATGCCGGGGTTTTCAGCATATCCTTTATCGCCGTCTTCGGCTCATTTTTCTTTATGATGTCCATCAATTTCGATCACTGGACCAGAGAAGAGCTGAGAGAAGAAATTGTGGAAATCAATATAGCCTATGGCGAGCGCGGCCTCCCTGCAGTCATTCAGCATTTGCGGGAGGAGTACGAGGCTGAAGACGGGCTTTTTATGGGTCGCATCATCGATAAGGACGATAACGTCATTTTTGATGCAAAGTCAGATTATTGGAGCCACATCAAGATCAATCCGGAGCTGACCTCGAAAGCCCGGAATGGGGAAGCGCCTATTGAGATTATCAATACGGGCGGCGGTCAATCCGTACATGTCGCTTACGGGCTTCTGCGCGATGGCTCGGTGGTGCAGGTCGGCCTTCCTCTCCTAAAGCATGAGCTCTGGATGGAGCAGTTCTCGCACCACCTTCTTCGTATTGCGCTACTGGCCTTCGTGTTGTGCGTGTGCGCCGGAGGATTCATGGCCCGAAGGGCTTTGTCTCCCATAGGCGAGATGGCCCGGCTAGCCTCAAGGATCGGAGGGAAGTCGCTCGGACAACGAATGCCCGTCTCCGGCAGAGGAGATGAGGTCGACCGACTGGCCCAATCCTTCAATGGAATGCTGGAGCGAATCGACGCGTTGGTGCGCGGAATGCATGATGTGACGGACGCTCTGGCTCACGATCTAAAGACCCCGCTTACCGGCATAAAAAGCCTGGCTGAAGTGACCTTGCAGGAGCGTCGCGATGGCGAAGCTTATCGAATGTCGCTATATAGAATTGTTGAACATATCGATCGCCTCTGCGGCATTTTTCACTCCATCCTCGATGTTTCCGAAGCCGAAGGAGGGGCGTTCCGACTCAGACGCGAACAGGTGCGAGTCGACGATTTGGCCCGGGATATCCTGCAGACCTTTGTTCCGGTGGCTGAAGACAAGGGCGTGCTCATCGAGGCATCCATAGCTCCGGAGACTATCGTTCAAGGGGATCGAAGCCGACTCTTTCAGGCGTTGGCCAATCTGCTGGATAATGCCGTCAAGTACACGCCCACAGGAGGCAAGATCCGCCTTTTGACAGAGGCAAACCCCCTGGAAGAGGGTGTGATCGTTACTGTGGCCGATACGGGAGCGGGAATTTCTCCAAGGGACCTGCCCAATATCTTTGAGCGCTACTATCGTGGAGATGTGAGCCGCTCCGGTCCGGGCATCGGCTTGGGCCTGCCCTTGGTGCAGGGAATTGTGAACGCTCACGGAGGCCGCATAACGGTGGAGAGCGAGCCCGGTTTGGGAACTGTGTTCCGAGTTTTTCTCGGTCGTGGAACAACCGCTTGAGGAACTACCCTCCACCATCGCCGTAACCAGTTGCTCCGCTCAAAAAGCTACTTCCTCAATCCTCACATTAAATGCGCCCTAAACCTTAAGAAATATTAACTCCACTTTTTCTCCCCATTCCTTTATTAGGAGCCATATCGACCGCGCATGGCGTCAGATGGGCATTCGCGGGATCGGAAAGGGGGCTGTGCGTATTTACGGGGAACCGATGGTTTCGATCATCATACCGGATACCGGTCAATGATTAGGCTGAGAATATTCGCCGCCTGGCAAAAAAAAATTGAAGAAGCCCTGCTGGGTTGTCCACATTGTTTCTTCGGGTCGTGGAGGCGGAAGCTCCAGCTTCTTCCCCCGACGCTTTCCTCAGGCAGGATAAGGCGCCTGCTTAACCTGAAGAAACGAAGTGGACAGAGCGCTAGAGCCAAGCTCTATACATGGGAATGCGTTTGGATCAACGATGAGTCGGTTGACGGAACAGGATGCCACAAGTTGAAAAAGATAAGTGAGACAAAGCTCATTGTTATAACCGCGTTGTTTTTTGTAACGTTTGACAACGCATCCTTCTTTTCCCATGTCGCAGATGTCTATCCTCTTTCAACCGATACGATATTCTGACCACTTCCTCTCCCGGGTGATAGGCTTATTGAAACAAAACAGCCATGAATTCGAGACGGCTTTGTTCTATATGAGCGATCATGGGGAATCTCTTGGAGAGAACGGTCTGTATCTTCATGGGCTTCCATATTTCATGGCCCCCGATGAGCAAAAGCATGTCGCATCCTTCCTGTGGTTTGGCGACAATTTCAAAATAGACAAAGAAGAGTTAAGGAAAAAAGCATCCAGGCGCTACACGCAAGACCATTTTTTCCATACTATTCTGGGTCTAATGGAAATAGAAACTTCCGTTTATAATAAGGATTTGGATATCGCCGGCCTTTGCAAAAACAGATCGAACAGGATGCTTACGTTGCATGAAGAGCGTCCTGCCGACTGAGAGCAGAAAGGCGGGGACTCATGTAAGTCGCCGCTTGCCAGAACGGCCAGGGCGTTGAAAGCGAGTCCGAACCCAAGATTGATCTTGATGATCGAGAGCATCCGACCGCTTCGCAGTCCTCAGCCCGGATATCACAACACGGGCGCCGTTCGCCAGTTACAAATAAGCTGGCGGGAAAGCGGCAAGAAAAGAGCTCCACAACGGCTCGAGCCATTCTTGGCCTACGATGGAAACAGACCAGGCCGCAAATGAGCTCAAGACAGGCTGCCGGGTCATTACACTAGATTTCAAGTTCTTGACGTCGATCATCTGTGACAATACCGGGCCAACACGTGGGTCCCGCATCAGAAATCCATAATCGCGGCTGAGGCAGCGCTTACGATTCCAGGCATGTATCGATCGTCCGTTGGTCGAATCTATGGGAACAAGAATCGGGATTCCCTCAGACCAGTACAGCAGGATATTTTTTGGCTTCAGATCCCAATTGGCAAAAGCCTTTGCTGTGCATCCGCGCGATCATTTCCAGCAGAGACTCACAGATCAGCTCAATCTTCTCCGGGTCCGAATGCCGATTAAGCCACTGAGCCAGCGACAGTGAAGACGGAACCTTACGAACAATCAGATAACTTCCCGTAATGCCGCCGTCTCTCCACCGGCTTGCAACGACAAGCATCTCCGGCTGTTGCAGCCCTATTTTTCGCATACGCTCCGAGTTCTTCCACTCACGGTATGCCTCACTGCCAGCAATAAAACTCCTCCACCGTATGCTTGGATGGTCGTAGCACTTGATGTAAACGTTTCCGATGCCTTCCACAAAATCATAGATCAGACGCCGGAATCGACCCTCCCGCTTTTTCCCACCAGGCCATTGAAACACTGCCTCTAAGTTATCCAGTTTGGCAGAACTGACTGGGTGAGCGTAGGGGTGATTAAGATAATGAATTGTAATAGAATCGAACATATTTTTTCCCCATTGATAGGTCTGGAGGAATAGATGCGATAGCCTACTGATTCTTTGAAAGTTCTGGAGCCTTCCGCCAAGCGCCGGCCGGTCGATGCAAATAGGCAGCCTTGAGACTCAGCGTACGAGTCACTTCGATGGCGCCGGTTATTTCCGGACGCCTCCCGATCCATGTGCCCGCTCACGTACAAGACATTCGTACTGCTGCATTGGACATGAGTGCTCATATGTATTGAAAATTTTCTCTTCCTGCAAGGGAAAAGGTTCCGCGTGAGCGACAAGATTTTACGATGACCGGCGCCCGCATGGCTCATAAACACGAGGCTTGCTGCAGAACGCCTGAGGCTGAAAATACGGGAATGCGAAAGGGAAGCTTGTAGGGCGAGAGAATCCAAACGTCCGCTCGATTTAAGGCTTCTAAGGAAGATTCCTGCATTTGCTCTTCCTGAGGACGCGAAACGTCAGCGCCTTCCGCGACCCCGAAAATCTTGCGTTCAGCCAAGCTCTTGCTTGATGACCACTTCCGAGATCACCGCCCTCCTTTCGGGCAATAGCCGGACCAGTCGCAGTCGTCCCAACACGTTGAATCTGAGGCGGTAAACCCAGACATTATCGAGAAGGGATGGGCTTCCCTCAAGGAGCCTCAACTGCTCGGGGAAATGGAGCGACTTGAAAGAACCGGCGCTATATCCGGGGTTAGGCGCATCGATTGTTTGCAGCAATTCCTTGGCGCAGCCAAGTATCACACTGGCGGCGAGCGAGGCCCACTTTTCGGCTTCCCCTGCATTCGCGCCATGGGCGTCCAAGAGCAGTTCCTGCCGGAATTCGGATTGAAGCGTCAGCGTTTGTTCTTTTCCCTCCTCTTGCGGAGTCGGCAAAACATCGCGGACCGGTTGCTCGATGACGAACTTGCCGGCATAAATACCCACGGCGGGCAATTCCGGCGTCGGACCAAGCGGGCCCTCCTGTATTTTCACCCCTCCCAAATGCTCCTGGAGAAGTGCGGCGACGGCGGCTGTCACATTATGGATCATGTCTGCTCTTTTGCTTTCGTGCTTCCACTTTCTTCACCGTCCAGGGCCAGCAATTCTTCCAGCACCTGAATGGCGCCGCTGATGCGCAGGACTGTGGATTGGAGCCCATTTTTCCTCGCTTCCAGGTCCGCCAGCATCTTCTGACCCGCCTCGAATTCTTTCTTGAGGCCTTCCAAACGCTCTTCCATCTGTTGTTTGATCAAGAGTCCTTCTTTCCTCAGGGCGTCTGTAAGTCATGAGTGCCGATTTCCCGAAAGTGCAGACGGTTGTTCTGCTTGCTCATATCGATTCTTACACTCAGGAATTTATCCTTATCGCCGATGAGCTCGGCAGGGATACGCGCAGCGATATAGCGATTATAGAACTTGGAGCTCCAGTGGCGTGCAAACGGATTGTCGTACGTTGCAATGAATCGTTCGATGGGCGTTTGGTTCACGACAATTCCCGTGTGCATGCAACCATTCCAGTTATTGTTATGTTCGACAACATAGAGCAGCTTATCCCGACCGGATGGAATGACGGGTACTCTCAGCTCCCAATTTGTTTTCGGCATCAGACAGGACAATATATCCGCATTCCAATTCTCCCAGCCGCTTTCCCAATGCGTTCCGTCGCCGCCGTTGGACGCCCAGTGATATCCGACTGCCGATTGAGTTGCATGCTTCCATGGATTTCTACTGAATGCCAGAGCGGATAACCAGAAGTCGGAAGTCGTACCGGGCTTGGCTGTCAAGGCGATCTTTCCGGAGCGCCCTGCGGGAATGGGCATCCATTGGTGACGATCAAAGTGGCTGTCGGTCAAGCTCCCATCCGGGCAATAGCAATTGGCGGATCGGTATCCGCCGGTAAATATCCCGACCTGTTCTTGGGCGCCATCCGTAAAATAAGCCTTCAGCGCCGTCCAGCGGTCTCCGAGCACCCGCAGCCATAGCGTATCATAACCATCAGGGACGATCACCAAAGCGCCGTTGCCATCGGCGTCATTGTTGGCGCCGAACTTGATAAGTGGGCGATCATACCAGGGACTACGGCCGGTATACGTGGTCTCATCATACTGGGGATTACCAATTTTAGCTATTGCTCCGGCAGCTTTTGCGCTGAAGATATCTTGGTAAATCAGGGGATGCAAAGGATACATGCGGCGCCTGAACGGGCTTCCGGCTGCGGCAATTACATCCCGGTTGAGGTTCAAAAGCTGATAATAGGAGGCTTTAATGTGAGCGTTAGGCCCTTTATAGCTGTTCGAGACCTCGATCGCGCCATATCCTCTGACGAAGAGTAAAGCATAAG
The DNA here is from genome assembly GCA_964578835.1 of uncultured Syntrophobacteraceae bacterium. GTDB lineage: Bacteria > Desulfobacterota > Syntrophobacteria > Syntrophobacterales > Syntrophobacteraceae > CAZOEL01. Next base: position 52,461 of record CAZOEL010000006.1, on the reverse strand, counting down.
GCGATCTTGTAGACCCTTTTTCAGCCGTGAAAGCTTCGAAGGCGCCGACATCGCTCAACAGCTTTTCCGCTGAGCCGCATCCCGGCGCATTGCGCAGGGCCTCAAAAGCGGCCACTGCAACGATATCTTCCTTCGACGCGTTTTCATTAACCCAATCCGCCCAGCCGTTCCAAAGGGATATGTTTTCGTAGACATCATGTGAAGCCTTGTTCTTGAAGGTCCCGTTGGGATTCAGGACAACCGTATTCAGACCCCGAGAGGGCTCTATGGGGATGGGGATATTGGCTACCTTCAGAAATGTGGTGTTTCCCTCCGGCGATTCATAAGCAGATCCTCGTAGATAGATTTCATAGTTCTCGCCACCCAAGGGATAGCCCCCGGCATAGATTGTTCCAGCCACTTTCAGATTGCCGTCGAACTGCGCGTCGCCGCCAAAATGGGAGTCGCCGGTTACGCTGAGTGCGTCGAACCGCGCCTTGCCGCTCACGCTGCTGTCCCCGGTAACGGTAAGAGAGCTAACTCGCACTTTGCCGGCGATTTCGGCGTCTCCGGTTACGGTAAGGGCGCCGATCCGCGCTTTACCGCTCACGCCGAAGTCGCCGCTAACGGCAAGGGGACCCAACACTTTTCCAGTTATTCCGGCTTCGCCGGTAACGGTAAGAGAGTCGAACCGGGCCTTACCGCTCACCGTGAGATCACCTTTGATCGTATCTCCGGAGCGATTGAGCTTATCGGTCTCCAGACGTTCGATTTCATGTCCCATCGCATTCCAGTCAGCCGAGCGGATCAGTTGGCCGCTGGATTTGTCGTCATGTTTATACGCCACTGGGTGTCCCCTCATTGTTTATGCAAACAACACTCGAGATTTCAAAACATAATTTCCCAAACCAGAGTCAATTTGAACTGTTCGGACTTGGTCACGGCGCCGAACGTCACCCGGTTGTATATGACATTATCTTCGGTAAACAAGCCGGCTTCGTGCAAGGTGTCGTTGCAGTCGTCTTCGCCCAATTCGCCGATGAGGCGCAGCATTTTTCGAAGCCGTCCGGCGCCGTCCAGCACTTCGCTCGCTTCGATCCGACTAATGGGCGTTTCGCCGACTCGCTCTACCAAAGCCGACTGTCTGGAATCGAATGGAGCTTGAGAACGCCCGACCTGAATCTTCGAAACTCGGTGAATCTCGACAGCCTCGTTGTCTTTGTTGAATAACCGTGCGATCAAATCGCGACCCGCCAGTGTGATGTCGTTATGGACGCTCACTTCCTCCACTAGCCGGTCATCCAGTGTGACCTTGCGTAAAATAAGCTTGCCCGCAATGTGTAAGTCTTCTCTTGCATGCATGGCAGGGGTCCCTCTATGGGTTGATTAGTCAGAGAATGTGTTCAGACTGTCCCACTCTGTCAGGTCGAAATGCCCCGACAGACTGAAAGTATCGCTAATGTCCTGGTCTTCACGGTCTTGCGCCGTGTTGCCGGCTCTGAGCGTATCCTGAGCCTCCAGGGCTTCCGCCAATGGGCCTCCCGAGATCCTGAGCCCAAGACTCGCGGTTTGATCGTGATCTTCGCAGAAAACTTGCTGATAGGCCACAAAGGCCTGGATGCCCGCGGCTTTCACCCGGTTTACCAGCGTCAGAATCTGATGGCGGGGATGCTGCTCGGTTTCGGCGAACTTGTCAGTGAAACCGGGGATGCGCCAAGGAATGATGACGGTAAACGCGCCGGGCGTATGTCGGTACGAGAGCACTTCAGCATGAATCGCCGGATCGTCGCTTACCCAGACCGATTCGTCAAGATTGGCTTCGTCGAAGCGTCCGGCCGGTTGAACGCTGCTGTCTTCAACCGAGACCAGATCCGCCATGAAGCGCCATTGGCCGATTCCCGGCTCGAGCACGGGAATTGCGCCCACGGGCAGATCTTTGGATGGAACGCCGTTTAGCAGGACGGAGCCGTCTTTGAAAGTCAAGGTATCACCGGGCTGAATCCTTGTAGCTATGCGAATGGACCGGTGCGTCGTCATTTCCTCGAAACCGATATTGCACAAAGACCTTATCTCGCCGGGAAGCATTTTGACCCAGATCTCCGGCGTTCCCGCGCCGGTATTGCTGCTGTTGACTGTAAACTCCTGATGCAAGCTCAACACGCCGTCCATGAAATGGGTGCGCATGGGATTGAATTCCACCACCTGAATGAGAGCTTTTGCTGCGCGCGCCTGAGGGTCGTCCCCTATGACGCCCAGGTTGGCGGCCACAATGTCGATAACTCCCTGGCGGGTGGAAGCGCCACGCCGCAAGACGTCAATCAGCCCCAGCAACCGGTCCCGGTAAGGGGCGTGGCTACGCTCGATTTCGCTCGGGAAGGCCGATTCGAGCAGTATCCGGTTCAGCCGAACCGGTTCATTGCCAAAGCGCTTTTGGAGATAAGGGTAATCTTCCGCCAGATCCGGAAAACGCTCCTCGGCATAGAGCTCTGGATCGGTCAACAGGCGGTTGAATTCGCCATCTTGTTCCGAGTCGGCGCTACGGCCGATCAGAGCCTCTCGAACCTCATCCAGCGAGGGAACGCCCCGTGGTCTGAATCCCCAGGGCTGTTTATTGTTGTAGGGAAAAGCCGCTTCGAGCAAAAGACGGTTCAAGCGGATCCGGTCGTCTCCGGCCGGGACCGGGGCGGGCTCGACCTGCTGGAGCGAGGCCGGCAGAAGGTTATTTTTGGCCTTATAACGCTCGAGCAGATAATCGAGGTAAATGCTGTTGCTCAGCGCAATGGCAGGCTCAGGCAGCGGCAAGCCGCTGAGCTCATCAAGATTGCTTGGAAAAAGACTGGGATCGCGCAAAAGCCGCTCGTTGAGATCGGCTGCCAGGGCTGCTTGGAGGCGCGTATCCAGATTTTCGCCGCCGTCGTATGCCCAGAGCATCTGCCGGGTGGACGGAGCGAGTTTTGCGACCACATGACGGGCGATACCGGTTCGGCCCAACAGCAGGGCCAGCGCAAACCCCGGTTGGATCTCGTCCGCATCGAGCTCCAATTGCCTCGCATCGTAGCGCTGCAACAGCTCCCAGGTGGCTGGCCGGAACTTCTTGCGGAAATACGCAATGAGCGCATTGTCTTCTTCGATCAGCAAACGGGCCAGCCGCCGGGCGTCGAGGGAGCGCATCGTAAAATACGGATTGACCTTGACGAGCAGAGCTGTCGCGCCGAGAGCTTCCAGGTAAAGCGAGAAAATCTTGTCCAGGTCGCCTCGCTTGGCTACTGGGACGGTATAGCCCTGCGCCCCTTCATTATCGGCCGTTTCCACATGGTGGGCGCGAAGGACGCGGTACAGGTCGGCCTCGGCCCGTTCCAATCGACGCCCGAAGATGTCCACCACATCCCTCAACAAGCCGCCGGCCCGATCTGCGTGAAAGAAGTGCGGCAACCGTCCCAGAATGCCGACGGTTTTTCCGGTAATTTTTCGATCCGTATTCGGTTCCATTGGTTGTGCTTCGTTACGCCTTATCGAAGTGAATAAAAGACTTACGCATCGATTCTGAACCCTGCCTCAGACAGGAAAAGCTTTTCAAAAGGTCCCACGCTGACTGTCCGGTCCCTGATTCGGCCCTTGACTTCTTGGCCTGCGCCATCGAGCACCCGACAATCCTCGGGCCTGAATTCGATGCGCACGACATTGTTTACCAAGGCCGCCGCCTGAACTTTCTCCAGATCCGCGCCTTCCTCGGGAGCCAGTCCATCCAGGTAGTCCGCTATGGCCTGGCGGGCCTCCCCGATGGCAATCTGTTTTTCGCCGTGGTTGGCGGTAAGGGGCAAAACCAACTGCATTTGCCCGTTCAATTCAAGCCGATCGCTGTAGACAAAGATTATTTCCGCCTCGGGCTTTTCCACGAAACCGGCTTCGATCCGGTAATCGTCCCGCGGCGCGAAAGACTGGAAGGGAAAGGCGATCAAACACAATTCAAAGCCACCATCGGCAGAACCTTTTATCTTTTCTTCCAGCTCGGTTTTTGTGAAAGAGCGCCCGACCGTAAGTCCGTTGAAGAAATCCTTCACCTCTCTTTCGATTTCCCGGCGCTGCGTGGAGCGGTTCTCAGCGGGCCTGACCAATCGGATTCGGACCCTCACTCTCAACGGTTTTTCGCCTGCGGCCACACGGATGCTTTCGGGCGCCAGCCTTTCGAGGATCGCCACGTCGATTCGTCGATCCTGCAGAGTGAATCGCCTACGTTCGATGAGGAGGGGCTCATCGTTACGGATGCTTATATCGGCGGCGCCGGCCTTGATCTTCTCCCAGCCGATGGCGTTGCCCGTTCGCAGCAGTTCCCCGTCGCGACCCGCTCGAACGGCTTTGACCTCCACCGAAGCCTCCGCTTGCTGTTCCGAAAAACGGGCATCTGCCGCTAAAATAAATTCCCGCCCCGGTATCGTTCGAACCAGCGTGTTTGCCGGAACCTTTATGGCGGTATCGAGCTTATCCGTGCGTGAAAGAATCACTTTGCCTTTCGCGCGGCCTGCGTCACTTTCGTCTTCCCGGTAGGCGGCGAGCTCAAAGCCGGGAATGTCCCTGACGCCGTCGACCTTGAGAACGGCGCTGTTCAACTGGGAAAAGAGCAGAGGCTGCCCCATGCCCAAGTCGTCGATCAGTTCGGCGACGGCAGCGGCGACTTCGGCTTCCAGTTGCAGTCGCTCCTCCACCCCGATCCGGGGATCGACTTCGATTTGTATGATAGCCTCCAGTTGAATAATTATGGCGGGCTTAAGATCTGGATACACGCCGGCGGCGCGCACCTGATCGAGCTTCTCGCGAATTTTCGGGGCGTTCTGTTCGTTCAAACCGTCTACATAGACCGCAATGGATCCCGGCCTGGCAGTCCCGGTGTGATCTTGGGAAAACTCTTCCTTGACTCGAACTCCGCGCACACCTGTCATACCCAGCAAAGCGTTTTCAATGGCGGTAACAGAAGCCCGGCCCGAGGCGAGAAGGGCCTGCTTGGCTCGCTGCCGCAGTTCCTCGTCGGTCTCCCGGTCGCGTCCAAGGAAACGGATGGGCTTTTTGTTGACGATCTCTTTGATTCCTGGAACCGGCAGCGGCATCACGACCACTGTCTCTGCCTCGGCCGCCATCTGTTTGCCCCGGGCTTGGGCCTGGATGCGCACGTCGACCGATGATCGACCTGCCGATATCAGTCCCTCTTCAATAGTGAGGTAGGCCTTCTTGGGCGGCTCCCGATTCTTGTCCTCCTCTGTCGTGACGAGCGTGCCGATGGGAACCACAAGCTCTTCGTTTAGCCCCTTGTCGCGAGTGAAAGTCACCATCCCGACGGCAAAATCCGGTTCGTTGCGTTTAAGCCCCAATACAGCCACAACCCGGTCGAGATGAGCGGCTTCGGCAGTATCGACAAAACCGGCCTGGTAGACCAGCTCGAGCTGCTCGTAGAGTACGGCAAGCTCAAAGGCGAAAGACTCGTAGAGGGAGCGCGCGACGCTTCCTTCCTCGAAATCGGTGAGATCGGGAATGCGGCGGCGGGTATCGGCCAGCATGCTTTGGAAAATGTCGCTGAAGTTTTTCTTGTCGAAGGACATGTTAGTCTCCGTGCCGGGCCGGCGGGTCATAGAGGGATTTGCGTCGTGATCGCCAAGGCTTCCGACGAATCCATCGGGCGGATGACGATGGTCGCCTCGATAAGATGGCGCCTTTCAAGGCGAAGCGACGGCTGTGCAAAGGTAATTGCCACAATCTCCTTAATGCGCGATTCTTCGGCCAGCGCCTCCCGGATATAGAGCTCGGCGACGGCCTGAGTGCGGCGGCTGATTGGCTCGCCAATCAACTGGTACAGTCGGGAACCGTAATCGGGGTGTCCAAGATCGGTCAACTCGCCGCGCCTGGTAAGCAGTCGGTTAATGATGGCCTGCGCCAGGCATGCTTGCCCACTCACGACCTTAATATCCCCCCGCTCCTTGTCTAGATCGACTCCCTGACGGTCGGAAGCCGTCCGATCGAAGGCGCGCCGGGTTAGGAAGAGATCTGTGGACACTTAGCCTCCTATGTTGACGGTACCGGCGGCGACAACCGCGCCGGGGCTTTTGTTTTCGTCGCAGGTTTCGGCAACGTCTCCCGCCCGGGCGGCGGGCTTGCCGTTGATTCTCACCGTCCCGCTGCCTCTCTTGATGGTGGCTTGATTGCTGGGCGGCGTAGCGAACACTCCATTTACAGGGATGTGCGGCGGCGCATTGTTGGCTGTCGAACCCTCGGTTGCCGCCGGTTTGCCCATGACGTTGACATTGGCGCTCAAACCGCCGCAGAGAGCGCCATTGAAGCCAAAAGGCGTCGGCGTCGGCGTTGTCCCGGTTGTCGAGGGGACATTGACGACATGCATGCAGGAGCCGGTTATTCGATCGCCCTGTTTCGCGGCGGGTTGACCCATGGCGCTCGCCTCCTCAGTTGAGATCGATCGCGGCCCCTTTGAGCTTCATCGCCCCCGAGGCGCAGATTTCAACTTCCCGGGCGTCTACCTTAAACTTGCCTTTTGGCGCCGTCAGCTCCAGATCCTTCTCCGAGACGATCGAGATCTTCTCGCCTGAAACATCGATCACAAGACTGAATTTTTCGTTGACGACTGAAATCTTGTCATCTTCGACCGTTAAGACGTTCTTCCGATTCCTGCTGGTGATAATGACCTTGCCTTCTTCGTCGAGCTTTATGCCGCCGCCTTCCTTGATGGAATGTTGAAACAGGAGCTCTCTGCTCTTGTTTGCCGGAGGACGGTCTTCGTCGTTATAGAGCCGGCCGGTTATCACGGGAGCGTTGATGTCGCCTCCGATGAAGCTGACAAGCACGAGATCGCCCACGTTGGGAATGGCCGCAAAGCCGATATAAGGCGTTGCGACCGGGACCCGGAGAAGCTCGAAGTCCGATCCGTCTGGTTGTTTCCTGTTTTTCAACCTGACCGAACATTGGTAGTTGTCTTTGTCGTCGTCCGCGGCATGGGGAAAGACCGCGGTCACCACCCCCAATTCGACGGTGTGGATACGCTGCGTTTCCTGCTGCGCCACTTTTTTCATGATCCCGACGATGCTCTTCACTTTGATCTCCGCGTCTCTCTAGAGTTTTTCCCACCCGATTTCGGTCACGAAGCCGATGCGTCCATTCAGCCGATGGCGCACGCCGGTCACCTTGTAGGACCCGTTTTGAGCCGAATTGGGGAGCTTGGAAACCGTCAGCGCATCGCCCAGCCGGATCTCCGGATTGCCCAGTACGCGCATGCGCCCCCGTAGACGGGCTTGATGACTTTGCAGGATGTTCCCGGCAATGGCGTTCGCGAGATCGCGGGTGCGTGCCGTGGCGTCCGCCAGGTAGAGGATGTTGCCGGTAGCTTTTCCGGCGCTCCCCTTAACCTCCTTTTTGGTCAGCCAGGAAACGGCGTCCTCACCCTGACCCTGCCCGACCGGGCTTTCGCCAAAGACCGCGACCCCGTCCAGTGAGGAAGCGAAACTTTCCTGGATGATATCGAGCAGGTGCGCTCCATACTCTACTGCGTGAGTCTTTCCGGCGGTGTAGGGCTTAAAAACGGCTTTGTCCTCGATATCGGCATAAAAATCAAAGCCACATCGCTTCGCCAGTTCTAAGAGCAGATCCCAGACCGGCCGCCGATCGCTGAGGCAAAAACACGCGAATGTTTCACCCGCAGCCACCTCGCCTTTTTCAACCCCTAGCCGACCGAGCAGATCGCCTGTAATTTCGCCTGCGCTCTGTTTTTGATACAAACAATTGTAACGGGCGGCCGTAAGGGCGCTGAAACTGCTTGAGGCGCCAACGACGATTTGCTCGATTCCCCGTTCCACAAAAGCCGCCTTGCCGGTGAAAACCTTGCTCAGGACTCCGTCACAGCCAAGCTCGACGCTCACTCCATCCGAGGGGTTCACGCTCAATTGCGACCGGCCCGCAAGCACCATTCGGCACGTATTCACGGGCTCGCCCAAAGCAGCCCGGGTTTCCAGCGCGATTAGATCGCCGGCCTTGCCGGACTCCCGGCTTTCGCTTCCGAAAACGAGCTTGTAAGCGATGTCGAGCATTGTCGTTACTCGTGATAACCCCGTTAAGGGAAAGTTCTCAGGCGGCCAGGCGCCGGTCGAAAGTCTGCAGCAGGTTTTTATAAGCGCTGGACAGCCTTTCCAATCCCTGCGCCAAGTCCTCGTCCATCCCGTCGAGCTTTATTCTCAGAACGTGAAAAATCCCCGAGATATCGAAATTCTGTTTCAAGACGCCTTTAATCTTGCTGAACTCATCGTCCAAGGGCGCTCGGATGAGTTGGTCCGGAAGCATTTTGATCTTGTCCGCCGCTTTGCCATAGATCGTATCGAGCCGCTGTACGGTGACGGCGGGATAGAGCTGCGCCACGTTTTCGACGATGAAGGGGTGCGCGGATTGCAGGCTCATGGTGATGTCGGAGGGATAGGCGGCTTCCAATATGATCCGGTTCAGGCGGATCATGGCATTATTCTTGTCTACCCCGCTGTTGTAGCGCACCCAGCTGTCTGTGAGTTGACGGCGCAGGGCGCCGCAGCGGTTTAGCCGGCTCAGATCTGCAGGCGTCGGCTCGGGGTTGCTCGCAAGCTCCTTTATCCGGGAATCCAATGTGGTCTTGAGCGCATCCACGTTCTCGCGCGAGCACAAAGTGCGGTCTCGCATCGCCGCGTTCACAGCCAGCAGGACGTTCTTGCGGTTGCCGGCCTGCAAGGTCGTTGAAGATTCGATCGCTTCGCTTCTGAGCAATTCGAGCCGGTCCGCCGAAAGCTTGGTCTGCAACAGCGCCGCAATGCCGAGAAGGCCCGGCTCGGCGCCGCTCGAAATTTGCCGAGCCATGGCGAGCATGCCCTTCGGCGCGTTGTTCTCGAAGATGAAATCGCTTTCGGCAAAAGAATTAAGCAACCAGTAGGGGTTCAGGTCGTCCACCAACGCTTTCGCTCGATCGTAGATTTCTTTGAGGGTATCGAGCAACGCCTGCTCAAAGGTTTGGATAGCAGCGACCACAGTGGTGATCACCTGTTTGATGCCGTCGCGGCTGGCATCCAACACTTTGGCGACGGAGGCGTCGATTTTCGGGGGGAGCTCGACCACGGCATCCAGTATGGACTCAATCTTGTTCAGTGTCTCGATAAAAGGCCGCAGGTCGGTTCTGATTGCATCGATCAAGTGCTTGACGGGCTCGCCGACCTGTTTTCGGAAGATTAGCAAAGCGCTGTCCTGAAAAGTCCTGACGTTCAGTTTGCGAAGAGTGGGCGCCGCTGCCTGCAGTAGCTCGTCGACGGCCTCAAGGGCTTCGGTCAGAGCGGCCGTATCCATACTGATGAGCCCAGCGGCGCCGATCTGCAATTGGAGCGCCGGCGCCAGGTCGAGCTCGCCGAGCAAGGCGGTGATTTCCGGAAAAACAGGGGCCTTCTTCAAAAGCGCCTTACGCCGGTCTTCCAGCTCTATCAGCGACTCGCCCTCTTGTTGGAAGCGAGCATCGAGCCCTGTGGCGCGTTCCATGATCGATGCGGCAGAGACGGCCAACTGCCGGTCGATGGATTTTATCGTCGTCTCGAGCAACATTAGCGGAGCCTCGAAGTCCAGCGTCGCCGCCTTCCTATCCAGGTCCTGCTCGACTTTGACGATCGCCTTGCCGATCGCCTCAAGATAGGCTCCGCCAAGGATATCTTGCGACATCTTCAAGAAACCGGCGTCTGCAATCTCGCTAAGGCCGCTTGCTTCCAAGAGCCGCGAAAGCGAGATGGTCTTTTTAGCCGTCGCAATGACCTCGTCCAGTTGCTGGTCGCGTAACCGGTTCAGCGTGGAGACGGCCACCTCCGCGGCATCGCCGATCTGCCGGATGAGCGGCGCCGGATCGACTATTTCAAGCAATCCGGCAAGTTTTTCGTATAGCTGCTGCACCGCATCGATCAAAATATCGGGATCGAGCTCACGAACGATCCCGGTCAACCTCCCACAGGCGTCCTTGAGGGGAGAAAGCAGCTTGGAGGGCGGGAATTCATCGAGCAGTCGCATCAATTGCCGGTACGGCTCTGCTGTGACAATGAACCGCTCAACGACCGAGCCCGGATTGAACATGGTGATGATATTTTCAACCTCGAGCGCCTTTTCCTCAAGTAGTTTGATGAGCTCGCCAAGTGGGGCGCGGATTTGATTGAAAGCTTCCAGCAGCTCGGGCTTGATCGCCTCATCGACTTTGACTTGCTCGATTACCTTGACGCCCACCTTGAGCGCCGTTTTCTGCGGCGTACTCATGCTCGCCACATCGAGGCTCTTGACGCTGGTTTCGATTCTGCCCGCGTTATCGATCACCATGTCGAAGATGGGCTTGAGCGAGGCCTGCTCGATGGTCGTCTTGAAGTTGTCGATGCCCTCGCGGGCCTGTTTGAGGGCATCCCGGATCTCGGGCCGTTCGAGTACGCCCGAGATCTCGCCCAGCAGCTCGCGCAGCTTGGCCTCCGCCGCCTTGAACGCCTGGGTGAGCTGCTGGTCGGCATTCTCTTCGACTTGCTTGACCATCTTATCCAGTTTGAGCTTAAGATTTTCAATTTCAGTAAAAAATTCCTCTACCGCTGCGCCGATCTGCCGGCACGCCGCCTTGGCTTTGCCGATAAGAGGGCCGATATCCAGTTTATCGATAAAAGCCTTGATCTGATGCTCGATATCCTCGACGGCGGCGCGGACCCGAACCAGCAGCTCCTCAACTTTCTTCAGGTTCGCTTCGATCTGCGAGGCCACGGACTGCGCCGTGGTTTCGGCTTGGCCCGCGGCCTGCTTCAGGTAATCCGAGACCTGTCCCGCCATATCTCCAACCTGCTTGACCGGGGCGGCGATGGCCGCCAGGAGCTCGTGCGCCCGGGCGCCGGCCTTATCGAAATAAGGCTGTAGAAAGACTTCGTCCTCAGCGTTCAGGTTCAGCACGCCGTCGAGCCCGGCCTTGAGCAGGGCTGTATCCCGCGTTTCCAGAGCCGCAAGCGTATTCTGAAAGCGCTGAAATGCGCCTAGAGCGGGGATGAGGTCGTTTCGGCCGGTGGTCAGGATTTGTTGCAACCGGTCCAAATCGCCGGCGTCGAGGGTCTCGATCCGTTCCAAAAGCAGGCCGTAACGGCTGCTGAAAGCGGCTTGGCTATCGTTCTCCCCCAGGAAGCTCATGGCCTGATCCAGGGCGTAAACGGGCAGAGCGGCCTGCAGTTCGAAGATCTGCCGGCTGTAGATTTCTCGAAGGGACTCAATGGTGAGCTCGCATAGCTTGTCGGTGTCGGTCATGGTGGCGACAAGGGAATCCGCCAGCCGCATGACCATATGCAGCAGGCGCATCGGCGCCGCCGCCCCGGCTCGGGCCAGTCGGTCGAGCGGCTCGATCATGCCCGAGAAATCGAGTCCCGGCAGATTGACCTTGAAGGTCGGAGCGGCGATCGTACCGGCGCCGGGCAAAATCTTGGATGTGATTCCGGCTATGGCGCTGTTCAGATCGAAGTCGGGCGCGGGCAGGTTGACCGGCAAAAAACCGCTTTCGATCTTCCCCAACACGCTGTCGGGGCCGAATGTTTTGAGCTTGTTCAATGGCTCGCCGAGGGCCTGCATGAAGCCGTCTTTGGAGAGTCCGGCGGGGAGCGGAGGGAGCGACAGACCACTCAGTTTATCGCCAACTTGAATATTGCCCAGCGAGCCCGTCAAGCCGGCCAGATCCAATTTTTCAAATCCCATAGCCTCAGGCTTGAAGGCGATGAGCTCTTTCAACCGAGACGGATCGGGAAGCTGATCTTTGATGCCTGGCATGCTTCAATTCTCCACGGCCTGTTGTCAAAGTCCAAAGAGCTTCTTTAAGCCCTCTACCGATTGCATCAGCCCGGCGGCGGCCTGGCGGGCCGGTTCAAGGGCTTCTTTCAGCGGGACGAAGGGATTTGCGACTTCCGGCATGGAACCCAGCGCCAGGGCGTCGGGCAGGCCGGCGATATCGAGGGCCAGCCTGGCCTCCAGTCTGACCTTGTCGGCTATGGCCCGTGTGGGCGTTACGGCTGCTTTGGGCGGCTGGACATATTCCGTGACGGTCAGGATATAGCTGAACTGCTGCGGCTCCCGGGCTGTTTCCATGACTTCAAAACGCGTCAGCACCACCTTGCCGGTGTAGTACTGTCCCATCAGGTCCGCGATGAAATCCACCGGTTGCCGTTCGATATATTTCCCCCGTAGTTGTTCCAAATCGTCTTTGGCTTTGGGACCAAAGAAGATGCCTTCGATTTGAAGGCTGATCGAGTCACGCCCGAGATTCTGGATGGTGTTGCCCTCCTGGCCCGGCGTCCTGTGGAGTACGAACGCGGCCTGTTCGAGGGTCGTGATCTTGTGAATGCGGTTGATCTTGATTCCGGCCAGTTCGATGGGCATGGGGCTACCCGGGACCGTAGAAACATTGATACTCGCGCCAGATTTCCTCGCTCAGGGCCTCAAGAAGATCCTGAACGTCCGAAGGCTCGAGGGCGGAGTTTAGGGGCGCTGGGGGTGCAGCAGCAAGGAGCTTGTGCTCTACGATAAAGGGCATGGCCCTGAAGGGACTGTCGTCCCCCGGGTTCATGGTTGCAGATGTGCCGGCGTCCTCGGGAGCAAAGTGCGGCTTCATGAATATTTCCCTTCGCAGAGGCAGTATGGATAAGAGCTTGCGCCAGTGAAGGGCGGAAGCCGGTGTGGCTGCCGGGGACATGCCTGCCGCATCGCCGGCCGCAAAGCCCGGCATATCGTCGGCCAGCTCCAATCCAAACCGGCGCAGCTCGTCAGCATTCAATCTCGGCTCATATTCCGGCTCACGGCTTCTTGTCTCCTCGACAGCGTCCGGTCGAGCGGCTTCACCCGATTTATGGCCGGCCGGTGGATGTCTTGCAGGTTCCTGTGAGCCGACTTCGGGAAGTTCGGCTGTTGCGCCGGGCAGGTTGTGGAAACGAATCTCGGACATAGAGGGAGCATCCTTCGTCAGCGGCCTGGAGGGTGGGAGCGCTCCTTCCTGTTTCAATCCGTCCGTTTCCGCCCCGTATGCGGGCGAGTCTGCACGCCGCTTGTCAGGTCCCTCGGCGTCTGCGGCGATGTTGGGGCCGGCCTGAAGCACACGGGCCAAGTCCCGTAGCCCGCCGCCGGAGAGGCCAGGGGACGGGCCTGTTGGTGAAGGTATTGAGGGTGATGGATGTCTATCCGCGAGGGCGACATCGGCGCTCTTGGCGGCAACCGCGACTTTGCCGACCGCGGTCGTGTTGCGGTGGGCCGCGGCAGACATCGGCCCCGGCTCGGGTCCTTGGGATAGGAAGACCTCAGCTTGGGGCTGAGGGTGAGACACACCCGCCAAGACGGCTTCCGTTTGAAGAAAAAGGGCGCCATCCGCACGGGTTGGGTCCAATCCGGCGGCGTTGCCCGGCGCGGGGAAAAATCCCGAACAGAGCCAATCCTCCAGATCCAGCCACTCCAAAGTGGCGCGCAGCAATCGGGCAAACTCCGCATCGACCTGGGCAAAGATCTCCCAGTCATGGACCGCCAACCGGAGGGAATCCGGCCAGGAGGTCTCCAACGGCGCCGGCCACGCCTGGTAGAGGGCCTCCAGGCGTCTGCCTAGATCGGTCAAAGATTCATCGGTCAAAGGAAAACCCGCTTTCCCGCACAAGCGCCGCTTCCCGCTCCAGTAGTTGCAGATAGATGGACGCCTGCGCCATGGTTAATTCCCGAACCTGTCCGGGAGTCCAGCCGAAGGCGCGCGCCAGTAGATAGCTGGACTGAACCACAGCTGATTCCTCTAGCCCTGTGAAGGGCTTTTTTTTTCAGTCATACCGCTGATTTCACGGATGCAGCCGATTAGAAAACCGACCAATCCCAAGTGAAGGCCCTTGATCTGCTCCAGTGTGAGCGCAGGTCGGACCAGCGCTTCCTTGATCATGAGCAAAGGAATGAGGCTGACATCCTGCCTGGCTGCCTTCATGATGAGCTGGAAGGTCCCGATGGTCAGCGGTTTCAGCGTGACTACGACCTCCCTTGAAGCCTCATTCTTTCCAGGCCACATAACCTCGCGAGGAACAGCCACTTCATGCGTGATCGCCGCCCCCGCCAGTAGATCCTCCGGTGTGAGATTCAACTCAACCACTGCTCTCTTCGCTCCCGATGCGCAAAGCCTTGAATGTGACCGCTTCCATTACGAAGTCGTCTTCCGGCAGGGTGAAAGTCCAGCTGTCGAACTTGACGCCGAAAAGGACCACCTTGCTGCTATTGGCGGGCAGCGCCGGGTTTTGGATATTTATAACCATATTGAAGGTTGGCTGAGCCAACGCATCCGACGGTCCTACGGCGCCTTCTCCGAGCAGCAGCCGGATCAACGCCCCATTGATATGAGCGCGGGCCGCCGTACCGGAAATAAGGATATTGCCCGGTCGCAGTTCGCTGGCAAAACGCTTGCCGATCTCATGATACGGGCGCAGATCGTTATCGACCCGGATGGAGACCTGTTGCAGACGGCCGACTATGCCGGCAAGCTCATACTCACCGATCAGACCGTCGGCCAGCTTGCCTTCCACGGTGGATTTGTCGTCAACCGCCAACACCAGAGTGGCGTCCGAGCCGCGAAAAATATTGTTGTTAGGCATAGCGAATCACTCCTCGTGGCCGCCCCGCCGCCATTGGCAGTTGGTTGTCCCTAGCCAAGGGTCATGGTGACCATAATGAAATCGATGCTGAAGGTCGGCTGGATGGTCATGGTTACGACAGCTTGCCCGGCGATCTCCTGGGAGCGCGTAGCGCTGACATCCAGAGAATAGCCTACCAGAGCCTCACTTTCCACCATGCGGCTCAGGAAGGCATCGAGGGTGGCTTTCATGGCGCCGCGCACGCGGACATTGTTGAGCTTGCCTATGTAAGAATTGCAGGCCGAGCGCACTCCGTAAATCGCGTGGTCCACGATGCGCCGGGTCGTGATTTGTGACCATGCGGCGTTCGTGGATGTGGTGACGCCCTTGACTATGCGATAGCCTTCTCGTTTTTCTATGGCCAGCACATTCTTTTGCACCAGCTTTTCGAGCTGCCCGTAATTGAAGTTGGTCGAAAGCCCGGCGACATTGAGAATCTTGTTGGTCGGGCTGCTCTGAACGGGAAGGGAGGAAAGCAACCCGGCGACGGCCGCCGCCGTGTAGGCGCCCGAGAGAGTTTCTTCGCTCTCCCGATCGGTTGCGGGGTCTCGTTTCTTCAAGCTGACGCCCGGCGCGACATAAATAAGGCGCCCTTCGTCGTTCACAACGTCGCCAACTGCGGCGGTAATGGCCTCCACATCCGCAGAACCGTTACAGCCAATAACGCCGATGCGTTCGCGGCGGATCTTTTCGGTTGTCGTCAGATGGTTTTTGAGTTTGGCGAGCATTTCCTTCTTGGTCGCATCCTGGCCTGCCAGAAGGACGATATTGACGATTTCATTTTCCAAAAGAGCCAGCGCTGCGCCGTACCTTTCGGGGGTTTCATCGACGGCGCGAACGGCATAGACCGTATTGCCTCCATTGCCAAAGACCTGCTCGAGCGCTTTCAGGAGCGTCGGATTGCCGGCGGGCGCGCCTTTCTTGCCGGAGACTTCGGGGCGGAAAATCTCTTTGGCCTCCGTCAGGCTGCTGAGGGTATAGACCTTGTCGGGCTTTCCTCCGAGCTCGTAGCCCACGATCCCTATGTTTCCTGTGCTGATGCCTCCAACGGAAATCAGCCCTTCATCGAGAACGGTGATGTAAATGCCTGGAAGAATCACATCGGGCATGTCGTTTCCTCCAAAGCCTTTTACTCAGGCTTATGCTGGGTCATGCAATGCAATGAATAGATGCGAGCGTTAAAGATTGCCTGATGTATAGAGGAAGGGATAAGATTTTTCAAACAAAAAAAGAAGAGGGGCAGATTTATCCAATTCCCTGGTTTGATGTTGAAAAGATTGACATTCAGGGATTCCTGGACGAGTTGGAGAGTAATCAAAAAACGTCCGAAGGAGAGCTGGTGGACCGTCAACTTTGAATTTACAGGCTGCGGTTTTTCCCTCCTCCCTCAGGGTGAGGGCCAATGCTGTTGAATTAAGGAGCCGATGCAGGCGTAGGTTGGGTTGAGCGATAGCGAAACCCAACATCGATCGGCTGGAAGGCGGCTGCTTGATCGTCACAACCTGCATGTACCACCATTCGGATGAAAACGCTTGCCCTATCTGGAGATGCTTTCTTGGCGCCGGAGTCTCTACTCCGGCTTTCCGAAAAGAACCTCCGCTCAGCAGCTATAGCGCCTAACGCCAGGATAACCTTATCTTGTGGTCCAGCTGCAGGAAGAAAAAAGCTGGAAATGGTGTTGCTCGGAAATCCGGAGATGAGATAAAAAAACAATTAGACAAGCGACTTGGGTTGGGGAATTGGTTTATGGCTCATTGATTTGAACCGTGCTCCTTCCTGCATTTCGGCTCAGGAATGCACTCGCAGGAGTTGAAATTCGCGCGTAAGCGTGGGCTCAATGCTTCGGATCGAGTATGGGCTTCCGGTTGAGGATCGATTTACCCGATCAATATTTCACTCTAAATATCATTTCTAAGGAGACGCAAATGAGAGAGCTATGGATTGTCGTCGTTTTGGCCTTGGCGCTGCCGGGTTGTAGCCTTTCGGTTCAAGCGGAGTCGGGAGCGGCAGCGGAGCCCACGGTATTCTGCCAAGTCATCAAGGAACCAGACCCGGAGCTCTTGGGATGGCGCAAGTGCACTTTCTCGCTTGACGTGGGAAAAGGAGAAAGGGATATCAATCCTGCGGAATACCGGCTGATCAAAATCGGCGATAAGTATGCGCTCTTCTTCGACCGCGTCGCCCGGAACGGCAGGAAACGGTATACGGGGTGGAAGGACTGGACCATTGACGGTAAGGAGATCAGGTCTACAACGGGAGTCCGCATCTTCACGGAAAACGGGCAGGTATTTTTTCAATGGAAAGATGAATCTCCGGTTGAAATGACAAAGATCGGCTCTTGAGCTTCCTTTAGCCTTACTTGGAAACTCTTTTCCCTTTTGGACAGGCAAGGCAACTCGCAATAAATAATATGCCGGGCATGTCTTCGAAGCACGCTCCGTCATTCCGGCAGTCTCAAGCCTGAATGCCGAGCTCTTGTTTCTGGTAGACTAATTCTTTGGTTGGCGCGCATAAGGGTTGGGGTGGCGTATCCCAGCCCTTATGCGCGCCAACCAAAGCTGTAAAAGGGCTCTTTGTGAGTCCGTATATTAGGCCTTATGAGGGGAATATAAGGGATGCTTTCAACTAAGCCAATGGGGTAGGTATCGTATTTTAATGAGTAATACACATTATAGTATTATTAACCAAAAGGAGTGTGCGTACCCCGTAGAAAAGCTCGAAGATCAACCGCCGATGCGCTTAACCGTCCATCCTCGATTTTTCAGTTCTTCAATCAAAATGTCCCGATGATCGCCCTGAATTTCGATGGCGCCCTGTTTTGCCGAGCCTCCCGCGCCGCACTTTGCTTTGAGCTGCCTGGCAAGCTCTTTGAGACCCGCTTCGTCGAGAGGAGCTCCGGTGATTACCGTCACGCCTTTTCCTTTGCGGCCTTTCGTCTCTCTTCCTACTCTTACGACGCCGTCGGACGGAGGAAGAGGCTTCTCTTTGCGACAGACGCATCTTGCGACGGGATTGCCACAATCGGGGCACATTCTACCGTGTTCTGTGGAATAGACTAGACCTTGGGGCATCGATGCTTCTCCATGACCTTCTTTGGCGGCTCAACGGCTCAAGGAGGACCGAAAACCTTGAGCTATGAAAACCTTTTCCCGTCAAGATTTCTTCCTGCCTATCATAAGGAATATGCTAAAAGAGCGCGTTCCGCCCTCGGGCATCTCCTTGATCATCGTCGCCGCCGTTTTGTCCCGAATATCTACGAATCCAGCCTGCGTAAAGGCTTCTCGCAACACGGCGCGGTCGAACCCGTTATGAAACACCGAATCGTTGTTGCTGTGGAAGCGTCCCTCATCCGGGTCGAGATCCGCGATGCAAATATGACCTCCGGGAGAAGAGATGCGGTAGAATCTGTCAAGAAGCGCTCCGATTTCCTTGATGTGGTGAAAGGTCATTCCGGAGACTATAAAATGGTAGACGCCTTCCAGATCGTCTCCCTGTTCGAGGTCCACAAAACAGGCTTCTATATTGGCGAGCCTCTGGTCCTCAATCTTCGAGCGCAGGACGCTCAGCATCCCCCTGGAGCTATCCACCCCGGTAATTGAGCGGGCGAAAGGCTGTAAGCGCAGGGCTACAAGACCAGTCCCGCAGCCGAAGTCCAGCACATCCATCTCAGGAGTCAAAATCCCTTCTTCCAATATTGAATCGGCGATGTCGTTCGCCAGCTTCACTCTTCCGGGATTTGCGTCCCATGTGGCCGCCTCTTTATTGAAGTCCCATTTATCGCTGCTCATCTCGTCATTCTCCATGGTTCATGTATGTGTAACGCTTCCTAATGGGTAATATAACACACCTTGCCCTGTCAAAGACAATGCATCTTCTGTGTGATGCGAGTATAAACGAGCCCTGGGCGTTGTCTGAGAGCCCTCCCGGATTCATTGCGTATGACTGGGTGGGAATCAGGATGGAGGGAAACGGCGACTGTTCTGATGGAGTGTGATATTCCCGGTCAGGAGTATCGGGGTGCGGGGGAGGGAGAAATCCCTGCCTGGGATTTCGCCCTCTTTCGCCGCGGGATGCTTACTATTGCAGCTGGAGAAGGGAAATAATGTCGTGAACGGACCAGTAAATCGATTTCTGGGTATCGCTGTTTACGATCCAATCGGTCTTATCGGGGCTGGCTCCAACGATGCACCCGTCGGTTCTATTCAATACCTGAGTGTTGAGGATCTTGATTGCTTTTTCCATGTCTCCTTTTTGAGCCTTCTTGATTGCCTGCTTGACCTTGGCTGCGAGACGCGATTTTTTCGCTTTCTTTATATCTGTTAGCGGAAGCGCCTTGATCGTTTCGGTCAGTTCCGCGAGCTTAAGCGCTGCCGTTGGAGACGGGTCGATGGCTCCGTAGACAAGGATTTGATTCGTATCGACATAGTTCCAGCCGGCTTCCAGGATATCGATATCAGTGGCGCCTTCAGGCAAAGGTTCAACGCGGATCATGGTCACAGTACGGGAGGAGAAGCCGGCGTTGTGATCCCAGTCGGACTTGTACGGCCAAACGACGCTCTGATTGGCTGCCTTGCTGGATTGATCCGGAGGGCATGGGACCTTTTGTGGTGGAACGACCCGAAAGGGTCCTTCACCGTCGAGTTTGTTTTCCGAGGTCAAAAGACCTTTCTCCAGATCTGTTCCTTCGCGCTTGAAAGCAAGAAGCAACCGCAGACCACCGCTGTTCACGATGGAGTCGTTGTGTTTGTAGCCCGCACACGAGGGTGCGCTGTAGTCGCACCATCCGTCTACCTGATTTTGTGCAGTGTCGGCTTGGAGATTATACTGGTAGGCGGCCGCGGGATAGACTCCATAAACGTGATAAAGGCTCGGAGAGGTCGTATCTTCCTGCAGAGGATGGTTGTTGGAGAAGCCGTCCGGAGAAAATACCGTAATGCCGGTTGCGGAAGGGGAAACGCCTGCGGTTTCGAGCAATGTCTGCACGGTTACGCCGGAGTATTCTGCATAGAAGTCTCCCGACCGACTGGTGTTCATCAACATGAACTGTTTGTGCTGAGGCAGGGCTTCTAGTTGAGCTTTCGTGAATACTTGAAACGGCGCGGACACTTTCGACGGGTCGTCAGCGGCGCTGCCGGGATATCTCAGAGCATTGATCTCCACGATATTGGAGTATCCATCGCCGTCGGAGTCAAACTGCTCTATGGTTTGAAGAGCTGTCTTGCTTCTTCCGTTATCGAGGTAGTGGGTTCCGTAAGCGTTCAATGTCGCCTTGATGTCGCCGGAGCCGTCATAGCCGTACTTGTAATGGCACCACTGGCAGCTTCCCATCTCTACGTTCTTTTCGTTCTTACCCCCGCTGTGGCAAAGGGAACATTGATCGAGCTTCGTTCCAGCCTTCAACGGGTATGCCGCGACGAAATTGGGAGAGTCTTTCTCTCCCTCATGATGGTATGCCGCCATTGCTGCTGAAGCCAGCAGGATGGGGAGCGTCAATGCCAATAAAACCGCCATTCTTTTCTTCATCACTCTCTCCTTCTTCATTATCTATTACGGTTCATCCCCACATGCCGGGATAGGATTTACCCCGGCCCTAACTCATCAGAAACGCAAAGCTAAAACCCCATCTGGAACCGCGCCGTGATGACGTCCTCCACGTCGCTTTCGAGGGCTGTCCCCTTCGTGGAATCGCGTCCAACAATCAATGGTCGGTCGAATTCAGTCCGTGTGTAGTCCAGAATCAGGCGGACATAAGCGGAAAGAAACCAGTTTGCGGCAACGCTGTATGCTGTGGCTTCCCTCACGGAAACGCCGGCAGTGATCAAATTGTCGTAGGCGTCATCGTCGGCCAAGAAGTGGTCGTAGCGAGCCCCAAAGCCCAAACCTCCCCAGCCTCCCTCCCATAAGCTCCGCGATAGCTTGATGGGTTGAAGCACCCCGTCCTTAAAAGACGGCTTTTCTCCGGTAGCCATCCAGAGCAATGCGATGTAGTAGTCCTGGATCTCCGTATCGAATATGCTCGTGCTTGTTTCGATATCGTTGAACTGCAGGTTGAAATACTCTCCCATGAGGGCAAAGGGACCGTAGGCCCAGCCCAATTCCGCCCCAAAGCGCAGCCGATCCCTCACGTCCTGGATGACGTTGAATTTGGCCGATGAAGAAACGTCGAAGAAAGAGGTGAGGCCGGTCGTCTTGACATGCACATCCACGTTGTTGCGGTCTGCAGGGGCATAACTGACAGAACCGCCGAGCTGGAGATCCTTCAATGCGGTTTGACCCAGCCCTTTGAAAGGAGAGAGCGTGACTCGGACGGTGGATTCGAGGTCATCGACGTCGCCGCCTATGCTGTCATCGAGTCCGTCCCCGTTGAAAACCCCGACCGCATAATTCACGCGCTCGTCCCAAAGGGATGCGTGCGCCATCACACCCAGGTCTCTCTGGGGAGTTAGGTAAAATCCCATTGACCGCTCGGCGAAAAACAAATCCTTGTCCTTTGTGCTCTGCTCCAGACCGAAGGGCTCCTTGAATTGCCCGACGCGGAAGGATGCTTGAGGCAGCAAGTGTATGTCTCCGTAGGCGTCGAGGAGGTTTCTGCTTGCGGCGCCTTGAAATTCATATTCGAACTTGTAATCGAAGCGATCTGTGATGTTGCCGGCCAGAAGCAGCCGCACTCGACGCATATCGAACTTGTCCTTGTTGGGGTCTTCACTGTCGTAGAAGAAGGAACGGTAATCTGTCTGGAGGAGGCCCCCAATGCGAAGGGACAAATCTTTATCGGGCGTGCTGAGGCTGAACCCGTTGTCATAGGATGCCTCCAGGGGAATGCCTTTGGCCTTGCTATCCTTAGAAAAGGCGAGGTCTACTCCCTTGGCTGGCGCTTCTCGTTGCGAGTTGTCGGAAGGATGAGTTGTTGAGGATGGCTCAGTCGCCTCACCGGTGACAGTATGGGCTCGCTGATGGGAAAGTGACGATTCCCTGTCGTTTAACTTGGCTTCGCGCTCTGAAAGGGCTTCCTCCCTGGCTTCCAGCTCCCTCCATTTCCTGGCCAATGTTTCGTGGTCTTTGGCCAGAGCCTCATTGATTCTCGCGACTTCCTGAGGGCTTATAACGGCTTTGTCTTTAAGCAGTTGAAGAAGCTCTCCCATTGCGCCGGTCTCCGTTTGAGCCAGGACGGCAGATGAGCAGAGAAGGCAAACAGGCAGAAGAATAGCAGCAAAACTGGCGACCTTTGTTTTCACAGGGAACCGTCCTCGTTTGCGGTCGTAAAGGATGATGAGCGCAGGCGTTTGTAATTCGACAAGAAGCGACATGGGCAACATTGCTCTAGAGCAAACGGAGCTTGAGGGCGCATTCCGGCGGGGACAAGGGGCGCTGCGCGCAGCCTGAGGCAGGCGATTTTATGTATTGATTGATATATATCAGGAATGACTTATTGGGAACCAGAGCTGAAAAACAAACCTGCAGCGTCATGCGCAACGAGCCCTCCTCTTGGACGCAGCTTCCCTTTTAGGCATACTATAGCGCCTGGGATAAGGGTTTACGATAAGGTGAAAACTGATTTTATGATTATGTCAAAATCAACACAACACCCAATAATGTAAAACGTTTTGGTTGTCAACAGAAAGTGTTGGATTGCCGAGAGACATCGGCTTTGCTGGTGGGGAGAGGCGGCGCCTTTAATCAGTTAGGCAGCTTAAAATGAACTGAGTCATCCCTTCCCCGCGCATAACGGGAAAGAAGATTGCGAGACGGGATGGTGGCTGGTCGGCGGTTCATCAAAAACTCGTGAGAATCCAATGGAGCACTCTTTTGGGACCGTGCACGCCCTTGGTCATGGATAGCTCTATGTCGCCGGTGCGGCTCGGTCCGGTGACAAGAGTGAGGCGCGATGGGAGGGCGCCTGAAAGATGGCTGAGATATTCGGAAAGGTTCTGTCGGCATCCATCGGAGCGGCTTAGCGCCAGATGAATCTCCGGCATGAGAGAGGCGAGAGTCCCTGCGCCAAGGCCTGCAGCAAGAAGAAGGCTTCCGGTTTCGGCAAGAAAGAGCTCGCAGAAAGTAATGCCCAAAACCGCCTTGGCAAGCTCTTTCCGCCTCCAGATGAACCCGTCGGAAGTCTTCAGAGGCGACTCGACCTGAAAGCCCGCCCATTCGAGAGTCGACGCCACCTCTTCTCGGAGCGTTTGTGGCCATCCGGTTGCGGGCAATGCAGCGACTCGCTCTGCTTGCGCTGAAGACGCGCCGCATTCGGAAAGCAGCGCCCCAAGACGGCCGGAGAGGCTCATCGGAGCTATAATCTCCACCTCTACGCCGGCTGCCGCAGCTCTTGAAACGTATCGATCCAAACAAGAATTCACGGAGAAACCTTCTTTCTCTTATTCCACCAGGAACGGAAGCTCATGTCCTGTCCATCATCGGGCCTGGGAAGCTCCCGACAAGAGGTCCAGCCGGCGAGATGGTCCTCCAGAATCTTCCGGGAGAAAAAGCCGGTGGGATTTTCGAGTAGCTTGCGCAAAAGAGTGACTCCGATCCGGTAAGTTGCGGGAAGAGCGGTTGCCGCCGCCATTGCTTCCGCTGCAGAGGAGTTTTTTTGCCCTCGGAGGGCCCTAAGCTTCCTATGAAAGTCGGGAAGCGGTATGCGGACCGGGCAAACCTCAGAACATCGGCCGCAGAGCGTGCAGGCGTCGGGCAGATCGGAATAGGCGGTCATCCCGAGCAGGAGAGGGGAGATCACATCTCCCATGGGACCCGGATATGCCGATCCGTAGGCGTGTCCTCCAACCGTGCGATAGACCGGGCAGACGTTGAGACAGGAACCGCAATGGAGACAGTGGAGCATCTCGCGAAAGGGTCCGTTCGCGAGCTTCGAGCGGCCATTATCGAGAAGGACTAGGTGAAGCTCTTTCGGGCCTTCCTCTTCACCGGGCTTCCTCGGGCCAGTGATCATGGAAACGTAACTGGAAACGGTCTGGCCGCTTGCCGAGCGCGTTAGCAGAGTGAGAAAACCGGGAAGATCCTCAAGCTTCGGGATTAATTTATCGATTCCAACAACTGCGACGTGAGCAGCGGGCAGCGTGGTGGTCATTCGTCCGTTGCCCTCGTTGGTTACAAGCACAATGGAGCCGGTATCCGCAATGGCGAAGTTGCCGCCGGTGATACCCATGCCGGCGTTGAGAAAGCGCCGCCTGAGAGCGTTCCGGGCGCAAAGAACGAGCCCCTGCACATCCAGATTGGGTGGAGCGCCCAAGGCTCTCTCGAATAGGTCGGCTACCTCGGCCCTGCTTTTGTGGATCGCGGGAGCAAGGATGTGGGACGGTTTCTCTTCGGCAAGCTGAATGATGAGCTCCCCGAGATCCGTTTCTGTGACTTCGATGCCCGCCTCCGACAAGACCTCGTTGAGGCCGATCTCTTCGGTCGTCATGGACTTCGACTTGACTGCGGATACGACGCCTCGCTCGAGAGCGATGCGCGTCACCATCTGCGCCGCTTCCCGTCCATCTCGGGCGATATGTACGGATGCTCCGGCTTTCTCGGCATTTGCCGCAAACGTCTGCAAGTAAAAGTCAAGTCTGCCGGAGACTTCCAGCTTTCGGCTCCGTCCCCAATCTCGGAGCGCTTCGAATTCGGGGTAGGCTGAAACGGCTTCGCTCCTCCGCGCAAAAAGGAGATCCGCCGTCATTTGGGTGGCGGCGGTGAGCTGTTTGTCGCCGAGGGCTTTGGACGCCGCACTTCGAAAATCGTGATGTTTCATCGTGGGGAGCTCCCTCCTGCGAGCGCTTCGGCCATGAGCTCGGCAAGATGGACGAAGCGGAGCTGACTGAGACCGCTCCGCCCAGCGCCTCCGGAGAGGTGCGTGAGGCAGCCCAAATCGAGGGAGGTCACGACAGATGCTTTCGTTTGTTCGATGTTCCGCAATTTATCGGCCATAAGCTTTCCTGAAATCTCTGGAAGCTTTACGCTGAAGCTTCCGCCGAATCCGCAGCAGGTTTCGCTTTGGGGAAGGGGAACAAACGCCTCGCCAAGCATTTCCGTAAGGTAGTGCTCGGCCGCGCCGCGCAGTCCCAAGCCGCGCAACGTCTTGCAGCTCGAATGATAAGTGGTGCGCAGAGGGTGGGGGTGTGCGGGGAAATCCCGGATTCCGACTACCTTGTGGAGGTATTCGCAAAATTCGTAGGTCTTTTTCCCGAGAGCCGTCATGCGATCCCTAAAACCGGACGACGAGGCAAAAAGGTCCGAGTAATGGTTTCGCACCGTGTCGACGCAGGAGGAGCTTGGGGCCACGATAGCGTCAGCCGATTCGAACACATCGAGAAAATGACGGGCGAGTCGCTGGGCTCCGGAAATGTTTCCGGAATTTATCCAGGGTTGTCCGCAACAGGTCTGGCTTTGCGGGAAATCCACTTCCACGCCGAATGCTTCGAGCACGTTGACGCAGGCGCGGGCGGCGGATGAGTGCAAAAGATCCGCCGTGCAGGTGAGGAAGAATGAAACGCGCATTGAGAACGTTTAGCCTTTTATCGGAAGGACGTCCGGTTCCGGCATCCTTCGGTTAATGTCCAACGAGTAGATATTTCTTGCAAACAGCATCGTTTTCGCAAAGCTCCGCGATTGAGCCGTGGTAGCGGACAACGCCATTGTCGATGATATAGGCTCGATCGCTCAAACCGAGCGCAACCTTCTGGTTTTGTTCGGAAAGCAGCACAGTGAGTCCCCGGTGCTTGAGCTCTCGGATTCTCTCCTCGAGCATCCCGACAAACAAAGGCGCCAGCCCCTCGGTCGGCTCATCGAGAAGCAGAAGCTCAGGGTTCGTCACAAGGGCTCTGGCTATGGTCAGCATTTGCTGCTCGCCTCCGCTCAGAAACCCAGCTTTGCGGGTTGCAATCGCCTTGAGAGGCGGGAAGAGCTCAAAGACGGTTTTCCTGTCCCAAACGGTTTTTCCGTCATGGCTGCGTTCCGATATCTCCAGGTTTTCTTCTACGGTCAAGTCGGCAAAGACCACTCGGTTGTCAGGAACGAATCCAATTCCCATCCTTGCGATCTGAAAAGGCTTTTTTCCTGTGAGAGGCTTGTCTTTGAAGAATATGGAGCCTTTCTTCGGGGGTGTAAGGCCCATGATGCTGCGCATGGTGGTGGTCTTTCCCGCTCCGTTTCGTCCCAACAGGCAGACGATTTCTCCCTTCGCCACTGTGAGCGATACTGCGGAGAGGATGTGGCTGAGTCCGTAATAGGTGTGGATCTCGTCTACTTTGAGCATCAGCAGCCTCCACCAAGGTAAGCTTCCTGTACGGCCTGATTGTCGCGCACTGCTTCAGGGCGGTCCTGCACGAGAGTCTTTCCATGTCGCAAAACCATGATCTCGTCGGAGATCGAAAAAACGAGGTCCATGTCGTGCTCGCAAAATAGAACCGTAAGACCGAGGTTTGCGGACAAATGCTTGATGAGCTCGATGCACACCGCCGTTTCTTCGGGAGACATCCCGGCGGTGGGCTCGTCCAAAATCAACAACTCCGGCCCAGTGCTGATGGCGACGGCCATCTCCAGCACTTTCTGGTCGCCATGGGAGAGGGTCCCGCTTATCCTGTGCGCTTTGTCGAGCAAACCGACGCTTTCGAGAATTTCTATCGTCTCCCGGCGCGCCATGTTGCCGGCTGAGCGGACGATATTGCTGGACTTTCCCAGGCGGGAAAGAACCGCGACCTGAACGTTTTCAAAAACGGTCATGCGGCTGAAGATGTTTACGATCTGGAACGCCAGGCTGATGCCCTTGCGGCAAATCTGATGCGGAGACAAACCCGTGATGGGCTCTCCCTTGAAGAGGATGCGCCCGGAATCGGGCTTCAGATGTCCCGTGATCAGTTTGAACAACGTGGACTTGCCGGCGCCGTTCGGGCCTATGATAGCGACGACCTTGCCCTTTTCGATGTTCAAATTGGCGTCTGACACGGCGGTGAACCGGTCGAACGACTTCCTCACATTCTCCACCCGCAGCATCCTATTTCTCCTCCCCTGTAAGCGCCTGGGCCTGCGGCGACAAAAACTTCATAAAGAACCCAAAAACCCCTTCCGGGAGAAAGAAGATCAGCACAAGCAGGATGAGCCCCAGAATGAGAGTCCAGTGCTCGGTGTACATCCCGGCAAAGGTGCGGAGACTCAACATGATGGCCGCCCCGATCATCGGGCCGAAGAAAGTGAACCAGCCGCCGAGCAGACACATGATCAGGATTTCCAGCGAGAGGGTCCAGAAGAGCAGATCGGGTACGATGGAGCCTTCGACGATGGCGTAAAGCGCCCCGGCGACGCCGGCAAAAAAAGCGGCTAGGACCAGCCCGATGAGCTGGTGGCGTTTGACGTTGACCCCTATGGCTTCGCTGCGCTCCGGATTGTCGCGAATGGCCTGAAAAATCTTCCCAAATGGCGAATTCACGACCCTGTACATGAGGAAAAGGCATAAGGCAACGGAAATGAGGATGAAATAATAAGCGCCCGTGGAGGAGGAGATCGCTTCTGGAAGAGGGATGCCGTGAATCCCGTCATCGCCGTTCGTAAAAGAGTACCATCGAAAAACGATCGCCCAGACGAGAGAGCCCAAAGAGATTTGAAGCATTCCGAAATAGAGCTTGGAGAGGCGCACGCAGATCAAGCCCATCAGAAAGCCGAGCAGCGCTCCGGCGATTGGGGCCGCCAAAATGGCCATCCAGAAAGGCGCTTCGGCGCGTGTGATGGTGAGTGCGAAAGCGTACGCTCCGATGCCGTAAAACACGGCGTGGTGGAATTGGTACATGCCGCCGAAGCCCAGGACGAGATTGAGACTGGTGGCTGCAAGGCCCATTATCAGGATGATGGAAGCGAGGTAGACGTAAAAACGGGAAAATCCCAAGGGAAGCAAAAGCAAAAGGATGAAAGCGGCAAGCAAAAGACCCGTCTGTCTCAGACCCGAAGAACTTCGAAACACGCTTCGCCTCCTACCAAGTGGATTTGAGAAGGCCGGTAGGCCTCAGCATGAGGACGGTAATTACCGCGACATAAGGAAAGACAATGGCGAACTGGGGCCAGATGAGCACCCCTAAAGCGTCTGTTAGCCCAAAGATGAGCGCTCCGAGCAGAGCTCCCCATATGTTTCCCAGTCCGCCCATGATTACGATAAGGAATGTCTCGATGATGATCGAATGATCCATTCCCTGCGTGATGTTTTGGATCGGCGCTATCAACGCCCCTCCTAATCCCGCAAGGAAGCACCCGATGGCGAATGCCGAGGCGGAAACGAGACCAACGTTGATTCCCACCGCTCCCACCATCTCCCGGTGAACGGCGGCGGCCCGGGCGATCTTGCCCATCTTGGTCTTGTTGATCAGCAGATAAAGCCCCATGGCCACCAAGGGACCCACGCAAAGCAAGAAAAGATTATAGCGAGGAACACGCAGACCGAGCCATGAAACCGATCCCTTGAAAAGAGGGGGAAGGGAAAGGGACCGGTAGTCCGGTCCCCATATTATTTTCACCAGATCTCCGAATATGAGGGCGAGGGAGAAGGTGAACAGAAGCTGCATGATGTGCTCGCGCTCGCTCAGATGGCAAAGCAATCCGCGCTCCAGCGCAAGGCTTATGAGAGCGACTATCGCGGGCGCTGCAAGAAGAGCCAGGAAAAAAGCCGGGAGGCTTCCGCCCAGCGATGTCGTTATCGTATAGGCGAGAAAAGCTCCGATCATGTACAGAGAGCCGTGAAAAATATTGGGAATCCGCAGAACTCCAAGCACAAGGCTGAGTCCGGAAGCAACGATAAACAGGACTGTTGTCTTGCTTAGCCCTACCAGAATCTGCTGGCTCAGGGCTTCCACGGTTATTGTCACGACAGATTTCCTCTCCTTTCCTGGGCGCCGGAGGTTTGCGCTACAAACAGCTGTTGCATCTTCCGCGCTATTTCTCGCGCAGCTTTTTGATCTCCTCTATAGAAGGCATGGTCTCTTCGGCCGGAATCATAACTATATCGGACGCTATAAGAAAGTTGTGGTCCGGCGATTTCTTCGTGACGCCCATGAACATAGGCAGCGAAACCTGGTGATCGTATGCGCGCATCGTGATGTCGCCCAGAGGACTGCTTACGGTCAGACCTTCCATTGCGTCGATGAATTTTTCTTTGTCCAGCGCGCCGGCTTTTTCGAAAGCTTTCTGCATGAACTGGGCGGCCAGGTGGCCGTAGAACGCGCCCACGGTGGGCTCTCTATTGAACTTTTCCTGGAACTCTTTGGCGAAAGCTTTATTTTCAGGAGTCTCAGGGTAATAGAAGAAATAGTTGGAGGTCCCCAGCACGCCTTCCGGAGCATCCGGTCCCAGCGGCTTCAAAGTCGCAAGCTCGGTGGCCGTATGCATGAAAAAGGGAATCTGCTCGTTGAAAGCGGATGCCTTGGCTGCTTTGAGAAACGGCACATTGTCCCGGCCTCCGGTGGCCACGATCACGCAATCCGGTTTTGCCGCAAGGATGGCTGTCATGTAGGTGTTGAAATCGGGCTCTCCCACCTTCCACCAGGATTGTCCGAGCAGCGTCGCTTCAGGCTTGAGCTTCTGAATATTCTTCCAGAGCTCGTCGGCGAGCGCGTGTCCGTACTCATAGTCGCTGCCGGCGATCCAGTACTTCACATAGGGCTTTTTGGCCATGAACACTGCGGCGCCCTTGCCGACCATGGCCGTGTTTTCATTAAGCGAGAAGACATATCTGTGACCGTTTGCGCCTGTTATGTTGTCGCTTTTGGCGAAAGTCACCAGAAAAGGCATTTTCTCTTTTTTGCACAGGTCGGAAACCGCGAGAGTGAGAGCGCTGTTGATCGTTCCCATGAGGATATCCACCTGCTCGTTCATTATCAGCTCTTTTGCAGCGCTAAGACCCACGTCCACTTTGAACTTGTCATCTCTGGTCACTATCTCGACCTTGCTTCCGAGTATCCCGCCGGCCGCATTCGCTTTGTCCATAGACATCGTGAATGCGTCTCTGACGTCATTGGTGTAAGTGCTGGGAGGCCCGCTGTACGTGTCCACGATGCCGATCTTCAGCGGCTTGGCGGCCATAGCCGGGCTCTGCGCCGAAATGGAAACAAGAAAAACCCCGATACATGCCAAAACCAGGAAAAACCTTTTTCCGCGCATCTTGCTCTCCTTTTTTTAGTGACCACAGGTTGCCGAAGCGTCATGCCTTGCGAGCAGACGATGAATACCCGTCAATCAACGACTGAAAGAATCTTATTCGTGATGCTATGATGAAGCTATTGGCGCTTTTGCGCTGAATTCAACGACGCAGCCAAAGCTAGATGCGATTCACAGGCTGCTGGGGCTGAGGCTGGGAGCTTTTCGCTGTCGAAGAAGACGGGGGACGGTTGGAGAGCCTCTCCAGATTGCGTACTTTTAGCCGGATCCTGTGGCCAAAGTCTGTAAAACCTTTAATAGCCAACATCCATCGTATAGAATACCGCCCTTGAGCCTGTCAAGACCTTTGCGAAAAAGACCATTCGAATGAATTGCAGCAATTTCATCAAGCCTTTCCCGGCGTCGCTCTCCGAAAAAAACAATATGAATGCTTGATCTGATTTGCCCAAAACTGTTATTCATGGATCAGTTGTTGGTAGGAACATGGACAAGCAGCAAATTGATCGGCAGAGATGATACTGAGCGGAAGAAAGGTTGCGAGTCTGTTACTCTTGCCGGTGATCAGCCTTCTATGCCTCATCGGAGCGTGTGATTACCTGGTGACTTCAGCGGGCGTTTCTGCGTCTTTTGACGATGTTGAAGCGGTCCCCGCCTGTGACGTGGCTGTGGTTCTGGGGACGGCTCGCAAAGTCTCCCGAAGGCAGTTCAATCTGCACTATCAATACAGGATAAAAGCGGCAGTTGAGCTCTTCAAAGCCGGCAAAGCTTCCTATATGCTGGTTTCGGGCGATAACAGCACCGTGCGATACAACGAGCCTCGTCTGATGAAGAAAGATCTGATCAAAGAAGGCGTGCCGAAAGAGAGGATCTATTGTGATTATGCCGGTTTCCGGACGTTGGACTCGATCGTTCGCGCCAAGGAAGTCTTTGGGCTGAAAAGGTTCATTGTTGTTTCCCAGAAATACCACAATGAACGAGCGATCTACATCGCGAGAAATTACGGCATCGACGTCTATGGCTTCAACGCGCGGGACGTCGGCGTTTTTGACGATTTCACGACGGTAGTGAGGGAAAGATTCGCCAGAGTGAAGTGCATTCTGGATTTGAAGGTGCTGAAGAGCTCGCCGAAGTTTTTGGGCGAGCCCATAAGGATAGGATTCCCATTACATTTGCTTAATCACGAGGAAGAGAAGGGTAAGGATGAAATTTGCTTTCAGCTCCAACGCTTTTCGTCTGTATTCTCTGGTTGATTCCATCAAAATCATTGCTGCTTCGGGCTATCAGGGCGTCGAGATCATGGCTGACGTTCCCCATGCTTTTCCTCTCCATCTGACAGAGGAAGATATAGATGCCGTCAGGCAGGCTCTCGCTAGAGAGTCCCTCGAGATATCCAACATCAATGCTTTCATGCATCATGCGGACGGAGACACGTACCACCCTTCATGGATCGAGAAAGAGCCGGAGCTTCGCTCAAAGCGCGTCGATTATACTCTCCGGTGCATCGATCTGGCTGAAAAGCTTGGCGCCGCCGCCATTTCAACGGAGCCCGGAGGTCCTCTCCAGGGGATGACGCGTGAAGAAGGCATGAAGTTCTTTAAGGAAGGGCTCGAGGCCGTCGAAAAGAGAGCGAGAGAGAAGGGGATCAAGATTCTCATAGAGCCCGAGCCCGGCCTTCTCATAGAGAACAGCTCTCAATTTCTCGATCTCTTCGCGACCCTCGATCCCGCCGTGTTTGGGCTCAACTTCGATATAGGCCACTTTTTCTGTGTCGGGGAAGATCCGTGCAAACTGGTCGAAGAGTTGAAGGAGATTACGTCTCATTATCACATGGAAGATATCGCCTCCTCTCGAGAGCATTATCACCTGATGCCGGGCAAAGGGGCCATCGATCTGCCCCGGGTTCTGGAAGCCATTGACGGGACGGGCTATGAAGGCTTTGTTACGGTCGAGCTGTATACCTACGAGGCGGATGCGAGGAATGCCGCTCAGGAAGCGTTCGAGTATATCGATAAGTGGCTCCGGAACAGGTCTGTTGGGTAGTGTGGCTTATTTTGCCGGCTTCTGAAAGACTCTACCGGCTTCTGAGCTTCAAGGCTGTTTCGGATACGCGGCGGCCCAGAGCCCTTGCGATCTCCAGGTCTTCCGGGGCCGGAAGGAGATCGTTTTTCGGACCGGCTATTGTCGATGCTCCGAAAGGGGTTCCTCCCCGGGCCTCCGCGTGCAGCATGCCCGGGGTTGAGAAGGGCACTCCCACTATGATCATGCCAAGCTGCAAAAGGGGGATCATCATGGTGAGAAGCGCCGCCTCCTGTCCGCCATGAGTTGTTCCGGACGCGACGAAGAGACCCGCGGGCTTTCCTTCCATCTCGCCATTAATCCAGAGGCCGACGGTCGAATCGATAAAGAATTTCATCTGGGCGGACATGTTGCCATAACGGCCTGCAGAGCCGAAAACAACGCCCTCGGCCTCACGCAGGTCGTCAATGGAGCAAACGGGAATCCCCTGCTGTTCTTGTCTCACTCTACTGGCCATTTCGTTCCCGCTTATCCACTCATCCACGCTCGGAAACTCTTCGACGCGGCGAAGAACCGGCTCTATGCCGTCGACCTGCCGAGCTCCTTCTTCGATAGCTCTGGCCAGATAGAATACATGTCCATATACGCTGTGGTAGACAATCAGCACTTTCATCTGGTCTTGCTCCTTCAGGTTCAGTTTGCAGCCGCCCGCTTCAGATCAGCGAGAGCATCGTCCGGATGTGGGTAATGGGAAAGAAATATCTTTTCTGCAGCAACTGTAAATGAATATAATCAGCTGATCATGCCTTGGGAAGCAAGCTTATGAGCGCTTTAAGGAAAGAAGATGTTTTGGGCTTGTGGGTTAAGCCCGCTTGGCTCAGGAGTGATATTCATAAATCTTCCAACCTTATATACTGCTTGACAAAGCATTGATGCCCTGATAGTGAGGCAGGGTTTGACAGGGGTGGGTTTCGCTTGGATCCAGCCAGGACTGAGACGAAAAACGATGAGTCTTTTTATTCCATGAGCTATCTTCGCGAAGACGCCATCCGAAATGGATGGAAGGCATTTTAGAATTGGCGGCACTATTTATGAGGAGGCCATATGCGCATCATCGAAGGCATTTCCGAGATGCAGCAGCAGGCGGACGCCTGGCGAGGCAAGGGAAAACGGATCGCATTCGTTCCAACGATGGGGTATCTCCATGACGGACACCTGACTTTAATGCGGGCAGCCCGTGAGCGTGGAGACGTGGTAGTTATCAGTATATTTGTCAATAAGACCCAGTTCGGACCCGGGGAAGATTTTCAGCGCTATCCCCGGAATCTTGAAAGGGATCTGGCTTTGGCGGCTCAAGTGGGAGTGGATGTCGTATTCACGCCAAGCAGCGAGGAGATGTACCCTCAGGGCTATCAGAGCTATGTCGAAGTAACCGAAGTCACAAAGCCTCTGTGCGGCGCAAGCCGGCCAGGCCATTTCCGTGGGGTCTCCACTGTCGTCGCGAAATTGTTCAATATCGTGAAGCCTCACGTGGCGGTTTTCGGTGAAAAGGATTTTCAACAGCAACTGACCATTCGAAGAATGGTGCAGGATCTGCATATGGATGTGGAAATTCTCACGCATCCGATAGTCCGGGAAGCGGACGGACTCGCTATGAGCAGTCGGAACACGTATCTGAGCCCGGATGAGAGAAAAACGGCGCTGAGCCTCAGCCGATCCCTTGCGGAAGCCCAGCGGCTGGTCGATTCAGGGCTGCTGCATGCTGAAACGCTCCTCGGAAAGGTAAGGGAGATCATTGAAGGAGGCGAGGGCGTGCGAATCGATTACGCCAAGCTTTGTCGGCCGGACACTCTGGAAGAAGTGTCCAGCATAGAAGCGCCGACATTGTTGGCTCTCGCGGTTTTCGTCGGAAAGACGCGACTTATCGATAATTGTACGCTTCAGCCTGGAACTAAATAGTCGAAATTCTTCAATTGAAATCCTTTAGAGGATAATTTCGCTTCAAGAGGGAATAAGCCATGCAGAGACTCATGATGAAGTCGAAGATACACCGCGCTCGCGTTACCGAAGCTAACCTGGAATACGAAGGCAGCCTTTCGATCGATGAAGATTTGATGGAAGCCGCCGATATCATGGAATATGAACAGATCAAAATATACAATATCAACAATGGCGCCAGGTTCGACACCTACGCCATAGCCGGTCCGCGCGGCAGCGGAGTAATCTGCCTCAATGGAGCGGCGGCCCGCATGGGCGCCAGGGGAGACCTGATCATAATCGTCACCTACGCTCATTATGAGCAGGCGGAGCTAGTGGGCCACAAGCCCAAGGTCGTATTGGTAGGTCAGAATAACAAAGCGATTTCAAAGGCGGGTGTGTAAACTCCGCCCCCAATGTTGAACAAACAGCGGCGGAAACCGTTTCCGCCGCAAATCCACGGGAGGAGCTCGGTCTTATGTCCATGCACGATTATCTCTTTACTTCTGAGTCCGTAACGGAAGGTCATCCCGACAAGGTGGCCGATCAGATTTCGGATGCCGTTCTGGATGCCATCATTGCAGAAGACAAGGCGGCTCGCGTTGCCTGTGAAACCCTGGTGACGACGGGGCTCGCTTTCGTGGCGGGCGAGATCACCACTTCCGCTTGGGTCGATATTCCCGAGATCGTTCGCACCACTATAAAAGGCATCGGTTATAACGACTCCGCCATGGGATTTGACTGGGAAACCTGCGCCATCATTTCGAGCATCGACAAACAGTCGCCCGATATCGCAATGGGCGTGAATCCCGGCGAAGGGCTTTTTGAGGAGCAGGGCGCCGGCGATCAGGGACTCATGTTCGGTTACGCCTGTAATGAAACGCCCGTATTGCTGCCGATGCCCATCTATTACGCCCACAGGATCGGAAGAAAGCTTGCAGAAGTTCGCAAGACCGGCGTCCTCGACTTCTTGCGCCCGGATGGGAAAAGCCAGGTTACGGTGGAATACGAGGACCATAAGCCGAAACGCATCGATACAGTTGTCGTCGCGGCTCAGCATACTCCCAATGTCTCTTATAACGCCATTCGGGAAGGCATCATAGAGGAAGTCATCAAGAAGACCGTTCCCGCCGAGCTCATGGACGACAAGACCAAATTCTATATCAATTCGACCGGACGGTTTGTCATAGGCGGCCCCATGGGCGATTGCGGCATGACGGGAAGAAAGATCATCGCCGATACTTATGGCGGCCAGGGAAGCCACGGCGGCGGCGCTTTTTCAGGAAAAGACCCTTCCAAGGTGGATCGCACCGCCTCCTATATGGCTCGCTATGTGGCGAAAAATATCGTTGCCGCAGGACTCGCCGACCGGGTGGAAGTGCAGGTGGCCTACAGCATCGGCGTGGCCGAGCCCGTATCGCTCATGGTGGACACCTTCGGGACGAGCAAGATCCCTCCGGACCGCATTGCCGCCATCATACGGGAGCTGTTCAGCTTCAAGCCCGCCAATATGATCAAGCATCTCAAACTGCTCAGGCCCATTTATAGAAAGACGGCCAGCGGCGGACACTTTGGACGCAACGATCCGGACTTCACCTGGGAAAAGACCGATATGATCGATGCGCTTCGCGAAAAAGCCGGGCTGTAGCCTTTGCCCGCTTCATACTGAATAGGAGATTTCATGGAATTCGATGTTAAAGACCTTGGCCTTGCCGAGAAAGGCAAGCTCAGGATTGAATGGGCGGCGCAGTCGATGCCCGTGCTCAAGTCCATAGAGGAACGTTTTGCCGTTGAAAAGCCTCTTTCCGGCGTCAGGCTCGCCGGATGCCTGCACATAACCACGGAGACCGCTGCTCTGGCGAAGACTCTCAAGGCCGGCGGCGCGCAGGTTCGCCTCTGCGCCTCCAACCCGCTCAGCACCCAGGACGATGTGGCCGCTTCTCTTGTCGCGCACGATGAGATTCCCGTATTCGCCATCAAGGGCGAGGATAAGGAAACTTACTATCGCCATATTCATGCCGCTCTCGCTCATAAGCCCCAGATCACCATGGATGACGGCGCGGACCTCGTCAGCATCGTTCACTCCGAGCGGAAGGAGCTCCTTGCGGACATAATCGGAGGAACGGAGGAGACGACAACG
Source organism: uncultured Syntrophobacteraceae bacterium (assembly GCA_964578835.1). Classification (GTDB taxonomy): domain Bacteria; phylum Desulfobacterota; class Syntrophobacteria; order Syntrophobacterales; family Syntrophobacteraceae; genus CAZOEL01. Next base: position 16,527 of record CAZOEL010000006.1, on the reverse strand, counting down.
GGTGTCATTCGTCTCAAGAGCATGGCTCAGAAGGGCGTCTTGCAGTATCCGATCGTGGCGGTAAACGATGCCGATACAAAGCATCTTTTCGACAATCGATACGGAACCGGACAGAGCACGATTGACGGGATCATCAGGGCGACCAACAGACTTGTGGCCGGCTCCAGTTTTGTGGTGAGCGGGTACGGTTGGTGCGGCCGAGGCCTCGCCATGAGGGCTGCCGGCATGGGCGCCAAGGTGATCATCACGGAAGTGGACCCGCTTCGCGCTCTCGAGGCCGTTATGGACGGCTACCAGGTGATGCCGATGGCGGATGCCGCCCCCATAGGGGATTTTTTCTGCACCCTCACGGGCGACATCAACGTGGTGAGAAGAGAGCATTTCGAAGTAATGAAAGATGGCGCCATCGTCTCCAATTCAGGCCATTTCAACGTTGAAATCGACCTCAACGCTCTAGCGGATATGGCTGTAAAGAGGCGTGAGATCAGAGATTTCGTTGAGGAATTCACGCTGACGAGCGGTCGGCGCATCTACATCCTGGGCGAAGGCCGGCTCATCAATCTTGCCGCCGCAGAAGGGCATCCTTCGAGCGTAATGGATATGAGCTTCGCCAATCAGGCCTTGTGCTCCGAGTACATGGTTAAGAATGCCTCGACTCTAAAAAAGCAGGTCTACAGCGTTCCGACGGATATCGACCAGATGATAGCTCGCCTCAAGCTTGCGAGCATGGGAGTGCTTATCGACACGCTGACCCCTGAACAGGAGCATTATCTCAATTCCTGGGAAATGGGGACGTAAATGATGCGTGGCGAACGGCTGGCGGAGCTCACACTCTCGGTAGAGATATTGGGAGTGCGCGATATCAGCGGGTGTGGATGCGCAAGATCATGAAGCTTTTGCCGTTCGCCATCGCAATCGGCGCTTCTTCAGGCAGAGGAGCGATCCTTGTTTGCTTGCTCTGCCTGGCGACTCTTTTTGGATGTGCTCCCGGTTCGCCGCCTGGGGATAAACTTCCAATCCACAGCGCTTTTGAAGAAATCTCCGCGAACGAAGTTCCGGACTTTGCGGATGATATGGAGCCACAGTCGCTTCGCGCCGCTATTGAACAGAGCCTTGTTTTTTATAACCGGGTTCCACCGGACCGCACCTACCCTCTCGGGGAGAAACAAATTCGAGCAGACGCTCTCAAGGCGACTCTGGAGCGCTTTCTCGAGCTTCTGGATGCTGATAGCCTCGATTCGGCTTCCATCGCCAGGGACTTTCATGTCTATCGCGCGTGGAACAAGGACAGCACAGACTCCGGTGGGAGGGCGCTGACGACCGGGTACTATGAACCCGTGCTGGAGGGAAGCCTTGAGCGCGATCAAGCATTCTGTTTTCCTCTCTATGGCGTCCCTGCGGATCTCCTAACCCTCGATCTGGAGTCTTTCGATCCGGCTCGCTTTTCCGGCGAGCGTCTTGTCGGCCGAATCGAGAGCAATCGCTTCAAACCTTATTTTTCACGTTCCGAGATTGACGGGCAGGGAAAACTGAGCCATCTGCGTTGTGAACTGGTCTGGATCGCGGATCCATTGGACGCTTTCTTTGCGCATGTGCAAGGATCGGCCAGGATCAAGCTTCCGGGGGGGAGCTTCCGTCGCCTGGGTTACGCCGGGTCGAACGGGCGTCCATACGTCAGCATAGGGAAGCACCTCCTGGAAAAGGGACTCATGAAGCCGGAGGAAATGTCGCTTCAGACGCTCAGGGCCTATTTGAGGGAGCATCCGGAAATACGAGATGAAGTAATGTGGAAGAATGAAAGCTATGTGTTCTTTCGCTGGGTGAATGAAGGCCCCCTCGGAAGCCTTAACGTACCGCTTACCGCGGGACGATCTGTTGCAACCGACGCCAAACATCACCCGCGGGGAGGACTGGCTTTTCTCGAAGGACAGAAGCCGACGCTGGACAGCGCCGGGGAAGTTGTCGGGTGGGAGCCGATGCGCAGGTGGGTTCTCAACCAGGACGCCGGCGGAGCTATCAAGGGAGTCGGGCGGGTCGATCTGTTCTGCGGCGGCGGGGAGGCTGCCGAAGAAATTGCAGGGCGAATGAAACACCCCGGAAGACTTTATTTTTTTGTGAAAAAGGGCTTGGTGGATTCGAAGTGAATCAGCTTCCAAGGTTCGCGCATGTGCTTGCTGTGGTCCTTGAAAGCTGATCTGTGCAGGATATTGTCAATTTTTACTCTGTGGGGTTACTTGAATATTCCAGCAAGAACTGAAATAGGATGCGCATCTCATCAAAGCAGCGGCAAAGAGTAATAGCAGCGTTATAAGCATTATTGTCATTCTTGCCTTCTGATGGAGCCATATTGATGAGGAGAGCCTGCTGAGCGGCTCTGAACCGGTCTGTGGTGAGCTCTGCGCGCGCCCTTAGCCGCTGTAGCCTGGATTCGGGCTGCGCATTTTGAATTGCGTCTTCCAGTTCTTGATACTTCTGTTGATATTCACGCGCCAATTGGGCTAAAACATTGATGTGGCCGCTGGTGTTATCCGCCATAGCTGCTCCTTTTTATTATAACTTATTTTCTGAATTGTCTTTGGAAGCTATTCTAATGTGGACGGCTTCCGGTTACTATATAAGCGTATTGAAGTCCCATAAAACTGTCAAACAGCTTATTTTTCCATCATAATTCTTCATGTAGTGGGGATTGCGGCTCCCATTTTTGGTAGGGACCGAAGAGGCGGAGAGCGCGGTAGTGAATCCTCCTTTTGAGAAATCGGGGCTGCAGCGCATCCAACCTGGATCAATCGGTGTGCTTTGAATTTATTTCATCGTCAATTGATTCATACCGCACAATATAAATGGATAGTCTTGCGGGCTGAGCCGATAATAGCATTACATCCTGTCGAATTTTGTTATAGTTGTAGGCGCCAATTAAGCTTTGCAGTTACGATCAATTGATGTATGAAGCAGCAAAGGCTGCACAGTAACTGAAGCGCAAGCGGCTTTCAAATATGTGGAAGGACGTGGAAGGGTAGACGTTAATGTTTGTTAAGACTATGAATATCATTCTTGCTGAATGGCTCAAGATTTCGACGGAAGGACTTCCTCCCCAGTTGGAAAGGAAGCTTCATGAGCGTTTGGTGTTTACGAATCCCGATTACGAACTGAGGCACAACAGGGGCGATTGGATCGGAAACATTCCTCCTCAAATCAGCTGCCTGCGCCAGAAGGGGCGTAATTACCTCTTGCCCAGGGGCTTTTTGGATCAACTGATCGAGCTGTGTAAGAAATTCCAGACTCCTTACAGAGTGTCTGATCGCAGACGTTCCTTCGAGCCTACATCGATAGAGTTTCACGGCGAGCTCAAGAGTTATCAGCAAGATGCCGCCGAAGCGGTTCTCGAAAAGGATTTTTCCACGCTCGTGGGAGGCCACAAGAGCGGTAAAACGGTAATCGCCCTCTATACGATCGCCCAAAGGCGTCAGCCCACCCTGGTGCTCATACCGAAGCTCGACCTCATGGAAAGCTGGTTGACCAAGATCGAGAATTTTCTCCAAATCCCTCGTTCCGAGGTGGGCATTTTTGCTGCAGGCAGTCAGGAGATAGGGAAACAGATCACTATTGCCCATACGGGAGAAATGCTGCGTTACTGGAGAAAGATTTATGAACAGATCGGGTACCTGATCCTGGACGACTGCCAGAGATGTCCATCGAAAGTGTTGACTCATCTTGTCACCAATTTCGATTGCAAGTATATGCTCGGCCTGTCCGGATCGACGCAGCGCAAGGATAGGCTTTCCAAGCTGATCTATTACTATATTGGCGATGTCGTATACAGCATCAACGAAAAGGACGCCAAGGAGGGGCGGGGCATCATTCCCGCTCATGTTGTCGCCAGAACGACGGAGTTCGAATTTCCCTATCACTCCCGTTCAGACTATTCCCTGATGCTCCAGGCGCTCATGCGCGACCAGACGAGGACCCGCCTCATCGCCGATGACATTGAGGCGGAGCTGAGAGAGCAATCGGAGCCGCTTGTTGTCCTCTCCGGAGGAGAAGATCAGGATGAGACGCTCAAGGCCGAATTGAGCAGGCGGGGCATCGAAGCTATGCTGTACGCCTGCGCTCCTCAGAGCCCGAAAGAATCGGAGTCGGAAGATGAGGAAGATGCCGGAGAGCTCCCTTCCTATCCCGAGCTCGACCTGCCCGAAGGTCCGGTCGTCGTGCTGATGGATGCCGAAACGCTCTCGCAATGCTTCCAAAAGTTTAGCTCCAAAGTCCTTTTCTTGGCGTCGCCGATCTACTTCCGCAGACGTCTGGCGCAGGCTATTCGCAATCTGTCCCAGAATGGCAATTTGAGTGAAGGACGCCGCCTCAAGATCTACGACTACGTTGACCAGAGAGTGGGGCTTTTGGAGAATTACTTCCGCATGCGCAGCTACAACTACGGCGTACACCCCGATTTGCTCCTCAACCCCAACAACTCTAGCTACAGTTGAGCGAAGAGCTAAATCTGAGATGAAAACCGCTTACCGAAACCTTCGGGAATTTGTCTCCGCATTGGAGGAAGCCGGCGAGTTGCTCAGGATTGAGACGCCGGTTTCCAAAGACCTCGAAATAACTGAGATCACCGATAAAGCTTCAAAAAGCCCCGGCGGAGGCAAAGCGCTGCTCTTTGAGCGTGTGGAGGAATCGGAATTTCCGGTTTTGACCAATGCTTTTGGAAGCGATCGGCGTATTTGCATGGCTTTGGGGACTCCCGATTTGGATTCTCTGGCTGAGAGAATTCGCAGGTTCACTCAACTGGAGCCGCCCAAGTCATTTCGAGACGCGCTTCGTTTGGCTCCTTTGGGGATTGAGATTCCTCGCTTTTTGCCGAAGACGGTCAAGAATGCGCCGTGTCAGGAAGTCGTGCTCCTGGGAAAGGATGTCGATCTTTCCCGCATTCCCGTCCTGAAGTGCTGGCCTCAGGACGGCGGTCCCTTCGTGACTCTTCCTGTCGTCATAACGCGAAGTCTCGAGAGTGGAAGGCGAAACGCGGGCATGTACCGGCTGCAAGTGTTCGACCGTTACACGACGGGCATGCACTGGCACATTCACAAAGATGGATCGCACTATTTTCATGAGTATCGCAAGGCCGGCAAACGCATGCCTGTCGCAGTTGCGATCGGGACAGACCCGGCGACGACCTATGCGGCGACTGCTCCTCTCCCTCGAGGCATCGACGAGATGCTTCTGGCCGGCTTCATCCGCAGAAAGCCTGTTCCCATGGCCCGCTGCCTGACGGTGGATCTGGAAGTCCCGGCTGAGGCCGAGTTCGTCCTGGAGGGTTATGTAGATCCGGATGAGCTGCGCGTGGAAGGTCCTTTCGGCGATCACACGGGCTACTACTCGCTTATGGGAGAATATCCCGTATTCCACGTTACGGCCGTCACGCATCGCAAAAAACCTATCTATTCGGCTACCATCGTTGGACGTCCTCCAATGGAGGATTGTTATCTGGCAAAAGCTACCGAGCGCATTTTTCTGCCTCTTCTCAATGCCGTCATGCCGGAAGTCAAGGACTTCTGGATGCCCTGGGAGGGCGTGTTCCATAACGCGACCGTGATGGCCATCCAAAAGGAATATCCCGGGCATGCCCGCAAGATCATGAGCGCTGTCTGGGGGCAAGGGCAGATGAGCTTCTGCAAAGCTGTAGTCATGGTCGACTCTTCAGTGGATTTGCGTCATCCCCCCGTGAGAATCCTCGAGACTGTGCTCGGAGAAATAGATCTGGAAACGGATCTTTATGTTTCCGAGGGAGTTCTGGACGTTCTGGATCACAGCGCCCCCGAGCCTCTTTTCGGAGGAAAACTGGGCGTCGATGCGACCGCAAGAATGTTTGGGGAGAGAGAAAGAACACAGCGCCCAATGACTTCGCTTCCTTCCAGCGAAGAAATAAGACTGTCTGCAAAAGAGATTTCCGATCTTTTGAATGATTTTCATGTTCCCGATCTCGATGTTCGAAACAGAGTGCTTCTGTTTAGCTTTCAGAAGGACGGAAAGACTCCCGGAAGCGTCCTCGCAAAAGAGCTTCTTGCTCATGCCGGGCTTTCGGCTTTTGCAATAGTTGTCCTCTGTGACGATTACATAGATTTGAGAGACGGCTCTCTTGTTCTTTGGAAGATCTTCAACAATGTGGATCCCAAAAGGGACATCGTCAGAGATAGAGGGCGCATTGTGGTGGATGCGACGAAAAAAGGCGTTGAAGACGGCCATTTGAGGCCTTGGCCGGATGATATCCTGATGTCTCCCGAAGTAGTTGAAAGGGTAAAGAGAAAGCTCTTCTGAGAGCTTCCAGGCGCGACCTTCCCGAAGCAGCCATTGTCGACGCCATTTTCGAGCTTAATGCGTCCTTCCCTCCAGCCTCGCGGATTATATGAGGCTATCCAGCCATATGTCTTCTCTTCCCGGTCCCTAAGATTCGCTGCAGTTCCAAGTGAAAGGTGAGGAATGCTTCCTCCGGGTAATGGGAGAATTCCGGGCTTTGTCGAGAATAGCGTCTTGCTGCGCTGAGGAACGAGCGCAGAAATCTTCCTGCGGGTGACTTGAGATCCGATTGCGGTTAACATTGTGAGGTTATCAATATCTTAGGCGCTGTAAAACCCGCATGTCAGCGGGAATGGCTAAATATGAGAGCAGAGAAAGCGGAAAGGTTCTATGGATAAAAGAGACCGATCAACGTTGGAACCGGGAGCGCCCGTTTCCAACATGAAAAGACTTCGACAATGGATTCGCACAGGCGTCGGCGCTTCGGGTTATCGGATTCGCGCTTCCTACATGCCTCCGCTCATGGTTTATATGGCTGCGGGAATATCCGGCCTGACGGGAATAGTTGGGACCTTCTTCATAAAGGAGCACCTCGGCTTATCGGCTGAATTCCTCGCCATGCTCGGCTTCTGGGCCGGCATTCCCTGGGCTTTCAAAATGCCCTTGGGTCACCTGGTGGATCTCCTTTGGCGCTGGAAGTATTTGATGGTCGCCATGGGAGCGACGCTTATCGGCATCAGCCTGTTGATCATGGTTGGGCTGCTCGGAGCAGCGCCCTGGATGGCTCAGGTCATGAGCGTCGAGGCCTGGTTCGTGGTGAGCGCTCTTCTTGCGCCGTTCGGCTATGTCATCCAGGATGTCGTGGCCGATGCAATGACCGTGGAGGCGGTTCCGACGATCGATGACAAGGGTCAGCCACTGGCTCCGCAAGCTGTCAAAATGATGCACACCACCATGCAGACGCTTGGCCGCATCGCCATAGTAGGGGGAGGCATACTCGTATCGGTCGTGAACATTCTCATGTTCAGCGGCGTGGAGAGCATGGCTGCAAGCGAAAAAGTCGCAGTGTATATTTCGATTTACAAGATGGCGTTGCTCATTCCGCTGATATCCATGCTGGGGGTAATTCTTGCGATAGTCCTGAAGCGGATGCGGGCCGGCAAGCTGATGGACAGCGGGCTGAGCCGAGAGGAAGTCAAAAAGCTGCTGGATGTCCGAGGTGAAAAAGTCCATGCAAACTGGTGGATTCTTGGCGGAAGCCTCGTCTTTGCCGTATTCACGCTATCCGTTGGCTTGTCTGGCGCACCCTTCGATCAGGAAATCGTCTTCGCCGGTTCGATGGCGATAGTGCTGTTTCTCATGTCCAAGCTGCTTAAAGAGCTCAGCCTGTCTCAGAGGCGCAATCTGGTCGGCACTGCCGTCATTATCTTTGTCTACAGGGCTCTGCCGGGACCCGGCGCGGGCTCCACATGGTGGCAGATAGATCATCTGGGCTTCGATCAGCATTTTCTATCCACTCTTTCTCTCATCAGCGGAAGTCTCGGGCTGCTGGGCATGGTCATATTCCGGAAGTTCATGGCCGAAAAATCCATCGCCTACATTGTTGCCTTTCTAACCCTTGTGAGCACCGCGCTCAGTCTGCCCATTCTCGGCATGTACTATGGGTTGCATGAATGGACCGCGGCTCTTACAAACGGCGTGGTGAACGCCCGGTTCATAGCGATCGTGGACACCGCTCTGGAATCTCCCCTGGGACAGGTGGCGATGATTCCTATGCTCGCCTGGATTGCAAACAGCGCTCCGTCTAATCTGAAGGCGACGTTTTTTGCGGTCATGGCTTCTTTCACAAATCTTGCTCTCTCGTTTGCAAGTCTCGGGACCAAGTACCTGAACCAGATCTACGTCGTATCGCGTGAAGTAAAGGACCCCGTTTCAGGAGTCGTCACTCAGCCGGCAGACTACAGCCAATTGGGAATCTTGCTCATAACTGTCACTGCGCTGAGTCTTCTCGTACCATTAACCACGATTCTAATTATTCAGAAGTCCCGGCTGAAGAGCAGTTGAAGAAGGCGTTTCGGGAGATGGGGCTTCATTGCTGGATGTGCGGGAATGGCCCCATGAAGCTAATCGGTTTTGGCGACTCATTGCAGGAGCGTCAAAACGCCGCCGCTCCTGCAATGAAGAGAAATTCAAATTACGGCAATCAGCGCCTACTTGCGTCCGACGCCATCAAGGTCCGGGAACGATATCTTTTACCAAGGCGGCGCCTGTCCTCGATCCAGTGCTCTTCCACAGCTCTTTGCCATGAACGCCGTCATCCGCTACGAAGAGAAGCACATTATTCAGATTCACCAGGCTTGTGGGAGCGGAGCCTCCCGAACCGGGGTTGATATCTCTTACGCGTTCAGTTCCCAAAGTCAGGCCGTCGCTTTTCCATAATTCCCTGCCCTGCTTGCCGTCATCTGCGGAGAAGAACACCAAACCATTTGATACTGTTAAATCGGCCGGCGCGGAGCTGGGCGAGCCGGGATTGATGTCCATAATCATCCGAGTCTCCTGTTTGGAGCCGTTGCTCCTCCAAAGCTCTCTACCGTTATTATCCGCCCCGTTATCTGCGGAGAAGATCATGAAGCCGTTGACAACTGCTAAGTCGGCCGGGGAGGAATCATTAGGGCCCGGGTTGATGTCTTTGAAAAGACTGGCGTCGCCTATGGAGCCGTCGCTCGCCCATAATTCCGTTCCGCTTTCTCCGTCATTGGCCGAGAAGAAAAGAAGATTGTTGAAGACAAAAAGCTCGGCAGGGTTGGAGCTGTGCGGGCCCAGTTGAATATCCTTGACCAGGAGCGTGCCGCCGGAGGTCCCGTCGCTCTTCCATAATTCAACTCCGTGCGCCCCATCGTTGGCCGCAAAAAAGAGGCTTCCCTCCATTTGAGTAAAGAGGCCGGGAAGAGAACCCTCTGCGCCGGGATTGATATCAGCCAACATGATGGTTCCCGCCGCGGTTCCGTCGCTTATCCATAGTTCATTGCCGTTTGCGCCGTCATCAGCTGTGAAGAACAGCAAATTATTGAGCGTGGCCATGTTCTTGGGAAATGATCCTTCTTTGCCGACAAAGATGTCTTTCACTATTTCAGTGCCGGAAACTGTGCCGTCGCTTTTCCAGAGCTCGCGGCCATGAGACGAACAATCGTCGGCAACGAAGAAAAGGGTATCTTGCACAACGAAAAAGTTGGAAGGAGATGATCCCCCAGAGCCTTGGCAGATATCTTTAAAGAGTTTTGAGCCCTTCTTTGCGCCGTCGGTTGTCCAAAGCTCTCTCCCCTTTACCCCGTCATTAGCCGCATAGAAAATAATTCCGTTCAGTTCCGTGAAACCTTCCGGCTCCGAGCCAAGGTCGCCCGGGCGTATGTCTTTCACTAAAACCGTTCCTTTCTTCTTTCCGTCGCTCCTCCACAATTCCTTACCCTTGGTCCCATTATCGGCTGAAAAAAACAAAAGGCTGTTGATGGGAGTCAAATCCTGGGGAAAAGAGCCAGAAGCGGTAGCCGAGCTGTCCTTCACCTTTTCGGTTTCTGTGCTGGAGCCGTTGCTTTTCCATAGCTGTCTGCCGTTATCCGAGCCGTCATCGGCAAAGAAAAAAAGGTCGCCGCTTCCGTTGCTCGATAAGGCGTCCGGATCAGAACCTTCCAGGCCAAGCCTTATATCTTTGACTCTCGATGTCCCCGATCTCTCTCCGTTGCTTTTCCACAGTTCGCGGCCGGTCGCCCCATCATCTGCGGTGAAGAAAATCTTTCCCTCCATTTCTACGAGGTTTTCGGGCGCAGAGGAGCCGCCTGGAAATATATCTTTGAGCAGAACAGTTCCGGAGCTGCTTCCATCACTTTTCCACAGTTCGACGCCGTTGTCGCCGTCGTCTGCGGTAAAAACCAAAGCGTCGTTCAAGTTGATGAGATTCCTGGGAGACGAGGATTCAACGCCCGGGATGATATCTTTTACAATCGCTGGGTTGGAAAAGCCGTCGAACATCCATAGCTCATTGCCGCGCTGTGCGTCGTCAATCGTGAAAAAAAGCCGCTTGCCGACTCCCGTCAGGTTATCCGGAGATGATCCCGACTGCCCGGGATTTAGGTCATCAACCATGGAGATGTTTGAGGACGAGCCCAGGCATTTCCAGAGCTCTCTGCCGTGGATGGCGTCGTCGGCAGTAAAGAAAAGAACTCCGTCGGCATTGGTGAGATGCTGGGGCTCGGAGCTATTCGGACCGTGTCGTATATCTCTTAGAATGGAAGTGCCCGATTGATTGCTTTTCCAGATTTCTCTGCCGTTGATGTTATCATCCGCAGTAAAAAAGAGCGTCCCGTTAACGTTTATCAAGTCCCGGGGATCCGATCCCAAAGGCCCCGGCCGCACGTCCTTTGCTATGGAGGTATTTGATCTTCGACCCTTGCTTCTCCAAAGCTCTCTGCCGTTGATGTTGTCGTCGGCAGTAAAGAAAAGAACGCCGTTCACGTTTGTGAGATTGGATGGAGAGGAGCCGGCAGATCCGAGACGAACGTCCCTGACCATGAATGTGCCCGATTCGGCGCCATTGCTCCTCCAGAGCTCAGTTCCATTCTTGTCGTTTGTGGCTGCGAAAAACAGAATCCCATTGACATTGGTGAGCCCTGACGGATTCGAGCCGGCTGAGCCCGGCATGATGTCTTTTACTAATCTTGTTCCTGCGCCTGTGCCGTCGCTTATCCACAACTCGAGTCCGTTGACGCCGTCATCACCGGCAAAAAAGATTTTGCCGCCCACATGAGCAATGTCGCCGCCGATGGAGACGGAGCCGATGAAACCCTGGCAGTAGACGGGCGACAAACGCGCAAAAAGAAGGAAAAATGAAAGAAGAATGAACACAGAGAATGAAGATCTTGCTCTCATGACTGGCTCCAGTCCGGTTACAGGGTAAAGTCAAACATGCGCATCTTCCCACATATTATAACGCCTTGTAGGCAAGAGCAAATGTTCATTCTCGAGTCGCGCTCATGCTCTCTTAACCTATCCCCTAATTGAGTCTTTGACCTTATCCATTGCAGCCTGATGGTTTCGCTGCTGCATATGTCGTGATGGACGCAGCCATTATCATCGCGAAATCAGGGCAAATCACGCAGATGAACCGAGACTTGGTCCCCGGGGCGGATATCGAGAAGTTTGGCGGCGTTCCCTTGATTAACGGAAATTTCCAGACGGTCGCTGCTTCCGATCAAAGCCGTCAGAGCGCCGATCTCGCAGTCGCCGTAGGCGCGGACTATGGCGTCAATCTCGCGTTTGGCTACGGAGACAACAAAACGATGTTCTTGCGCGTAATGTTCAAGGTCGCCCGCGGTGATATTTGTAATAATGTTGCCGAAATGGTCAATGTAGATGATTTCGCCGAATAGCCCTTTTTCGCTTGCGCGCGCAGAGCTCCACTCTGAAATAAGAGGAACGCATGGCGGGCCGAAATCTTCGGGGCTCGCTCCTTCAGCAAGATATGCGGCTGCAGGAGCAAAGATGTCCCGCCCATGAAAAGTCGAGCTCACCCTCCCGCGCATCATTTTCCGGTTTTCTATGCTCCATGCTTCCCAGCCGCTTCCTTCTTTTACAATCCATGAGAAGAGACCATTGTCAGGTCCAACGAAAAGGCGGTTTCTCGCGCGAATGACGATCGCTCTACGAGCCGTGCCGACTCCCGGGTCTATCACGGCAAGATGTATGGCGCCGCTCGGAAAGTCGTCGCAGACGGAAGCGAGAAGGTATGCCCCGGAGCGAATGTCATGAGGTGGAGCCATGTGGGAAATGTCGATCAGGCGAGCTTCTGGAGAGATCCCAAGAATGACGCCTTTCATGGCTGCGACGTAATGATCTTTGATGCCGAAATCGGATAGAAGCGTAATGATCTTTGGATTCATGACTTCCCCGCGATGTTGTTTGAACTCGAGAAGCAACTAAGGATGTGCGGGCGATAAGCCCGGTGGCTGCTCCTCATTCCATCCTGATTCCGCTTCCCGCAACTGCAGGTTGGCGCATTCTCTTTTGGCTGGAGCAGCCGATAAAGTCAAGAATAGAAGACTGCCTGAGCTAAGACGCTGATTGCTTGAGCTTCTTTTTTCATTTTTAGGCGGAAGCGCAGCAAGACTTTGCTTTCATCATGCGAAAGGAAGCTCTTCTTCAGAGGATTTCAAGTTGCGCCCGTTCTGCCAAGGACGCAGCCGTCTTTCTGCTTGCCAAGGGCTCAGTTCACGATTGGCTCTTTGTGGGAAGAACCTCAAGTGTTTTTATGTTAGAAAAAACTTGACAACCAAACGGAGAGAGTGTTTAGATGGAGTCACATAATGAATATAGGGTTCATATAATGAAAGTATTTACTGACTCAATTGAATATCTAATAGAGCTACTGCTTGGGATATTTCGGCGTTTGCGGGCCTGCGGCGCGTTGTTTGGGCGCTGCAATATGCGGACGGCAAAAAGCGATCAGGCATTTGGATACAGCATTGAAGGCTTACTAACCTAGAGAGGTAGAAAAAATGAGGTACGGAGAGACAGGGTTTGATTTAGAAATTGATCTGTCCCGGGGAAGCATCGAAAAGGTAGAAACGGATCCGCGTGACACCGAGCTTCATCTTGGGGGCCAGGGTGCTGCCGCCAAAATTCTTTGGGAAAGGGTTCCTCACGATGCCGAGCCGTTCTCTCCCGATAATCTGCTGATATTCAGCAATGGCCTGCTGAACGCCACCCCTGTCCCCGGCGCCAATCGCACCGCCGTGAACACCTTTTCTCCTCAGACCGGATTGTTCGGACATTCATTGATGGGCGGGTATTTCGGGCCTGAATTGAAGCATGCCGGATATGACAAGATAATCTTCAAAGGGAAGTCCTCCGACCTGATCTATCTCTGGATTCACAACGACAAAGTCGAAATACGCGACGCGAGTCATCTGCGTGGAAAAGGCATTCAGGAAACCGCCAGGCTCATCAAAGAAGAATTGAAAGACAACAGAATCTGGGTGGCTGCTGTCGGCCCGGCCGGTGAGAACAGGGTCTATACGGCTTCCATCGATTGCGGCAACTCGAGCGCGGCTCGAGGCGTGGGGCCGGTCATGGGAGACAAGGGCATAAAGGCGATAGCCGTTCGCGGAACGAAGGATGTCAATATTGCCGATCCCAAGCTCTTTGAAATCTGCATGAAGATAAGAAAAGAGTTCTATGAGAACCCGGGAGTAGGCGACTGGATGGCTGTCGATGAAGACGACAGCTTCCATCACGACAATTTCGCCTGGGGCAACGCGCGCGTGCGCAGAAGAGGCTTCTGGAGCAAGGAGCTCGAAGAGCGCTGGCGTAATCTGAAATATGATCACATGGATCGACAGACTGGCTGCTATAACTGTCCAAAAACCTGCCATAATGTTATCAAATGGCCGGGACGCCCAAGGTATTCCTACAAATGCTACGGTAAAGACACCTACCATATGGCGGCTTTTCAAGAGCTTGACTTCAGTTACGACATTCTTGGCGTCGCTCAGGAGTTGGGCTTCGACTCCTATTCAACGCCGCAAGTCATCGCCTTTGCGCTCGAGCTTCTTGAAGCCGGCATCTTGACTGAGAAAGACTTCCCGGGAATGCCGGCCGACACTCCAGGCAGATTCTTCCACCTCCTCGATAAAATCGCGCACAGGGAAGGAATTGGAGACATCCTGGCAGACGGCGTCTATTGGGCGGCGCGTAGAATCGGCAACGGAGCAGAAGCCTACGATCACAATACGGTCAAGAAATTCGAGCAGTTGCCGATCAAGCTCGGCAAGATGAACCCTCCCTATTTCCTCATGCTCGCCACTGGCGAGAAGATGAGCATCACTCAGATCGAAGGCTCCTTCCCGCAGGATCCTCTTCGCACCATAGAAGAAAGACAGAAATTCATAGACAATTGGGAGGCGGTTCCTGACGAAAAATTCAAGAAGTGGTTCATGGAATGGGAAAAGCGCGAAATCCTGCCCACTGACGCCATCTGCGCGATTGTCGACTGGAATGAGGCGATGCACTACATTGACGATTCTCTCGGGCTCTGTGGCTTTGTGTCGTCATTCAGAGGCCAGTTCGGCGGACGAACCGGGTATCACGTCCATAATATTCCTCCGCTGATCACCATGGCGAGCGGGATGAATTTCGATAAAGACAGACTATGGGAAGTATTCCAGAGGAATCGGACTCTTATCAGGGCGATCAACAACAGGAGAGGCCTGAGAAGAGCTGATGAAAGGCCGCCCGAGGACCATTGGGCCGTAAGAAACGATGAGTACGAACAGCAGTTGCTCAGCGCCTACTATGATTTCAAGGGCTGGACCAATGATGGAATTCCCAAAAAGGAAACTTTGGACAAACTGGGCCTTGGCTACGTGGGCGAAGATCTCGTCAAAAGGGGAATTCTTACAGGGAATGAAGGTTCATCATCAGAAATAGAAGCTTCGGCGGAAACAGCGAAGAAATAAAATAAAGAGGTGGCGCCGTGAAGGTAGGGTCGAGAAAAAAAATTATAAAAGAAATAAAAGTAGACGTTGACAAGTGCACCGGTTGCAAGGCTTGCGAGCTCGCGTGCTCCGCTTTTCACGCTGTTCCGAGATTTAGCAGCTTGAATCCGGCGAGGTCCAGGATCATGGTGGTCATGGACGAGACGAGAGATGTGTTCGTTCCGATACGCGCCGGCGATTATACCCGGGCGGAATGCAACGGGAGAAATCTTTACGTGATTAGAGGCAGAGAGTTCGACGAGTGTACTTTCTGCCCTGCCTCCTGCCCGTCGAGGGATGCTTTCAAAGAGCCCGATTCCGGTCTTCCTCTCAAATGCGATATGTGTGAGGACGTTCCGCCTCTGAAGGAGCCGATGTGCGTACAAGCATGTCATCCTGGCGCCCTGACCTATTTCGAAAGGGAAGAAGAAGTAATTGAAGAAGAGATTCCACGGGGCGAGATGGAGCTTGGATTAGAATCGCTGGTGAACAAGTACGGATTGAAGAAAGTCCTGGATACGGTTGCCCGCATGGCTAAGAAGGGCTAACACATTTACACGGAGAAAAGCGAGTGGAGACTGTAGCCCCCTACAAAGAGATCATAGAAGTCATAAAGGCAAACGGCGGAGACGCCTTCAAGTACTGCTACCAGTGCGGGATCTGCGACACGGTGTGCCCGTGGAACCGGGTGACTCAGTTTAGCATGAGAAAGCTCATCCGGCAGGCGACCTTTGGCCTCACCGAGATAGAGAGCGAGGAGATCTGGCGGTGCACGACCTGCGGCAGATGCCCCCAGAGGTGCCCGAGAGGGGTGAAGCAGATCGAGTCCGGAGTGGCCTTGAGGCGCATAGCAACCGAGTACGGAGTCTTCCCCACGCCCGTCAAATCGATCCGCGCCATAAGCGGGAGCCTCGTTGGAGAGGGAAACCCCCTCAATGAGGACAGGTCCAAAAGGGATAAGTGGGCCGAAGGCCTTGGAGTCAAGCCCTTTGAAGAAGGGATGGAGATCCTCTATTTCCCGGGCTGCTACCTCTCCTACGATCCCAGGATGAAAAAGGTGGCCAAGGCCACGGCCGAGGTCTTGCAAAAGGCGGGAGTCGAGTTCGGGATCTTGGGGTCCAAAGAGAGCTGCTGCGGGGAGAGCATAAGGAAGACAGGAGATGAGGAAGTATTCAGGAAGCTCGCCAAAGAGAACATCAAGACCTTCATAGATAATGGAGTGAAAAGGATCCTGGTCTCATCGCCCCACTGCTACCACACTTTCAAGAACGAGTACCCCGAGTTCATGGTCCACTTCGAGGTGGCGCACATCTCTCAGTATCTTTTCGAGCTCATCCGCGATGGAAGGCTCGAGATCAAAGGAGAGTATGCAAAGAAAGTGGCCTACCACGACCCGTGCTACCTCGGGCGGCATAACGGCGTCTTCGATGAGCCGAGGAGTGTGCTCCGCTCGGCCCCGGGCCTCGAGCTCCTAGAGCTTTCAGATCACGGCAAAGATAGCCTTTGCTGCGGAGGAGGCGGGGGGAGGATCTGGATGGAGACCATGAAGGGCGAGAGGTTCTCGGACCTTCGGTTGGATCAGGCGGCGCAAGCCGGAGCGCAGGTGCTCGCCACCTCGTGCCCCTACTGCATCACCAACTTTGAAGACAGCAGGTTGAACCGGGAGGACGGCGAGGCTTTGGAGATCAAAGACATTGCCGAGATCATCCGC
>CAZOEL010000005.1:0-132058 GCA_964578835.1 uncultured Syntrophobacteraceae bacterium | reverse complement strand
TCTTCTAAGACTAAGAAGGTGGCAAGTGCTGCCAATGCTTAATTCAACAGCATTGCCCCTGAGACCCCGGAGACATTGCGAAGAGAAGATCCAAGGCTCTTGATGACCACTTCCTGACGCCCCGCTATCTCGTCAGCCATCAAACAGTATGAATGACCGTCCTCGTTGACCACCAATAGAAGCCCTTCCCACGGCTCCGCATATTTGGGCTCAACCCCAAAAACCTGATGAAGGCGAATGAGGGGCATCAGGCTATTGCGCACCTTTATCGTTTCCCCTTTGCCATGAACCGTCATGTAGATATCTCTGGAAGGCCGGAAAGACTCTTTGAGAGCAACTGTTGGAACCACATACCTTTCGGTTCCCACATGAATGATCATACCGTCAATGATCGCCATGGTGAGAGGGAGCTTGAATTGGAAGTGACAGCCTTTTCCGGGCGAGTTGAAAATTTCTATCTTTCCACGGAGTCGCTCAACGCTCTTCTTAACCACGTCCATTCCCACCCCGCGGCCGGATACATCCGTGATGACCTCCTTTGTGGAGAAGCCGGCATGGAATATGAGCTCGCAAAGAGATCTGTCATCCATCTGGTCCTCAGGGGATATAATATTGCGCTGGATCGCAGAAGCTCGAACCTTCTGGGGATCTATCCCTTTCCCATCATCTTTGATGTCAATGATTATATTGCCGCCCTTCTGCTCTGCGCCGATCAGAACAGTTCCTCTTTCATCCTTGCCCGCCTGCCGCCGGACCTCGGGCGCTTCAATCCCGTGATCGACGGCATTTCTTATCATATGAACGAGAGGCTCGTAGATCTCCTCCACCATGTTGCGGTCTATTTCCGTCTCTTCCCCCCTCATCTCCAGCACAGCTTCCTTTCCCGACTTTTTGGAAAGGTCTCTGACAAGCCGAATCATTTTCTGAAAGGTGCTCTTTATGGGAATCATGCGCATGGACATAGAGATGCGCTGCAGCTCATTGGTAATTCTGCGAAGCTGGACGCTGTCTTTCTGCAGCTTCTGATCTTTGCATCGCTGCAATTCGGGATTCTGCAGCACCATGGATTGAGCGATGACAAGCTCGCCCACCATATCCACAAGGTTATCAAGCTTTTGCGTATCGATCCGGACATGAGCCGCGCTCTCTTTAGCGTGGCGCTGCTCTCTGATGGCGAGAGCGATATCCCTTGGCGTCGCCGCCCCTTTGTCTATGAGCTCTTCGCCAAGCTTTTTGCCCGCAGCCTTGCTCTGAAGGGCGGCTTCCTCTACATCCTCGACATTCACGACGCCTCGATCGACTAATATCTCTCCGACTTTCCGAACGGCGGCGGGAGAGTCCGCAACTTCTCCTTCATGAAAAGTTTTGAGCCGATCCATGAACGCGGAAACCACACTGGAAGAAACAACCTTTTCAGCTCCCCCGCTGAGGGACACCTCAACATCGCCCAGCAACCCTTTGAGGATGTCGACGGCCTTCAGAATGATATCGATCACGTCATCGGTAATCTGCAGCTTTGCGGAACGCGCTTCATCCAACAGATTCTCGACTTCATGGCTGAGGGTGTGGATTGTCTTGAGGTTGAGAAATCCCGCAACCCCTTTGATGCTATGGAAAGGCCTGAATATGGCGTTGATGGCTTCCAGGTTCTCCGGGTCTTCTTCCAGAGAAAGCAGGTTCAACTCGATAGATGACAAATGCTCTTTCGCCTCTTCCAAAAAATCTCGAAGCAGCTCAGCATCCTGCACATCTAACATATCGGCCTGCTCTTCACCGGAGTCGCCCGCATCCATGGAATCGGGACCGGCGCCCGAACAAGCATCATCCATGGAGCTTTCTTCGGGCTTTTCCTCACAGACCTCCTCCATGAGCTTCTGAATGGCTTCCCAATCGGGATTGGAAGACGGGCTCTCGGGATACTCTTGACCAGACGGGGATAAAGATGCGGTCGTCTCATCGGTCGAGGCTACCCCGACTGTTTTCTCCATAACCGTGGGATCATCGCCTGCGCATCTGGCCAGGATTCCGATAAGACTGCCGATGGTCCCCCAGTCCGCAGCGGGATCTTTTGATTCGGCGAGTATTATGCCATTAAACAGACCGCGTAGCTGCTCGATCGTCTCCGAGTGAGAAAAGGTCGGCTCACAAGCTTTCTCCAGGTCATCCAGAAGGTTGAGGCATTCCCCTATGCCCATCATGTCATCCGGACCATTGACCACACCACAGGCGAGCTTATCAATGATTTCCCGCATTGTTCTGAAATCCTCCCGAATGGCCTTACTAGGCCTGAGGCACGATTTTGGCTAATTTTTCAGCCAAAGTGGCTGCAGTGAATGGTTTTACTATGTAATTGCTCACCTTCGCCTTAACCGCCTCAATGATGTTCTCCTTCTGAGCTTCGGCCGTTATCATCAGAAAGGGCGTATCCTTGATATGGTCATTGGAGCGAACGTATTTGAGAAGCTCCAGACCGTTCATCTTGGGCATGTTCCAATCCGAGACAATCAGATCGACTTTCTGACTGCTCAACACCTGAACTGCCGTCGCCCCGTCATCCGCCTCG
Source organism: uncultured Syntrophobacteraceae bacterium (assembly GCA_964578835.1). Lineage (GTDB taxonomy): Bacteria > Desulfobacterota > Syntrophobacteria > Syntrophobacterales > Syntrophobacteraceae > CAZOEL01. The sequence continues at coordinate 129,495 of CAZOEL010000005.1, read as the reverse complement.
AGGATATTCTTGAACTCCAAATCACGCAGAATATTCTTTACTATGCGGCGCATGGTGGAGAAATCATCCACGACCAATGCTGTCATATCTTTGTACGTCACGTTTTACTCCTTTGATATCACGTTGAGAAATAAGCATTGAGGGTTGCATTCCGGAGTCGCCTCCGCAAAGAGAACCCGCCTATGAATGGGTAAAGCGCGTCTAAAGGGAAAAAAAGATTACACTCTCGCCAAGAGGCGCCCTCTCACCAATCCATACATGCCGGCTCTCATCTTACAACCTCCAACTTTCAACTCTATGAATCGGTTGCCAGCACATTCAGAACTGTGGCGGGAATCTCTCCCAGGCTGACCACATGCTCCACCGCTCCCATTTTGATGGCCTCCTTGGGCATCCCGAAGACAACACAGCTCGATTCATCCTGAGCAATCGTTCGAGCGCCTCCGTTGCGCATCTCGAGCATTCCCGCCGCGCCGTCCCTGCCCATCCCGGTCATGATGACGCCAACGGCATTGGCGCCCACATACTGGGCCACAGAATGAAAAAGCACATCCACGGACGGCCTTTGATGGCACACCAGAGGACCGGTCTTCACCTCGACATAATACCGAGCCCCACTCCTTCTCAAAAGCATGTGATAATTTCCTGGCGCGATAAGGGCCAACCCCGGCAAGACCGTATCCCCGTCTTTTGCTTCCCGCACCTCTATTTCACAAAGGCCGTTCAAGCGGCTTGCGAAAGCAGTTGTGAATCGCGGAGGCATATGCTGAACGACAACTATGCCGGGACAATTGGAAGGCATATGGGTGAGCACGGCTTTCAGAGCCTCGGTGCCGCCCGTAGAAGCGCCCATTGCGATGACTTTATGCGTTGTGCGCGTCAGGGACTTACTCATGCTGTTCACCCGCTTTTCGACCGCTCCTGCATCAGAGGTCGTTGTCACGGGACGGGCTCTCGCCGCAGCGCGGATCTTCTCCACCAGGTGTATGCACATATCCCCTACCGAATAGGAGCCGCCGGGCTTCGCCAATACTTCCACCGCCCCATATTCAAGAGCTTCCAAAGCCATCTCGCTGTTTCTGGACGTAAGGGAGCTCACAATAATTACGGGTATGGGGAAATACTTCATCAATTTGCGGAGAAAGCTCAAACCATCCATCCGGGGCATTTCAATGTCGAGAGTGACGACATCCGGTTTGAGCCGCACAATCTTATCCCTGGCCACATAAGGGTCGGGAGCTGTTCCGACCACTTCGATATCGTTATGCCTGGACAGCTCCTGAGCGAATATTTTTCTGACTATAGCAGAATCATCCACAATCAGGACCTTAATCGGATCCGCCATTTTCCAATCCTGTCGCTCTTAACGGTCGCTGTGATAAGGATACCAATCGCCAACTCGAAGCTTGTCCACCCGAAAAACAGCCACTTCGTTAGTCATAGTGTTGTAAACCAGCTTCCTTCCTTTTGTTCCCCCAACATCTTCCGAAACGACGCGCACCCTGCAGCGGCTTAATACCTGGCGACCGACGGCAAGATTTCGATTCCCGATCTCGACGACCTCGGAGGCCGCGCCAGAGGGATGCGCTCCTCCGAAGATCTGCGCCTCCAAGTCGCTCACGCGGCTTCCCTCCTGGATGAGCAGCTGAAAAAGCGCTCTGACGGCCACGTTGCCGAACCTGGCCGTAGATTCCCTAAGATCCTGAGTGGACGGATAGAGAAAATGATTCATTCCTCCAAATTCCCGCTTCCTGTCCCACAAACATATTGCAACGCTCGAGCCCAATACGGTCGAAATGATAGTGGGCGACCGAGAGATGAAAATATATCCTGGTTTCAAAAAGTATTCCTGGTAAGTTGGCGAATGAGGTCTCTCCAACTTTCATTTCCTTCATCGAGCAAACTTTACCGGGGGCCTCTCCCTGGCATCACCTCTACCTGGATGATGATACGGTCTGAAGAGCCACCGACCCAACGCGGTCCCCCATAAAAACCAAGTTCAAATTGTATGCCGGGCGGTCCGGATCGATGTCGAATCTCCCGAGGGAAGGTATTCCCAGTTGCCAGGCATTCAAAGATATCCGTCCCATATAATTGCCCCCGATCATATTGGTCAACTCCCTCATGACATCTTCCATTTCCTCCTCCGCGACATCCTCTTCTCCGATTCCAAGGAAGTTCGCCGAGACCATCCTCGAAAAAGACTCCGTAAGGCAAAAGGAAATGTTCAAGCTCTCACTGCCGTTATAAAGCGAAATCTTCGTCGAGCGGTAATAATCGTGTTGCTGGGAGCCATTCATCTGATCAAAATCCACAGATGTAAAAAACATGGTTTCGAAAACCTCAGAAATCGCATTCTTCAGAGCTGAAAGGCATTCCATTTTCGTCGCTCTCCCCTAGAATATCATTCAGATAGGTGCGGATCTCCTCAGGCTTGAAAGGCTTGCGCACATATCCCCTGGCCCCGAGAGACAATGCTTTCTGGAGTCGAGATTCATTGGATTCAGTAGTAACCAATACAACCGGCAAATCAGCCCAATTTGGATTCTTCTTCAGAGCCGCGAGCAAACCGAAGCCATCCATTACCGGCATATGAATGTCCGAAAGAACCAAATCGATCCAGTTGTTCTCGAGAAGATCCAATGCTTCCTTCCCATTGCCGGCCTCCAGGCATTCGCCCAGCCGAAAACCGGATATGTTGAGTATCTTCTTTAGAACCTGACGCATGGACCTCGAATCATCCACGATTAAAACATTGTACGGCATACTCGTTCGCCCTGTCCTGAAAGGTTAATCACAGATCCATTTCGCCTTGTCCGGAGACCTTCAAAACAACCCTGCCCGAGGCCACCTCCAATCTCACGGTGCGGTTGACATTTCCACCCACATGTTCAGCGGAGACCATGACATTATTTTTCCAAAAGATCTTTCTCAAAGCCAAATAGTTTCGCTTCCCGATATTAAAAACTCCATTTTCATCCATGATCTGCGCTCCGCCCACCACCTTCACGACAAGATTCTTCTTGGTGGCGCCTAACTGATAACTCTGCTTGAAGAGAAGAGGTATGCCCGTATCTGCGAACATAGCCGGAGCCTTTCTGGCTTTTTCCAGATCGATGCCGGATTCCGGAAGCATATAATGCAGCATGCCTCCCACTTTCACGGTGGGATCATAAATGACGATAGCAATACATGATCCCAATGAGTAGGTGATCAGGTCTCCTTCAGGATGCTTACTTATAGCCATATCTGCAACACCGACGATTTTCTTCATCTAATCCGAACTCTCGTTTCCGAAATCCTGGATGCTATTTTCTGTAGACAGCCGGACGGACATAGGTGAGCGGATGGGACAACCCCATCAGACTTTCCGAATGCCCGACAAACAGATATCCCCCTGGAGCAATATAGTCTGCTATCTTTCGGACTAGAGACTCCTGTGTAGTTTTGTCGAAGTAGATCATAACGTTACGGCAGAAGACATAGTCGAATGGACCCTTGAAAGGAAACTGCTCCTTGAGATTAAGACGCCGGAAAGAGACAATCCTTTTCAGGAGAGGGACGACTTCAAAGTCGGAATTGTGTCCATTATCATGAAGCTTTCGGAAGAATTTCCTTCTGAGATCGGCATCGACTTTGTTAAGCTTTTCCTCAGAATAGACGCCTCCCGACGCAACAGAGAGGACGCGCGTAGAGATATCCGTAGCAAGGATGCGGAAATCGTATTTTTGCACATCATCGAGGTGGGAAAGAACACACATTGCCAGGCTGTACGGCTCTTCCCCCGTCGAACATCCGGCGCTCCAAATGCGTATCCGATTGTCTCTGTTTTTTCGCTTCATTTCGAGCCTCTCCGGCAAGTCTTGCCGCAAAAGATCAAAATGCTGAATTTCTCTAAAGAAATAGGTCAGATTCGTTGATATGCAATCGAGAAAGTGGATCAGCTCACCCGAATTTGAATCGGATGTCAGGTATTGAAAATAGGCCTCGTACGAAGTAATGCCGGTAGCTCGCATGCGTTTGTTCAACCTGGCTTGGAGCAGCGCCTTCTTGCCTTCATGCAGGTTGATGCCGCATTCTCGGTACACTAAATCGCTGAATTGCCCAAAAAGGCTTTCCTTTAAATTCATGCCACTCGCTTTTCAGTTATTAAGCGCTCGAATAGAAGCTTCTCTAAAGAGTCATTCCCCGCCTTCACAAAGAACCGAATTCGGCATAATCAGCCACATCTCCCTGCAGTCGCAATGCCGCATCCCGTAGGCAAAAGCGTCGAGCATTCCACATAATTATTTCTTGGCTTTTTAATCGGCAATTGTAGGCTGCTACTTTAAAGAATCATTTTGCAGAAAAAGCATTCGAGTGGAATTAGAGAAGAAGTTATTACCGAAATTGCGGAAGCTTCCATCGGACTAAGAAGGGAGTATGAAATCAAAAACAGACGCCCCTTTATCGTATTGCTTTAGTATTACACAACACTGACTGCGGAGCATCGTGATGGAGGACCTAATGACCAGCCTGTTGAGGTCTCTTTGGAGCGTCAGGAGCAGGCGCAATCCCATGTATTGGAGGAATTACGACCAGATCGCGCAGCATGCGCCAGGATTGCTCCTCTCTATATTCTTCCCGTGCTTTGAGATCTTCGTGATATTCCTCAGGAGGACCGCTCCTGTAAATGATCCGGTCCTCCTCTTCAAGCAGTTCAGCCCTGAGGTTGGCTAATGAAGCAAAACCAAGCAGCAAGCAAGTCGTCAGGCCGCCGACCCAAAGCGCCTTCATCCTACAAGTAGTCTCCTCTCTTCCATTTTATGGACTCCACAAAAGCCAGCACTCCAAGCTCATCGGCAATTTGTCTGAGGCCATGCGATTTGGGAAGAACGCTCACCGTCTGTTTGAGCTCATCCGCCTCTTTCGAAAGAGAGTCAATTACCCCCCCAAGCTTCTTCATGTCTTGGCTCTGATCTTTAACGGCATCCGCAATCCTGCCCAATGCGCCCCCAACAGCATCCGAAATCCGGCTCATGTCTTCCTTGCCAATAGTCGATATGTCATTGTCTAAAGCCACTGGCTCCAATTCACCGACAAGCCCCCTGCTTCCCTGGACGATCCCAGCTGCATCCTCGGAGATTGTCGTCTCCTGGATCTCCTCATTCAGCAATGCTTGAAACTCCACCGCACTCCCGGAGTCAAGTCCTTTTGAAGCGCTTATTTCCCTATCAATAGCCGGTTTTCCCGTAACATCCCAAATCTTCATTTCACATCCTCCGGCAAAAACAACCTGTCGGTTTTCTATACTCAACGCATTCCATGAATCTCAAAGGCCCTTTCCACGCAGGCCAAACATCTCTTTGCGCCATTCTCAATTGCGCCTCCAAAAGCCTATTGAGAAAAGACACAGGCATTTAGAGCAATTCTTTTGCCAAGGACTTGAGACTCCGGCTCCGGCGTAGACTTTTTCATGCAGACGAGCAACAGACAAGCATTTCGAGCCAAAGAAATGCTTGCATAGCAAAAGAACGAGCACATTATTACGGGATGCAGAGGCATGAACAAGGGAAAAAATTTCCTGTCCCGGGTAGAAAATACTGCGAGGGGCGTTGAAGCGAGCAGTGGTTCAACAGGAAACCGGAATTTCCAGTACAGCCGCAGTCATATCTTCCTCAGCCCCGAGAGACACTTTGACCCCGTAGGGCGAAAGAAGCCGGCGCACGGCAAAAAGACCAAACCCGTAATGCTTTTCGCCGCCATCCGCGAGCGTAGAGCCCGGCCATTCGGAATGGAAAAGGTCAAAGAGAGCATCCGGGGATTTCGTAAGATCCAGACCGGACCCCGAGTTGAGAAATGCGATAGTGACAGCGCCGGGCTTCTTCCGGCTCTCGATCACGAGTCTTTTGGATGGAGCCGTACGTAGGGCGGTAAGGGCATTCCCGAATATATGCATCAAGGAGGGAACCAGGCAGCGCCCAAGAATGGGAATCAAAGGCAGATTATCTGTCAACCTGAGCTCAAGTTGAACCTGATGTTTGAAGAAGAGATCAGCCCGGAAGATGGAGGCCATCTTCTGAAGCACCAGGTTCACGTCCACCTCTGATTCATTTTGCTCAATTTCTTGCAGCACCATGAAATCCTGCAGCATTCCGGCGAGGACGGATATTTGCTGCGTCAGCCTGTCCATCCGCTGCCTTTGCTTTTCAGACACTCCGCTCCATTCGCGCAGAAAATCCTCGCTTCCGAGACAGGCGGCCCGGTCCATTTGAGTATGTCCTTTGATCAACATTTCCACCAGCATGGACACATTTTGGAGAGGACCGTTGATGTTGTGTATGAGCCCGCGCACAAGCCTGCCCGTATGGTTGAAACGGTCCTTGTCAAAGAGGACCTCAAGAAGATGTTCTTCGAGCGGCGTTTCGCAATACGCTCGATCAGCCTTATCGTGTTCCATCATGAAGACCCCAGTATCTTCCGAACGGCGCCGGCCATCGGTTCGATCTCGTCGGTCGAGACCTCCGTTCGTTAATCGTTTATTTAATCTTTACGGGTTTCCATAAATGCCTCGACGACATCGGAATCGAACTGCTTTCCAGCGTTTCTTTGCAGCTCACGAATGGCGTCAGCTTCAGCCATGGCGTCGCGATACGCCCTTTTGGACGTCATCGCGTCGAAGGCGTCGGCAACCATGACGATCCGGGCAACTAGCGGGATCTCCAGCCGGGAGAGCCCTTCCGGATAGCCGCTACCATCCCAGCGCTCATGATGGTGGCGGATGATGGCCGTTTCGTCGGAGTCAAGCCCCAGATCTTTGACGATGGAGACGCCTATGACGGGATGGTTCTTCACGATCTCGTATTCATGAGAAGTAAGAGTTGCAGGCTTGTTCAGAATGCTGTCCGCAATGCCTATTTTCCCGATGTCATGCAGGTAGCCCACCGTTTTCAAAGCTTCGATTTGATCGGTCGAACATCCGAGCTTTTTTGCAATGTCCAAAGCAAACATTGTAACTCTTTCAGAGTGCTTGCCGGTATACAGATCTTTGGCTTCTAGGGCATTGACAAGCGATTTCAGAATGTTGTGAAAATTATGAGTCATACTCTCATAGAGCGCCATGTTCTCGACCGCCAAGGCGGCCTTCTTCATCAAGAAATCTATAAGCTTTTCTTCTACGGGAGGAAAGTCCCGGGAACCGTCATTACAAGATGTAGCAAGCAGCCCGAAGAGCCTCCCTCGAATAAAAAGGGGCCAGCAGGCAAAAGCCGCATTTTTCGGAACGGCGCATTCAGAGATCGAAAGATCAAGCAACTCGCCGGCTTCAACAATGACGTTGCCCTTCTCCGATCCCAGCTTCTCCTTCAGCCGCATGCCCAAGCCCGGAATGATATGGCGCCCGGAGAGATCGCCGTTCAAGCCCTTCTCGGAGATAATCAACAGATTATCCTGTTCCGGGGGCAGTATGAAAAAACCCACCTTTTGCGCGGCAGTCAAACGCGAGGCCAGCTGGACAATTTGCGGGTAGAGCTCTCCGCTCGAGCGGACCCTATCGATCTCGGCAGAGATTTCAAAAAGCTTTGCCTGTTCTTGTACTTTTCCCTCGAGCTCTCGATTCACAATTTCCAATTGTTTTCGGGCGCGACATTCCAACTCCAGACTGAGATTCTCCAAAAGGAGCTTTCTCTCCTTCGTTACGCGCTCGAGCGCCAAAGCCATATCATGAATGTTGAAGGGTTTTGTCAGGAAATCGGACGCTCCCTTCCTCATCGCCTCTATAGTGCTTCCCATGGTCGGATAACCACTCATCATCACGATGGGAAGAATGGGATCCTGCGCTTTGACTGATTCCAGCACGCGCAGACCATCCATATCGGGAAGTCTCAAATCGACAAAAGCGCAATCATAAACATCCTCTTTCATTGCACTGAAAGCTTCGAAGGCAGACAGGCACACCCTCACCCGTTCATGCCCGAGCTGTTGGAGATATTCGCGAAGAAGCTCACCGAGGATTGCGTCATCTTCCACAACGAGGATTTTCATGATTCCTTCAGTCCCAGATTCTTTATCACAGCAGCCTTGAGAAGGACGAATTCTTTTTCATCGATAATTCCGTCCCGTCTGAGCGCCTGCAATTTCTCGAGCTTGGTCAGCGCTTGTGCAGCCGGTTGTTCGGGATAAGAAAAGCTATAAAGGGGAACACTGGGATAAGTTATGTAGTGATTACCATTTACCGACAACATCTGGTCAGCGTTTCGGTCCTCGCGCCGGGCCGCAACGATGCTTGCTTCAAGATGCTGAAGCCTGTGGTACGCCGCATCGAGCTCACTCAGAAGCCGGGCTCTGTCCCTCAGTATCCGTATCTTGTCGATTGCATTCTTTATCACCAGAGCAATTCGCTCTATCTTAAAAGGCTTCTGAACATAATCATAGGCGCCCTGGCGGATCGCCTCGATGGCCGATTCAAGACTTCCATAGCCCGTAACGATTATCGAAAGGATATGCGGATAGATCTGACGGGCGTACGCCAACAGCTTCAGACCGTCCATTCTCGGCATGTTGAGGTCGGTAATGAGAATATCGACCGGAGCGTCCTGAAGCTTCTCGACAGCGTCAACACCGTCATAAGCGACGACAATCTGAGCCCCTTCTTCGTTGACGACATCGCGAATCAGCTCCCGATACACGTCATCGTCATCAACAATCAGAATGCTGACGGATTCCTTCTCATGCTCCGATTCCTTCTCCCTGCAATCCACCGGTCCGGTCTTATACACTTCATTCAGGGCCATCGAAAAAAAACTCCTCCCACAGCCGTCTATCGACTATTCGCCAGTATCTGACTTGATCGGCATGCGAAGTCACAGCCTTTAATGTTATTTTTCCTGCCCGGGATCACATTTTTCATGGAGATAAGAAGTATACGGAAAACTGCTCCGCAAGCGCTTTGGATAGAAGCTCATACCTCTGAGCCGGACTGCCGGAGAAGGTCGTCCAAAAGAGATCCACGTCAGGCCCGGGCTCGGAGAAAGCCTTCTGCTTGAGGCTCCAAAGCGTCCTTCCAGAGCGAACATCCAGGATTCGCACGTTCGTGTCCAGATGAGTGGGCATAGCCCCGGACCCATCCAAAAGATACTCAATTTGCGATCTCATCACTAAATCAAAATTTTCGCGACGCGCCATGAGGATCGCCTCTTCATCGCTTCCGGCGCTGTAAGGCATCGCCATGGGCTGAGCGAAGGCGCCCCTCCGAAGCAACTCCTGCACATAGATTGCCGCTATCCGCGTTCCCACCCCTGCGGCGTAATCGGGAGCATCGAAGGGCAGCACAGCCAGCTTTGCTCGCCTGAAAACCAGCGGGTCCGCATGAATAAGCACCTCGATGGGCTCGCAAAGGACGGGGCGATTGGATTTTGCTTGCATGAACGTAGCGCATCCCGCTGAAGCAACGCAAAAGATTGCAAGTAGGATAAGGGAAATCAACGAACGAAGCCGCTCATGGCGTCTGCGCTCATTGCACATGTAAGGAAATTCATTATATGGCATCTGACACTCTTGTATGGGCTGATTGACCTGAAATTTCGCAAACGGCTCACTCCAGCTGAGCTCCACCTATGCAACAAGGAAGAACAATCTTTCGCCGATTTCATTCTTCAGAGCACATAGTTGCTGGAATCATACCAATTCTGAAAGACTTCCATAGAAATCGGGCCGCATTGGCTGAAAGAGGGGAACGGCATAGTTGCGAGGCCCCGAAAGGGCACACCAGCTTGAGCCCATGGCAACGCTCTGGGTGTGAAGCGCGGAGCTCCGAAGGGACGCAATATCATAGCCCAAGGCAACCCCCTGGGATTAGAGATCCCGCCATATTCTCAAGGTCCTGAAAGGGCGGGATAACCATTCTTTGGATGTTTCGCCCTTTCAAGGCTCTGTAGGGAGGGAATATCTTTCCTCACCCAGGGCGTTGCCCCAGGCTATGATGTTACGCCCCTTCGGGGCTACGGCATTACAACTTTTCTCAAATATGCCCGGAAACCTGAGCTCCTGCAAAAGATTCCAGTGACGACAATCCCGGACGGTAATGAGAGGCCATTCGATCTTTCGCAAAGACCGTGCTCCAAACTTTTCCAGAGAAAAATCTCTAATGTTTCCTGCGCATCCTGACGATGATATCTGCGAATGGAGTCATGGAAGACTAATGTATGTTTACGTTTTTAGTAAGGGAGTTGCTCATATGGAAGCGAAAATTGGCGAAATTCAGCCGGTAGTGGTAGCCGACGCATGGTTGCGACAAAACTTGAAGCCACAGGAATCAAGAGTCATCGAGCCGGTCAAGAAGGGCGAAGGCGGCCAGACCAAAAAGGCGGGAGAAGAAGAGAAGCAATCTGCCTCAGATTTGCCGAGCGCCAAAATTTCCTCAGAAGATGTTGAGAATATCGTGCAGGATGTCCAGGAATACCTCTCCGAGCTCAACATCAATCTGGACTTTCAAATCAGCGACAAGACCAAAGACGTGATAGTGAAGGTTATGAATGCAGAAAGCGGCGAGATGATTCGCCAGATACCCCCCGAGGATCTCGTAAAACTGCGAGAAAAGCTGGTTGAGCTGCGTGGGGTGCTTTTTGAAGGGAAAGCCTGAGGCTCAGTGCATTGCGATTGCACTCACTGACAATTGCTCAACCCTTTCCGACGTCTTCGGGATAATAAGCCTAAGCGCTTTTGTTCAAGCGCGCCTATGTGATCCGTAGGTCCAGATCCAAACAGAAGTCGCCAGCGCAATGAGCGTGCTCGCTACTGCGTCGCTGTTTCTGGTCGATTTGCTACGAACGCGCGCGTTTGGACATGCATCTGTGCAAAAACAAGTCTCTGCAAGTAGCGCTACCGGCAGGCGCCGCCTCATTATCGGCCAAACCCTGACCATACGCATACTGCGCATAAATCCTTGCTACTCATATCCCAATTAAAAAAATAGGCTGACAGCAAGAAAAGACATTCTATTCAATTGCCGGCAGGTCACGATTTCCAATGGCCCTATTTTTAGAATAAGAATAGCATGGCGCCGGCAAATGGTCCCGATTATTGCATAAAGCTTGTAAAACGACATAATCTTACGGACCATACTCTGAAGAGCGGATAAAAATGTGTGGGATTGTTGGAATTTTTTGCAGTGACGGAATCAACGCCGATAAGCGCGTTATTGAAAGGATGTCCAAATCTTTGGCCCACAGGGGGCCCGACGAGGAGGGCTTTCACATCGATCGGCGCGTCCACCTGGCTTCGCGCCGCCTCACGATCATCGACCTCCATACGGGCTCCCAGCCGCTCTACAATCACGATGGCTCCCTTTGCATCGTTTACAACGGCGAAGTCTACAATTACAAAGCCCTACGCGCCGAATTGGCGTCATTGGGCTATTCCTTGCGCACTCAAAGCGATACGGAAGCCATACTCTACGCCTATTGTGAATGGGGCTCTCGCTGCCTGGACAGGCTCAACGGAATGTTCGCCTTCTGCATATGGAATGCAAACACCGGAGAGCTTTTCCTCGCCCGAGACAGATTCGGCATAAAGCCTCTCTACTATACGCGCCTTGCTGACGGAACATTTCTATTTGCATCCGAAATCAAAGCGCTCCTGGCGCATCCGCATGTTCCGCGAAGAGTGCATGAAAACGCCATAGACAATCTTTTGACGTTCGGGTTCAACGTCGCGCCCTATACGTTTTTTGAGAATATAAAACAACTCCTCCCCGGTTTTTTCATGAAGGTCCGATCCAATGGCGCGACTCTGACGCAGTATTGGGACATCGAGCTCGACGCGCCCATGCTCGATATCGGCGTCAACGAATTGACCAGCCAATTCCAGTCAAGACTTGAAAAGTCTGTGCGAGCCGGAGTGGTCTCCGATGTCCCGGTAGCCGCATATCTCAGCGGTGGAATAGACTCGACAACCATTGCCGGGCTTTACTCCCGCATTGCGGACAGGAAGATAAAAACCATCACCATCACCTTTGAAAACGCCGGTTACGACGAACGGGAATTTTCAAGGAAAGGCGGTGAATTCTTCCAAACCGACTACTCCGAATTCCCCTGCGCCATAACACCGGATGAGATAGTCAAGCTCGCATATCATCTGGAGAACCCTATTGTTTCCCTTCTGAGTCTTCCTTTTTTCCTCCTTTCGAAAAAAGCGCGGGAAATGGGCGTGAAAGTCGTGCTTTCAGGAGATGGCTCCGATGAAATCATCGGCGGCTACGATTATTTCAGAATCCTCAAGGCCATGGCTTTCATCGGCAATACGGGCAGTGAATGGCGCAAAACAGCCTTGAGAAGAATTTTCCCCCGCCTCGAAACCTTCAACCAGGTCGATTCGATGTACTACGTGCTGAGAATTGCGGCAGACCGTTTTCCCGCTGCTCACCCCGCCGTTCCCTATCGCTATCAGAGCTTTCAACACAAACAGAAGCTTTATTCCCCCGAATTCGCCGAGCGGATGCGGAAAACTCCGCCTGATGAGCCCTTTTTCTTCGATTTGGAAAAGATCGCCCACCGCTCTCTCATGGATCAGGCGCTTTATATAGAAACAAAGATGAGACTTCTCAACCTCACCCTTCCATTGGCCGACAAGATGAGCATGGCCAACTCCGTCGAAGCGCGTCCCCTCTTCCTCGATCACGAATTCGTGAACTTTCTTTTCAGGGTGCCGCCCCATCTAAAGATGCTCGGTCTCTCGGAAAAGCACATCCTCAAGAAGAGCATGACGGGAATAGCGCCGGATGAGATTTGCAGAAGGAAAAAACAGCCCTTCCAACCCCCAGCCGGATGGTTTATCGACGCCGCCGGAGACCTCCTTAGGGATCTTCTAGCCCCGCCAAAGGTGAAAGAAACAGGATTTTTTAATGCGGACTTCATCAGCTTCATGCTTTCGGAATACGATAGAAAGACTCCTGCGGATTATTCCGGTCTCATTATAACTGCGTTCTTCATGCAGTTGTGGCATGAGACATTCTTCGGGAAAGGCCTATAAGAACGGCGAAGCGCCCATGAGACGGATGTTTTCGCCAAAGATGCATTCCAGGCCTTGCAAAACACTGGCTACATCAGATCTCGTCAGATTGCTGACGCCCATAAATTGATTTCTTTCTCTTCTCAGCACAATATGTCAAAATATCAACTCAGGCGGTTGCCGCCATATTAAAGCTATCTTTTATTGCGACTGCCATAAGAGGAATGGAATACATGACTGAGGCAGCAAAGCGAAAGGCCGTTTACGAAGATCTTTTCAGCATCCCGGAAGAGATGACCGCTGAAATCATCAGCGGGGAACTGGTCATAACGCCCCGACCGTCGAGAAAACATACAAGCGCCTCATCTTCCCTGGGATTCTTGATCGGGCCGGCGTATCAGCTAGGGCGTGGGGGCCCCGGTGGATGGGTCATCATCCTCGAACCGGAGATCGGACTTGAGGGAGATATCCTCGTTCCGGACCTCGCCGGATGGAAAATGGAGAGGTATCCGGGAGACGAGCCTCACAATTGGATCTCAGTCGTTCCCGACTGGGTCTGTGAAGTGATCTCACCCAACACGCTGAAAAGGGACAGGATGCTAAAGATGTCCATCTATGCGCAAAACGGAGTCCCCTACTCCTGGCTCATCGATCCGACGATGAAGACGCTCGATGTGTTCAGGCTTGAAGGAGGCGAGTGGGTTGTTGCCGGTCTTTATGCGGAAGACGCCGCAGTGAGGGCTGAGCCATTCTCGGAAATAACAATCAACCTGAGCGATATCTGGCGTTAAGACAAAGCTTCCGCCCAATAATGCTGCAGAGCAGCCCCGGCCCACCTACTCTATGCACACATCTTTGCCGATGTAGCAGGGCTGACGATTTAGGGGGGTGGCCCGGGCAACGAGTTGCCCGGGTGCGAAGCACAAGAGGCTCGACCAGGACACTGCCCAGTTGCCTTATTCCTCTTGCCCTTCGGGCGCGGGCAACCCGTTGCCCGCGCTGCCCCGGATCCGTAAGATTCCGCACCACTCTATATCTCACGAGATGTGTGCATAGAGTAGCCGGCCCACAGGGCAAAATCCTCATGAGACCATCCGGAAAATGCTCCTATGACAAAGGAAACACCCACCTTTTCGAGCAATCAAAGGGATTCTCAACAAAACCGCATGATTCCCCAGAGGCACACTACTTGCAAATCATCCTGAGCGAGCGTTGCGGGATGCGCGATAGTGTCCGACGGCCACCACAGCTCGGAGAGGTCAAAGAGCGCGTTTGAACGCAATTTGCTCGCAAGCAGAGATAAATCCCTTTCACAAACAAGCGGAAAACAGGCTAGGGGCTGCAGGGATGGACTGGCTCATTCCAATCCATTAATCAAAAGCGCAGCGCCCCGAGATTGCCGGAGGCTTATTCTCCGATACTGAGAAGACCTCTTTCCCCAAGTGGCGATTAGAATGACGGAACAAGCAAAAAAGTCGCTTCTCATCGTTCAAGTCGATGTTCCCCAAAACGAGCAGGGAGGTGACTTTTACTACAGGACCTACGCCCCCGGACTCGCGATGGCTCAAGAGAAGGGCGTCTACACAGTGAACCTGACTAATTTCCACCCGGGAAAAGAGCAAATCATGTTGGACGCCGATATCCTGGTGCTCAACAGCATCTGCGACCCAGACGTCCTGCCGCTCGTTTACGATCGCAAGCAGCATGGAAAGCCAACCGTTTATGAGTTGAATGATGATTTTTCCGCCATCCCTCCATGGAACCCGGTGCATTCCTTTTACCAGAATCCGGAGAACACCCGCCTCCTCGAAACGTTGGCCGGCTATTGCGACGCATTGCAGTTCAGCAGCGAAGAGCTCAAATGCAAATACGGACGCCTCAACCCGCTCGCCGCAGTCTTCCCAAACCACATCCTGACGCTTCCAGAAGAGCGAAGACACGCCAGGAATTCGAAGACAATCATCGGCTGGGGAGGCTCCTTCGGCCATCTGGAAGATATGAGGAGCGTCTCCGACGCCGTAATTAGCTGGATCATGTCGAGAGAGGACGTTGCCCTACATCTGATGTGCGCCGATAAGATCTGGGAGCTTTTCGACGCTCTCCCCTCCGACCGCAAGAAGCGTTTCCCTACAGGCTCATTGCTCGACTACTATGAATTCCTCAAATCAATCGATATTGGCATCGCGCCTCTTCAGCAGTCCGGATTCAATTCCTGTAGATCAGATGTCAAATTCATTGAATATGCCGCTCATGGAGTAGTCCCCATCATGCAGGCTGCGCAGGCATATAGCTCCGTTGTTCGGCACGGCTGCAACGGCTTCTTGTTTGAAGATCACGACAACCTCTTGAGAATCCTTGAGAATGTGTCAAACGACATTTCTCTGCGAGTCCGCATATCCATGGCTGCCCGCGAATACGTAGTAAGAGAGAGGCTGTTCAAGTATCGAATCCATGAGAGAATAGCTTTTTACAGGAATATGCTACCGTCATCAGGCAAAAAAGAGAGTAAGCTAGAGGAGCGCTTTGAAAAGACAGCCAGCCAATGGACGTCCGTAAAGAATGGGCGACATCTCATGCTTCTTCCGACCCGTTTTGAACTCCTTCTCCGTGTAGGATTAACAAGAAGCCAGGATTCGGAATCGGCAGAATCCTGTAGGGCGCTCTTTCATGAAGCATCCAAACTTGAGCCAAACAACTATTTGCCTGACCTTCTTGGAGCTTACTGCGCCGGCGACACCTGGGGATCTTTGCAGACAGCCGTAAAGAAAAATCCGAGATCCATAAAAGCATGGATGCTCTCAGGCGAGGAATTCTCCAAACATGGAGACTTGCAGAGCGCTATTGACTGCTTCAGCAACGCCGCCAAGATTTTCGGCGCGTATGATTTCCCGCAAACGAAGGTTTTCAAAGTACAACGGTTGATTGAGGGGCGGCCATAATTGATTCTCCCCCTGCCTGGTTAGTTGACATTTGTTTTCTGATGGCGGAATGCAGACAACAGCTCAAACGACAAATAGTTGTGGATCCGCACCCCCATACCCCTTGACCAGGAATGCATCAGGAAGGAAATGCTCTGGCCCATCGGAACTCGCTTCTGGATTCCTTATCTTTGTCGCGTTACTCATCTAAAGTATGGTGACATGCCAATACAATCCGGTAATTATCGTTCATATGTTTTGAAACAAAAACGGAGAATACGCCTGTATTTTTATCGACCAGGAAAGGATTTTCCTCTTTCCCGACTTTATGCCCCAATTTCCAAATATGTCCCCTGCGATAGGTTTGATGCGACATTCACGCCGTCCCTGATATCATTCATACACCCAGATAAAGACTTATACCGAATAGTTAACAGTCCAGAAGAAGCCGATTTCATTATTTTTCCTTTGAATTTGAGCTGGCTTGTCTACAGATGCGGCATCACCGGCGACATACCAGGCCATGTCGATGATCCCAATGGGAATACAAAAGTCGTCGATTTCATCACCAGCCTGCCTTTTTACAGTGGAGCGGAAGAGAAACACGTTTTTTTTGTTCATCATGATTGGTCCGGTCCGTTTGGCCTGAAGTGTGTTTTATTCAATCAGAGCATAAACAACGGCAAATCTGGCGCAAACT
Organism: uncultured Syntrophobacteraceae bacterium; assembly: GCA_964578835.1. GTDB lineage: Bacteria > Desulfobacterota > Syntrophobacteria > Syntrophobacterales > Syntrophobacteraceae > CAZOEL01. The sequence goes on along the minus strand of CAZOEL010000005.1, from coordinate 112,893 downwards.
CTGTCTCCTGCCCCCATTGGATCCCTGACGCAGGCAAAGGCGATATTCCATCCAAAATTCTTTATCATTCTAGTTTTGTGGGTTATATTGGCAGTCATAAAATACGGCCTTCTCTTATAATATCTCTTATCGAGCACCTTCAGCAAGAGAGCGATCTCAGCATCTATTTGGATGTGACTGACAGATTCCATTGGCATCACTCAGATCATCAGGTTCTTTCCGGAAGAGAGAATCTCTTTCGGAAAATATCGAGGCAGTCCATCAGCATTCTCTGTCCGCGTGGAACCGGTTTGAATTCGATTAGGTTTTTCGAAGCAATGAGCATGGGACGAATCCCTATTCTTGTCTCTGATGAATGCGTGCTCCCTTTAGAGGACGAAATCAACTGGGACTCACTCATTATCAGAATCCCTGAAGCTCAGATAGGCGACATCGGACCAATCATTTCATCATGGTTCAAGAAAGAGACAACTGCTTCCCTATTGTCCAAATGCCTTACTAATCGAGTCGTATGGGAAACGTATTTCCATCCTTCCAAGTTCCAGGAATTCATTGCCAAATGTCTATTGAAAAAACTGAGTAACCAGCAGGCGCCAGATTGCTTTGAAAATACCACCAATAGAGATGCGTCGCCGCCGCTACTATCAACCCGCCAAGAACTTTAGGCTCCACAGGAGACGATCTAGAGGAATGTTCCCATGAAAGTCGTCATATTTGCAGGTGGTCTTGGCACGAGGATTTCAGAGGAATCACACCTCAAGCCAAAGCCGATGATCGAAATCGGAGAAAAGCCAATCCTATGGCACATTATGAAGATCTTCGAAAGTCACGGCTTCAACGACTTCATTATCTGCCTGGGCTACAAGAGTTATCTGGTCAAAGAGTACTTTTTGAATTACTACCTGTATAATTCAGATGTGACGATCAATCTGCAAACCAATAGCTATGAGGTTCATAGCTCCAATACGGAAAACTTCCGTATCACGCTTGTTGAAACTGGACTCATGACCGGCACCGCAGGGCGGCTTAAACGCGTTGAACGATACCTCGGCAAGGAAGACTTCTTCCTTACCTACGGAGATGGGCTTGCCGATGTCAATCTCAGAGCGTTGTTAGATTTTCACCGTTCTCATGGAAAGATCGCCACTGTGACTGCAGTTCAGCCGGCCGGAAGGTTTGGTCTTCTTGGTGTTGAAAACGACCATCGAGTCACGAGCTTCAATGAAAAACCAATGGGAGACGGCGGTTGGATCAACGGTGGGTATTTCGTCCTCAATTCGAAGGTCTTCTCTTACCTGCCCCCCGATGCCGATGCGCAAATGTGGGAGGAAAGCCCTCTTGATAAGCTGTGTGAAGACTCTCAGCTTGTGGCCTACAAGCATCATGGCTTCTGGAAGTGCATGGACGCCATGAGGGATAAGGCAGAACTTGAAAAGATCTGGCAGTCAGGTGAGGCGCCATGGAAATTATGGGAATAGACAAAAAATTCTGGCGCGGCAAGTCCGTTTTCATTACTGGCCATACAGGCTTCAAAGGCGGCTGGATGTCCCTTTGGCTTCAAAGTATGGGGGCGGTGGCGACAGGCTACTCGCTAGACCCTCCAACTGAGCCAAATCTTTTTACTGTTGCTCGGGTTGGAGACAAAATGACCTCTATCCATGGAGACGTACTCGACAACAGCGCCCTCACCGAGTCCATGGTAGAAGCTTCGCCTGAAATCGTATTCCATTTTGCAGCCCAGCCACTCGTTCTCTCATCCTATAGTAATCCCATACACACAATTGCGGTCAACGTCCTCGGTACGGCAAATCTCCTGGAAGCTGTTCGTCATTGCGATTCCGTGAATGCTGTTGTCGTGGTGACGAGCGACAAGTGTTATGAGAACAAGGAATGGCTTTGGTCCTATCGAGAGAATGAGGCGTTGGGAGGGAGTGACCCATATTCGGCAAGCAAGGCGTGCGCTGAGCTAGTGACAACCGCATGGAGAAAGTCTTTCTTTGCTGAGCGCGCCAAAGTTGCAAGCGTTCGTTCAGGCAACGTCATCGGCGGCGGAGACTGGGCTCCTCACCGACTTGTTCCCGATGCGCTGAAAGCATGGGAGCAGGGCGCCGTGCTGAACGTCCGCTCTCCATTTGCAATACGCCCATGGCAACATGTGTTGGAGCCTCTCGCCGGCTATCTGCTGCTGGCCCAACGTCTCGTTGAAGGAAGCGGAGATGAAGCCTGGAATTTTGGACCTGACGAAACCGATATGAAGACAGTCGAGCAGTTGCTAAACAAACTGGCTGCTTGTTGGGGAAGTCGAGCTGTATGGGAAACCAGCCTGCGGGCAGAGGCTCACGAAGCGCGCCATCTCAAGCTCGACAGCTCAAAATCGAGAGCATTCTTGAGATGGAGGCCAACCTGGAACCTCGACGAGGCGCTTGCCAGAACTGTAGATTGGCATTTAGCGTACTTGCAGGGCAAAGATATGCAAGAATACACCCTGAAGCAAATAAGGGAGCATCATGGCCTTGTAGGCAATGAGGAAGCCGGAGTAACAGTTCATGGCTAATGCGCCATTGGATAAAAAATTGAGCTCTGGACAGCGCAATCAGGAATTGAGAGAACAGATCCTCGAGTTGACGCGCCAGTACTACCGCGAAGAATATGGGCATCCTAAGCCTTTTGTGCCGGGAAGCGATCGAATCGACTATGCTGGAAGAATTTTCGACGAGCAAGAGATGTGCAATCTAGTGGATGCTTCGCTCGAATTCTGGTTGACCTGGGGACGATATTCGCACGCATTCGAAACCCATCTTGCGGAGATACTGGGTGTTCGATGGGCTCTCTTGGTCAACTCAGGATCGTCCGCCAACCTGCTGGCCTTCTCGGCTCTGTGCTCTCCTTTACTGGGAGATCGACGGGTGCGGCCCGGAGACGAGGTTATTACTGTGGCGGCTGCTTTTCCCACCACCGTAGCGCCCATCGTCCAGAACGGCTGCGCGCCCGTGTTCGTGGATGTCGATCCCGCAACCGCAAACATCGACGTCCGGCAACTGGAGGCGGCCCTCAGCAAACGCACGCGGGCAGTCATGCTGGCCCACACTCTGGGGAATCCCTTCGACCTGGACGCAGTCATGTCCTTTTGCCACGCCCACAACCTCTGGCTCATCGAAGACAACTGCGATGCGCTGGGAAGCCTCTATCGCGGCAAGCCCACCGGATCCTTCGGACATATAGGGACATCAAGCTTCTACCCCCCCCACCACATGACCACGGGAGAGGGTGGAGCAGCATACACCGACGACCCGCTCCTGAAGAAAATCCTTGCGTCCTTGCGGGACTGGGGACGCGACTGTCATTGCGACAGCGGCAGGGATAACGCCTGTGGACGACGCTTCGGAGGTCAGCACGGGACTCTGCCGGCCGGATACGATCATAAGTATGTCTACAGCCATATGGGATACAATCTCAAGGCCACGGATCTACAAGCGGCCATCGGCGTTGCGCAGTTGGACAAGTTAGAAGACTTCACTCGGGCGCGCCAAAAAAACCACGAGTTCTTGACCAAGTCTCTGGAGCCTTTTGCCCCTGTCTTGCAGTTGCAGCAGGCGCAGGAGGAAAGTGACCCAAGCTGGTTCGGGTGTTTGATTACGGTGAAGCCTGAAGCTGCGTTCATGCGCAACGAACTGACGCTCCATCTGGAGTCCCATAGGATCCAGACCAGGAACCTCTTCGCCGGCAATATCGCGCGCCAGCCAGCCTTCCGCAATCTGCGCGAAGGAGTGGACTATCGAATAATTGGCGAATTGATCCATACGGACGCCCTGATGGAGCGCTCCTTCTGGATCGGGGTGTACCCAGGTATGGACCAGGTCCGGCTGAATTACATGGCGCAGGTAATTAGGGAGTTCGTGGAGGCAAGGTGCTAGCAGTGCAAACAACGGAACTGAAAACATATGTGCAGTCGAAAACCCTGAGAAAATTGGCGGCCCACTTACCGTTAGGGACACCCTATACGATTGGGATTGATCCTTCCAATAGGTGCAACTTCTCCTGTCAGTTCTGTCCGACAGGTCATCCACATCTACTCAGAAAGATCAAGAGACCTAAAGGCATGATGGAGTGGGAACTTTTTGTCCGCATCATCAATGGCATCAAAGGGTTTCCAGACAAGCTCAAGCGGCTCTACCTCTACCATGAAGGAGAACCGCTCCTCAATCCTCGACTTCCGCAAATGCTCGCCTATGCGCGCAAAGCTGAGGTTGCTGAGATGCTTCAAACCACCACCAATGCCGCATTGATGACTCGCAAGGTGGCGGATTCCCTATTAGACGCTGATTTCGACATGATCCGCATATCAGTAGAACACGTCGACGATGAAGGGTACGAACGCCTAACCAAAACCCACACCAGCTATGAAGATGTTCGTCGAAACGTCGAATATCTATTCAACGAACGAGAACGTCGGGGCTTAAAGCTCCAGATTCACCCGAAGATCATGGATACCCGTTTGACTCAGGAGCAGAAGGACAAATTCATTCGCGACTTCCAACCCATTGGCGACCTTCTCAACATCCAGAAATTGGGCGATATGCCCGCCTCAGAGGGAGTGGACTTTACCTTGGGAACCACGCCTGAGTACGGGTCGAGCGGCGCGCCATTCAAGCCCGATCGTGTCGTGTGCCCTCATCCGTTCTACGTGATGGTAGTAAAATGGAGAGGGGAGGTTGTCACCTGCTCCGAAGAATGGCGATGGGAGAACATCATCGGCGACACCCGGAGGCAGAGCCTGCCTCAGATTTGGAATGGCGAACAGTTACGCGCATTTCGCCTCATCCACCTTCGCGGGCAGCGCAACACCATAGGGCATTGCCAGGACTGTCCCGCCGTCAAGGCCTTTCCATGGGAGAATGATCTCGACGAGGTGCGCAACCATCTGCTCGACATCTATGAACTCCCAAAAATAGAAGGAAGAGGGTCCGAAAATGGCTGACCCCATCATCTCAAGCACAAAAAGGGTTTTGAAGGTGCTGGCGGATCAACTGCCACTCCTTATGCCCTATACCCTGTGGATAGATCCCTGCAATCTTTGCAATTTCAAATGCGTCTTTTGCCCAACGGGCCATTCCGAACTCGTACGCAACCGCCCCAAAGGCCATATGGACTTGGCGCTTTTCCATAAAATCATCGAGGACTTGAAAGCTATGCCCGGCCGTCTAAAACGCCTGTGCCTTTGGAAAGACGGCGAGCCATTACTACACCCACAAATGCTCAAAATGGTAGACCTTGCTGTGGAAGCCCGAGTAGCGGACCGCGTGGAGCTCTCTACCAACGCATCCCTGCTCACGCGTGACAAAGCTATTCGCCTGGCGGGGTCTGGACTCGACAGAATCCAGATTTCTGTGGAACATGTTCACGACGCTGGTTATCTCGCAGTTACACAGAACTTCTCTCAGTACGATCTTATTCGCGCCAATGTTGAGAGCTTATGGGAAGAAAGATCGAAACTGCCAAAGAGCGCTCCTTTCATCCAGGTCAAAGTTGCCAACTCAGGCCTCTCAATTGATGAGCTTACGAAATTACGGGAAGACTTCTCAGAAATCTGCGATGAGATAGAGGTGATTGACTTATCCGGTTGGAGCGCTTCGGACCGCTTCGATTTCACTTTGGGCATGGCGCCTGAGCGAGGATACGGCCAGGCGTCTCTCAAAAAGGACAGGATAGTATGCCCGTTTCCGTTCTATGCATTGGCCATAAATTTCGAAGGTTCCGTCTCGACATGTTGCGTCGACTGGGCATGGAGCATCTCGGTAGGTAATGTCAGAGAACGCCCGCTTTTGGATATTTGGCGAGGACAGGCATTGAAGAAGCTGAGGATGACCCATCTAGAGGACCGAAGAGAGGAGTACGAAGCCTGCCGCTCCTGCCAGTATATGCAAGGACACGCTCCAGAGAACGATCTCGACAACTACAGAAGCAGACTGCGCCAGATTTATTCAATTTGAATCATTTTGTGCAGACTTTATTTCATCCACAACAAGGAGCCCATATGAGCAGTGTACCCTACTGGGGAGCTAACCGCCAATACAATGCCAAGCGAAAGCGGGTCTGCCTGCCGGAGGTGATGCCCGTCTCCACACCGTACTTAGTCAATATCGATCCAACCAATCACTGCAATCTCAAGTGCAGGTTCTGTCCCACAGGACACCCAGAGCTTCTCGAGAAGTTTAGCCGTCCCAGAGGAATGATGGACTTCGGCCTCTTTACTAAGATCATTGATGAACTTGCGATGTTTCCCGAAAAAGTCAAGGTCTTGCTCCTGCACAAGGACGGGGAGCCGATGCTTAATCCACGGCTAGCAGATATGCTCAAATACGCCAAGCAGAAGGATATAGCCGAAGTAATCTGGCTCACTACCAATATGACTTTGCTCACGCCGAAGCTCGCCGAAGATATAGTGGATTCAGGCGTCGATTTTATCCGTGTCTCGGTAAACCATGTGACAGACCAAGGCTATAAGGATCTCACCGTAGTTTGGAGCGACTATGAAAAAGTGAGAGCAAACACCGCACTCCTGTTTGATGTCCGGAACCGGAAAGGTTCTTCCATGAAGATTTGGGCAAAGCTTAACAACTTTGGCCTTAGCGAAGAAGAAATCCTTAAATTCGGGCGCGACTTCAAGGGCATTTCCGATGACCATATGCTCGCTAATCCCATGGGATGGACCTACAGCCAGGAGTTCGATTTTCGGTTGGGCGTCAAGACGGAGTTGGGGCAAGAAGGCGAAGTGCCGCTCAAGGAGAATAGAGTGGTGTGTCCCTATCCTTTTTACCGAATGGTCTTGAACTTCAACGGCGATGTCTCTGTTTGTGAGCTTGATTGGAGCATGTCGACGGTGGTTGGCAACGTTCATGAGGAAACGATGTGGGAGATCTGGAATGGGAAGCGAGTCCACGCTTTCCGGATGGCGATGCTTGAGGGAATGCGTTGGAACAAAGATGTCTGTAAGCAGTGCTCTTGCATTATGTACATGCCGTCTGAGAACGACATGGATGATCATCGCGAGCGCCTTCTTGAATTGTACCACGAGCTTGGCCCTTCGGCTCCCGCCAAGGCTTGGGCAATGCGTCAGAACGGAACTTGGACGGAACCGGCGTGAAACCCGTTATCAGGAAACCTTCTAAAATACGGCCCTGTCCCGTCTGCGGGGCTTTAGCGGGATATGCTCTTGTCCAGGTCCCGTGGGTCCTGTTCAGCGATCACCCCTTGTTAGCGCCCTCAGAACGGGAGACGATAGAAGGAGATTTCCTTCAAGAACTGAGGACTTGTCAATACTGCAAAATGGTATATTCCTCCCCCGTGACCACGGCCGAATCCTTTACGCAATATTATTCCAGTTGGTCGAGATACGCCGATGGCAGCGACGGACTCAATGGTCCACCCGACGAAGCAACGCTGGATCGGTATAGAAACACCGTCGCCTTGGCTGCTCCGCATCTCGGTTCTCCTGATTCGTGTATTCTCGATGTAGGTTGTCTGGAAGGAGGGCTCCTCACTCACTTCCAGAAAGCAGGCTTCAATCGAGTCTACGGCGTCGATCCTGCTCCCGTAAGTGCTCGACGCGCTGCACAATCCGGTTTAGACGTCCGCACCGGAACGGTCGACGCCATTCCCTTTCCCGATCATTATTTTGACTTTATCTTCTGCATCCATGTACTTGAGCATGTAGTCGACCTAAGCGCAATCGACTGCTTCAGGGTGTTGGCTCCAGGAGGGCGTGTCTACATCGAGACTCCTGATTGCGTCGCTTACGACCCATTTAGTCCCGATCTCTTGTTTGACCTGTCCCTGGAACATATCAACCATTTCAGTCTATTTACCTTAAAGAGGTTTATGAAACTCCATGGATTTCGCGCGCTGGAGGCGGGAATCCGAACATATACTTCAGCACCGGGTCGTGCAAAAATGCAGGACTCCGTCTATGGCATCTTTTTGAAAGGATCGTCAGGAAAAGATCCCGAAGAAGAAATGGGGGCACAGTCTGAGGCCCTCTCCAGCTATGTCCGGCTCTCACAGTCAAGAGTCACAGAACTAAACGACCGTCTTTCTCGCTTCGTATCGCCAGAAGAACCTTATAGTCTGTGGGGAACTGGACATGCAGCCTTTCGCCTACTGGGGCTACCCGCCCTAAGACGCGCTAGACTGGCTGCTGCAACTGATTCTAATCCTCTCTATTGGGGCAAACGACTAAGAGGAGTTGAAGTCATTTCACCGGATGACTTCCTGGCGGGATCCGGTAAGGTCGTTATAACTTCCGCTATTCATGGAGCCGCAATCGCAGCTCGCCTGGGCAACTCGGGATGGAAAGGAGAGGTTTTTTTTCCATGATGGAGTCATACCGTTCTTGTCCAGTGTGCGGAGGTGCTGGCTTTTGCGAAATCTACCGCCGTGCGCATGTCTTGTTCGACCATCATCCATTGGATGGGGAAAGCATAGTCGGGGTATGCATTGATTGTGGCGCAGCTTTTGATCGGCGTGCTGTTGATGCCTCGACCTTGGCCAATTACTATATGGCATATGCCAAGTATTGTCCGTCTCAGTTACGGGATGATCCTTACTATCACGAGATAGCAGCTACAATTGAACGACTGGTTCCTGACCACAGGGCCCGCATCCTTGACCTTGGAGCCGGGGGAGGCGATCTCCTGGCCGCGCTTCACCATCATGGATATCGAAATTTAGAAGGTTTGGATCCCTCGCCAGATTGTGCTGCCTTCATAGCCGGAACGCTAGGAATTCCCTGCCGCACAGGTTCTATTTCCCTCGTGGAGACCATCTCTAAGACTTGGGATCTGGTGCTGTCAACGGGGGTATTTGAACATCTGCTGGAACCTGGCCAAGCGTTGGAAGGGATTCGCAAACTCCTCGCTCCTGGCGGCATGGCTTTTGTACTGGCGCCAGATCTTGAAAGGTATGTCGAGTGTCTTTCTACACCGTTCCAGGAGTTCAGCATTGAACATATCAACCATTTCACTATTCGAACGCTTGAAGCACTCTTCAGGCGTCGTGGATGGGGCATAAAGGCAACCGGTCGAATCACGCGCAAAGTCAGTTCCACCTGTCTCTATCCAGATTTATGGGTTTGCGCCACTCCAGGGTACAACTCTGGACAGGAATTATCCAACTTCGATGGCAAAAGGCTTCTTTTAGAGTATGTAAGCGCCTCCGCCTCATTGCTTAAGGCTATCGAAGCTCATCTAGAAGCGCAACTATACTGCGAGGAGCATTACGCCATTTGGGGCGCAGGCCAGACAGCATCACTCCTTTTGGGTGGCTCATTATCGCAGAATCGCCAGTTGGTCTTGGCTCTCGACAGTAACCCCATTTACGCCGGTCGCTCTTTGCGTGGAGCCCCAGTAGTCAACCCATGGCAATTGTCTTCTTCACAGAAGCATCTGCTTAGAGAACTACCACTCGTCATAGCTACTCTGCGTGAATCCACTGCCATCTTAGACGCCTACCAGCGCCTGGATCTCGGTAGTCGCGTGGTTCTCCCACAACCATCATATCAGCATTCTGAATCAATTCTGACACATTCGCCGGAGTAATCATTCCATGTCTGTACGCATCGCCGACTACGTTTGGTCCTTCTTCGCGCAAAAGGAAGCCACCCATGTCTTTTTGGTGACTGGCGGCAACGCCATGCATCTCGATGACGCCTTGATCTCCTCCCCGCTTGAAGTCATCTGCGTCCATCACGAGCAGACCGCGGCAATGGCCGCCGAAGGCTTTGCACGCGTCGATGGAGTTCCGGGCATCTTATGCACGACATCGGGACCTGGAGGCATAAATGCCTTGGGCGGGCTGTACGGTGCTTATGTCGATTCTCTGCCTGTGATCTGCATCGCTGGCCAGTCCAAGCGCGAACTCTTGCGGTCGGCGCACCCTCGCCAAACGGTGGCTGCACTACGGCAACTGGGAGTGCAGGAGGCGGAAGTTGTAGCCATGGCGCAGCCGGTTACAAAGTACGCGGCGACCATCACAGAGCCCTTTCTCGTGCGCTATGAGCTTGAGAAAGCTTGGCATCTCGCGACATCGGGTCGTCCAGGCCCTGTCTTTTTGGACATCCCCCTGGATGTGCAGGCAGCTCTGGTAGATCCGGAATCATTACCAGGCTTTACTCCGCAGTCAGTCAAACAGCGCCCATTGGCTTTACGCTCCAAGGCTGTGCGCAAGCGTCTGCTGGAAGCCCATCGACCGGTGCTAGTCGGCGGAGAAGGAGTCCGCGAAGGAGAAGCTGTGGAGGCATTCCGCACTCTGGCGGCACAACTGGGAATTCCCGTAGTGACAGCATGGATGCCCGACATCTATCCTCCCGATCAGCCACTGTATGCTGGCAGAATGGGAACATTAGGGACTCGCGCCGGCAACTTCGCCGTGCAGAATGCCGACCTGCTGCTGGTAATCGGATCGCGTCTAAGTGTGCCTCAAGTGAGCTTCAACTGGGAGAGTTTTGCGCGCCACGCTTATGTCATTTCTGTGAATGTGGATGCAGCCGAACTGGAAAAGCCCATTTCGGTGGCCGATGAAGCGCTCTGCGCAGAACCTCGCTTATTCATTGAATCCCTCATATCCGCCATGAACGGGATGCAGAGACCGAGCGCATGGAGCGAATGGCTGCACTGGTGCCGAGAGCGGGTTGAACGCTATTCTGAGGTGACTGATTCGATGCGGAAGGAGTCCCTCAACGGCCTCCACCCGTATCACTTCATTGAATCCCTGTTCAACCAACTGGAAGATAACGCCTTCGTTGCCTGCGGCAACGCATCCTCAGCATGCGTGGCGTTTCAAGCTGCTCCCCTACGCCTGGGGCAGAGACTGACATCAAACGCCTCGGCCGGCGCCATGGGGCACGATCTGCCCAGCGCTATCGGAGCCGCGGTGGCGCGTAAAGGAAAAAGAGTGATTTGTCTTGCAGGCGACGGGAGCCTGATGATGAATCTCCAGGAGTTGCAGACACTGGCCCACTTAATGATTCCAGTGGGAATTTTCGTGATGAATAACGGCGGGTATCTATCCATTCGCACCACGCAAAAGAGTTTTTTTGGCCGTTTTGTGGGCGAGGGCCCCAAGAGTGGGATTGGCTTCCCCGATTTCACACAAATTGCGCAAGCTTTCGGGATCCCGGCTTTCCGCCTGGAGGAAGGCGGTTTCCAAGAGCAGCTTGCGAAGATCTTGGCTATGCATGGTCCATGGCTGTGCGACGTGCGGCTGGATCCGGAAATAGGATTTGAACCTCGGGCCAGTTCTCGAATGCTTCCCGATGGCCGGATGATAACGGCTCCATTGGAAGATCTGTATCCGTTCCTGCCACAGGAGGAATTCCAGCAAAATATGATAGTCCCCTCATTACGCGAGAATGGCTGATCCGTTCTCAGTTTTTGATCCAACAATAGGAATAGACGGCAGTACTCATGTGCAAGCAAAGGAGCGTCAATGGAGAATTTGCCCTTCTGGAAAGACTACATCCAGACCGAACCGTGGCCTATAGCACGCCATCCCTTTATCATAGGGGAGATCGGCATCAACCACAACGGTGACATCAATTTAGCCAAACAGATCATCGATATGGCTCACGCCAAGGGCTGCAATGCCGTCAAGTTCCAGAAACGCACCCCCGAACTGTGCGTACCCTTGCATCAACGGGACATTCCTCGCGAAACTCCTTGGGGACTCATTACCTACTTGGAGTACAAAAATAAGATTGAATTCGACAAGGTTGAGTATGATGAAATCGATGCCCATTGCCGAAAACTCGGGATTCCATGGTTTGCTTCGGCTTGGGATATCCCCAGCCTGGAGTTCCTGAGAAATTACGACTGCCCCTATAACAAGATACCTTCTGCGCTCTTGGTCTATAAGGAGTTATTGACGGCTGTAGCCAACGAAGGGAAGATGACCTTCATCTCAGTGGGCATGAGTGAATATCCGGAAATTGATGCTGCAGTCGAAATCTTCCACCGAGCCAAATGTCCATTCATCCTCATGCACTCAGTTTCCGAGTATCCGGCCCCAAATGAAGTCCTCAATCTTCGCCAAATCCTCTCTCTGAGGGAGCGTTATGGAGTACCCGTGGGTTACAGCGGACACGAAATGACCATGCTTCCTGGAGTGCTGGCTGCAATGGTCGGCGCAGTAGCAATTGAACGCCACATTACTCTCAACCGCGCCTTTTGGGGTACTGATCATGCCGCAAGCCTCGAGCCGCGAGGCATGGAGATCCTTACCAACTATATCGGATGGATTCCAACCATTCTAGGAACGGGTGAAAGGGTGGTGACTGAAGGCGAGCGTAAGAATTCGAAAAAACTACGCTATTTCGTTACGCCAAAGGAGTGAGTCAAGTGACATTTTGTTTCGATCTCGACGGCACTATATGCACCAACACGGAAGGACGCTACGATGAGGCAAGTCCCTATCCTGAAATAATCGCCCAAGTGAATCACTTGAAAGATGAAGGCCATAACATACTGATCTACACCGCACGCGGTTCGGGAACCGGGATCGATTGGCGCGCTCTGACCGAAGAACAGCTTTTGCGCTGGGGGGTCCGCTATGACCGCCTTCACCTGGGCAAACCCGCCGCAGACGTATACGTCGATGACAGGGCTGTCAACGTAATGGAATTCCGCTTGGCCCGTCTCGGGTCAGCATCCTCGGAATCGGTTCCAGCCATCTTTTCTCGTTCTCCCTTGGGAGGATGAATTGGAAACGGCTGAAAATCCCCTCTCACAAGATCTAGATGAATTATTCCATCTGGATCCATCCTTGTGGGAGAACCTGCAAGGGGCGCATTTATTCATTACGGGTGGAACGGGGTTTTGGGGGCGGTGGTTGCTCGAAAGTCTGCTCTGGGCGGAAAATCTATTGGGGCTTGGCTCTAAGGTCCTATTGCTCACACGCAATCCCAATCGTTTTCGTCAAGAAGCTCCGCATTTAGCCAGTCATCAGAGTGTAACAATTCTTGAGGGCGATGTTCGTAGCTTTGCTTTTCCTGATTTTGCGCCAACTCATGTACTCCATCTGGCTACGGATACCTCGGCCGAGGCGCAACGGAGCAACCCTTGGGGAACGGTGGAGACCATCGTGCAAGGAACCCGCCGGGTATTTGAATACTCCTCCCAACGTGGAGGAGTAGATACGCGCATTCTATTGGCTAGCTCCGGGGCGATCTACGGATCGCAGCCTCATACCCTGGAGGCCATATCAGAAGAATACTCGGGAGCTCCCGATCCGTTGGCCGCTGGATCGGCTTATGGACTGGCAAAACGATTGGCCGAGCACCTGGGATGTCTGCACCTAAGGCAAACCGGGCAATGTGTGACAATAGCTCGTGGTTTTGCCTTCGCCGGACCAGGAATCGCCACAAATAGCCATTTCGCGTTTGGCAACTTTGTTAGAGACTGTTTAGCGAACGGTCCCATCCGGATCGCTGGAGATGGAAGGGCGGTCCGGTCCTATTTATACGCGTCCGACTTGGCTTGGTGGCTGTGGACCATACTGTTGCGGGGCGCTCCTGGAAGGGCTTGGAATGTCGGAGGAAAGACAGTCGTCTCCATCGTAGAACTCGCACGAACCGCGGTCCAGGCGTGGGGAATTGATCTTCCAATTGAGTTGGGACAAGCTCCGCAGCCAGAAGTTCAGCCTCACCGGTATGTTCCTGACGTCAAAAGAGCTTTTGTAGAGCTCGGACTTGAGGAGAGAATCCCTCTTAAAGCCATGTTCAAGCGCACCTTCGAATGGAATCTCAAGAGAAGCCGATGAATCCGAACACGGCATGCTGTAGTCTGGATATGTCGTGAAGGAGTAAAAGATGCCACACCGCATTACCTATGTGATGAATACGTGCAACAGACCTGATAGGCTTCGTCGCTCGCTGCCTTTCTATGCCCGCACAACGATGAATATCCTGATCTGTGACGCTTCTGAAGAATCGAATGAAGAGCTTGTTAAGGAATTAGGTGGAAATCGCGTTAGCTATCGATACTTGCCGGGGGTTTCACCTCTGCAGAGGTGCCTTTGGGTACTGGATCAGATAAAAACACCGTACGTTCAGTGGATCACCGATGATGATTTTTATCTCGAATCCGGCACTCTTGCATGTGTCGACTTTCTGCAGAGGCATCCGGGCTATTCCGCTGCTGTTGGATTGGTCCTCCTTTTCCAGGAGGAAGGGTTGGAAGTCCGCTACACCATTACTGAACCTTGGGCCTTCAATACAACCTTGGAACAGGATGATCCCCTCGAACGTATTATCGCTCTTTGGGCCAAGCGTCCAGGAATAGCCCAGTTCACCGCGTTCCGCATTGCCCAAGCCCGTCCAGTGTTGGAATTAATGTGCTTACATGATGATTCATTAGGCCTGTACGAAACAATCCTACTTTCAGCATTGGCCGCCGCGGGCAAGATTCGCTTTCTCAATGTTCCATTTAAGTTTATGGAACAATCGCTGCAAGATTCAGAATCGGCTCGAGTCGTGACTATCGACCGAATGGTGGCCGATCCCCGCTTCGAAGCGGAACTTGCTGACTATAAGACCTATTTGGAAAAGCTGGCCCACATCTACCCATCCCGCCTTCGACCCGACCCCAAGGATTACGCCCAAGGCGTCTACGATGCTGTGGTGAAGTATTACACGAAGATCATTCGAGGACCGGGAATGGAGCTCTGGCCGCTGTTTCGCAGCCGGTGGAACGGACAAATGGAGCATCCCCAGTTCTTGTTCGAGCCGATTCAGCATGTCGAACTGGATCTTTACAACCCTCAGTTCTTCAAGATTTTGGAGGACGTCGACTTAAGAATACGGATGGCGGGTTTACGGGATATGGGCATTGGCGCCAAGTTGGACGAATACTCGATGAATGCCGTCCAGCTTATTGATTTGGGAAAAGAGGCCGACGCCATGAAGGCCCTTGAAGAGATACATTCCCTCACTCCCTTTCATCGTCCGACAGTGGATACTCTAATCAGTTTATATCACAAAACAGGACAAGACGATCGCTTAGAGTTCTTGCAAGCGTGGAGGCAAAGGCTGGAAGAGGCCAGCCGCGTCCCAACCGTTTCCAATGGACGCTTGCCTGAATCACAAGAGGAAGTACTGCAAAGCTTTGAAGTCTGCCTTCTTCAAATAGATGCAGCGGTGCAACGCAAGGATCTCCTGGAAGCAGATCGCCTCTCCCTTGAACTGGTTGACATCTTTCCGAATGAACCTCTGGGATGGACCGCTCGCTCCATGATTTTGCGCGCGACGGGTCGCTTCTCCGGAGCAGTAGAGGCCGCCCGCAAGGCGGCAGAGATGAAGCAAGACCCGGAAATGCTCTTTGAATTAATGCAAGCTTATGCCGCAGATTCGCAGCAGGCGGCTGCCCTCCAAGTGGAAAAACGACTGAAGTCATCGCATGGAGAGTGGCTGCGGGAAAAGACGGCATTGCAGAATCACCTCAAGGCCAAGAGAATAGGAAATAAGAAAGAAAGGCCTTTACACATTGTAATGGTCGATGGCGGCTTGGGAAGTCAAATGACCCAGTATGGGATTGGAGTCCTCTTACAGGAGAAATTAGATGTTGACGTCAAGTATGACCTAACTTGGTTTAAGATTAGCGGGAAAGACAAGAACAAGATAAAGAATAGGAATTTTGTACTGAGAGACGTTTTTGATATTAATGACTTCGAAGAAGCAACCAAAGAAGAGATCTATACATACAAACGCTTATATCACTACAATCATTCCAAGTACTGCTTCTATGACGAGAACCTCCTAAAAGTGAGATGCGACAGATATATCGATGGGTATTTCGGTAATTATAGATACCTGTGGCCTATAAATGCTCTGTTGAGAAAAAAGTTTTCTTTCAATTTAGCCCTTTCCGATAGGAACCAGGATTTCTTAAAGCAGATTCAAAGCGCTGAAAATTCGATAGCGTTGCATGTTCGGAGAGGGGATTATTCCGGAAGCATGTATGACATTCTAGACAAAGATTACTACCAAAGAGCTGTCCGATTCCTAGCAATGAAGATATCTTCCAAGCAGATGCATTTCTTTATTTTTTCCGATGACATAGCTTGGGTTAGAGCTAATCTGGCTATTCCTTATCCCTCTACTTACGTCGATAGCAATGGAAATGATGATGGCGCTTTTGACATGTATCTGATGTCCCAGTGCAAACACTTCGTTATAGCTAACAGCGGTTTTAGTAATTGGGCCGCCACGTTGGGCTCCGCCCCCGACAAACTCGTTATTGCCCCTGAAAGGGCTTTTAATATGGAATGCCCAGAGGTGCAAAGCAATCCAGCATTAAGAAGCTCGCTCGAAGGACATGATGATCCTGCGAATAGGCGTCCAGATTGGATTTACTTGCCCGTGTCCAGCGAAGGTGGTGGAGTAAGCGCTTACAGACACGGATTACGAATCTTCCGATAAATCTGCTGCCGGTCGAACAAAATTGATGGAAGGATGAAACGGGATCATGCCAACTTATTTTGATGGACGCCTTTTTACTAAATACAAGGGCAACGCCAAGTGTTTCATTGAGACTGGCGCATACACGGGGTCGGGCGTTCAAGCAGCCTTAAATGCAGGATTTAGCGAAATTCACTCGATAGAGCTGTCACCGTATTATTACGAGCAAACCTCTAAAAGATATCAACACAACAACGAGGTAAAGATTTATCTTGGAGACAGCAGGACCGTATTAGACAACATCTTAAAGGAAAGAAAAAGTGATATTCTCTTCTGGCTGGATGCTCATTGTTCCGGCGAGATGACTGCCGGCGACGATATAATAGATACTGTAGTCAAAGAAATAGATACAATCAGGCAAAACAATATAAGTAATAGCATTCTAATAATTGATGATATGGATTCCAAGCTATACCCAAGGATCTTAAGCCATGCCAGTTCGTTATTCAAAATAAATGACTATTCCTTAGAAGACGGATACCAGGAGCATACTCGAAGGATATTCAAGAACTCAATTCTAGTCATCGAGTTAGATACGGGAAGACAACCTCCCTATGTGACGCATCCCAGCGGACATAGGGAGCGCATCCGTGATTTGGGGGTTCTCGTGAATAGCACTCCTCTCGAGATCCAAGATGGTGTTTCTAAGCGATCTCCGCTCGTCTCCGTCATTGTCCCCACCCATAACAGACCCCAAATGCTTAAAGTTGCTATCGAGAGCATCCTCGAGCAGACATTTCAAGATTTCGAGATCATAGTAGTGAATGATGCTGGAGAGGATGTTTCTTCAGTCATCGAAAGCTTTGCATCAACGAAAGTCACTTATCTTTCGCATAAGACAAACAAGGGGCTTGCCGCATCTCGCAACACCGGGATCAGAAACGCCCGCGGCAAATATATCGCTTATCTGGACGATGATGATATCTTTTTTCCAGACCATTTAAATACATTGGCAAGCTTCCTCGAGAACAATGACTACAAAATTGCATATACCGATGCCTATCGCATCCATCAAGTTATTACCGATAAAGGATATATTGAGACTGGCCGAGATATCCCTTATTCGTTTGATTTTGATCCCGACTTGCTTCTTCGCCAGAATTACATTCCTGTCCTTTGTTTCATGCATCATAAATCCAGCGCCGAAGAGGTTGGATTATTCGATGAAGAACTGAAAGCCCTTGAGGATTGGGACCTTTGGATACGAATGTCGCGGAAGTTCAATTTTGCTCACCTTCGCCGGGTGACCTGCGGATTTACATGGAGAACCGATGGCTCTTCGATGACAAGCAACTTGGGACACAATCCACAGTGGGCCCGTAGCAGATCAATCATATTTGAAAAATACAAAGAAATCATGGGCAAGTCATCCGCTCGCATTCATAATGCTTCGGGAAATACCCAGGAATCTTCTCTAAATCGTATCCGCTTGGTGTCTATTGTCATCCTTTCTTTAAATCAAAAAGAATGGACCTTGGCGTGTCTTCGCAGCATCCAGAATCACACATCGATCCCCTATGAGATTATTATTGTAGACAACGGCTCAAATAAAGACACAGTAGATGCTCTCATAGAATATACGGACCGCAACGATCGTGTTACCCTCATTCTCAATGCTCAAAATCATGGTTTTGCAGAGGGTAACAATCAAGCCTTGCCTCTGGCCAAAGGCGACTACGTGCTGCTCCTCAACAACGACACGTTGGCGACCTCGGGCTGGCTTGAAGGCATGATCAGAGTCCTTGATGAACATCCAGAGACTGGCATCGTGGGACCCATGTCAAACTATGTGGCGGGTCCCCAAATCGTAGAATCCGCACGGTACAGTAGCATCCCTGAAATGGAAGCCTTCGCTTCCCGCTGGCGGGACGGTCATCGTGGCGAATCCCTTGAAGCATCCATGGTCATTGGGTTTTGCATGCTCATGAGGCGGAAGGTGATTGAGGCCATCGGAGGAATGGACGGGATTTTTGGCATTGGAAATTTTGAAGATATGGACTTCTGCTACCGAGCCACTCTTGCTGGCTTTAGGATTCGCATCGCGAGGGAAGTATTCGTTCATCACCAGGGGAGCCAGACTTTCAAGGCTGAAAAGGTTGATTACATCAAGACCATGAAAAAGAATTGGGAGCTCTTCAAGGCAAAATGGGGTTTGGAGCCAGGGGTAAAAATGAAGGAAGAGAACATCGTCGTCAAGAAGGCAGACGCTATCAGGCAGCACATCGCTCTTCCCCTTCTTCAAAAGACGCACGAGCCTCGAGCCCATGCTCGCCTCTGGGTTGAAAGATCCTATGATTCGATTCTGGAGGGAAGAAACGGAGAAGAGATCGTTCCGCTCGAAGAGCAGGGAAGCCGACACAATGCCTTCGGGAGAGCATCCGAATCGGCAGACCGTGGCCACCCCTTGGTCTTCGCGGGATCAACCACGCCTCAAGTATCCATCATTATCCCAACATACCAGAACCTGCGCCTCACCCGGCAGTGCGTAGAAGGCATTTTACACAACACGTCCAATGTCGCATACGAAATCATCATTGTAGACAACCACTCGACTGACGGCACAGAATCATACCTTCGAGAAATGCAAAGCAAAGGCATTCTTAAGGCTCTCATCAATTCCTCGAATATGGGTTTTTCCCACGCCTGCAACCAGGGAGCAAAAGCAGCCCAAAGCCCTTTCCTCCTCTTTTTAAACAATGACACCTTTCCCAAGGAAGGATGGCTGTCTCCCTTACTACAGACAGCTATTGGAGATGAGCGGATCGGCGTCATCGGGGCCAAGCTCCTTTATCCCGACGGAAAAGTACAGCACGCCGGCATGGCGCTCATTCATCACAACAGGGGAGAAAAACTGAGTCACCCCATTCCCGGACATCCACATCGCCTTGCTGAAAGCGATGATCCTCGAGTGAACCAATATCGGGAGCTGGATATGGTTACGGGAGCCTGTATCCTAGTGAGAAGAGATCTCTTTTTCGTTTTGGGCGGCTTTGACGAAGTGTACAGGAACGGAGTGGAGGATGTCGACTTCTGCCTAAGAGCCCGTTATGCCGGCTATAAGGTGGCGTACCAACCGGAATCCGTCGTTATCCACCACGAAGGACAAAGTCCTGGGCGGTTTGATCCACACCATGTGAGCCGGAACCTGCAGATATATTTTGCCCGCTGGGAGAAGGAGTTTGACGGAAGCGGCGCTCTCATCACTCCAGAGCCGGCCCGAATAATCCGCTCTCAAATAAGCATGCTGAACGGCGACCAGGAAAAAATAGCCTCATTATCTTCACAGTCAAAGGCTTCCAGTGGAAAAGGGCTCAGAATTTGCTAGGTGGAAGACCATCACGGGATGGAGCTAGTGCGTGGAGCGCTCGGTACACAAACCAAGGAGTCACCAAAATGTTTGAAGTAAATAGCGGCTTGTTTCAAACCCAGGAAAGTCTTCCTGAGTCTTCCAGATTTTCCAATAGCATTGACTGGTGCGCCAAAGGCGAGAAGGAATTCGCAGAAGGGAACTATAAAGAAGCCTGTCAATATTTTGAAAGAGCCCTCCAAAACAGACCTTTCGATGCAAAAGCCCATAACAACCTTAGTGTTGCACATTGGCAGCAAGGCCATACGGAAGAGGCGCTCGAAAGTCTTACTCGGGCGTTGGAATTGGATCCGAATGATCAGGATGTAATCCTTAACTGTTCGATGGTCTTCAGTAAGCTTGGAAAACAAGAATATGCGCGTGAGATATTGCAGGCTTATCTAGAGCGAAATCCCTGGGATAAAGAGGCAAGAATCGAGTTGGACAAATTGAAAGGGGCCGCTCCAAAGAGTCAAGCCTTTGATCCTGCCGGTTTCTTCAACCAACAAGGCGAAGAACAGTTTGCAAAAGGCAGAAAGGAGCATGCGAAGGTTTGCTTCGAGATGGCGCTTGAGCACAACCCGCACCTCGCCAAAGCGTGCAACAATCTCGGAGTCCTTTACTGGGAAAACGGGGATTTGGAAACAGCTTTGGAATACCTTTACAGGGCTCTGGATATCGATTCTGAAGATCCCGACATCATGTACAACTGTTCCAAAGCATTGCTTTCCGCTGGCGAGCACGAGGCCGCAGCAGATCTGATGAAGCTCTATCTCCAAAGGAATCCTCAAGAGGATGCGGTATGGGAAGAGTACTCCTCGCTTCTCCTCCAAATGGGTAGTTCTGCATGGAAACCGGATGGGCTATCTAGCGAAGTTGCCGACATTTACATCCAAATGGGTCTGAAACTGTCTCAGCTACAGGACTATTCGGGAGCTTCGGAAGCTTATGAGCGAGCTTTCCTTATAAATCCTGACCGCAATGATGCCTGTTATCTGCTAGGATGCCTTCACCTGGAGCTGGGTCAGAAAGACGAAGCGCTGGAGATCATGCGCGCTGGGCTTAAGCCTGGAGATCATCATAAGAAAACCGTTCTGACCATGGGCGATATTCTTATTTCCTTGGAACGTTTCGCGGATGCCCGCATGTTATTTGACGATTACCTGGCGGACAATGATGGGGATCAGGACATTTTGGAAGCTCTGGCGAAACTATAGGCAAACGTCTAGTTCCGGTTGGTTTCCAAGAAGACACATACAACCACTTCCGCTTTTTGCTTAGAGCCGCAGAAATGTCAGAAGGCATACCAGAGATTTCCAGGAATTATCTCAAGACCAATCTCGCGGCCCTGCGCGCGCGCTCGCCGGTTTTGTTCGAGCGGATTTGCAGCGCCATGCAAGACGAGCACATCATCCTGGACTACGCCGATTCCGGCCATCTCACAGCAAAGCTAAACCTCGAGCCTGAAACGCGCCTGCATTCTGCCTCAGATCCCGTCAGGGAAGCCTCAGAGGCCGTTGCCCAATTATCTCCAGTGAAAGACCGGTCTATAGTGTGCCTCGGATTGGGACTTGGCTACTACCTGAACGCTCTGCTTTCCGTAGCCAATCCTTGCCGGCCGATTCTCGCGTATGAAAGAGATCCGTGGTTGCTGCGTTTGACGCTCACCCTTTTCGATTTTAGCCGGGACATACTGGCGGGGCGAGTGGAATTCTTGTTGGGAGTCGACATAATCCAAGCGTTGGCCAACAGGAGCACGGCCTTCATGATCTGGCCTCATCCCGTTTTGGGCGGCATTTACGAAGAAGAAGGGCGCATCCTTGATTGCGATCCCTTGAGCTTCTCATCAGGGCGCCGCGCGATGGTCGTCGCCGGGGGGTTGTTTGTATCGGACGTTATAGAGGCTTTGAGAGATAACCAAATCCACTCATTGACCTGGGATGCGAGGAGTGTCTCCAGGGAAGAGACTGTTTACCAGATTCGTAGCTTCGACCCACACTTGGTGGTTTCCATCAATTATTGCAGCGGCTTCCCAGAGCTGTGCGAGTCCATGGGGATTCCTCTTGTGATATGGGAGATAGATCCCACAATAGAAAGGCTTCCTCCCCATAGTCAAAAAGGTATTCCCCTACGGACATTTATTTATACATATCGCAAGTCTCGCGTTGCGCATTACCTTAGCGCGGGGTTCCGAAACGTGGAATACCTGCCTTTGGGCGCCAACCCAAAACGAAGGAGGCCTCTTACATTAAACGGAGAGGAACGGCAGAAATTCGGCGCGGATATTTCCTTCGTTGGCAGCTCGATGTTCTCGGAAGCGGATCGTCTCCTCCAACTTTCGCGAGAGCTGAGTAAGAAGACTGGAGATGCCCACAATGATGCTCAAGAGCTTTCTCTTCCGGAATCCTCGGTTGTTCAGGATGATCGAGGTCGGTTTGTCGACTTGAGCTCGTGCGTGGCTGAGACGGCTGCCTCGGAGAGGCGAGCGCGCATTCTTTCTCTGCTATCTTCAAGAAACTATGATCTTCGCATCTGGGGCGATGCGGGATGGCGGAGCATCTTGCCCGCAAAGGCTCAGTATTGCGGAATGGCCCGACATAACCATGAGGTCACTCGAATTTACAACGGGGCCAAGATCAACCTCGACATCAACCGCATCTATCAACAAGATATCGTCACAATGAGGGTCTTCGACATTCTGGCTTGTAAAGGATTTGTCCTGGCGGACTACGGAGAATGTCTCGAAGAGATGTTCGACCTGGGAAGGGAAGTGATCGCCTATCGCTCGGAAACGGAATTGCCTGTTCTGATTGACCATTTCATGGCAAACGACCGTGAACGCGAGGAGCTGGCCATGGCCGGTCATCAAAGAGTATTGAAAGACCATACCATCTTGAGTCGCGTCCGGAATATGCTTCAAAACCTGCCATAGGCCGCTTCAGAATGCAAAAAGCTCGGATTTCCCTTTGCATGATCGTCAAGAATGAAGAAGAACGCCTCTCGGATTGCCTGGAAAGCGTTCGCGGAGTAGTGGATCAGATAGTGATCGTTGACACCGGCTCCACGGACAAGACCGTTGAAATCGCTCGCGCTTATGGGGCGGAGGTGTTCTTTTTTCCCTGGCGACATGACTTTTCGGCGGCGCGCAACGAATCATTGCGCCATGCTTCAGGCGACTGGATTCTCTGGCTGGATGCCGACGAAAGGCTTAACGGCCTTGGCGCATCCAATTGCCTTCTTGATTGCGCTTTGGCGCCTGGAGTGGACGGCTATTATGCGCCGATCAAAAGTCCCAAATTGGACGGCGGTTTTGACTTCCATTACGCAATCCGTTTCTTCAGGCATTTTCCCGGGATTCATTTCGTAGGAGAGGTTCACGAATTCGTGGATCCCTTTTTGCTCGAGAAGAGGGCCAAAATCGTCCGAGCGCCCTTCCTCATCGAGCATCTGGGCTATGCCGTCGATGCGTCGAAGATGGAAGAAAAGCTGCAAAGAAATCTGCTCCTGCTCCGCAAATCCTTTGAGCGAGATCCGGACAACGCATACATTTTATATAGCCTTGGACGCACGCTGCTAGGACTAAAGCAGGAAGATGAGAGCTTTGAGATGCTCCAAAAGGCGCTGCGGGCTAAAGGACTGACCTCCAACCTGCATGCTTCCGCTTTGAACCTGATAACCTTCTTCCATCTTTCCAGTCAGGATTACGCCAAAGCTGAGGAAACAGCTCTGGCATCCCTCGAGGCAGTTAAGCATCAAAGCACCGCCCGACTCCTTTTAGGCATCGCCTACTACAATCAGGGACGCTACGATATGGCTGCGCCCAACCTTCTTCATGCTTACCGGTTCTATTGCCGGCCTCCTGAAAAACGCCTCACGGAAGTGAGCGAGGAGCATTCCTTCAGCGAGGCCGATGTCATTCGGGCGCTAGCCATTTCTTACGCAAACTTGGGACAATATGGAGAGGCAATTGCCTTTTTCCAGCGGTACGTGAAAAGAGTGGGAGAAGATCCCGAGATCACCAGGTTGATAGGAATGAGTTATCTCAACGCAGGAGACTTCGCCCAGGCGGTTTTCTATCTCCAAAAAGCCGTGGCGACGGGCATGTCGCTCACCACAGTCGCCATCCCTCTGGCAGGCGCTCACCTTGGATCAGGGGACATAAGCCTGGCCAAAGATATCCTGTTGACTGCGACAGAAGACAGCTTGAGAAGTGTAGAGGGCGAGGCCTTGCTCGAGGCCTTGGTCACTCATTATTTCGAAAGCAATCGTCCCGACGAGGCGCGCCGTTTTCTGGATCGCATGTCGATGCAATACCCCAACCACCCCAAGATCCTGGATGCCTTGGGAATTGCCTATATTAAAGAAGGCAACGTCCGAAAAGCGATTGAAGTTCATGAGAGACTGGCTGCGCTTACGCCGGATAATTCCGCTGCAATTCGTCGCCTGGCCGCTCTTTTTGCTGGAATCGGCGATCTCGGGAATGCTCGCCACTGGCTTTCGCGCATATAGATCGGAGCCGGTTCATGCCTCCACCCGTCCCCACACTCTCCATATGCATGATCGTAAAGAATGAGGCGCATAGGCTTGCCGAGGCTCTGACCAATTTCAGCTCATTTGCCGATGAGATCGTCATCGTGGATACCGGTTCCACTGACGAGACCAAAGCCATTGCTCTGCAGCATACCGATCAGGTCTTTGATTTTCCATGGTGCGAAGACTTTTCTGCCGCTCGCAATGTGTCTATTTCTAAGGCCAAAGGCGATTATTTCCTCTGGCTTGACGCCGATGATTTTGTGGACAGGGAAAACCAAGCAAAGATACAAGCACTCAAAAGCTATTTCGATGGCAAAAAAGCGTTCTATTTTACTGTAAAAGGAGTAGATTCTTCAGCCTGTTCTCTTTATCAGCTTCGTTGTCTTCCCAGAAGAGACGATCTCCATTTCCAGGGAAGAGTCCATGAGAGAATCGACCATTGCGCACGTAATGCGGGACTGGCATTGGGTGTTACGGACATTGTCATTGAGCATCACGGATACCGAGATCCTGAACTGGTGTCGCAAAAGGTCCTCCGGAACTTGGCTCTCATGGAGAAAGAACTGTCTGAAGGCCGCGAGGATGAACAGATTCAGTTCTACTTGGCCTTTTCCTACGACCACCTCGGAATGGGCGACCGGGCTGCAAAAGCCATGGAAAAAGCCATAACTCACATGGAAAAGAAAGGCCAATGTCTTTCTGGAGAGCAGCAAAAACATACCGACTTTTCAGCATTCATCTTGGAGGCGTTTCTTTTCCTTGCTCGCTTGTACAAAAAAAAAGGCGATGTGAATTCCGCTCTTCGTTACCTGGTCAAAGCGCATGCGCTAGCAGAGAAAGATGAAGAAAATGCTCAGACTTTTTTTCGTCTGGGGTTGTCCTATCAGGGGCTTCATAAGCACCAGCAGAGCCTTGCCTGCTTTTTGAAAACGTTGACAGGCAAAGACGCCAGAGGGTACTTTCCCCTACCCGCCCCTCCTCCCAACGGGAAAGTGCTCATATACATGGCGTATAGCTTCATATGCATGAAGCAAACAGACAAGGCCGAAGAATGCATGAGAAAGGCATGGGAGCAGGGCGTCGGTCGTTGTGAGAGTTGGGAGCAGTTAGGACTGATGGCGATTCAAGACGGTGAAATGGAGCTATCCTTCCAAGCTTATGAGACAGCTCGTCATACCGGAGAGCTGAGCGCCGACGGATACTGTAATCTTGGACTTTTGTACGATAAGCAGGGAGCAGTCCAAAAAGCGATTGACTGCTATGACGCAGCCACAAAAAAAGAACCCGGGCATCGGAATGCGATGGCGAATCTGGCTCACCTCTATATGAGGATCGGACAAGCGCCGCATGCAAAACTTCTTTTCCGGAATCTTGTTAACTCCGGCTGCAAGGATCTGGACATTCTTCTCGCTCTCGCCATGATTTATGTAAAGATAAAGGAAAGCAAAGGATTCGATGAAATCCACAGCCTGCTGACAGCCACTCCAGGCTTGGCCAACTTCGCCATTCCGTCGGCGCCCGAATGTTTCTACTCCAGAACTGCTAACCAGTTGGAGCATCAGAAAAAAACAAAGCTAGCAGGCTGGGCGCGCGAGATCGCTCATCTCCTTAGCCAGCCTCAAGGGAGTCACAACGCATGAGATGGGGTAGTTTTGATCCATTCCTTTTAGGAGACGCCTTTTGGCAGGACAGGATGGGAATGCCGGTAGCCAACAAGGAATTCCTGCGGGCGCTGCTCCAATATGGAACGTTTGAAAGCTACACCTTCTTTTGTGCAGACAGCAGTCAACTTGTCGAGTTCCAGAAGATATTGCCGGAGATCGTCCCGGCTGAATGCCACAAACGCGTTAGGCTTTCGCTTCAGGTGTTTTTCAAGGATGAATCCAGGAAGGCTCCCATCGATATTATGCATAATGGAGACTTCACATACTTCATGCCTTATCTAATAGAATTTCGAAACCGATCGGCCTCTTTTCCTTTTCCGATTTCCGGCGTAACGCATTCTCTCGATACGGTCTCTCTTTATGGCAAATTCATACATCTTTTGCTGGCAAAGCCACAGTCGTTTGACACCATCGTATGCACCAGTCGCTGTGCAGTTGAAATGCTGACCGCAACTTTCGAGCATATCAGGGAGTCTTTTGCCTCATCCTTTGGTGCAAAGCTCCCTGAGCCACCTTCCTTTACTCAGATTCCGCTGGGCATTCCGGAGGAGGCGTTTGCTGCGCAAGACCGATACCAATGTCGGAAGGCATTGAATATACCGAATCACCATTTTGTCATGCTCTCTCTCGCCCGTTTTTCCCCCCGCAGAAAGATGGACCTGGCCCCTCTTCTCGAGTGCATCGAATGGCTTCAGTCGAGAACAGAGAGGCCTTTCCCGGAATCCACACTCATCCTTGCAGGCGCCGGCAAGACAAATGATCTGAAGCTGGTCCAGGACATGATCATCAAGTTGCGCCTTCAAGACCGGGTGAGGATAGAATCAAACGTCACAAGTGAAAAGAAAATGCTCCTTTTGGGAGCGGCAGATGTCTTTTTGTCCATGGTGGATAATTATCAGGAGACCTTCGGCATCACGATAATTGAAGCGATGGCGCAGGGACTTCCTGTAGTGGCTTCGGATTTCAATGGGTACAAAGATCTGGTGATCCACAAACGAACGGGATTTCTCATACCAACCTATATGAGCATGGATCAGGAGCCATGGGATTCCCTTGGCGGCCTTCTGGATTCCTCCGTACTGCGGTTTTACAGAGCGCAAAAGATTGCTTTCGACTTCTGCGAGCTTGCTGAAGCGCTTTATGCTCTCGCCACCGATACAGCTCTCAGGCAAGAAATGTCCCTTCGCGCCCGCGCTCGCGCTTTGCCATTCCAGTGGCGGTGGATTATCGGCCTTTACGAAGAGCTGTGGAAAAAGAGAAAAGAAGAAGCCGCCCAATTTGTAGGTCAACCGGAAGCTTCTGGCTCGCTTCCGCCCCTGATCGCCCCATCCACGCAAAGGAGTTTCTCCCATTATCCATCCATGCAGTTAAGTCCCCAGACGCGGTTGGCTCTGAGCAACTATGGAAAGAGATGTGTCCAGCGCTCATTTCAACCGATACTGTATGAAGAAATGGCTGTCGTGCTGAACAAGGAATGCCAGGATTATCTTATTGCTCGTTTCCTCGAACGAACCTGGACAATCGGCGAGATGCTGGAAGAATGTCGCCAACACTCCGGCCTCTCAAAAGAGTTTGTGCTATTGAACCTCGACTGGCTTCTGAAGCACGGTTACATCGCCATTCTAGAAAATTGCCAAGATTAGCCGCCCCCGGAAAAATAATTCTAAAGTTCCATCCAGATCTCTCCGATCTTAAACATCAAAGGGAATAAAGAATCTGTAGAAGGGTTGGGTGAAAGCTCTTGACAAGGATGTCAGGAGTACAAACTTCAAGGAGGAATAATCATGGCTCTTAGAATTAACACAAATGTTGAAGCGCTCAATATCCAAAAGAATCTGAACCTCACGCAAAGCAGAGTCGGCGATTCGCTAAAGAAATTGTCCTCGGGACACCGTATTGAATCGGCCAAAGATGACGCGTCGGGACTGGCAATCTCCAACTTCTTCAAATCCAAAGTTTCATCCATGCGAGTGGCTTACCAGAATGCGTCAGAGTCGAACTCAATGCTTCAGGTCGCCGATGGAGCGTACAACAAAGTACACGACATTCTGCTCAGGATGAAAGATCTGGCGACTCAAGCGGCAGGCGGTCAGATTGAAAACTCCAACAGAGAGCAGTTGAACACGGAATTTGTTCAACTTCAAAGTGAGTTGGACCGTATCGCAGAGTCTACGAAGTATGGCGGCCAAGGATTGGTCTACAGTACCGCAGCCGGCACTAGTACGTTCACTTTCCAGATAGGCGCGACAAATGAGGCAACGGATAAGATTGCGGTAAAACTGAACACGGTTTCAACAGGTGCGCTGGCTGTCAGTACTTCAAGCATCGGGAGCGCTAGCAGCGCAGGTCTTGCAATGGACGCCATCGATAAGGCTTTGACCAGCGTCAACACCTACATGGCAACCCTTGGCGCATATCAGAACCGGCTTAGTCACACAATGGAGAACCTGCAAGTCGGCATGGAAAACTTCTCCGCTTCCGAATCCGCGATTCGCGACGTAGACATGGCTTACCAAGTCACTCAGTTCACCAAAGATCAGATCCTGCAGCAGTCGGGCATGGCCATGTTGGCCCAGGCAAACCAGGCTCCACAACAGATATTGCAGTTGCTCGGCGGTTAATCTCACCCTTGCCATTCTACGATTCGAGAAGAGGCGGCTTTCTGCCGCCTTTTCTTTTTTTTTGAAAAGCCACTCTCTTTTTACTGTCTTCTTCAACCTTCCTCTTTTTTGCTTTAACCCCGCTTGCCGGTATTCAAACCATTAAAGTTCCGCCCTTTGGACTCCGATTAAACCTGTAGGCTACGGACAATTTTATATAAGAAGAGGAGAAAGCCATGGCGGCAATCAGCCTTAGTGGATTGGGAAGCGGTTTTGACTGGCAGAGCTTGATCGATCAATTGCGCGAGGTGGAGCAGAAGTCAAAGCTGACTCCATTGAACACCCAGAAGACAAAATACCAGGACAGGCTTACCGCCTGGCAGTCGCTGGGCAGCAAGCTTTCAACCTTGAAGAGCGCAATGGACGGATTGAAAGATTCATCGGATTTCAGTGTATTCAAGCCGACCTTGACCTCTTCCTCCTCAACCGTTACCGCGGAGTCCTTACTCACTGCATCGGCGGGAAGCTCCGCTGGAAAAGGGAGCTATGAGATTGTCATAAACGATCTCGCGAAAGGAGATAGGCTTGAATCCTCCGCAACCTTTTCCTCGCTGACAGATACGACGTTAGCGTCCGGAAGCCTTACTATTACAACAGCCAGCGGAACTGGGACTCTCGACCTTGACGGAAAGAACCTTACCCAAATAAGAGACTCGATCAATGCTCTGAATGACGGCTCGAATTCCGGCGGAGCGACGGGCGTAACGGCAAGCATCTTGCAATTGACAGGTGGCGAGTCGCCTACTTACAGATTGTTGCTTTCGAATGATGCAACCGGGCTTACGGAAGGCAATATAGGGATTTCAGGATCGTCGAGCATGGC
This sequence comes from uncultured Syntrophobacteraceae bacterium, assembly GCA_964578835.1. Lineage (GTDB taxonomy): Bacteria > Desulfobacterota > Syntrophobacteria > Syntrophobacterales > Syntrophobacteraceae > CAZOEL01. Next base: position 83,363 of record CAZOEL010000005.1, on the reverse strand, counting down.
TTTTACCGAAAAGCAGGCATCTGCCGATGCCGCATTGACGGTAAACGGCACTTCGATTACGCGGTCCACAAACAGCATCAATGATGTCATCCCCGGGATGACCCTGACGCTTAACAAGAAAGATCCGGCTACAACTGTCACTCTCAATGTTGATAGGGATACGAAAGCCATCGAGGAGCAAGTCAACAAGTTCATAAACGCTTATAACGATGTGATGAGCTTCATCGGCAAGCAGTCGACGTATAACGAGAGCACTAAAACCACTGGAGGCGCTCTGTTCGGCGATGCGACAATGAAAGGCGTCAAGCACAAACTACAGGATTCGGTTTTGAGCGCTCGTTCCCCTCTAGGCGCCGCCCTCTCAAAGATGGGCGTCACTATTGGCTCTGACAATAGCTTATCGCTCGATTCGACCAAGTTTCAAGAGGCGCTGAAGACCAATTTTTCCGATACGACTTCTCTGTTCAATTCACTGGGCGCGTCTCTGAGCTCCACATTGGACAGGTATACCGATTCCATTGATGGCTCGGTGACTCGCCAGCAAAAAAGCGTTCAAGACTCCATAAGCCATTTGGAGAAGAAGATCACGACCACGGAGGAAAAAATTGAGCGTACGATGGAGATGCTCACAAAGCGCTTCATTGCAATGGACTCTGCGGTAGGCCAAATGCAATCTCAAGCGTCACAGCTTACTTCGTTGCTTGGCTCGTCGTAATTGGACACAAGAAAGATATGGTCGGCGTTCTACGACAGTCGTCATAAACGATTGAGTCTTTTCACTTCACTAAGAGACATTCAAGGAGAGAATATGATCCCTGTTGGAGCAGGCGCGGTCGAACGGCAGCAGCTTCTTCCCGAGGCTTCTGACAATCTTAATCTTATCATAAGATGCTATGACGCTGTCATTCAGGACCTGGTACAGGCAAAAGAATTACAAATGAGCCAACAGGTCGAGGCCACTTACGATAAGATCAGGCATGCTCAGGACATCATTACGGAGCTGCTCGTAAGCCTCGATTATGAGCGAGGCGGGCCGATCGCCCAGAATCTCAGCCGCATTTACAACTTTGTGCTCAGACAGTTGATCGGCGTCAACAGCAGTCAGAATACCGACACCTACGACCACCTGGTTCATATGCTTGCGGATCTCAAGGGAGCTTGGCTCCAAATCCGCCCCGCCGCCGTTGCGGTAAATTGTTAGGAGGAGTGAATGGTGTACAATAACGCGCTCAAGACGTATCAGAAGACGAGCATAGAAACGGCTGACCCTCTCAGGCTTGTGATCATGTGCTACGATGCGGCTATCAATGATCTTCAGGAGGCGAAAGAGTTTCATGACGATCAGCATATGGACTTGACGTACGACAAAATCCGTCATGCTCAGGACATCATCACGGAACTGCTGGTTGGACTCGATTACGAAAGAGGCGGCGACATCGCTCAAAATTTGAGCAGACTCTACAATTTCATCCTCCGTCAATTGATTGGCGTCAACAGTAGACAAGAATCCACCATGTACGATAATTTGATCCATATCCTTGCTGAGCTCAGAGAGGCATGGGAACAAATTCATCACGGCATGCCACAGATGCCGGAGCAATCTACAGGCGGACAAAACTGGAAGGTTTCCGCCTAGCCTGTCGCACCGGGCTGTACGATTATGAGGCAAGAAGCGTCTCCCTTTCAATAGGCGCAGCATTTTGGAGCTCTATGCATGAACGATGAACATCAGCATATTATAGACCATCTCGACCAGCTCATCGGTTTCACCAGACAGCTTGCTAATCATGAAGAAAATTCCGAGATCGATATCGAACGTTTGTCCGGCTCGTGCCGAGAAAAGCTTGCTGAGCTGCAGGCGATGATGCCTGGCGGGATAAAAGGCCTCAAGCGTGCGGAGACTGGCGCAGGAGCCGAAGCGGATGAGGTTGTGCGCATTCGGGAGCTACTGACTGTTCTTGACAGGGAAACTGCCCGCTGTATCGAGAACCTCTCTCGCTCTCGGGATCGCACAGCCGAAGAATTATCCTCTTATCGCCAAACAACGAAAGCAATCCGAGCCTATAATATGCAAAGATGATTTTTTTGTTCTTTCCTCCGTTCTTTTTCTACGGATAAATCATGTCAGAGCTTCTCATACCAGTCGATTGCCTGCAGGTGGGCGTTTTTATCCGCATCGGGTTAAAATGGTATGAGCATCCTTTTCTTTCAAGCAGCTTCAAGATAAAGAATGAGCAACAGATTCAAACCCTCCGGGATCTCGGCCTCAGACAGGTTGAATACATCCCAGAAAAAAGCGATAGGCAACCGCTGGCGCATCCTCCTGCACGGAACGTCAAGCACACGCTCGCAAAGCCTGTTATCCCATCTGAAAATTCTGAAAAGTGGCCTGAAAAGCCCCGAGCAACAGGGAAGGAGACAAAAGAGCGGATCGAATTGCTTCGCGAGCATAAGCACAGGATTCATCAATGTGAAAAGCAATATCAGAAGACTTTCTCCCAGGTCAAAACGGTGATGCAAAACATGGTCACCGGGTCTCAGGAAGCTGCTGAAGAAGCTGACCTCCTGATAAAAGGCATGGTCCAGTCGCTTCTGGCTCAAAGCGAAATAGTCGTGCATTTGATGAACGTGAAGGGAAAAGATGAAGGCGTCTTCTATCATACCCTCAACGTCGCCATTCTCGCCATGCTTCTCGGGAGGGAAGCCGGCATAGGCCCGGGAGCGTTGCGCCTACTTGGACTTGGAGCGCTCTTTCATGACATCGGCAAGCATCGAATACCAAAGAAGATACTATATAAACAGACGCCTTTGACCTCTTCCGAGCGGGATCTCCTTAGGCTGCACACTCAATACGGGAATGAGATAGCTTCACGCATCGAAGCTTTTCCAGAAGAAGCAATCGAGATCATCCGCCAACATCATGAGCTCATGGATGGAACGGGTTTCCCTGACGCGCTTGCCGGCGAACAGATCTCCAAGCTTTCAAGAATTGTCTCGATTGCAAACGTCTACGACAACTTCTGCAACAGACATAATCCTGATGATTCCATGACGCCTCATGAAGCTCTCTCATGCATGTTCAGCAGAAACCAAAAACAGTTCGACAGGAGTCTCCTTTCCCTTTTCATTCGTTTTCTCGGCGTTTATCCGCCGGGAGCCATTATCGAGCTGTCCAACGGCCGCATCGGGATGGTCGTTACCGTAAGGGCAAATAGCCGTCTCAGACCTTTGGTCATCGTGTATGACGCCGATATCCCGAAACAGGAGGCTCTCGCCATAGACCTCCAGGAACATCCTGAAATTACCATCATGCGCAGCATTCGTCCCTCCCAGTTGCCCTCTGAAATATACGCCTACCTCGATCCTCGCATTCGGGTCGCCTATTATATGGATCTACCCGAGCAAAGCCCGCTCAAATCATAAAGATTTTGTTGGCCCCTCGCGCCACTTCCTTCAATCTATGCTATATAATGGGGACAACGAGAGATAAGGAGGAAGAAGCATGATGTACTTTGAACAAGGCCCCATACGTCCGCCAAGCGAAGCGGGAAGCCTTCTGCTGCGATTTACCAGGAACTGCCCATGGAGCAAGTGCACTTTTTGTCCTGTCTACAAAAGACAGAGCTTCAGCCGCAGATCCCTTGAAGAAATCCGGAAAGATATCGACGCCGTACACGATATCCTGGAAGACCTGCATAATCTTTCGCACACCATGGGATTTGGAGGTCGATTGACCCAGCAGGTCATCAATCACGTCTTGACCCGCGCTTCCTACAATGCCTGTTACCGTCACGTCGCTATGTGGGCTTTTTCCGGCGATGGAACCGTCTTCATCCAGGATGCCGACAGCCTCAAGCTCAGCGCCGGGGTTTTGGTGAATGCGTTGCGGTATTTGAATGAAAAAGTTCCCGGAATCAAGCGAATAACCTCTTACGCCAGGAGCAGCACCCTTTCGAGGAAGAGCGTCGAAGAACTGAGAGAGATCCGCGAAGCCGGGCTCGATCGGATTCACATCGGCCTCGAGAGCGGATCGGATAAGGTGCTCAAGTTTGTTAAAAAGGGGACTACAGCCGCCCAGCATATCGACGCGGGCCGCAAAGTAGTCGAGGCGGGCATGACGCTCTCCGAGTACTTCATGCCCGGGCTCGGCGGCAAGACCTGGACGAAAGAGCATGCGTTGGAGACGGCAAGAGTTCTAAACGCCATCGATCCCCATTTCATCCGAATGCGGAGTCTTCGCATTCCGCCCCGCGTTCCCCTTTATGAAAATCTGATGGATGGAAGCTTCATTCCACTCACAGACGACGAGATGGTGTCCGAAATTCGTCTCATGATAGAATCCCTCGATGGAATCAGAAGCACCATCACATCCGACCACATCATGAATCTTCTTCAGGAGGTGGAAGGCTCCTTGCCAAAGGACAAGGATTTCATGTTGGGCGTAATAGATAAATACCTTGCTCTTCCCGATGAGGACAGGCTTCTTTTCAGATTGGGCCGCCGTGGAGGCGCCCTTCACTCTCCCGATGAGCTCGGGAACCCCCTGGTTCGCTCTCGCCTGGAGCAGGCAAAGCGCGATTTAGAAGCTCAAACCGGCAAGGATATAGAAGGCGTCATCAAGGAGCTTGCAGATCAGTATGTATAATAAAAAAAGGCCGCATTGAAGCGGCCTTTTTTTGTTGTTCCACCTGGAATTTCTCTCGTCCCCGCCTTAATAAAATAGGCAAGCACTCCACGCGCGCTCGCTTCATTTTCCGGAAAATTTGGCTGGTCTTTACATTATGTAAACCCAGGAGGTTAAGACTATGGGAAATAAAATGTTTTCGGAATCCGGTATGGAAAGAATCGAGAGGGAGCACAAGGAGTGGCTTGAAGAGTATCGAAAAGCGCTTGAAAAGATGCCGGAGCGGTCGGATCGCTTTTCCACTATCTCGGATATGGAGATAAAGCCTCTTTATACTCCCCTTGACATCAGAGAGAAGGATTACCTTGAAGAGTTGGGCTTCCCGGGCGAATACCCATATACGCGTGGCGTTCAAAGTACGATGTATCGCGCGCGGCCCTGGACCATGCGCATGTTTGCGGGCCTTGGCAGCGCTGATGACACAAACAAGCGTTTTCACTACCTCATCGAGCATGGAGAAACGGGCTTGAGCACGGCATTCGATTTCCCAACGCTCATGGGATATGACACGCAATCCCCTCTTGCTCGTGGAGAATGCGGTAAATGCGGCGTGGCCATCGACACCATTGACGATATGAGGCGGCTTTTCGCCAATATCGACCTTGAAGAAGTCACTACCTCCATGACCATCAACCCTCCTGCATCAGTTCTCTGGGCAATGTATATAGCGAATGCTGAAAACGAAGGCTATAAGCGGCATAAGCTTGGGGGCACCATCCAGAACGACTGTCTCAAGGAATTTATTGCACAGAAGACCTTGATGCTCCCCCCAGAGCCCAGCCTGAGGCTTGTCACCGACACCATCGAATTCGGCGCCCGTGAGGTTCCGCGCTGGAACACCGTCAGCATCAGTGGTTATCACATTCGTGAAGCCGGCGCTACGGCTGTCCAGGAGCTCGCCTTCACTATCTATGACGGCATTACTTATGTCGAAGAAGCCATAAAACGCGGCCTTGAGGTAGACTCTTTTGCCGGACGACTTTCGTTCTTTTGGAATTCACATATAGATTTCTTCGAGGAGATCGCCAAGATGCGCGCCTCGCGACGCATGTGGGCTCGCATCATGAAAAACCGCTTCAAGGCCATGAATCCGCGCTCGATGCTAATGCGCTTCCACACCCAGACCGCCGGATGTTCGCTCACTGCGCAAGAACCTTATAACAACATCATTCGCACAACAACGGAAGCCCTTGCCGCTATCCTTGGCGGCTCACAGTCTCTCCACACCAATTCACTCGATGAAGTCTACATGATTCCAAGCGAGCAGGCTGTGCTCATCGCTCTGCGCACTCAGCAGATTCTCGCCGAAGAAACCGGTGTTGCCGATGTAATCGATCCCCTTGCCGGCTCCTACTATGTCGAGGCTCTGACCGATAGGATGGAAGAAGAGGCCAATGAGTACATTCGCAAGCTTGACGAAATGGGCGGCATGGTTGCAGCCATCGAGAAGGATTACCCTCAAATGGAAATCGCCGATGCAGCTTATCATTTTCAGCAGCAATTGGAGAAAGGGGAAAAAACTCTCATCGGCGTGAACAAGTATTCCTCTGAAAGACCGCCCCTTGAATTTATTCTTAATATTGACGAGGAAGTCGAGCGCGCCCAGATCGAGCGAACCAGGAGGTTTACTTCCCAGCGGAACAAGGTTCAGCTGCAGAAAGCGCTGGATGCGCTCAGAAAGCGTTGCGAAGGTCCGCCGAGCTGGGAAAATAACGTGATGCCCGCTCTTATCGAGGCTGTCCGCGCTGGAGCCACCGAGCAGGAGTGTTGCGATCTCTACCGGGATGTGTTTGGGATCTACACGGACCCCGGCACTTTTTGATTACCGCTTTCACTTTGAACTTTCTCAAGAGGAAGGGCCTTGCATGAATAATTCGGTGAGGAAGATTCGAATCCTTGTCGCCAAGCCCGGACTAGACGGACACGATCGAGGAGCGCGCATCATTGCAAGGGCTTTTCGGGATTCCGGCTTCGAGGTGATTTATACCGGTTGTCACCAAACTCCTGAAAAGATCGTCAGCGCAGCTATTCAGGAGGACGTCGATCTCATAGGCCTCAGCATATTATCCGGCGCCCACATGTACACTTTCCCCCGCATAATGGAGCTTCTCAAGACGCACAATGCTGAAGACATTGCCGTCATTGGAGGCGGCATCTTCCCACTTGATGACATCCCCAAGCTCAAGGAAATCGGAATCAAAGCGTTATTTGAGCCCGGCGCGAGACTCAGCGACATCACTTGCTGGGTTGCCCAAAATATCATGCCTCGTCAACCGCTTGCTGAAAGTGAGAAGATGTTGTGATGAGCATTGTCGATCGGATTCTTGCTGGAGACATCAGGTCAACTGCCCGTTTGCTGCGTGACATCGACGATCAATTGCCCTCCTCGCACGCCATTCTTCGGGAATTATATCCCCATACCGGAAAAGCCTTCATAATTGGTCTTACCGGGTCGCCGGGCGTAGGCAAGAGCTCTATTGTCGACCAACTTGCCATTCGTTACAGAAAAGAAGGTTTGAAGGTTGGCATTCTTGCTATCGATCCCACCAGCCCTTTCAGTGGAGGCGCCATTCTCGGCGATCGCATTCGAATGCAGCGCCATTTCAATGACAGCGAGGTTTTCATTCGAAGCCTCGCCACTCGAGGCCATTTTGGCGGGTTGACAAAATCGACCAATGATATGGTCACTGTGCTCGACGCCATGGGCAAGGACGTGATCATGATCGAGACGGTGGGGGCTGGTCAGGATGAGGTGGAAATCGCTCATAGCGCTCATACAACAGTATTGGTGACTGTTCCCGGTATGGGCGACGAGGTGCAGGCCATTAAGGCCGGCATAATGGAGATTGGAGCAATATTTGCTGTCAACAAATCCGACCGCGAGGGAACCCGAAAGACCGTTCGAGATATTCGCAACATGATAGACTTGGGAATCCGTAATCATGATGACGCCGGGTGGACTCCGATCATTATCGAAACCGAGGCTGTCAAGGGACAAGGGATTGATGAACTATATCAGGCGATTGAAAAGCATAAAGAGTTCCTTTTCTCAAATGGAGGAGTCCGCCTGCTCGAAATTCAGAAAAAGAGAGCACGTAATCATTTCCTGGAAATTTTGAGAGATATGGCGCTTCATCGACTCTTGGAACGGTTAGAGGTTGAAGGCCCATCTTTGGATTCGATCATCCAGAGAATATTGAGAAAAGAGATTGACCCTTACAGTCAGGCGAGTAAAGTGATTTCTCTTGGCGCAAGCCGTAGACACTCATAGCGCCTCCGCATGCGGTATTCTCCCATTTTAACTAAAACCGATTGTAAGTTTCCCCTGGCATGATCTATAGTATGGGTGTGCTGCTGGTTGAGTCCCAAGTCGATTCTTACGAGATTGGCGCACTGCCTTTATGGCCATGCCACATTGATTATGGGTTAGCGCTGTTTGCCTATTCTAATCCAAGGAGAAGCGATTTAGGTTGATCCAGACGGCAAGCTCTATACTCTTTTCTGATTCCCTGTATTTTTGATCGCTTATTATACCCCAAGTCTGAGAGTTGCCACATGATCCAAAACAAAGTCGCTCTTATTACCGGCATTACGGGTCAGGATGGAGCTTATCTCGCAGAACTTCTGATAGAGAAAGGATACACTGTTCATGGCATCAAACGCCGCGCATCCCTGTTTAACACTCAACGGGTAGACCACCTCTATCAGGACCCCCATGAAGAGGGACTCCGTTTCATTATGCATTATGGCGACCTCACTGATGCCACGAACCTCATTAGAATTATCCAGGAAGTTCAACCTGATGAAATATACAATCTAGCGGCCCAGAGCCACGTGAAGGTATCCTTCGAAACCCCCGAATACACTGCCAACTGTGATGCGCTTGGGCCGCTCCGCATTCTCGAGGCCATTCGCATTCTTGGACTTGGGGGAAAAACCCGATTCTATCAGGCTTCGACCTCTGAGCTGTTTGGCAAAGTGCAAGAGATACCCCAGACAGAGCGTACGGCCTTCTATCCACGGTCCCCTTATGGAGTGGCCAAGCTCTATGGGTACTGGATCACTGTGAATTACAGGGAAGCTTACAACTTCTTTGCCTGCAACGGGATTCTTTTCAATCATGAATCTCCGGTTCGTGGTGAAACGTTCGTTACAAGAAAAATCACCCGTGCAGCAGCCCGAATAGCATTGGGACTCCAGGATGTCCTCTTCCTGGGGAATCTTAATTCCCTTAGAGACTGGGGACACGCGCGCGACTATGTGAGAGCCCAGTGGCTAATCTTACAACAAGAGGAACCTGACGATTATGTCATAGCCACCGGAAAGCAGCACTCAGTGCGTGAGTTTTGTGAACGGGCCTTTGCAATGGTTGGAATTGAACTCGACTGGTGCGGGGAAAACGCCTCTGAGTATGGGGTTGTCCTTTCTACGCGCAATTCTCCACTACTTGCCCATCTAACCTCTAATTGCAAACGTGTTGCGTTGAAGCATGGGCAAGTTGTTGTTGCTGTCGACCCCAACTACTTCCGGCCAACGGAAGTCGAAACACTGGTTGGCGATCCAACTAAAGCTCGGATCAAACTTGGATGGGAGCCAAGGGTTACTTTAGATGAAATGATTGCAGAGATGATTGCTTATGATCTCAAAGAAGCAGGTCGTCAGTCCGTATGCCAACGGAACGGGTTCCCGGTTTTCGAAAGTTTTGAAACTAGAATGTGACAAGGTTGTTCTCACATGGCTTTTTTGACTCCCCAATCTAGGATATTCATTGCCGGCCATCGTGGCTTAGTTGGATCGTCACTAATAAGGTGTTTCCGTAACGCCGCCTTTTCAAACCTCCTTACGTGTTCGCGACACGAACTGGATTTGACTTCCCGTGATGCGGTATGGTTTTTTTTTGAGAAAAACCATCCTGAATATGTTGTTATTGCAGCTGCCAAAGTTGGCGGCATCGCTGCAAATATGACTTCGCCCGTCGATTTCCTTGTTGATAACTTGGAGATTCAAAACAATCTCTTGTTGGCGTGTAAGGATTTCGAGGTAACCAAAACGCTGTTTTTAGGAAGCTCATGCATCTACCCGCGTGAATCGCCGCAACCCATGCAGGAAAGATATCTGATGCACGGCCCTTTGGAACCAACTAATGAATCCTATGCAATTGCTAAAATTGCCGGAATTCAGCTAGCCCGTGCTCTCAATATGCAGTTCAAGTTGAATGTGATTTGTCCGATACCATGCAACGTTTATGGACCCGGTGATCATTTCGAGTTTGAGAGATCCCACGTCATCTCTGCCCTTGTCCGCCGCTTCGAGGAAGCCAAGCGCAACAGGGCTTCAAAATTGACACTCTGGGGAACCGGCGCCGCCCGCCGAGAATTCCTCCACGTTGACGACCTCTCGGATGCTTGTCTGTTCTTGCTAAAAAATTATGATTCACCCGACATTATCAACGTTGGGTCTGGAGTTGATTACACCATACGTGATCTTGCTTTAATAATAGCCGACTTAGTTGGATTTTCAGGAGAACTGGAATGGGACCACACGAAACCGGATGGGATGCCTAGAAAGCTGCTTGACATACAGAAATTGAGTTCACTTGGATGGCGTCACAGAATAGATCTGAAAACAGGCATCCGCTCGGTCATTGCAGATTTTAAAAATCGGTTTCCAGCATAGATGGAAAAGGAGTTCGATTTGAAACATTTTCATCATTTGGACGGGCTGATCGAGAAAATACGCGAACCGATAGAGACATTGATGCACGAAGCTTCACAGGCTGTAGTCAACAGAGCACACAAATACTGGTATCCCCTTAGCAAACCGAGCTATGACTCGGAAGAAATCCTTGCAGCTATTGACTCCTTGTGTTCTTTCCGGACAACAATGGCTGAGAAGACTGCGGAGTTTGAAAGACAATTCACCAAGAGTTTTGGAGGAACCGAAGCGATTATGGTGAATAGCGGCTCTTCAGCCGACTTGCTCATCGCCTTTTCCCTTATCAATATGCGCACTAGGCAATTGAAACCTGGCGATGAGATTCTTATCCCATCGGTTACTTGGCCGACACAAATTTGGTCGCTGATGATGGCTGGGCTCAAGGTTCGATTTGTTGATACCGACCCGAGAACACTGAATATGGACATGGATGATCTAGAGGCAAAAATTCGATCAAGCACTAGAGGAATCTCATTGGTCCACCTCATGGGCAATCCCTGTAATATGGACTGCGTTTTAAGCATTTGTAGAAAGCATGATTTGATCTTGATAGAAGATTGCTGTGAAGCTTTAGGAGCAAGATTTAAAAAGCAACCAGTCGGCACGTTTGGAATAGCCGGCAGTTTTTCGTTTTTTTTCTCACATCATATCACTACCTTGGAAGGTGGGATGATCATCTGCCAGGACCAGCAGTTTTCTGATCAACTCAGGCTGTTACGCGCACACGGTTGGGGTCGAAATACAAAATACTCTTACACTACGCTAGAAAAGGGTTTTGACCCTCGCTACACTTTTTGGAGTTGGGGGTTCAATGTTCGTCCCACTGAATTACAGGCCGGTTTCGGGCTTGAACAGATCCTGCGATGGCCGACGTTCCATTCTCAACGGCTGAGCAATGTTGCCTATTTGCGGCAATATTTTGATCAACACAAAGATTTTATGTATTTGATGGAAGTCTCCCCTGATGCGGAATGTTCTTGGTTCGCCTTACCGGTTATGCTTGCTAAGGGGTGTCCCTTTCAGAAAAATGATCTCTTGGCGCACCTGGAAATGGAAGGAGTGGAGACCCGTCCCATTGTTGCTGGCAATCTAGCGCGCCAACCGGTGTGTCGGCAATACGCGGAGTTGCAGGATAATAGTTTAATTGGCGCGGATGAAGTCCATGATCGCGGGTTCTATATTGGACTGCACCCGTTTGATTCGAAGCGAGATCTGGACCGACTTGTGGAAACATTCGAGCTTTTTGTTCAACGGTTCCGATGATTCAAAGTTGATTCCCACGGTTCGCTCATTTTCTATCCAGGTTTCCGAAATTGCCCTGTCAATCAGGAATAGATACTTGGATCAAGGCCATGTAATGAGTGTATCCGCTGACAAGTGTCATAAATTTAGCCTCTTTGCTCTTCGAAAAATCACTTTTTGTTGCAAACAACATGGCCACCGGTAGGGGATTTGCGCGAAAGCCACGTTGACTTTACGAAGGGGTCCAACCGGTCCTTATGCCCCATAGTCAAGGAAACATTCGGCACGTATGCCTCAAATATTCCATGAATTCCTCTCAGAGTTGTTGCTTTCTTCGATGCTATTTCTTTCATGGTCTTCGGAGTAATCCTCTTTTTCTTCTAATCACTCAGAAGTATCAAATTCCTTATGACACAGTAGCATTAAAGCATCGATAGAAGTATATTATAAGCTTCTGTCAGCTTGAGGAAACCTTCGTGATCGCCGCCTTTGTCGGGGTGCATTTCCTGAGCCTTGCGTCGGTAATGTTTTGTCAGTCTATTTAGAGTCATGCACTGCAACTCGCTTTCCGCGATTCCGATGACCTCGAGGGCTTCCTCTTTCCCCATTTGGCTGGACGGCGCCGTTCGAGCCCTATTCATCCTCTGGCGCAGCCGTTCTTTTATGGCCTCGCTCCAGGTGTTTCCAGCCATGACGGAGCCGTCGAAATAGATGATCACATACTTTTGCAGCATTGGATGGAGCGGATAAATGCTATCTCTGTCCATGCCTCTGAAAAACCGGGCATCCTGATTGATGCTGCAGATTTCTTCAAGGAAAAAACTGTCGATCTTCTCCGGATCCAGCGCCGCGGGATGATGTCTCAGTAGATGATTGGAAAAGTACGATTCCAGGTTGAAGGCTGTATAAATGTAAGACATGAATTCTCTTGGCCTGAGCTCGGCCTCCATGCCCTCAATGACATGCTCTATTTCATCCCTGCTCTTGTCTCTCAGAATTTTCTGGAATCCCCACTTTTCGCCGTCAATATTTCCAATGTCGATGCGCCCGAATTTCAGGAAGTGAATACGGCGTTTGTCAAACCAATGGGCGCGGTGGCTGTCCGAAGACTCTCGCCTGTTGCCGCTGTAACGCGAAGGCGACCGTCGAAAGTTTTCTATGATACGCCTGATCCTCGGGTCCAGAAAAGGGAGGAAAATGTTTTCTATCTCCTCAGCAGTATATTCGATTCCAGCCTGTTGAATAAGGTCTTCCAAGTCGGGGCGAATGTAATAGCCATTTCCCCCGGGATACTCGATATACTCGCTTGGATCCGCCCCCAGGTCGGCTATGTCCCTATGTTTCCAACCGCCGTCTTCTCTGTAGGACTCCCGCAATACAAAATGGCGTCCCCCTCCATGGGGCACACGTCTTAAGTACAAAGCGCACCTCCGAATTTGTAGTATCTCTTTTATACCACAAGTTTAACATGGAAGATCAATTCAGGAAAAGACAGACCCAGAAGATTGCAAAGGCATCCAAGCATAGTTGGAGAGGCTAAAAAAAAACCGGACGGAAAAAACTCTTCCGTCCGGGTCAAGATCTTACACTTTACAATCTAGAGAACTAGAAGCTCCACTGCAGTACAGCGCCGAGCTCGTAGGCGTCATCATCCTTGGGGAAGACGGAGTATGCGCCTTCAGCGAACAGATAGGCGCCGACAAGGCGGAGATTCAAGCCATCGACAACCTGCTGATCAAGATAGAAATTTATTTCATGACCAATGCTGTCGCTGGTCTTCAGATCATCCATTGAGGCCAATCCAGCTTGGGCAGTTCTGAAGAACAGGGTTGCGTCGGATACTGCATCTTCAACCGTGCCGATGTACCAGTAGTTGAGGGTCAGCTTCGTTCCCTTCAGCAACTGATAGGCTACGCCGGCCTGGATTGTCCAGATGTTGGAGGGCTGCATGCCCGAGGAGTAACCCATGTTGAACTTCTGCACATCCTGGGCGCCTGTGCCGTCGCCAACACTCGCATCCAATGATCCACTACCCATGATTTCGGACCAGGCATGCCCGCCGCCTGCGGGATAGCGGAAGAAGTCGCCAAAATCGTTAGGCTTGGTAATGTCGCCGCCCGAAGTCACAAAGCCGCTCAAAGTGAAGGTCCATGGGCCGCAGTAGTAGTTGCCGCCGGCATCGACCATCCAGCCGTCGAACGATTGGTCAAGATTCAGGCTTTTCCCGTTGGCATCGACCAAACCGGAAATTTCGTTAGCGCGAGACCATCCACCAAGGTTTTTAACAAAATTGAGGTACGCGGAGAAGTAACTCATTTTGTATTCGAGGTTGATTCCGAGGTCTACTAAGTGTTGATTGTCGCCAAGGCCAACAGCGGGCACGGCATTGCCAAAGGTCTGATTGATGAAATTGAGCATATCATTGGCGTTGCCTGCTGCAGCACCCAAAGCGCTAACACCGCCGATCGCTCTCCCGAATCCACCGCCGAACGAGGGGCCGCTACCGGCGCCTTGATGGGTTCCGTTGCCAAAGAGGCCGGGATCAATGGTATGCGTAGTAAAAGCGTTACCGGTGTTTGCGCCGTCACGTCCCGTCTCGTTGCCATCCTGGTACAAGACCAGGAATCCGGCTTTCAGAGGGCCAGACGCATATTGAATGTTCGCATAGTAATCGTTTACATCGTCGTCCGAGCTGTTAACGAGCTCATTGATCGCTGCAACGTAGCCGACCTGGAAATTAAAAGGATCCATTTTGGCGGTTATAACAGCAGCAGAGAAATCGTCGTCAAGGACCCAGCCGCGAAGGAGCGAGATGCCCTGCACACCCATCGTAGCCCTTGCCGTGGTCATAGGAATGGCAAAGTCGAGGTATGCATTCTTCATCTCGAGGTTGACGGCGTCCGCGCCGACATCGCCGCCGCCATGTCTTCCCAGCGCCTGGACGTTTCCAGAAGCTTCATTACCCCAAATCGTATCGGCTTCCCACTTCGTAACAACCTGGAGGTTTTCACTGCCGACGAAGGTGAAGTACATTCTCAAGCGTTGATCGATATAGTTGTTATTGTCGTCGAGAGAACCGAAGGGAGTCCGCGCATTAGCATTCACACCGGCGGGATCGAAATATTTGCCGTCCCGTCCGTCTGAAACATTCTCATTAGACTGAAGGCGGAGCCGGAACAGACCGCCGTACTTCACTTCCAGCGCAAAGCTAGGCATTGCGACGGCTAGGATTGTAAACAGTGCAACCACCGCCATTAAATATTTTTTCATCTCTTTTCTCCTCACAAGCTAACCAATCTTGCATCTTCTTCTCAAACAGAAAATCTGATTTAGCCCCTCAGTCGCCAGGCTGCAAACCTTTAATATGCTTGGCATTACCTCCCTTCAATCTGATGTGTGATCAACTTACCACCCCTATTATGCACCTTGAATCTCCTACAACATAAGCCGTTGTTGTGTCAAGTCCAAAAGATCGATGAGGGTTAACTTTGAGTAAGTTTAAGATTTTAATAAGCCACAAGGCGGGTTCTCTGAAGATTGCGATTCACAAGGAATGCTCCTTTGGGTATAGTATCGAATTGATGGGCGCAGATCGTTAAGGCCTTTCCACCGTCGATGTAGATGCTTTTTCGCTTTTTAAGGAGGATCTTTCTTCAATGAAAAAAAATGCAGTGTTTTTCATCTCTATTATAATAGCGTTATTATCTCTTTCCAACGCAGGATCTTCATCTGCGGGAGAGCAGGGTAGCGCTCCCGCCCGCGTCGCTGTTCTTCCATTCAGCATGCATACGCCCGGGGAGCTCCAATACCTTCAAGACGGCATACGCGATATGCTTTCTTCTAGGTTGGCCTGGCAGGGTAGAGTCCAGATCATAGACCGCACGGTCACCGATCAGGCTCTTCGCAGCAAGAAGGGAGACATGTCTTTGCAAGAGGCGGTTCAGGTCGGTCAGAATCTCAAGGCTGATTACGTTTTATTTGGAAGTGTTACCGCCTTGGGACGCGCCATCAGCATCGATGCAAAAATGGCTCCCGTATCCGGGGGCAAAGAGCCTGTTCCCGTATACGTCCAAGCCGGTTCTCTCGACGAAGTCATCCCGAAGATCAACCAATCGGCGCAAGAAATCAATCAGAAGGTTTTTGCCCGCTCAACCGACAGAGCCCAGGATGCTTCCTCTGAAAACGAGCTCTCTTCGATTAGGAATCCTGAATTGCTTGTGCCGGGCGCCATGGTGAACAGCAGCGACAAAATTTCCTACATCAATCCCAATTTTATCGAAATCACTCCCGAGAGTTCGCTTAGGCAGGGCGGCATATGGAGGAGTCAGACCTTTGGCGGCGCCATCCTTGGAATGGACATTGGCGATGTCAACGGCGATAAGGAGCCCGAACTGGTTGCCGTGAGCGGGTCGAAGGTGACTGTTTACAAGAGAGAAGCCAACGGTCTCAGAGCTCTCGCCAATTACACCGGCTCCAATGTAGACAACTATATATGGGTTTCAGTGACGGATCTGAACCAGGACGGCAAAGCCGAGATCCACATATCCAATCTGCGTAAGATCAACATTGTGACGGGTAATACCACTAACAAGGTTGGGTATGGGCAGGATTCAACGACTGAAGCGTCGTCCTTGGGACTTCAGTTGGTCGGCAATAAACTTGAAGTGTTGTACAAGGACGTTCCTTATTTCCTCAACGCTGTGGACATCCCTCTTAGAGGCAAGTTGCTTCTCGGCCAGAAAAAAGGCGAAGCGACAGACCCAGCGCTAAAAGGAGATGTGTACGAGATGACGCTGCGCGGTCAGACTCTGGCGCCGGTTATGCCTATCCCTCTTCCCAAGCAGTGCAATGTGTTCAACTTTGCCAAGGCGGATGTCAACAACGATAATAATGATGAATTCATCGTGATCAACTCGGACAATCATCTTATCCTCCTGAGCGCTTCCGGCGATGAGCTTTGGAAAAGCAGACAACGGTTTGCAGCCACAAACAATGGGTTTATCGGAAAAATCACTGACCTTCGTTTCAACCAGGTGGATTATTACTACCTTCCATCTCCGATACTCATTACCGACATGAACAAGGACAACATCCCTGAAATAGTCGCCAATCGAAGCCCCGACTACGACCGGTTCATGCCGGAAGGCATCAGATACTATCATCAGGGAGAAATTGTATCGCTCTCATACGATCAGGTAAGTCTTCTTGAAAACTGGAAGACGAGAGACATAGGTGGAATGGTGACCGCCATCCGTATTGCGGATCTCAATGGCGACGGAACGCCCGAGCTTGTTGCTTCTGTCGTTCTCGCAAAAGATTTCGTGAAGCTCTGGGAATCTCAGAGCGTGGTAATTAGCTACGACCTGAACATCAGCACGCAGCAGGCTGCAGCAGCGAAGCAGCAGTAGACTTCCCATGAGCCTGGTTGCAGACGCGATTGCAATCAGGCTCATTCAACGGAAAAAGTCGCCCCGTGCAAATCCACAGCCCTGAAATGGCCTAAAATGATTTCAAATTCCGGAAGAAAGTCTTCGTAGTCCCTTTTGTCCGCATATCTACTCGCTCCGCTGCTCCCCAAACGGACGATATCATGGCTCCATTCATACCCCCATTCAACGGAGAGCTTCCGAAGAATCTCATTGAGGCTTTCCGTGGATCGTCTGCTTCCCGAATGATTCAAAAACCACCGGCGCGGAGCAAACTGCTCGCGGCGCTTCAACACAGAGCAAATAGTCTCGGGAAGCTCGTCATCTTTCACGGCCGCGCCGGTTTGATGATTGAACAGATCGAGGTTCATGCCGCCCATGGATGCAGAAGCCACGCACGGCAAATTGGAGCGAAAAAATTCATAAATGCTTCGGCAGGCGTTTTCGTAAAGAGAGAGATGAACCCCCATTCCGCAGCAACTCAAAAGGGACGGGATATCAGACCTTTTGACGTTTGCCCGCACATCGACCCGAGAGTGGAGTCTCATCGCATCAACTCGCCCCTTGAAGGCGAGAACATTCTCATCTTCTCCCCTACCGAGGAAAAGCGCTGTATTCCCTTCAAGCAGAGGGTGCTGCAGCAGTCTCAACATCAGCTCATGGCGCTTTCGCGGCATATCGTCAAATGTGGAATTGAAAACGATGTCGTACGTCTTCTGCTCGTTGCCGCAATCCCGCCATTCGATATCCTCCATAAAATCGCCGTGGGCTATCCCGACTGCGGCCGCCCCGGTCTGACCACGCAGAAAATCACGATCCTCCTCCGAATGAATCCCAAAGATGCAGGGATCATCCAAGACGGAGAAATATCGCCACCATGCATGACGAAAGATCACTCCCATGGGCGGCTCCACATAGAAGAGATATCTTTCGCTCAGCTGCTTCAGAAGTCCGCTCTGTACGAAAAGGTACGGCAGGGAAAAGATGCGGAGCACTCCTTTTTCCCGTTCAGAGCGGGGAGCTTTGAGGATCTGGCAGAAATGGCGCAATTTAAAATGCTTCTGGGGCTTGGAGAGGAGCTTTCGGCGCAGCTCTCGTCTTTCCGCGGCTAGAAAATCGCATATTTCAGGGTCTTCGCCCTCCTGGCTTTCGAGCTGAAGCAGCCATTGCCATTGCATGGGAAAAGGAAGAAACGCCAGGAAGCATCGCGCCTGCCGCCTGACAAGAGGATCTTTTCCATTTCTCGCAAGGCCGCAAAACATGCCGTAGCGCTCTTTTAGAGCGCGATAAGGCCAGTCGATGCCTCTGGATGCAAGGAGCCCCGGCCTTTCCCACACCAGAAGGTCGACAAAGGCCTTAGCCATTTCATTCCTGATCCGGGAAACGCGCTCAAAGTCTTGCGACTCGAAAAGCTCGCCTGAATCAATGGCGATGAGGCCTCTATCGATAACATCAAAAAGCAGTTCCAACCGATTCTTTGCATTCCCGTTCATGGAATCCAACGCGGGAGCATTCCTTCACATTGCCTTTCAGATGACAAAGCCTACTTTTGCTCACTGCCGGCCCGAACGATCGCGTTCAAATCCTCTTCGATCTTATTGATCGTCTTTTGCTCCACCTTGACCGCTTCGAGAGAACCGGAGCCTTCTCTTTCTATCCAGAGCGCGGTCAGGTCTGCGGCATCCCCGGTCGGCATCTCCCAACCGAGAGCCAATAGTTCTTTTCCCGCGTCCCTAAAGACAATCCTGGCGTAGGGTTGTGCGGGTTTAGCGGGTGGCGGAGGAGCAATTTTGCTCGCGAACTGTGCTTCCTTCAGATCCCAAAGAAGCGTGGTCACATGCCAAGGCTCGTTGAGCGGCTTGGCTTCGGCGTTATTTATTCGGAGACTCCACTGTCTCTTGTCAGTCTGAATCGCCAGAGCCTGAACTCCATCAAGACGCCATCCCACCTCCTTCACATCTTCCGACTTAATGCCGAAGATCGATCTATCCTCAAGATTTTCCAGGCTCCTGGGAAGATCATCCAATATGGAGGCCTCGATCTGGGCAACAAAGGGAAGCTCCGAGCTCAAGGCGTTAATCTGCTTAGCGTTCTCCGTTTTCCCGCCGAGCAGAAGCTCTGCCGATTTGTCCCCTTCAAGCTTCAAAGTGACAGCAGCAAGCGGCGGCTCGAGGCCGAGAGCTTCGAGCTTATCGCTTCCATCGTCAATGAAGCCCTGCGCCCTCAACCACTGTATTTGGTCAAGCACATTCTGAACCTTACCGCTTTTGATCTTCAGCTCCGGGCTTGCGGGAGCAACCCATGTTTTCCCATCCTCACGCAGCTCGACACTTACGCTCCCGCCTTCTTTCCAGGCGATAGCCGCAGCCTTTACGTCATGGGTCTGAAAGGTAAAGAGGGCACGGCGCCTGAGTCCTTCAGCGTCTTTATTCAAGACGGACCAATTCCCTTCGGCAATGAGCGCTATTCTGCTCTTATCGCTGCTCTTGGCGTAGTACCCGCCCCCAAGGGGATTTTTGTCTCCCAACAGAAGCTCAGACCAATTCTCGCCAGATTTAAAACGTATTTTAAGCGACGGCTGCTCCAAGCCATATCTCTTCAGATCATCGCCCGACTCGGCCACTATCCGTTCGGCTTCAAGACTCTCGAGCGCTCCGATAAAGCTTTCCAACGCGCCTTTTTCGACCCCGGTCCGAAGAGGCTCGACAATCCTCCACTCGCCATCCTTCTCGAGCGCGACGGCGGGCTTATCCTTCGAATAAATTTCAATGCGTGGAACCTTAGCGGGATCGAAGATCAGGACTCGCTTGCTTTCCTTTTCGGCAGCCTCGTCCCGCCCTTTTTTGACCACTTCGAAGTAATAAAAATACCCTCCCACCAGGAGCAAAATCAGCAGGTAGAGAACAGAATGGCGCCATTTCATCGCTGGGACCTCCGGATGCGAAACACCACAAAACCGGCTAAAAGGACAAGAAGGGGAGTCAAAACCATAACCAGCCAAAACAGCATCTGACCCTGAGGTTGCGTCATGAGGAGCGGACGGGCCGATTTTTCGCTGGGCTCGATGGTGATGAGATGTTCTTCTTCCGCAAGAAAATTGACCATATTGAGGAAAAAGTCGCCGTTGCCGGAAAGCCCGAAGTTTGCATTGTCGATAAAGTTCGAATCGCCGGCGACCAGAAGATAGCTTTTGTCCCCCTTATCGGATTTATTCGATTCTGCATCCTGATTGTCGGCGTTCTTTTCCTCTACGCTTTCCGGCTTTTGAGATTCTATCTGAGCGATCGCCACCAATGGAACCGGCCCTGGAGAGTCTTCCTTCTCGTCGAAGGCAGCCTCGCCCTGATTGAGAAGGGTTATATTGGTTTCAGCCCAGGCATTCTCGGAAGTGGAGGCGATGATTTCGGTTGATACCCCTTGGGGAGCATCCTTTAGAGGAACAATCGATCTCGCTTCCGGATAGAATGTCGCTACTCCGAAGCCCTGACTGATCTTATGCTGTCCGTACTCCATGACCACAGGGGTAAGGTAGCTGCCGCCAAAAACACGGCTCAGCTTATCTATCACTATGTCATTCCTGGCCTCTATGCCATATCCCTTCAAGAAATCGTCCATGCCTGAGTCTTTGAAAGGATCGAGCAGCACCATGAGCTTGCCGCCATGGCCGAGGAAGGCTTTCAAACTATTCAATTCCTGATCGAAGAGTTTTTTCTCCGGACCCGCCACAATGATGAGAGCGGCATCCTCCGGCGTCCGTTCCTGCTGCAGAAGGCTCAACTCCTCGACAACATAATTCTCCTTCTGAAGAGCCTCTTTGACGCTGGAATACCCTCCCCTTTCCATATCCTCTAAGGAGCGCTCGCCATGACCTTTTAGAAAATAGACCTTCTTTTCCTCGTTTCGGCTTAATTTGAAGATGGCGTTGGTAATGGCCTCCTCGTCGGCTGTCTGAATGGCTTGTTTCTTATCGAAGCCCTCCACAACCAAAGTCCCGTATGTACGCACCTCATAACGCCGGGCGACATCCGGCTCACGATCTGGATCGATGAGCTCGTAATTTACATTTTTGCTATAGTACCGATAGGTTTCGAGGAGCTCCTTCGCTTTCGACTGCTCGGGCGCAACGCTGGAGAAAAAAGCCTTGATCTGTATCGGTTTATCAAGCGATTTCAATATGTTCCTAGTTTTCTCGGAAAGGCTGTATGCGCCGGATTCCGTAAGATCGACGCGCCATGGGTGGCGTTCGGCAATGAGAGCCACAAAGATCAATATCCCTATAAAAAACAATGAAGAAACCAGTGTATTGGAGCCGTAGGTCAACATACGACGGCGTTTGTTCTTGGCTGACATCGCATTCCTTTCTTAGCGCCGTTATCCTCAACCTCTCCAGCGATAGGATTCCATTTGTCTCAAGGTACAAAAGAGAAACAGAAGGATGAAGAGCAGGTAATACAGAAGATCGCGCGAATCCAAAACTCCTTTGGTGAAGCTATCGAAATGTTTTGTGATCGACAGGTATTCGACAAAACTTGCCGCGGCGGTGGGAACGATGGATTGCACCCATCCAATGATCCAGAACATCAGCAGCGCCCCAAAAGAGAGGACTGCGGCTATTATCTGGTTTTGAGTGAGAGAGGAGGTAAAGAGTCCGATGGATAAAAAAGAGCTTCCAAGAAGAAATACGCCGAGGTATCCGCTCAAAATCGGCTGCCAGGGAGGGTCGCCGATATACTCGAGAAAGAGCATTCCAGGAAGGGTTCCCGCAAGAATAACGAAATAGGCGCTGACGACCGCGGCAAACTTGGCAAGCAGGGTCGCACGATCAGAGATGGGATAAGTAAAGAGCAATTCGATGGTCCCAGCCTTGCGCTCCTCGGCATAGAGCCTCATCGTCAGCAACGGAGAAATCAGCAGCAATACAATGCTCAAATCCATGAAAAACGGACGCAAGACCATATCGGTGAGATTGAGCTGCTTGGCCATAAAGGGGTTCTGGGCGGCCTGGAAGCTCATGAGGTTGAAATAGATCATGGCGGCCCAAAAAAAGTAGCCGGAAATGATAAGGAAAGTAAAGGCTACGACATAGAAGATCGGAGAAGCGAAGAGGCTGTAGAGCTCTTTTCTGTATAACGACCAAAAGCCTTTCATGATTGAGATTCCTCCTGAGACGGCTCTTCCGTCACCAATTGCATGAAGATGTCTTCGAGACTCAAGTCCACGAGCTTCAATTCCAGAAGGTCAAGACCGCGTTCAATAACGGCTCGAGCAATTTCCGGCCGAAGGTCCCGGCTCCTGTCGGTTTCAACCAGAAGCTTGTGATGGTCTTCCTGACGGGTCGCAACCCTTTGGACTCCCTCTATCCCCTCGATGATGGGAATCAGGTCCCAGGCCTCGCCCTGGAGCTCCAGCTGAATTTGAGCCGATTTCTGCAGCTGACTCGTGAGATTTGCAGGAGTATCGGTCGCTACGATCCGTCCTTTGTTGATGATCATGACTCGCTGACACAACTGCGCAACTTCAGGCAATATGTGGCTGCTCAAAAGAATTGTGCGCTCCTGGCGCAATTCCTGGATCAGATGGCGAATCTCGATAATTTGAGTCGGATCGAGTCCAATGGTGGGCTCATCGAGGACGAGCACCGAAGGATTGTTGAGCAGAGCCTGAGCAAGTCCAACGCGCTGCTTATACCCTTTGGAGAGGTGGCCTATGATGCGATTGGCCACTTTTTCAAGCCCACATATTCCGATGACTCTTTTCGTCTCGGCCTCGACGTTTCTGCCGTCGACTCCTTTGGCTCCGGCGGCGAAACGCAGGAATCGCGATACGGGCAGATCATGATAGAGCGGCACATTTTCAGGAAGATAACCGATCCTCTTGCGCACTTCCAAAGACTGTTCGAAACAGTCCAAACCGTCGATTTTCGCAGCTCCCGCAGTAGGAGGCATATAGCATGTAAGAATGCGGATAGTCGTGGATTTTCCTGCGCCGTTAGGTCCAAGGAATCCCACGACTTCACCCTTTTCCACCTGGAAGCTCACATCCCGTATGGCGGCAAGCGGGCCGTAGAATTTTGTCAGTCCCTCCACTTCAATCATCTTACATATTCCTCTCTTTCAAACATGCTGAAGAATTGCTCATAACTGACGCCCAAACCATAAAAACGCCAAAAACGCCGGATAAATTTTGAGGCCCGGCGTTTTTGGCGTTCTTATGGGCTTGATCGATCAAGGCATAAAGATGGTTGGACGGTTCTCTCGAACCGTTTTAGTCCCCAGTGACGCCCCGCATGCCTGGCAAAGGTATTCGTGCAATTCCCCGTCCGCTAAAACCAGCAGCAAGCGACTTCTCACGGGCATGGCCCTTTTACAACGAGCGCAGTAGAGCGCCGAAGCGCTGAAGTCCTTATACTGTCCGACATTTCCCCTACCGGGCACCCGTCATTCCTCCTCTTCCCGAAAAAAAACTCAAGTGTGCGCCTCTTGGGCTACATCCGCCACAGCTTCTCGAGTACGCTCTTTTCGACGATGCCAAGGCCACTTCTTGTTCTTTGGCTCAGCCTTTTCCTGATGATCAAATTCCCGAAGCAGTTCTTCCTGACGAGGCGTAATGTTTTTGGGAATCTTGACCTCCACTTCGATAAAGAGGTCCCCTTTGCCATAGCCTCTAAGGCGCGGCACGCCCTCGCCGGCAAATCGGATAACAGATCCGGG
This sequence comes from uncultured Syntrophobacteraceae bacterium, assembly GCA_964578835.1. Taxonomy (GTDB): domain Bacteria; phylum Desulfobacterota; class Syntrophobacteria; order Syntrophobacterales; family Syntrophobacteraceae; genus CAZOEL01. The sequence continues at coordinate 59,586 of CAZOEL010000005.1, read as the reverse complement.
TTGAGTCCCGGGCTCGATACGAATCGTCTTCCCGTTCTCGAGGGTTGGAACTTCTATCTGATCGCCAAGAATCGCCTGAATAAACGAGATTGAGATTTTCCCGTAAAGATTGTCCCCATCCCGATCGAAAAACACATGCGGCTCAACGTTGAGGCGAACATAGAGGTCGCCAGGCTGTCCACTGCGGTAACCGCTTTCCCCTTCGCTTCTCAAGCGAAGGCGGGTTCCTGCATCCACCCCGGCAGGCACCTTAACCTGCACTTTCCTTTTCCCTCGCACCCGCCCCTGTCCCTGGCATTGTTTGCAAGGAGATACGAGCACTTTCCCGGAGCCCTGACAGCGAGCGCAACTCGTGCTGATCCGGAAGAATCCCTGAGTCTGCACGACCTGACCGCTTCCCTGGCAGGATGGGCATATGGTCTCCCGAGTGCCCGGCTCGGCGCCTGCGCCCCCGCAGGCTTCACAAATCAACATTGTATCGATCTGTATTTCTTTTTCGGTGCCGAAGACAGCTTCTTCAAAGGTAAGAGTGAGATCGTAGAGAAGATCTTCACCGGGACGAGCCGCGGTGCGCTGGCGGGGGCCTCCGCCGCCAAATCCGAATGAGAAGAATTCCTGGAAAACATCGCCAAAGGAGCTAAAGATATCATCAAAGCCTCTGAATCCACTAAACCCAGCGCCGCTGAGTCCCTCATGGCCGTAGGCATCGTAAATCTTGCGCTTCTGGGGGTCCCTGATCACTTCATAGGCTTCAGCCGCCTCCTTGAAGCGCTCCTCGGCCTCTTTGCTGCCAGGGTTCCTGTCCGGATGATATTGTAAGGCCAGCTTTCTATAGGCCTTCTTTATCTCCTCTTCACCCGACTGGCGAGTAACGCCTAAGACTTCATAGTAGTCCCTTTTATCCATTTCACTTCCATTCCTAACTGGATTATTACAAACCATATAACCTAAAAACCCGGCAAAATCTCAATCCGAAAGATCAACAGCCCATATCGCCCTCGGCGAAAGGGAAGCGCAATTTCCTTCCTCATCCGGATGAGCCACAGAATTCGTAAACATACTTACCGGACTTGTCAAGCCTGGACCCGGACAGTATGAAGATAACCCAAATGCACAAAACACGCGCGCACCTTTCCAGGATAGGGGCGATTACCGATGAAAGCCGCACCCGCGGCATATGGACAAAGGCAGGAAGACGCATAACACGATCGACAATGAGGCTGGTGGGCTGTCAGCTTTGAATTTTCCGGCTGCGGTCTTTCCCTCTTACTGAGGGAGAGGGCAAGGATGGGGGAAATACTCTTTTATAGAAGAATACTTCCCTCACCCCGACCCTCTCCCTGAGGGAGAGGGGGCCCGCATCAACCGGAAAATACGATGTTGACGGCCCAGTAGTCGTCAGTCAAAAAACCTGGAGCCCCAATCAAAGCGCATCACCCCCGAAGGGAAGCCACGCACCGCTCGGCCGCAGCATCATCTCCAGAGCGACGATAAGCCTCTGCGGCAAACAGGTGCTTACCCATCTGTTCCGCTTGCTGCGCAAGAAGCATCCATTCCTTCTGATCGGGCTCATGCCCGGTCAATTGGCAAAGACGCTTGAACAACATGACATTTCCTTCTCCGCGAGCATCCTCGCGCAGCCTTGACAGAGATTCGCGATCGTTCGCTTTTTCATAGAAGCTCACTGCATCGTAGATCATGTCCGATTCCTCAAAGGATCGGCCCCAACGCTTCAAAGTCTCCACGGAAACGGCGGATTGATTGAGAAGGTCTCTTTTTTCAAGACAACTCATCGAGTTCTTTCTAGCCATAAAAAAGCTCCCAAGCCGACTGCCGGAAAAAACAGACAAAGCCGATGGACCTTGCGGCGTCTATCCCTATTCCTCATCCTGTTCTATGATCTGTTCGTCTCCCGGATATTCCATGGAAACATCAAAACGAGTAGCGTCTTCGACAATTTCTTCGACCTCACGCCGGGTAGCATCTTCCTTGGCGCGCGAAACCACGTCATGCAACCCCCTCACATCTTCCAATTGCCGGATGTTCTCCGTGGTGGCTTTTCCAGCCGCAATCTCACGCAATGCAACGACTATCTCTTTATTCTTTGGCGCATTCACAAGCGACGGAATTCCGCCGCGCAACTGTAAAACGCGTCTAACAGCAAGATGCACCAGGGAAAACCGGCTATCGACGTTCTTCAGACAATCCTCAATTGTTACTCGAGCCATCAGGCCCTCCTCCGTAATGTGATAAGCGCTCCAGCCTGGCTTGCCCCATACGCAGGCTCATTGGGCGCCGAGGCGAAACAAGTCCATCCTTAAAGTAAGAAGCGCGCCTAAATGATTAAAGACAGACATATAAACTATTTTCAGCAAGGATGGCAATCACAAACTCGGAAGCGGAATTGAACGAAAACTGGTAAACGGACGAATAATTGTTCGGCCTGAAATCAACCTTTTTTATCCGCGTAGCGGGCGAGAGTAAAAAGAAAATCCGCCAACCGGTTCAAATAACGAAGCCCCTCGGGAGTATCGAAAGCTCCATCCTCTTTCAAGGCAACCACACGCCGCTCAGCCCTGCGGATAATGGTCCGAGCGAGATCGATCGAAGCGCTCGCGGCATTGCCCCCTGGAAGTATGAACTGGCGCGGCAACGGCGCCTCGAGCTGCAATCTCTCGATCCATTCCTCAAGCCTCTCGGTTCGATCGGAACCGATTGTCCAATTGTCCCGTTTTTCTCCCACGCACGAGAGCTCAGCTCCAAGAAGAAGCAGATCCTCCTGAATCAGTCCGATCATTTGCCGGATACTTTCGTTTTGTGTAAACACCTTTGCCATCCCTAAAACCGAGCTTGCTTCATCCAAGGTCCCATAAGCCTCCGGACGAAGACTTGCTTTTGATACCCTTTCACCGGTAAGCAGGCTCGTCTCTCCTCGATCTCCCTTCCTGGAGAAAGTAAAAACCGCCATCTTTATGAATCCTTCTCTTGTCGCATCCTTTGCATGCAGCCATCAATGGGGACGTTCGTCAAAGATCAAGCCTATCTTTTCATCTCCAAAGGTTATTCTTATCTCATCGAGGAGTTGATTTGTCGCCTGCTCTATCCGATAGATGTCCGTCTCATCGACAGTATCGTCCGTAACATAGGAGAGGGATTCCTTGAGCTTTTCAAAGTGCTCGATTATCTCAGGTTTGATCTTGCCTTCTCCCAGCTTCCTATGCAGGTCCAAAATGGTATTGACGCAGCTTTCCACCCGCAAACGCAGATGCCTGCATCCCTGCCCCTGGTGAAAACGGTTCGAAATCATGATGGGATTCTTTCAGGTTAGAATTGACCCCTTCTTTCCATCTCTTCGGCGTACACCCTGTAGAAATGCTTGTGGTCTTTCATCGCTCGAACCAGAACGACCTTTATTCTGTCCAAATCTTTTGTGTTTAGGATCAAATCAACCCCCATGCGGAATCCCAGTAATTGGTTCGAGGTCTGCACGGAGTCGCTTAGAAGGCACAGAAAGAATTGTCTGCGCACATGCATGGGCAAAAGCTGGATATGCTGAAGAAGCATGGCGTCGGCAGCCTGCTTCGTTGCGCCGTAACGCTCATCGAGGACAACAAGATCAAGCCGATGTCCGTGGATGCATTCCAAAGCGGCTTTTTCATTGGAGGCAATTTTAACATGGAAGTTTATCTGCTTGAGCAGACTCTCCATCTTTTCAGCCCGTTCGATATCTGAACTGCAAATGAGCGCAATGCTCGCCCCTTCCTCCACCATATCGAAGTCGGCGCTGAATGCATCCTCATTTTCGTCCCCGGAGGAACTTTCATAAAAAGCGGGGGATTCCGCCGAAGGGAGATCGTCCATCGTCGGCTCATCCATCTTCTCCACCCGGGTCCGACATTTGGGACATAGGATCTTCACTTCTTTTCCCACGGGTATTCTGTCATCAGGCACAGAAAAGGTCACTCGGCACGAGGGACAGAAGAATTTCACTTCTCACTCCTTGCATTGCGTTGTCCATTCATCAAAAGCCGGATGCTCCGAACCTGCAAGCTAAGGCAGGCCAGATGCGAGCATCCCATGACAGAAGATTATCTCAGAGATCCAGGCAATGCAATAAGCATGCAATGAGAGATCGGTCGGCAAGCCACACGGAAGTCCCATCCCTGCTCCAGAATGAGAAAAGAAAAGCACGAAGCAATTCGAGCGCTCCGCCTCCATTCACCTCAACTGCCTGCTCGCTCCGTTTGGCTAAGATGATATTTATATGCAGGCGTATGAATGATCAGTCAAGGGAAATTCGCTTCCGTTCCTTGCCAACCGGTAGATGAGCAATGTCAAGCTTTACCCAGGGCCACCACTATGGGCAAGCCGCCGTGGGTTACATTCCACAAGCGCATTGAGCCAAGCTTTAGCCCTATGGCCAGCGACCTGTCGGGAGCCATGATAGCGAATCGCCATCCTTGGAACGTTCGTCGAATATGAGCCCCTAAATTACGGTAGAGCTCGGCCCCTTCGCTCTCGAGCCGTTTCCCATAGGGAGGGTTCAGCACCAGAAGACCAGGCTGAAGATTGTGCTGCTTGGGCTCAAAGCGGAAGAAATCCATGCGCTCCCATCGAATATCCTCGCAAACTCCTGCATTCCCGCTGTTGCAACGAGCCGCCTCGATGGCTTCCTGCGCACGATCGATCGCCACAATGCCGGCAGGACAACGATCGATCGCCTTTTCTCCAGCCATCCGCCGAAGATAATCCCATGTCTTCGTCTCTACTCCCGGCCATCGTTCAAACATAAAAGGCCTACGCAGACCGGGAGCAATGCGTCGCGCAGCCAAGGCCGCCTCTATCGCAAAAGTTCCCGCCCCACACATGCCGTCAACAAGCGGAATATCGCCCTTCCAGCCGGACTTCATAAGTATTGCGGCAGCTAGCGTCTCTCGCAACGGCGCGCCCGTATGCTGCTTACGGTAGCCTCTCCGGTGCAGAAGGGCGCCTGAAGAATCAAGGCTTATTCGGCAGTGGTTTTCGTGCAGATGAACTAGCACGCGCTGTCTATGTGGCGAAAGAGCTTCATCCCTATCCGGATCATCCACAGCGCCCTCTGTCTGAGACCGCCATCTGGACGGCGAGGCTTCTCCATACTCTCGAAACCTTCTCGCCATAGCCTGATAAACAGTTTCCGCAACAATTCCCTCATGCTGGATGCGGGATCGCTCCACATAAGCCTTCACATCAAGGGGAATTCCAGCGTCGAGCCATAATTCCCATGGCGTCGCATAGACCTTATGGAACAACTCTTCATTGATCCCGGCCCTGAAGGACTCGAGACGACAAAGAATGCGCCCGGCCGTTCTCAGCCAAAGGTTTGACAGATAACAGGCGGAAAGCTTGCCTTCGAATTCCACTCCTGCTTCCGTTTCCCTCGGCTCCTTTATTCCCAGGCCAATCAACTCCTCTTTGCACAGGGGAATCAACGAGGGCTGAGCAATGACCGCAAAGCGATGCGACGGCGCCTGGACATATCGCTTAACATGCCTCCAGTAAGCCTTGCTTCCATAGTTGCCGGTTTCCTTTCCCTCATGCATTTTGAGATTATCCTTTCAAACCCGCCTTTTGAACTTCCATGCTAACTTGAGTATACTTCCCGCGCGGCATCGAGAGCTTGACGAAAGCCGCACTCTCTTATAAGACTAAAAGACCGGAAAGAAAATTCATGATTCCACTTACTCCGAAGATTCTCTTTCCTTTGATGAAGTAAAGGAAGATAGCTTTGTCTTTTCAAATAGATACCTAAAGGAGCGCATTATCTTGGACAGCGGTCCCATTATAGTATCCAGGGAATCGGAATTGCCCGACAATTATTGCCCCCGCCAATCGTCCGCCATATGGCGAACGCCGCCGCCCGATTGGCGCAATCAACTGGCTGCGGCTTTGGAAAGAGGCGCGGGCAGTCATACGCCGACGATATTCTTCAGAGCCGATGACATCGGAGCGGGCGGACGGGCGTTTGAAGAAATGTGTCGAACTTTCAGGGCGCATAATGTTCCATTGGCTATGGCTGTCGTTCCCGCCTGGATCAGCTCCGCCCGGCGAGAGCAGCTCTTCGAGGCTGCTCCCCTTGACGAATCATTGTGGGGATGGCATCAACACGGGTGGCGTCATGTCAATTGGCAGAGAATCGGAAAGAAGTCCGAGTTTGGCGAACAGCGTCCTTTCGATAAACAGTACCGAGACATATTGCAGGGTCGCAAAAAGATGCAGGAAATCTTCGGCGATCGTTTTGTCGAGGTGTTCTCTCCGCCGTGGAACAGAATGTCTCACACAACGTTGAAAACCCTTCAGCAACTCGAGTTCAAAGGCGTATCCCTGGCCGGGCCGCTCCCTCGAGGCGCAAGGACTCCTTCGACGCTGAAAAACCTCCGGATTCATATTGACCTTCACACTCGAAAGGCCAAAGATCCCTCTGAAGATTTCAAAGATCTGCTGGAGGAGCTCAACAGCCTTCAGCACAAAAGAGAACCCGCTGGAATTATGGTCCACCATCACCGTATGACTTCTTTTGCCTTTGAGTTCCTTGACGAACTGCTCTATCTGCTGAGCAAACGTTTCAAAGTGCGCCTTCAAGGCTTTTCGGAGATAATAGGCAAGGGACATGCAGAATAGACCCTGCCTCGTTTATGCAGACGAAGAAGGCAACATTATTGACTGGCCCGAACTGGAAATGGCTGGGGCTGCAGGTCTGGAGCATTATCGAATCCAGCAAGGGGAATGGATTCCCCTTCCTCCGGGGAGCGAGCTTTTTCTTCTGCCTTCACGCCTCCCGATCGGTTACCATCCGAAACGGAAGCGCTTTTCGGTTCTCTCTCACGACCCTTATTCCCCAGCGAAGCAAGTAAAGGCCGTAGCGGCTTTCATCGCCCCAGCCCATACTCAGATCTACTCTGCAGCCTTCAAAACCCTGCCAAAGGCGCCTCTGCTGCCACTCTTCGCCTATACGGCCGTCGGATGGCTAAACGGGCAATTCGTCACCGCTGCAATTCGGGTCGACAAAGACGAGCGGCAAGATTTCAATAACTTCAACCCGGAGCTGATTCAACGCAACGCGAAGCATCGCATGAAACAAGACCAGCGTAATCGCCTCATCCAGCACCTGGGCAAGTGCGCTCTCACTTATGGATGTCCTGCAGCGAGAAACCTGTTCATGGAGCGTTGGGAAGCCCCCCTTCCGACTTCTCCCGTCTGCAATGCGCGCTGCCTCGGATGCATCAGCAAACAGGAGCGCCAGGATCTTTGCGCAACGCAGGACCGCATCTCCTTCGTTCCAAGTCCGGGAGAGATTGCCGGCGTTGGAGCGCCACACCTGGAGAAGGCCCCCAGAGCGGTCGTGAGCTTCGGCCAAGGGTGCGAAGGAGAGCCACTCCTACAGGCATCCACTCTTAAAGAGGCGATTCTCTTGATGAGAAAGGCAACCAGCCGCGGAACCATCAACCTCAATACCAACGGCAGTCTTCCCGGGCAAGTAAAGGAGCTTTGCAAGGCTGGCCTCGACAGCATCCGCGTGAGCATGAACAGCTGTCAGCCCCGATATTACAATTCATATTTCAACCCGGCGGGATACCGGTTCGAAGATGTGAAGGAATCGATAAAAGCTGTTAAGAGCCACGGGGGGTTTGCTTCCATAAACTATTTTGTTCTTCCGGGCTTTACGGATGACGACGCTGAATGGGAATCCCTCCTCCAGTTGATCGAGGAAACCCATCTCGATCTCATCCAGATGCGCAATCTCAATATCGATCCCGAATGGTATCTCAAAAGCCTGAAGTTCGAACGAAAGAACAAACCTATTGGAATCCGGAAGCTTATTAACCGGCTGAAAGAAAGCTTCCCGAATCTTAGAACAGGTTACTTCAATCCGCCGCTGGATCCCGGTTCATGAGCGTATTTGAAGCCTTCTGCGGATCTATGGCGGGATTGAGTCAAGAGCCTCTAAGGCGTGAGCTTCTCAATTTGAATGAGCTCAAGAGGCGTCCCCCACATGTGAATTCCAATCACATTCCTGCGCACGGTTCCGGAAAAGCGCACCTTAAGACCGGATACTCGAAGCTCACTGTCAAGATTTATGGGGTCAAATCGTTGGCCATCATCAGCAATGATTCCGAAAAAGCCGCCTTCAAGCTCTACGAAAACTATCTCGCCCTTTCCGCTCACGACATTTTCCCCGCCCACGGCCGTACCCGCCGCGAAGGGCATGAAAAAAAAGAGCGCGAGAAATAGACATACTGAAATCGACATACTCCACTTCATTCGGATTCTCCCAAAGGTCTTCTATCGACACACATGAGCCCTGGGCCTTCGGAACAGCGTCAAGCCACAGTAATCAGCCGTCTTCAAGCGCTAACAGCCACTTCTTAAATATAAGGCCTCTACAAAAACTGCACTATGCTTCAGCCTTCACCGCTGCCGACTCATCATCCAGCATAGCAATCGCCATTTCCTTTTCTTCCGAGAATCGCCTTCTCACAGAGGCTCGCACGGCCGAAGTAGAGCTTCCGAACTGTTTGCCCCTCATGTTGTAGATGGATTCGATCAGGGCTTCCGGCTTCAGATTTTCCTCCGTGTAGTCGCCTTTATCGATGGCTCTGCAAAAAAGGTTGGCCGCGCCCTTGGGCCCATGCTGGACTGAAGTGCTCCAGAGCACCTCCTGCAATGCCTTGGGCTGCTTGTCGATATTGATCCCTGTCCTTCGCTCGATTTCCTCTGCGGCTGGATCGTAGTGAGTCTCCTGGATAAAGGAGTGCTGAAGCTTTTCAAAAATCTCAGGCTCCTCAGCCGCAATTTCCTTCCATTCGGCAGCCATTCTCCCGCGTCGACCTCCCGTGTTGGCAGGACCGGAGGAACTGAGCCTCTCAGCCCAGTCCGGCGCGTGATCCTCTAAGTAATTGATAAACTGCCGCATGGTTCCGGATTTGGAAGATATCTGGTAAAGCCCATAAGATGTTCCACCATTCTTATCGTAACCGATTGCATCCAAGCCTGACTCGCCTGATTCGAACTTGGCGGAGAGCGCTCCAAACCTCCCCGCGCCCGCGCCGGACCTAAAGGAAGCCGCTTTGCCTGCAGCACTCTGATAGTCTTCATCACCGCCGGAAACAGCGCTTTGGCTCCTGGGATAGCCGCCCCTGGGATTGCGGAGCGCAGGGACTAAAGCGTTTAACTTCATCAAAGCCGATGCAGAGAGGCCGTCCATTCCAACGGAGGCGGATGTAGAAGCGCCTCCCCCTCTCGGCGCAAGATCAACGCTTCCGCTACTGTCAACAGAGCCCTGCAACTGACCAATATCCTGCTGGAAGGAACTAATTTCCCTACCGGCATTCTTTTCCCCATCCTTCAGGGCTCGGTTGAGCGTTGTTTGGAAAAGCTTCTGCTGATTGGCCGAGTTTAGCGAACGGTATGCCCACTCCTTGTCAATTCGATTTCTGACTTGGTTTGAGCCATTTAAACCCTTTGTCATCGCCATAACCGATTCCTCCAAAATGATATGAGCAAAACATCGCTTCAATCATATGCAAAAGTTATACTCGTTCTTCATGGGACTCATCGGATTCGATTTAGTGCGACAACAGGACTCGCTCGAATCGAGCGATGGAGGATGCATTCTATGCCGGAAGCCGAAAATCAAGCTCTATCTTGCAAGGAAAATCAAAACGGGAGAAAGGATTTCCCTTTCTCCCGCTGCCTCTCAAACCATCTTCATCTCTACCTCATCAACAGCATACGCAGGTAGCCGATCCATCCGACGGGGACAGTCGGTAGAAGAGTATCGAGTCTCTAGAGCTCGGCCGCCGGCTTGTATTCTATCCGTCCTTCTTTGCGCAATTCAGGGAGGATATGATCCAAGATGCCGTTTATGAAAGCGCCTGATTCTTCGGTCCCGAAGGTCTTTCCCAAGTCGACGGCCTCATTGATCGATACTTTAGGAGGAATATCCGCGCAGTAGAGCATCTCAAAAAGGGCAATCCGAAGGATGTTTCGATCGACGAGCGACATGCGCTCCAACCGCCAGTGTTCTGAGGCCGCGACAATAAGCTGATCGATATCCGCCTTGTGCGTCTGAACCCCTTGCACCAATTGTTCGGTAAAGGGCCAAACGGATGAAGGCGCCTCAAATGACTCATGATAGAGGGCCAACGCCTCATTATGAGGAGTCTCAGTCATTTCAATCTGGTAAAGGATCTGAAGCGCCGTTTCCCGGGCACGTCTACGCCTACCCATAACAATATCCTAAAATGAACCAGAATTTAGGTTCGGGAACACCTTGAAGAGCATTCCTTGAATTGAAAGGAAATCAACTTCTAAACTGCCTACATGATAACCATCGGCTTACGCCACGTATAGCCCGCCATTCCAGCAATTCTAAATTTGCAGCAGAGCACACTCCGAATTGCAACCATATAGCAGGGGCAAAAAATCTTTTGCCTCTGCTATGCCGCCTCAAATTTAGAATTGCTGCCGCCATTCTCAGTCCCAAGGAGGCCGACTGAAGAAATCGCATGGAAATTAGATCGAGGGCCGATATTTTTGAGCCTCGACTGAACGCATTATTGATCGACCTGCTTGAACAGATTAACCATCTCAATGGCAGTAAAAGCCGCATCCCAGCCCTTGTTGCCCGCCTTGGAGCCGGCCCTTTCGATCGCCTGTTCCAGAGTGTCCGTTGTAAGCACTCCAAAAGCTATGGGCACACCCGTCTCCAGGCTCACCGTAGCAATTCCCTTCGACACTTCATTGGCCACATAGTCAAAATGCGGCGTAGAACCTCGAATCACAGCGCCAAGACATATCAGCGCATCATAACGGCCGGCGGCGGCCACTTTTTTGGCTACAAGAGGAATTTCGAACGCGCCGGGCACTTTGAAGACGTCAATATCTCCCTCTTCGGCGCCGCTCCTCACCAAGGCGTCCACGGCTCCCCCCAGCAGGCGATCGCAGATAAAATCGTTGAACCGGCTCACGATAATTCCAAATCTAAGATCCTTGGCCAGAAGCTTGCCTTCAAATGTTTTCATTTTCCACTTCCTCCTGGATGCAGGTCAGTATGTGCCCCATCTTTGTGCATTTAGTGCTCAAGTAATTTATGTTGCATTCGTTGGGGGGAATCTCGAGAGGCACTCTGTCCGTAATGCTTATCCCGTAGCCCTGAAGTCCGACTATTTTGGTGGGATTATTCGTCATGAGGCGCATCTTTTTCACACCGAGGTCAACCAGCATTTGAGCGCCGATTCCATAGTCTCGAAGGTCAGCCTGGAAGCCGAGCGCCTTGTTCGCCTCGACCGTGTCGTATCCCTTCTCCTGAAGGGCGTAGGCCTTGATTTTGTTCAGCAACCCGATGCCGCGGCCCTCATGATTTCTCATGTAGAGTATCACGCCTTTGTTATCTTTCGCAATCTGCCTCATCGCAGCCCTGAGCTGCCCGCCGCAGTCGCATCGCAGAGAACCGAAAACATCCCCCGTAAGGCATTCAGAATGCACGCGAACAAGGACCTCATCCTCAGGACTAATCTCGCCTCTCACCAGAGCAAGGTGGCAATATTCGTCAATGTCGTTGGTGTAAGCCAGCATCTGGAACTCGCCGAAAGAAGTCGGGAGCTTTGCCGAAGCCGCGCGTTTGACGAAAAGCTCGTTCTGCATTCGGTATTTGATGATATCGGCAACAGTCACGATCTTTAAGTCATGCTCTTTTGCGAAAATTTCCAGGTCGGGCATTCGCGCCATGGAACCGTCATCTTTCATAATCTCGCAGATGACGCCGGCGCTTCTCATGCCGGCCAAACGCGCCAAATCCACAGAGCCTTCCGTCTGGCCGGTTCTTACAAGCACTCCGCCTTTTCTGGCCCGCAACGGAAAAATATGCCCCGGACTTACGATATCCTCCGCCCTAGCACTATCGGCAATAGCCGTAAGAATCGTGTGAGCCCTGTCCGCGGCGCTTATTCCGGTAGAAACGCCATGCCTGGCCTCGATCGAAATAGTAAATCCGGTTTGAAAGCGTGAGAGGTTATTGCTCACCATCATCGGAAGCCGCAGGCGTTCAACATAATCGGGGGTCAGAGAGAGACAAATGAGGCCGCGGCCGAATTTCGCCATGAAATTGATTGCTTCGGGCGTTGTCTTTTCTGCGGCCATGCAAAGGTCGCCTTCGTTTTCCCGATCTTCATCATCGACCAAAATGACCATTTTGCCCTGGCGAATGTCTTCCAACGCCTCAGGGATAGTTGCCACAGGCATTGCTCGTTACTCCTTCTCTAAAATGAATAGAAGACCCGGCGGGGTCTCTTCAAAGCAAATCGCAAACAGATATTTATACCACGAAGGACGGGCGTTCACAACGCTAGCGAAAAAGCCTGACTGTGGAGGCTTCTTGAAGGCATCCATCACAGAAATCCGTGCTTCTGAAGGAATGCGGCGTCTATGCGTTCTACTTTCTCCTCTGTCTTATCTGCAGCCGGCCTCCAACTCCTGAACATCTTCTCAACGTATTTGCCGATAAGATCCGTTTCAATATTTACCTCGTCTCCAATCTGGAGATCGCCAATAGTGGTTTCTTTCACCGTATGGGGAACAATGTTCACATCAAAGCGACCGTCATCGCAGCCGTTTATAGTAAGGCTCACGCCATTTATCGCGACAGAGCCCTTTTCAATGGTGTAGCGGCTCAATTCGACAGGAATCTCGAAAAAAAGGCGCAAGGAGCGCCCTTCCATGAAGCGGTCCCGGAGAGCCCCTATGCCGTCTACATGACCGCTCACGAGGTGCCCTCCAAGCCTGTCCCCCATCTTCAAAGCGCGCTCCAAATTGAGACGGCTCCCCGGACTCTTGCGCCCCAGCGTCGTTCTGCTCAGAGTCTCCGCTGAGACATCCGCTGTGAAGACGTTGCCCTGAAAAGAAACCGCGGTGAGACAAACGCCGTCAACCGCGATGCTCTCCCCGAGGGTTTGACTCTCCATGGCGTAATGAGCCCGAATGACCATCCGAGAGTCAGCTCCGTGGCGATCGGTCCGCAACAATGTCCCCGTGCCCTCGATTAATCCCGTAAACATATTTATCGCCTGATCCCGGTCAAAAACCTCAAGAATCACCTTTTTCGCTTGCCCAAAGAGGCATTATCGCTCCCCCCTCCCTCAGGGATAAGGAGAAAAACAATCCGCTCCGCGTGACTTTTGCGGTATTGCCAAAAACCCTTTCGTCAATAGCTGATGTAATCCCTCTCATTTTCAGAAGGGCTGTTCGTTCAATCTCACATGCAGCATGACATCTTCATCAAAGCGCTTCACGCGAACATCGTAGACCTGGAGCGCCTCCGCCATTTCCATTCGAGGCGCGCCCGACGCCATGGGAACTCCTTCCGAATCGCCTAGTATTTTCGGGGCGAAGAAAAAGAGAGCTTCATCGACAAGCCCGTTATCCAGAAAAGAGCCGATCACCCGAGCGCCTCCTTCCACAAGCAGGCTCGTCACCTGACGTTTCCCAAGCTCGGCAAGAAGGGTCTGAAGCTCCACCCGACTATCCCCGCCGGGCAAACGAAGAACAAGAGCGCCCGCTTCTGTCAATTGGGCTTCGTTCTGTCTTGGAGCCCCGTCTGAACAGGCGACCCAAAGCGGGACTTCCTTAGCCGTCCTTACCAGCTGACAGCCCAAAGGAAGCTTTAAGCAGCTGTCGAGAACAACACGCACCGGCTGTCGGCAGGCAGCGTTCCTTCCCGGCACTCTCGCCGTCAGCAAGGGATCGTCCTGCAATACAGTGCCGATACCGACCAGTATGCCGTCAAGAGAGCATCTTAGCCGGTGAACATAGCGTCTCGACTTCTCGTTGCTGATCCATCTGGCATCCCCGGTCCGGGTGGCGATTCTCCCGTCCAAAGTCGCCGCCGTTTTAAGCATAACAAACGGAATGCCCTTGGTCACGTGTTTGATAAAAGCTTGGTTAATGCTTCTGCATTCCTTTTCGAGAACGCCGCTATCGACTCTCACCCCGTGATTGCGAAGAAAATCGGCGCCTCCTCCTTCCACGCGAGGATTGGGGTCGCTCATTCCCACCACAACTCGTGAGATCTTTGCCGCCAGGACTGAAAGGGTGCAGGGAGGAGTTCGTCCATGGTGATTGCAAGGCTCGAGAGTCACGTAAAGAGTCGCTCCTTTAGCCTTCTCGCCCGCTTCCCGCAAAGCATTCACCTCTGCGTGAGGACCGCCCACTCGCTCATGATAGCCTTTGCCCACGACCACATCGCCCTGAACCACCACGGCTCCCACCATCGGGTTCGGGCTCGTGCGTCCTTGCCCCCTCATGGCAAGACGCAGAGCTTCCTTCATGTAAAACCGGTCCTTGGAGACATCTGACTGTTGGATCATGTTCGACGGCTCATTCACCAGGCGCGGACGCGAAAAGCCGGCCGAGCAGCTATGGTAACAACGTCATCTGCGGCGCTGACATCCAGAGTGAGGAAATAAGAACATCCCATGCAGGCGGCGACGCATATTCATCCCGGTCTAGAACAAAAAAACCGCGACGATAGCCTACAAGGCCTTCAGCTCGAATATTCAAAAGCTCTTGCACAAGGCGGCCACTTCTCACTTATGGAGTGGAAAAGAGGAGCAAAACTCAGCCACTTCCCGTCTCAGGCCTTTAAGCTTCACTTCATCACCGGTCGCTTTCAATGCTCGGTCAATGAAGTCGGCCACCATCGCCATGTCCTCGGGCGCCATGCCGCGCGTAGTAGCAGCGGGAGTGCCGATGCGGATGCCGCTCGTTACCTTCGGGCTTTGTGGATCGAAGGGTATGGAGTTCTTATTGACGGTAATTCCGGCGAGATCGAGGGCTTCTTCGGCAATCTTCCCCGTAAGCCCCTGGGGAACAAGGTCGACAAGCATGAGATGGTTGTCTGTGCCCCCGGACACCAACCGGTAACCGAGATTCATGAGCTCGGCGGCCAAGCGTTTACTGTTGGCGAGTATTCGAGCTTGGTAGTCTTTGAATTCGGGCTGCTGAGCTTCTTTGAAAGCCACGGCCTTGGCCGCGATAACGTGCATGAGCGGTCCACCCTGGATTCCCGGAAAAATTTGGCTGTCCAACACCTTGCTATACTTGGAGTGCGAGAGAATCAGACCGCCTCGCGGCCCCCTAAGCGTCTTGTGAGTCGTTGAAGTAACAAAGTCGGAATGAAAGACGGGATTCGGGTGTAGCCCGGCGCAGACTAGGCCCGCGATGTGAGCCATGTCCACCATGAGATAAGCGCCTACTTCATCGGCAATTGCCCGGAAGCGTGGGAAATCGATGATGCGTGGATACGCGCTTGCGCCGGCGACGATAAGCTTGGGACGGTGCTGAAGCGCCAATTGCGATACTTGATCGTAGTCTATGGTCTGGGTGTCTCGCCGCACGCCGTATGAGACCACATTGAAGAGCTTTCCGGAAAAACTGGCCGGACTGCCATGGGTAAGGTGTCCCCCCTGCCGCAAATCCATACCGAGAATCGTGGCGCCATGCTCAAGAACGGAGAAATAGACAGCCATATTGGCCTGCGAACCCGAATGTGGTTGAACGTTGGCGTACTCAGCCTCAAAGAGCTGCTTCGCACGTTCTTGGGCAAGCGTTTCAGCCATATCCACAAATTCGCAGCCGCCGTAGTATCTCTTGCCAGGATACCCCTCGGCGTATTTGTTGGTTAAAACGGATCCCTGAGCTTCCCGAACCGCAGAGCTCACAAAGTTTTCCGAAGCAATGAGCTCTAGTTTTCCCCGCTGTCGGTCTTCTTCCGCCCGGATCACTTGTGCGATTTCCGGATCAATGGCCTCAAGACTAGACATCCCTCAGTTCCTTCCTGAAAAAAGACAAATTCCAAAGCTTTCAAGCCACACGCCCCAAGATTGCCGCTTTCGATCTTCCAGCCGGACGCTCAATCCTGGTTTCCGGACACCCCATAAATATACATCGATATTAGATCAGCTCATCAATCAATCTTACCCGCCTCTCATGGCGCCCTCCATCGAAGGGCTCCTTCAGCCAAACGCTTACGATTTCGACGGCCATGTCCAAGCCGATAAAGCGACCGCCAAGGCACAAGACATTGCTGTCGTTGTGATGACGACTCATCTTGGCGCTATAAGGCTCTGAGGCGTTCACAGCCCGAACGCCCGGGACGCGATTCGCAGCGATGCACATCCCAATGCCGCTTCCGCATATCAAAACGCCTCGGTCAGCCTCGCCGCCGGCAACAGCTTTGCCCACCCTGACCGCATACAGTGGATAATCCACGGATTCCAAGCTATCAACGCCGATATCCAGCACTTCATGGCCCTCAGATATCAAAAGAGGCGCTATCTTTGCCTTGAGCTCGAATCCTCCATGATCGCACCCGATTATTATTTTCATATAAAGCTCTTTTTGTGCGGCGCACGTTCCAGACTTAACCCCAAAGAACGGTCTTTTCTCGAGAGGCTACTTCCCAGACCATTTCCGGAAGACGAGAGTCCCGTTTGTTCCGCCAAAGCCGAACGAATTTGAAAGCGCGACTTCCATCCTGGCTTCGCGGCCTTTATTGGGCACATAATCCAGATCGCAGTCAGGATCAGGATTCTCATAGTTGATTGTCGGCGGTATCCACTGTCTCTCGAGAACGAGCGAAGTGTAGGCGGCCTCGAGGCCTCCCGCCGCTCCGAGGAGATGGCCGGTCATGGATTTTGTCGAGCTCACCGCTATTTTCCACGCGTGCTCGCCGAAAACCGTTTTTATCGCCTGAGTTTCATACTTGTCATTGAGGTCGGTCGAGGTTCCATGCGCATTGATGTACTCAACCTCTTCCGGCTTTACTTGCGCATCGGCCAAAGCATTGCGCATGCATCTAACGGCGCCTTCGCCGTCGGGGGCAGGCGCCGCCATATGAAAAGCATCCCCGGAGGCGCCAAAGCCGATCACCTCCGCGTAAATCTTCGCCCCTCGCTCCAACGCCATGTCCATTTCTTCGAGAATCAAGACACTGGCGCCCTCGCCCAAAACAAAACCGTCCCTGTCTCTATCAAAAGGACGAGAAGCCTTCTCCGGCTCATCATTTCTAGTGGAAAGCGCCCGCATCGCATTGAAGCCGGAAACAGCCAAAGGGGTTACAGTCGATTCGACGCCTCCGGTTATCATGATGTCGGCCATGCCATATCTAATCATGTGGAACGACTGCCCCACTGCGTGAGTCCCGGCGGCGCAAGCCGTCTGCACAGCCAGATTAGGCCCCTTGGCGCCATGGTAGATCGAAATCAGCCCTGGAGCCATATTGCCGATAAGCATCGGGATGAAGAACGGACTCATCTTTTTGGGCCCAAAATCCAGGAGCACCTTATGGTATTCTTCAATAGTGGTCAACCCACCGAGACCGCAGCCAATAAAGACTCCAGCCCTATCGGCGATCTCGGGAGCGATCGTAAGCTTGCCATCTTCAAACGCGAGTCGGGATGCTCCGAGCGCTAACCGCAGGAAAGGGTCCATCTTCCTGAGCTCTTTTTTCGGGATGAATTCCTCTGGGTGATAATCTCTAACTTCTCCCGCAATCTTAGTTGCATAGCTGGCGGCATCGAAATGCGTAATAGGCCCGATTCCCGATTTTCCAGCCATCAAATTGGACCAATTCTGCTCGAGCCCAATTCCCAGAGGTGAGACAATGCCAATTCCCGTAACGACAACCCGACGACCGCCTTTCAATTCCATACCTTTCTCTCCGATAATCAACCCGACAACAACGCGCCTACCTTAGCCCATGAACATCCCGCCGTTGACATGAATCACCTGGCCCGTAATATAGCCGGCGACGTCAGAAGCAAGGAATTTTACCGTCTCGGCAATCTCTTCAGGGGAACCGTAACGGCCGGCGGGTATCTGCGCAAGCAACGCTTCTCTGGCTTTCTCGGGAAGGCTGCGCGTCATTTCAGTTTCGATGAATCCCGGCGCGACGGCGTTTACGGTGATATTTCTGGAGACCACCTCACGAGCGAGAGAGCGGGTAAAGCCTATGACCCCCGCTTTAGAAGCCGCATAATTGCTTTGTCCCGCATTTCCCATGACGCCCACTATGGACGCCAGATTAATGATGCGGCCGTATCTCTGCTTCATCATGGTTTTCACTACCGCCTGGGAGCAGAGAAACACGCTCTTCAGGTTGATGTTCAGCACATCATCCCACTGGGAGGTCTTCATAAGAGGCACAAGGTTGTCTCTCGTCACTCCGGCGTTGTTGACAAGGATGTCCAGACGATCAAACGTCTTTGCTATCTCTTTGAAGTTCTCTTTTACCGCTTCTTCATCCGATACGTTGAAAAGCCTCACGTGAGGAGCTGCGCCCTGAGCCTTGACAGCAGCCACACTCTCCTCGATTGTATCGCAGCCTGCAATATCATTCAGGATGATCTCACAGCCGGGCTTGGCCATCGCTGTGGCGATGGCCCGTCCAATCCCACGACCGGCGCCGGTGATCACGATCACGCGCTTTTCACTCATACCGTACACTCCTCCATTCACAGCTATTGTCATATTCCCAAAAAATTATGTCAAGACCGCCAGACAGGCTGGATGCCAGTTACCGGATGCCGGATAAGAAATTCCGGGCCCGGGACTTTTGCCGCCTCATATTAGCTTTCGCCTCTCTCCTGCTTGATCTTTCGAGCAAAAGCGGGAAGAAGCTCGAAAAGATCCGCAACCACTCCGTAGGTCGCAATGTCGAAGATCGGCGCCATCGGATCCTTGTTCACGGCCACGATCACCTTTGAGCCCTGCATGCCGACCACATGTTGTATGGCTCCGGCGATCCCCACTGCAACGTACAGGGTGGGGGCGACAGTGCGCCCAGTCTGGCCAACTTGATGAGAAGGAGCAATCCAGCCTTCCTCAACAACGCTGCGAGACGCTCCAACCGCGCCATTGAGCAACTGCGCGACGTTTTCAACCAGAGCGAAGTTCTCAGCTTTTCTCAGCCCTCGGCCGCCAGCCACGATAACATCGGCTTCGGAGAGCTTTGCGGTCTGATCCTTTTCCGGAATGATCTCCAACACCTCGACCCGACTCTTCACCCACTCGTCGGGAACGGCCACAGCTTCGATCCTGCCCTGGTGCTCGGGTCTTCTCTCGGGCCTCATGACCTTCGGGCGAACCGTGGCCATTTGAGGTCGCCTCGAGGCGCAGACGATCGTCGCCATAACGTTGCCGCCGAAGGCGGGCCGCGTCTGGAGAAGAAGTCCTTCTTCGCTTATATCGAGATCGGTGCAATCAGCGGTCAGACCGGTTTGAAGGGAGGCGGCAACCCGAGGAATGAACGAGCGGCCGATGCTTGTGGCGCCCGCGAGAAGAATTTCCGGCTTATTCTGCCTGATCAGCTCAGTCAGCACATTGGCGTAGGCCTCATCCGTAAACCTGGCAAGCTCGGGCCGATCCACCACATAGACCACGTCTGCTCCGTAAAAGACAAGCTCTTCGGCAAGCCCCGCAGCGAGCTCGTGGCCCAGCAGAATCGCCGTCAGCGAGACTCCCAGCTTATCGGCCAGCACCCTGCCCGCGCTCAGCAACTCGTGGCTAACTTTGTGAACTTCTCCGTCTCGCCATTCGGCAAAGACGCACACACCCCTGTAACCAGCAAGGTCTTCGACCGCGCTCAAGCCCGAGCCCGCTTTGGGAAGCGAAATGGCTTCAAATTCACACGTATCCACACACATGCTGCAAAGCGTACACTCATCCGAAACGTTGGCGGCGGTCTCCGTCATCGTTATCGCTCCAACCGGGCAGACCTCGGAGCAAACTCCACAAACCACGCACTTTTTGGGGTCGATAATGACTTTCATAGACCGGGCACCTTAGCTTCTTTGAGGTAATGATACAGTTGTTCGGCCTGCTCCTCCACGCTCCCTTCGATCAGTATTCTGTTGCTGCGCCGAGGCGGGCTGAAGACGCGAACAACCTGGGTGTACGATCCGCAAAGACCGACCGCGCTCGGGTCAAGTCCCAGTTCAGAGGCTCCCCATACGGGAATTTCAATCTTTTTCGCGCGCATCTTATGACGCAGAGACGGCACCCGAGGATCCCCCACATCTTTCAGAACCGTAACCAAAGCAGGCGTAGGAATCTTCCAGACCTCCATCCCCTCGTCTGTTTGTCTTGTGATCTTCAGGCTCTTGTCATCATATTTTTCTATTTTTTTTACAAAGGTAGCGTAAGGAATATCCAGAAGCGTAGCGAGCTCCGGGCCAACCTGAGCGGTATCTCCGTCAACCGCCTGCTTGCCGCAGAAAATGAGATCCACGTCCCCAAGCTTGCGAACGGCGGCCGCAAGAGTGGTCGACGTGGCCCAGGTATCCGCTCCCGCAAAGGCTCTGTCGCTCAGGAGAACGGCGTCGTCCACACCGCGGGAGATCATCTCCCTCAAGGCGTCATCCGCCTGCAGAGGTCCCATCGTCAGGACAGTCACCCTCGCGTCGTTTTCATCCTTGATTCGAAGAGCCGCCTCCACAGCGAAAAGATCGAAAGGATTGACAATACACTCGACCCCCTGCCGAATCAGGGTGTTGGTGTCGGGATCGATCCGAACGTTATTCGTATCGGGCACTTGCTTGATGCATACGACAATATGCATGGATCCTCGTTTCTCCTCTTCTCCGCTCTAAAAGAAGCTTTCTTTCAGTCGGCCGTATTCTTTGTTGAGCTCCTGACCGATGATATTTCTCTGGATTTCGTTCGTGCCTTCGTAGATCTGGAGGATCTTGGCGTCACGCATCATCTTCTCAACGGGATAGTCTTTCATATACCCGTAGCCTCCGAGAACCTGGACGGCTTCCGTAGAAACCTCCATCGCCACATCGCCTGCGAAGAGCTTCGCAATGGCGGCGACCTTGCTGCTGTCCTGCGGATCCGTATCCATATACCGCGCCACGGAATAGACCAGAGCGCGAGCCGCCTCGGTCTTGGTCGCCATATCGGCAAGCTTGTGTTGAATAGCCTGGAAGCCGATGATGGGCTTTCCGAACTGAACCCGTTTGCGCGCGTATTCTACGGAGATATCCAAAGCTCCCTGAGAGAGCCCGACGCCGAGAATGGCTATGCCGGGACGAGACTTATCGAAGGTCTTCATGGCGATGATGAAGCCCAGCCCCTCACGGCCGATGAGTCGATCTTTATGAATTCGGCAGTCCTGGAAGATGAGCTCGCGCGTTGACGAAGCCCTGATGCCGAGCTTCTTTTCTTTCTTACCGAAAGAAAAGCCGGGGTCTCCCGTTTCCACGACGAAGAAGCTCGCTCCCCTGGGACCTTTTGTTCGATCCGTAATGGCCAGGACCGAATAGATCTCGGACTCGCCGCCGTTTGTAATCCATTGCTTGGTCCCGTTCAGAACATAATAATCGCCATCCTTGACCGCCGTTGTCTGAATCCCGGAGACATCGCTCCCAGCTCCCGATTCGGTAAGGCCAAAAGCGGCCATTCTCTTTCCGCTTGCGATTTGAGGAAGATACTTCTGCTTCATCTCCTCGCTGCCGTATAGCATAATGGGATACGCTCCCAGCCCGCTTGCGGCGAAAGATGTCGCTACGCCTATGCACGCCTGAGCCAACTGCTCGATCGCCAGAATATTTTCAAAAATGCCGCCGCCCATCCCGCCATAGGCTTCAGGAATGTAAAGCCCGAAGAGGTCGGCGCCGGCGAGGATCTTCATAATCTCCCACGGAAATTCTTCCTGCTCGTCCAGCTCGGCCCGTATGGGTCGCACCTTTTCCCTGGCTATCTGGGCCGCAAGGTCTTGAATCATCTGCTGTTCTTCAGTAAGAAAGTAATGCACTACCGCTTTCTCCTTTCTTCAGGAAATACCAGCGCCGCTTTTCTAGGCTTCACCGGTCTTTTGCCGAATCGTCATCCGATTGGTAAAATCCCCACCTGCTTTTCAGGTTCTCCAGGGTTAAAAGGGCGTTGTAGTGTTTCAATTCACTCAAGAGCGGATCATGCTCCAGATAATCATTCATTCGCTCGCACACTTTATCCCTTATCGAGCGGAAAGCCTGCTGGATGGCCTCAGCAACGGCTGAGCCCCGCGACCGCCCGTGGGCCACTATAACCGCTTTGCGCACGCCCAGCAAAGGCGCCCCACCTTCCTTTTCATAGTTGAAAAGGCCGTGAAGATAACGGGATGAGGATTCAAGCTCATCCCTTGCCGCCACTTCGACGCATCGGTCAAGGCGGGAGTCGAGAAACCTCAGGAAAGTCTCAGACAAAGCTTCATAGACCTTCAGCACAACATTTCCCACAAAGCCGTCAGCAACAGCGGCATCGACTTCATCTGTAAACAGGCCATGAGGTTCGACATTTCCAACAAAACGAAGGCGGGATCGTTTAAGCAGGGTAAAAGCGCGCTGAATGGCCTTCGTACCTTTGCTGGGCTCCTGTCCCACATTGAGCAATCCGAGTCGAGGAGAATCCAGTCCTTCGGTAATTTTCAGATAGACGTGCGCCAGCACAGCGGATTGAGCCAGATGAACGGTATCGGTTGTTGTATGGGCGCCAGCATCCAGCAAAAGCACTTTCCCCGAGGGCGTGGGGATCTGCACGGCTATCGCCGGGCGCCGCAAACCGGGGGCCAAGCCTACGAAATGCTTCGCAGTCGCCACAATCGCCGAGCTGTTGCCCGCACTGACAACCGCATCTACCGAGCCTTCGGCCAGAAACCGCATAGCCATGCTCAAAGAAGCCTCTCGCTTCCAACGAATGGCCATGGGTCCGGCTTCACCCATACCGATGGTCTGTGGCGCATGGACCACCTGCACGGATGAAGCGGCGCCGAACCGGGATAATATTTCTCGGAGCTGCGTCTCTTTGCCGAACAAAACCAACTCGGCCGGACATTGCGGCTTCGCCAGGAGCGCTCCTTCCACCACGGCTTCAGGAGCATAGTCGCCGCCCATGGCGTCTACCGCAATTCTCATGGGTATGCACCTTCCGCCGGCAGAGTTTCCGGCCTACTCTTCTTCGGACTCCAAGACGGCGCGGCCATTATAAAAACCGCAATTCGGACATACGCGGTGCGGCAGGCGCTTTTCATTACACTGCGGGCAGCTGGACAAAGAAGCCGCAACCAGGGAAAGATGAGCGCGCCGTTTGTCGCGTCGCGCCTTGGACGTTTTCCTTTTGGGTACACCCATGACAACTTCTCCTCTTTGAGCAAATCTGCTTCAATTTTTTCCGTTAGTTGAACACAAATTCTCGATTAGACGCAAAATAGCGTGATCGAGTGGCGCAGGAATGCGCCCTCAACCCCTCTAACGTATTCCTTGTGGCCGATATCCTATGTCTCTTCTCCGGGCAATCGCCCTTCGATCGACCGCAACTTCGCAAAAGGCGAATCGCCGCGATCTTTCTCACAACTACAGGGCTCATCATTGAGATTCGCCCCGCACCCCGCGCACAACCCGCGGCAATTCTCCGAGCAGAGGACTTTGAACGGCAGGGAAAGAAAAATTTGTTCCGCAACCAGCAGATCGATCTCTATTATTTCGCCGTCAAAAAACTCATACTCGAGCTCTTCCTCGTCCAGATCCATTTCCTCATCTTCCGGAACTTGTCGCTCTTCAACGAGAAAGACATCGACCGTTTCATCCAGCGGCCAGGAAAAGGGCTTCAGACAACGGTGGCAGGACACCTGTAGAACGCCCTTGATAGCTCCCTGAATGCGAATATGATCCACACGCCTGTAAATTTCCAGATCCACATTAACGGGACGCGCCAGTCTCATCTCAAAGGGATCATCAGGAGGCAGAAACTGGCTCAGCCGATCTTCATCCCAATGAAAATGAAGGAAACGCCCTGAATCCGGTATTTCATCGACACGCACCCGCATCATACCCCCTTGCCAGCATGCGTAAATTGTTAAGTATAAAGATACACCGCCAACTGTCAAGGAATTTTAACCAGATGGAAGGGCCGGGTCAAAACGATTGTCTCCAATGGGATATCATATCTTAGAAGACAGCTGTCTCACGACATCTTCGGCGACTTCGGAAAAAACCTTCTTCCACGCCCCCACCGTGAAGGTCCTGTCGCCAACGGACACTGAGCGCTTGCTTTCCGCAGTGGCGACAATGCGTCCGTCTTCCTTCAAGTCGCACTTCACGGAAAGAACGGTCTTCCCCCACGGGAGCGCAAGAGGCCTGAGAAGCACATTTCCTTTATTATATTCCACAATGGAGGCTTCCAGCCTGAGAACGGGGATGGAAGGCTCTCCCATCCAGAGGAGGCCCCTTTTCATCAAAGATTCGTTCAGTCCATTCCAGAGCATGCCAATGGCGTCAACATCATACAGCTCGCGCGTGCTGTTCGTCACATCGATCACTCTGATCCTCTTATCCACTCTCGCTGGAGCGGGAGCCTCCAGTATTGGTTCCTCGCGCGTCCCTCCGCATCCCGAAAGGGTCCCCAATGCTAGGGACAAAATCAGCAAGCAGGCAATTCCTCTCATTATTCCTTCCTTTCCACAAAGAGCTCCCCGCATTGATCCTCAAGCCTCGAGCGTCCCGTCATCCAGGCATCTGTCATTATCAACGCTTTCCATACGCACGGCATTTACCAAGCATAGTGCCAGATGAGCGGCTGTTGAGCAAGAGGGTTGTTTAGTAGAATGCGCCCCAGCCGCCGCATGCTCTTCGTAACAACGTTACAGCATCTTGTGTTTAGCCGGGGAGTATGCTATTCATAAGTACTTTGTCTCTCTTGAGAAATTGTATTGTTAAGATAATAAAGCAGAAGGAGCTCAGCACTCATGCAACCAGTTGTAACCCGATTTCCTCCCAGTCCAACCGGATATCTCCATATCGGAGGCGCGCGGACTGCTCTTTTTAACTGGCTTTTCGCCAGGCGCTTCGGAGGAAAGTTTATTTTGAGAATTGAAGACACCGACCAGGTGCGCTCCACGGACGAATCGGTCAAAGCCATCCTGGACGCCATGGAATGGCTTTCGCTCGAATGGGATGAAGGTCCTTTTTTCCAAACTCAACGATTGGATACATACCGAGAGCACCTTGAAAAGCTTCTAGCCTCCGGACATGCATATTATTGCGATTGCGCGCCCGAAGAGCTCGAAGCGCGCCGCAAGGCGGCCATGGCGGAAGGCAGAAAGCCCAAGTACGACGGGCGTTGTCGAGATCGTGGGCTCGGCCCCGGCCCCAACAGGGTCATTCGGTTTCGATGTCCGGACGCGGGAGCAACCGCTCTGAACGACCTGGTCAAGGGACCGATCTTTTTTGAAAATTCCGAACTGGACGACCTGGTGCTCCAGAGAAGCGACGGAATCCCCACCTACAACTTCGCGGTCGTCGTGGATGATGTGACCATGGGCATCACTCATGTCATTCGTGGGGATGATCATGTCAACAATACGCCTCGCCAGATCCTTCTCTATCAAGCTCTTGGCGTTGAACTGCCTCTTTTCGCCCATGTGCCGATGATACTGGGCCAGGATCGCGCCCGCCTCTCCAAACGTCACGGCGCAACTTCCGTCATGGCTTATAAGGACATGGGATACCTGCCGGAAGCTCTCATCAATTACCTGGTGCGCCTTGGATGGTCTCACGGGGACGATGAGGTGTTCAGCCGGGAGGAGCTCATCGAAAAGTTCAGTCTCGAGAACGTTGGAAAGTCGCCCAGCGTCTTCAATCACGAAAAGCTTCTCTGGCTGAATGCTCATTACATCAAAGAAAGAAGCCCCGAGTCTTTGACGCCTCTCATAGAGCCGTTTTTGGAGTCTCGCGGTCATGCGAAGAAGCCCGCCTCCTACCTGGCGAAGGCTGTTCATACGCTTCAGCCGCGCGCCCATACTCTGGTGGAGATGGCCGATGGCATGCGATTCTACATGACAGACGAGGTCGAGTACGATCCGGCGGCAGCCAAGAAGTTCCTGGGGGCCGCGATGCGAGAGTCGATCGAAAAGCTCATAGCCGCCTTCGAACCTCTCGAGACCTTCGATGAAACAAGCCTCGAAAAAGCCTTTCAGCAGGTGGTCGAGGAGTTGGGGGTAAAACTCGGCAAAGTAGCGCAGCCGGTTCGCGTAGCATTGACAGGAGTAACCGTAAGCCCCGGTATCTTTGAAATAATCGACGTCCTTGGCAAGGATGCGGTTCTGAAGCGTCTTCGCAAGGCCCTGGAATACATAAACGGGCAGCAATAGACAGGAGCGGCTCCCAGGAGCCGCTCCATTCTTACAAGCCGCGCTCGCTAGCCGTTAACAACTCATATTCATGGCCTAAGGATGTCTACTCATGGCCAAGCTCCGAGAACTACCCCTTCGATACCGCTTGAGCATTCCTTTTTTCTTTCTGGCGCTCATAGGCACTTCGTCTCTGGTGGTATTAGCCATTCGCAGTGAGAATGACATCATACGCCAGGAGGAAAACGAGCGGCTCATGGGTTACTCCCGGGCGCTCGACAACAATATTGAGCTTCAAGGAAGATGGGCCGTCAGCCTTGCTTCGAGCTTCGCCCGCAGTCCTCAGGTAGCGGCTGCGCTGGCGGCAAAAGACCGGACGAAGTTGATCGAGCTCACCTACTCCTCGTACGACTTCATGAAAAAGCAGTATGGGATAAGCCAGTTCAACTTTCATTGCATTCCTCCCCGAATGTTTCTCAGACTCCAGAGGCTTTATGAATTCGGCGACGATCTGAGCTATCGGCATACTGTCGTTGACACAGTGGCCCGAAAGCAAGAGACCTTCGGTTTGGAAACGGGCTTGACCGGTTACGGCATTCGAGGAGTAGCGCCTGTTTTCCATGAAAACGCAATGGTGGGGACCGTAGAGATCGGCTTCAGCTTCGGAACGGTATTTCTCGAGGGTCTGAAGAAACAGTTCAACATTGAGGTTTCTCTTCTATCTCCAAACGCGGACCGTAGCGTTTTCCAAAGCTTCGCCACGTCATTTCCCCACGGCATCGAACGATCCGATCCCGCTTACGCTGAAACATTCCAAAGCAGAGAGCCAAAGTTTCTTTTCGATGATTTATACGGCCGCCCATACGCTATTCTGGTTCGGGCCATCCAGGATTACAATGGAAACACGGTTGCTTTGGCGGAGTTTTGTGCGGATCGCACGGAAACGCTGGCGGTAATCTCTTATTATTGGAAGTTGATGTTGGGAATCGGCGTCCTCGGTTTGATTTTCTCTGTCGGGGCCATTTATGCTATAAGCGCCTACTTTGTCAAACCCATTGGAAAGATGGTGATGTTAGCCAGGGAAATCACGTCGGGGAACCCTCCCGCGGCTCTGGACGTTCGACCTTCGGGCGAGCTCGGAGTCTTGGCCGAAGCTCTGGACGAAATGCTCGTTTCCCTTGAGCGCTCGCACAAGCAGATCAAGGATTATACCGACAATCTCGAGCATATGGTCCATATCAGGACCCGCGCGCTTCGGGAGTCGGAAGAAAAATACAGAACGCTCGTCGAAACCATTCCACTCGTAGTCTACCGGATTCTGGGAAGCGGCAAGATTATTTTCATAAACCGGTTTATTGAGGATCTGACCGGCGTCCCGTTGAAACAGATCCTTGAAAACCCGGAATTCTGGAAAGAAAAGGTATGGGAAGGAGACCGGGAGCGGATCTGGCCCATAATGAATCGCTGCTTGAATGAAGGAATAGAATTCAAGGCTGAATACCGCATCATGCGAGTCGACAACAAGGAGATCTTTGTTCTCGACCACGCTCTCCCGGTGCTCGATGAAAAGGGTAGCGTGGAATCGGTCGATGGATTTCTTGTCAACGTTACCGACCGCCACAGACTGCAGCAACAGATCATTCAAACCGAAGAATTGAGATCTTTGAGCGAGATTTCCGCACGCCTGGCCCACGAGATACGGAATCCTCTCGCTGCGGCCGGGGGATTCGCACGAAGACTTCTTCACACTCTTTCAGAAGAGGATCCCAATCATGGCAAGGTTCAAATCATCGTCAAAGAAGTTGCGCGCCTCGAGAGGATCCTCGAAAAGACTCTGGCGTATTTGAGGCCCTTCGAGATTATTCCGGACAGAATTGCCCTGAACGATCTCATCCCTGGCCTTCTTGATGAATTCTCCCGACAGATGAGTGAGAAATCCATAGTCTATGAGCTCAATCTGTCACCCAACCTGCCGTCCATCCCCCTGGATCAGACACTTTTCAGGAAGGCGCTCGAAAGCATCCTGGAGGCGTTGCTCAGCCACTGCCAGGTCGGCACAAATCTGAGAGCGCGAACCTATCCCGGAGAAAATGCGGTCTATCTCGAACTGCTTGTGCGAGGCGTCCAGGTTTCAGCCGATGACATCGATCATTTCTTCTATCCCTTTATGAGCCGGACCAGCGCATCCGATGAGATCGACCTGCCCATAGCAAAAATGATCATTCACAAGCATCGTGGAATCATCGACCTGCGAGCGAAGGGCGCCGACCAGCTCATCTTGAGCATAAGCCTTCCTCAGTGAATGCTTTCTTCCAGCCCGACGCTCCGCCACAATAGATATGATGCGTCCTTTACGGCCTCGAGCAGCATCCTGACAGCCCGATGCAGATCGCCTTCCCCAGCCCCTCTGGCCATCTGGAAATCAACGATTTTGACGCCGTAAGTTTCCGCAATCTTGCTGAGCGTCTTCATACCTGCAGCATCCTTGTTGAGATCGATTCCATTCGCAAACAGAAAATTGAAGAGATTCCCCCCATCGGTTACCAGATACAAATCCTCTCTTTCCCCTACGGCTCGCACGTAAATCTCAATTCGATCATCATTTGGAAGACGCCAGTCGGTTAAAATCAGAAAGCCGCTCCCCGTAGGATCGATGTCCCATCCACTAACCATCTCTTCCGCCAAGTTCTGCCAAAGCTGTCTTTCATCCATCATCGATCGCTCGTTTTCTTTGTTGAAGGTTCACCCGATCAGCACTGCGTTCATGGCGCAGGAAGCCGGATAGAGGCTTTCAGTCTCGCCTGCGCAACATTCAGCCTCGAAACATCGACCATTTCCGCTCATTTCCATTCCGCGGGCGCAGAGTCTACATACACAAAATTTAAGCATTTACAATACATTCCCAGCGCTTCGGCTTCTCGTAAGCCTTCCGGTCGAGATTACATGGAGGAGCAGCATGGAGTTTCAAAAATGTCTATATCTCTTCTACCAGACATCATAGATGAACGATTTTGTTCCACTCAAAGGCATTATTTGCTCGCCGGAATCATTTTTTCTTCCAGATAAAGGCGCTGGATCACTATTGGCGCACTTTCTGCTAGACTCAACAGCCAATGAATACTAAAAGCAATCGCCCTAGGGAAGACTGAGAACGGTTGCTTTTATCCATTTGTATCGGAATGAAAGGAGGGATGCAAGCTCAGGCGTTTTAAGCGGCAAATTCGAGAAGTGTTGGTTTCTTTGAGAGGAGAAATTCTCTCCTGTTCATGCTCAAGGCGGTTCACATGAAGCATCATCTTATTTCATCTACAGAGGGGGCAGTGTCATGAAGGGACAATTTTTTGGAAAATCCAAGCTCGGCATATCATTTTTGTCGATCGCACTCATTCTTTTATGTGTCGTTCAGGTAAATGCGGAAGAGGAAGATAAGCCGACTTGCAGCTTATACGCTGATGTCTTCAACCAATATATCTTCAGAGGGGTCGCTTTGAGCGACCACAGCGCAGTCATTCAGCCATCGATAACCGTTGGCTATAAGGGATTTGCCGTAAGCCTGTGGGGCAACTACGACACCAACGAAGACCCGAATTTTAGCGAGCTCGACGGCGACGCCAATTGGAATGAAACCGACTTTACCTTTTCGTACACGCACGAGCTCTTCATGGGGCTGTCCGGGACTGTTGGAGCCATTTACTATAGCCTTGTCGGAGATGATTCCCTGGAAGTGTACGCGGGACTGAGCTACCCTCTTCCGTGGCTGACCGTCGCAGTGACGGGCTATCGCGAGATGTCGCATTTTCCCGGATGGTGGTTTCAGCTTGATCTCTCCCGAAATATTGCTCTGCCGTGCTATGGCATGAGCATCGATCTGGGCGCGACTTTCGGCTACCTCGAATCAGACGATGTTGGAACCAACCCAGCCGGCTCCTCCAGCGAATTTTCCGGTCTTCTGGCCGGCCAAATTCTGGGGGCCGTAAACATCCCCATTGGCAAGTATTTCGCCATATCGCCCAGAGTCGGGTACGCTTTCCCGCTCTCAGGGAGAGCATCCGACAGAATCGAAGGATTATCATGGGACGGCGAGGAAGATCACGTTTTCGGAGGAATCAGGCTTTCTGCTTCTTTCTAAGGCTTCAATCGCTATAGCCGTGATTGTCACATGAAAAGGGACTAGAAAGAACGATCCCACAAATGCAAGAGGCGATGCGACTCGAGCTATCGATGAGTCCCATCGCCTCCACGGTTTCACCCACGTGCAAGATCTTCAAGAACTACGGCCGGCTACCACTCGCAACCCACATTTGAGGCCATGACCTCAGCCTCAAAGACCGAACCCGCTTAGGCGACTTGCTTGTCACTTCTTACTTGACCCTCTTGTACGTCGAGACTTTCCCATTCGCATCCGTTATGGTGAGCGAATCTTTTCCAACCGCAGTTTGAGCCGTAACCATTCCGATGCTTCCAAGATCGATTTGGAGGTGCTGCGGATCACCAAACTTGAATGGCACGGTTACCGAGGTCTTCCCATTGGTAAGCGTCATGTTCCCGTTGCGCGCAAACTCGATAGTCTCCCCGCCTTCAGTCTTCTGCCACTTGCCGATTATATCCCAGGTCGGCTTAAGAGAGCATGCAGCAAACATCATTACCAGACACAGAATCAGTCCTAATCGAACAGCTTTCATACGATTCTTCCCCCTTTTTCCATCAGTCGCCTAATACGCAAGACCGGACAAATGAGCAATATCCCAACAAGCAGCCATGCGACATTCTTTACTATTTTTGGACATTTCTGTCTATCTTCAAATTAGGGTAATGATTACGCTAAAAGAGTTTTGCTCCTTTCATCCTTTTCGTATTAGATCCCGGTTCCTTCAGGAGCGCATAACCCTGTCGCTTGATAATGCGGCGGCTGTAGATATTCTTGAGATCGATTGTTAGATTGATCCCAAGAGTTGTTGAGAAGCGCGTCGTAAGCATAGCAGACTCTCGGGAAATAGATGAGCTCCCACGCCGCCGGAATGATCCCGTCGCGCATAGAAAGGAGATCATTATGAATTGCATCCATCCTGGAAGATGGCTTTGGATTTCATTGATAGTCATGTCTTTATATGGCTGCGGAACGAATTCGGCTTATGCGCCTCCGCCCGTATCCGCTCCCATTTTATCGGAAATGCGTCCCTCCATCAGACCTAATCCGGCCAAACCCATCGAAAAACGAGAATCAAGAGATTTCAGCTGGACATACCGCACAATCACAGAAAGGGAAATACTAAGAATCAGCGATAAGGATCCGGAGCTAAGTCCTAGTATAATCCGCGGAATTTTGGCCCGGCTCAACGTCAAATCGCGTTACTATATCGCAGATGACATCAAAGCGGGGCAGAAGTTGAAAGTGCCCAACAACTTCAGCGCGTTCAAAAAGTGGACGCCTCTGCCCCATAGCATACCCGAACTGGCGAACGTGCCCAAAGCCATTCTCATTGTTAAGGACATCCCCTTTCTTGGATGGTATGAGAGAGGGAAGCTTGAAGACGATACGCAGATTTGCATCGGCAAGACGGGGAGCCGCACAGACGCCGGTATTTTTTCTGTGAAGGAAAAGGATGCGGATCACATTTCGCGAAGCTATAAAAATGCCCTCGGAGAGCCGGCGCCCATGCCCTGGGCTTTGAGAATTTATGGGACCGTCTGGATTCATGCGGGAGACATCGTCAATGGCTACTGCTCGCACGGGTGTATCAATCTTCCCGTGCCCACAGCCGTTGAGCTCTATGAATGGACGGATAAGGGAGCACCGGTGCTCATTGTCGAGTCTTTGCGCGAGTTGAAGACCGTTCTGCGAGAGAATCGCTCCAATTGCACTCTCTATGCCGAAGAATGCGCACGCAAAAAGATGGTGAAGAGCGTTGAGAGCTCACGCCCCATGAAGAATCGTGAAAGGCTCGCCGAAAGATTCGACTTCAAGGCTATTTCAATGCCGGATGATTCTTTAGCTCACATTTACGGAGGGAACCAATGAAGATAGTGTCTATTGCTTCGAGTACAAAAAAAGGAGTAAGAAAGACGCTCATGACCGAAGCGATCCTTGCAGAAAATCATGGCGTCGAAGGCGACGCCCACGCGGGCGAATGGCATCGCCAGGTGAGCTTCCTGGCAAGCGAAAGCATCGAGAAGGCCAGGGCGAGCGGCCTCGATGTCACCTTCGGCGACTTCGCCGAAAACATAGCGACAGAAGGCATAGACTGGATGGCGATTCCAGTCGGAACGGTTCTCAAGCTCGGAGATTCCGCGATAGTGGAAGTCACGCAGATCGGCAAGGAATGCCATAAGAAGTGCGCTATATTCTATCAGGCTGGAGATTGCATCATGCCTCGTGAGGGCATATTCGCGCGAGTGCTTCGCGGGGGAGTCATCCGCTGCGGCGACCCCATCTCTTTCGTCGAGCCCGATGCCATCCAGCCTCGAAAAACCGCCGAGGAAGAACGAATAGACGTGATTCTGGATGCTGGATGCTAGATGTCTGGCTCAGAGGCCTTCAGACGTATCGGGGCCGGCCTCTATCTCTGGAATCTTTCGCCCGAAGCCGGCTCTCAGGCAAGCATGCGGATTTTCATCTTTCGATCAAAAGAATGAGGGGGAATTATGCAAGAAAGAGCGCTTCCCGGCTTGAGACAGCCCACGCAGACAGAGGGCTATCTGGATTTTTTCCAAATGCTCACAGGCGTCGCGCTTATTCTGTTCATGTGGTCTCACATGATTCTTGTGGCAAGCGTTAACCTGGGAGCGGGAGTGATGAACTCTATCGCCGAATTCCTGGAAGCCACCTACATGGCTCAACTCGGCGGACCAGCCATAGCCATGCTCTTCCTCATCCATTTCGTCATCGCCGCCCGCAAGATTCCCTTCCGAAGCCGCGAACAGGCGATTCTCTGGAGGCACAGCCTGCGGTTGAATCATTTCGATACCTGGCTCTGGATCATCCAGGCCGTAACGGCAATGGTCATACTCCTGATGGGCTCGATCCACATGTGGACCGTTCTCACGGACCTGCCGATAACGGCCGGCAAGAGCGCCGCGCGCATCCAGGGCGGATGGTGGTTTTTCTTCTTCATGATTCTTCTTCCCATGGTGGAGCTCCACGTCGGAATCGGCTTCTACCGAATAGGCGTCAAATGGGGATGGATCAAGCGCGAGACCCGCGGCATGCTCAAAGGTTACGAGAACAAGCTCACCATCGCCTTCATCACGATTGGCGTCATTACACTCTTGAATTTCTACTTCTTTGTTGAGGCAAGCAAATAGAATCGGCGCCCTCTTCGACCGCTGCAACTCGTCGGAGATCGTGATAAGACAAAAATATCCAGACGCAATAGAGGCTATAGCTCGTTGTCGGGCTCGCCTCTTTGCGCCGCCGAAAGGAGCCGAAATTTGGACACTTTCTATACCGACCTTTTATGCGTTGGAGCAGGGCTTGCGGGCGAGAGGGTAGCCGTCGAGGCGGCATCCCGGGGATTCGAGACCATCTGCCTGAGCCTCGTTCCCCCGAGACGCTCTCATTCCTCGGCTGCTCAGGGGGGAATGCAGGCGGCCCTGGGTAATTGCTGCATGGGTGAAGGAGATTGCCCGGATATTCATTTCACCGATACGGTCAAGGGCTCCGACTGGGGCTGCGACCAGGAAGTCGCTCGGATGTTCGCGGAAACCGCTCCCATAGCTGTCCGGGAAATGGCCTTCTGGGGCATCCCATGGAACCGCGTCATAGCCGGCAAGAGCGCCTATTACAAGACCGGCGTGGAGCACGAAAAGATTGAACCGAAAGAAAAGGAATTCCTCATCACAGCGCGCGACTTCGGCGGAACCGCCAAATGGCGCACCTGCTACACCTCCGACGGCACCGGCCATACTCTCCTCTACACCATGGACAACGTGGTGGTGAAGCTCGGCATTGCCGTTCATGACAGAGTGGAAGCCATCTCCCTCATTCATGACGGAGAACGGTGCATGGGAGTCGTCGCTCGATGCCTCAAGACGGGCAAGCTGAGAGTCTACCTCGCGAAGGCGACTCTCATCGCGACCGGCGGCTATGGGCGCATTTACCGGGAGACGACCAACGCCGTCATAAATGACGGGAGCGGAGCGATTCTTGCCCTCGACACGGGCATTGTCCCGCTGGGCAATATGGAAGCCGTCCAGTTTCATCCCACCGGGATTGTTCCCACCAACATCCTGGTGACCGAGGGTTGCCGTGGAGACGGCGGCACACTGAAAGATGTCAACGGCGAGAGGTTCATGCAGATCTATGAGCCCGCAAAACAGGAGCTCGCCTCCCGCGATGTCGTCTCACGCTGGATGACGCACCACATACGCATCGGCAAAGGCGTAAAAAGCCCTTATGGCGATCATCTCTGGCTCGATATCCGCCATCTCGGCGAGAAGCACATCAAAACCAAGCTTCGGGAAGTGGATGAGATTTGCAACGAATTCCTGGGCATCGATCCCGTGAGCCAGATGATTCCCGTCCGGCCCGCTCAGCATTACAGCATGGGCGGGGTGCGTACGGACAAGGACGGAGCCGCTTACGGCCTAAAAGGACTTTTTGCCGCAGGCGAAGCCGCATGCTGGGATATGCACGGATTCAACCGCTTGGGCGGCAACTCGCTGGCGGAAACGATTGTCGCCGGGAAGATCGTAGGAAGCAAGATTTCAGACTTTCTGGAAGGGTATCAGGCGGAATTCAAAACAGCTGAGATCGAAGCCGCTGTAAAGCGTCAAAAAGAGCGCATCGACCGCATCACAAACGGCAAAGGCGGCAGGGAAAATGTTTACGAGCTTCGCAACGCGATGCAGGATGAGCTCATGGATCGCGTCGGCATTTTTCGCAACGGTCCGGATCTCGAGACGGCTGTGGAAAAGCTTCAAGAGATAGCTGCGCGGGCCGAAAAGATCGGATTGCGCTCCAACGGCATCGGGGCCAACCCGGAGCTTTCTCTCACGCTGCGATTCCGGGGAATGGCCCGACTGGCTCTCTGCATCGCCTATGGGGCCTTGACGAGAACTGAGAGCCGCGGCGCCCACGCTCGCGAAGACTTTCCCGAAAGAAACGATCGCGACTGGCTCAAGAGGACCCTTGCCGTATGGAAGGAAGGAGACGACCTTCCCACCCTCTCTTACGAGCCCAACTCCGGAGTCTGGGAGATTCCACCCGGCGAAAGAGGTTACGGCTCATGCACGATCATATGCTCTATCGACCCGGAAGTATGCGGATTTGACGAAAAATCCCTGCCACAGCGCAGTGAATGACAAGAGGTGCATAGAATGGGAAGACCACTGACTTTCAACATCTTCAGGCACAATCCCGAAGCCCGCGATTCGGTCCCGCACATGGAAAGCTATTCCCTTGAGGAAACAGACCGAATGACCATCTATATTGCGCTAAACCGCATCCGGGAAGAGCAGGACCCAAGCCTCCAGTTCGACTTCGTCTGCAGAGCGGGCATCTGCGGCTCCTGCGCCATGCTTATAAACGGAAAGCCCGACCTTGCCTGCCATACTCTGACAAAGAACCTGCCCGAGGAGATCACGCTGCTTCCGCTCCCGGTCTTCAAGCTCATTGGCGACCTCTCCGTCGATACCGGCACCTGGTTCCGCGGCATGCAAGAGAAAGTCGAATCATGGATTCACACCGACAAAGCCTTCGACCCCATGGCCGCCGAAGAGCCCATGAGCAACGAGAAAGCGGAGGAAGTATACGAAATAGAAAGGTGCATCGAGTGCGGCTGCTGCGTCGCAGGATGCGGCAAAGCCAATATGCGGCCGGATTTCATGGGGCCCGTGGCCTTCAACAGGATCGCCCGCTTCATGGCTGACCCCAGGGACCAGCGCACCAATAAGGAATACTTCGATGTCGTCGGCTCGGACGAAGGCATCTTCGGATGCCTCGGGCTGCTTGCCTGCGAGGATGTATGCCCGAAAAACATCAGGCTTTTGGATCAGCTCGGCGCTCTCAGAAGAAAAATGGGCTGGACCGCTTTCCGGCAGCTGTTCCACCGATAGCGAATGGCGATATAATTGAGAAGAGGCTTGAATCAACCGTAAACTTCCGACTGTTTCCCGGGAATCTCAATGGCCGAAAAAAAAGTGATCTTCCGCTGCCAACAATGCGGCTACGTTAGCCCTAAATGGCTTGGCCGCTGCCCCGACTGCCTGACTTGGCACAGCATGGCGGAGGAAGCCGTCGTCAAGGGCTCCAATAGAGGGAGCGCCGGTTCGCCTCAAAAGAATAGGCCTCTATCTTTGGCGGAAATCCCATCGCTGCCCGAAGAGCGCATCCTGACAGGAATCGGCGAATGGGACCGCGTTCTTGGCGGCGGACTTGTGCCGGGATCGATCGTTCTTCTTGCAGGAGACCCTGGAATAGGAAAATCGACATTGCTTCTGCAGGCTTTGTCCAAAATGTCTGTAGATAGAAAGGTCCTCTACGCATCTGGAGAAGAGAGCCCTCAGCAGCTCAAAATTCGCGCTAATCGCCTCAATGTTCAGCCAAATGAGCTTTACGTCTTCTCGGAAACATCCTTTGAAGCCGTAACCGAGGCGGTCGATCAGAATTCAGTCAGCGTGCTTGCCGTGGATTCGATCCAAACCTTCCATACGGGCTCGCTCGACGTCGCGCCGGGCTCCATAAGCCAGATTCGGGAATGCGCATCAAGGCTCATGCGCATCGCCAAGGAAAAGGGGATCAGCATTTTCGTTATCGGACACGTCACAAAGGAAGGCTCCATCGCCGGCCCAAAGGCTCTGGAGCATCTTGTGGACACGGTGCTCTACCTTGAAGGAGACAGAACGCATGCGTTCCGCCTGCTTCGAGCTGTAAAGAACCGCTACGGCTCCACCAATGAGATTGGCGTATTCGAAATGAAAGAGACCGGCTTCGAAGAAGTTCCCAACCCGTCGCAACTTCTGCTCGCCGAGCGCCCCACCGGGGTTTCCGGCTCGGTGGTCGCCTGCTCCATAGAAGGATCGAGGCCCCTGCTCGTTGAGCTGCAAGCTCTCGTGAGCTCGACGGGATGGGTGCAGCCAAGGCGCACGAGCATGGGCGTGGACAGCAACAGGTTATCCCTCCTGCTCGCGGTTCTGGAGAAAAAGCTCGGCTTGAATTTCGCTCAACACGATGTTTTCGTGAATGTTGCAGGTGGGGTTCGTCTCATCGAGCCCGCCTCCGATCTCGCCATGATTGCGGCTCTGATCAGCACCTATTTGGACCGGCCTCTGCCGCCAGATCTTGTCGTCTGGGGAGAAGTCGGACTAGCCGGAGAGGTGCGGGGGGTCGGGCATAGTAACCTGCGCGTTCTAGAAGCCTCCAAGCTCGGATTCACACGCTATCTCATACCCAAAACAAATGCGGACAGACTTTCCCGAGAATTTGACATTGACTTCATGGGCGCCCGGTCTCTCCAGGACGTGCAGGAGTATCTCCTTAATGCATAACAAGGCCAGGCCTGCATTGCGCCGCCCCTTATAACCAAGCTCTCACGCCCCCATATAACAATGCGGCGACGCTCCCGGCTGCTGCGCGCTCTTTTCACTGCGCCTCAGCCGATAACGCCGTCGCATTCTTTATAACAGATTTTACCGGGTCTAATCTTCTACGGCATCTCCCAGTTCATCCACGCCTTCATCCAGATCTTCGCCAAGATCCTCTGCTACCCCTTCGTCTCTATCGAAATCAATGTCCACGTCAGCCAAAAGGAGCACAAAGGGCTCTCGATCCCCGGCATCCATCGGTCGATCACGATCCTGGTCCTGGCCCTGGTCCATATCCTTGGACTCATCAACCGCACCCGACCCCATTGCAAGGATTTCTCTCTCAACGTTTGATTGGCCGTCGATTCTCAAATCCCTTCCCATATCTCTGTCGGCGCCCATTGCGCCGTGACCATCGGAAGGACATGCCGAAGCAGTTCCAGCCATCCCCATCAGCCCTATAAAAACCAATATGAACAGACCAAAGACAAAACCGGTTGCTTTTCTCATCTGCCGCTCCTAAAAACCCGATTCCGCCTCAAGACGATCTCCACGGGTCGCGCCCAATGCCGGAATCGGATACATCTAATGGTGTTGAGCCATTTCCTCCAAATACAATCCAAAGGAATCAAAAGCATTCCGAGTTATATCGGAAGCATCTTATATTTGAAGGTAACACTGGGAGGAATGAAGTTCAACTAAAGCGGAGACACGCGGGACTTAGCGCGCAAATGGAAAGTAAAGCTAAGGATGGCCTGCCTACGTTTCTTTATATATCGAGGATCTTTGGATTCTATCGAGCAGTCGACCGTATCAGTCATCCTCTTCTTTCATCAATGCCCTTCGTCTTCTAGCTCTCGCAAGCAGAACATAATAGCCCATGAGAAGAGGAAGAGAGGCGAACATGAATTCAAAGTCGCCCCGGAACATCCGATAGGTCCCAAACCCTATGACAAGAGCAATGACGACAATCTGGATCAGGGCCGCGGCCTTATTCATAAGATTCTCTCCGCTCATGTGCATCATGATTCAAAATTGAGATTGGCGCTCACTCGACGAGGCGTTCTGACTTCGATAAAATGCAGCAGGTCTTCCACTCTCAGACGCTCGTCCCTATGCTCTTCGTACTCGATAACCACATCGGCGTACTGACGATATAACCGCTCCCTGCTGGCAAGGAGCAACGGGTAGCAGCGCATCAGGGCGTCCCTGTTCGTTTCATGTGGGTTCTTCGTGAAGATATCGCGCCAGAGAACAGGCCTTGGCTTTTCCATGTAGGCAAGCAGCATTTTCTCCTGCGCATCGGGGGAAGTGGCAAAATGCACGATGGTTGTATGTTGTCTGAGTCTATTCAAGCTATCCTCTCCCGCGTAAATAACGCTTCCCGTCGTATCCACGACAACATCGCCGGAAATAGCCGTTATTCGATCGAAGACCTCCGACAACACCTCCACTTCAAGCTTCAAGTATTGCGATTCGCGCGTTTTATAATCCGGTTCGTAGGGAAAGCCCATCCATGTCCCAAGATCGATAATCGAACCGTCAGGCCCTTTCAGTTCTGCAGATAGTTTCGAAGTAATGAGATCATCACAGCAAAAGCGACTGAATCCTCGCTCGGCAAGCATCGCTGACCAATGAGACTTGCCCAGTCCCGACATGCCGATCAATGATATCCGCACCATGGGGAAACGCCTCCAGGCTTAGGGTTATGAGAAGCGGCCATTGGGCCTTCATCTTCTGAAGCAGCCACACGGAACTCTCCAGGAAACCGTCGGCCGGCGCGATCAGAAGCGCTTAGCAATAAGCGCCGAACAGCAATTATAACCACTTCACTCTTGGCCGGCGAGCTTTTGGCTCCCAGAAAGGCAAATATCGTTTTTCACGACTAGCAGCCTGTCGGAGAATCCCCCATAGAACGTCATTCAAGCGAAGGCGGGAATAACGGGATGCAGCAGAAAATGGGCTCGGACAGGCTGCTAGGCTTCTTGTCAGAAAACCCGACATTCCCAATATGTAATACTCGATGTTCAAGTTCTTGTTGGCGCGCATTGGGATACGCCACCCGATCGTGCTGAGGTATCGAAGGGCGAACGGGACACCTCAACCCTTAACGGGACACCCCAACCCTTATGCGCGCCAACAGATTTTTTGCTTCGAGGTTTTTCTACCCCGAAGCAAAAGACTTGAACATCGAGTAATAAGTATGAACAGAACCTTTTCAGCATGCGATCGCCGGGTGGCGAAGCTGCGAGATACTCCGGGGCGTTTGGGGAAGCTGCGGCTTTGTGGGCGGAAGATGCTTGGGAGAGGGGATCTCAGGGGCCCATGAGATCCCCCCCGTATTCAGGCTAAAAAGCGAATTAGAAGGCGAAGCCTATCTGGCCACCAACTCTGACGTTCGAAGCGTTGATGTCGGTATCGACGTCATTGACTTCGATATCATCGGTAATTTGATACTTTGCATTGATCCCGACAAAGAAGTTCGGAGTGAAGAAGATGTTGAAATCAGCGAAGAACTGTCCGCCAAAAAGCCAGTCGTCTTCGTCTCCAGAAAGACCAAGCTGGTTAATGTCCATATCAACGTTGATATAATTGGCCGAAATACCGGCGCCCACAGCGAAGTTCATGCAGGGATTGATTTCAAAGACATACTTTGCGTTCAATTCGATCGGCACATAGTCGATGTCAACATCTACATCGGCGAACACGCCAGGGGGAATTACGAAAGCATCGAAATCCCCTGAGGATCCCGCCCAGCCGCTTTCCATACCGAGATAAAAATTCGGATGGAAGACTGACATATATCCTTCGAGACCGACGTAAACAGCGTTTTCAGCATTGATGTCTTCCACATCGCCATCGGTAAATCGAAGATAGTCAACCTTCACAGCAAGATTTCCGATGCCAAGCGGGTACCTTTGTTGGGCGTTAACCAGCGACGAGGTGAAAACCAGAGCGACAAGCAATGAAAGTAAAATCAACTTTTTCATTTTTTCTCCTCCTTTGCGATTTATATTTTTTGCATCCGTGAATGCCTAGCCCCCTTTTTCACGCTTACGCCTCCAGCGCAAGCACTAGCGTACTGATCTAGCGCGCGGGCAACCCAGGATTGAGATTGCGGCAAACATAGCCGGCGCCCGCTTGCTCCAATAATAAGGGAAATGATTCTATAACATTTTTGAAAAGCATCAATGAAAATCGATCCATGTTGGTAAGAACACCAATGGCGGCAGGCTGCGACGTTCGAATCAAATGAATTAGCAGATCAGAGCCCATAACCACTCCTTACGCGCCCAACCTTCAGCAATGCACTCCATATAAATGAAACCTGCAAATTTCGCAACTGTATTTATCCGGACGCAATTCTTTATTCACCGTCCAAATGTAATACAACTCTTCTGGTCCATTCGGTTATAGAGACCTCTTTTTTTTTAAAGTTGACACCTAACCCACAATTGCATTAGGTATAGAGCCGAGATGTTATAAAAGGCAGGTTGTTTATGATTTCCGGCTCCGATACGAATTATTCTTTTTTGTTGTGGTGGTGGCAGGCTATTTTTTGAGCCTGTCCACAAACGCTCGATTGCGCATAACGAACAAGGGCCGTGGGCTAGCTCAAGAACTAGCTCCACGGCCCTTTTTTTATGCGCGCTCAACGGGAGCTTTCCCGTTACAAGGTCTGAGACACAAGATGAGGAGAATTGGACATGGAGAAGATGAAAGTTATTTTGGATGACAGCGAAATACCCAAGCAATGGTACAACATCCGAGCCGATTTACCCACGCCCATGAAGCCGCCGCTTCACCCGGGCACCGGCCAGCCCATCGAACCGCAGGATCTTGCTCCCGTTTTTCCCATGAACATCATCGAGCAGGAAGTCTCCACCGAGCGATGGATCGATATACCCGAACCGGTGCTCGAGAAATACCTCATCTGGCGTCCCACTCCTCTTTTTCGGGCTCGAAATTTCGAGAAAGCCTTGGATGCTCCCGTGAAGATCTATTTCAAGAACGAAGGCATGAGCCCTCCGGGATCTCATAAACCCAACACTGCTATAGCACAAGCCTACTATAATAAAGAATTCGGCATCAAACGGGTGTCCACGGAGACTGGCGCAGGACAATGGGGAAGCGCATTGAGCATGGCGTGTCAGATGTTCGGCCTGGAGTGTCGCGTCTTCATGGTTCGCATCAGCTACGACCAAAAACCTTACCGGCGTCTCATGATGCAGACCTGGGGCGCAGAGTGCATTCCCAGTCCCAGCGACAGGACTCAGGCGGGAAGGAAAATCCTGGCCGAAACCCCCGACTCGCCGGGCAGCCTCGGCATAGCGATCAGCGAAGCGATAGAAGACGCCGTGGGTGATGAAAAAGCTCGTTATTCGCTGGGCAGCGTCTTGAATCACGTCCTGATACACCAGAGCATTAACGGGCTGGAGGCTCACAAGCAGTTTGAAAAGCTTGGAGAATATCCCGACGTCGTTCTGGGGTGCGCAGGAGGGGGAAGCAACTTCGCCGGCATTTCCGCGCCCTTCGTGTGCGATAAGATTCATGGGAAGAAGGTTTCCATCATAGCCGCCGAGCCATCATCTTGTCCCACCCTGACCCGGGGCCCATTCGCCTATGACTTTGGCGATACGGCAATGACCACTCCACTTTTGCCCATGCACACTCTGGGACACGACTATATTCCTGCCCCTCTCCATGCAGGTGGTTTGCGATATCACGGAATGGCGCCCATCGTCAGTCATCTTGTAAAGGAAGAAATCGTAGAAGCTCGAGCGTACAATCAACTCGAAACCTTCTCCGCCGGCATCAAATGGGCTCGAGCCGAGGGATTCATCCCCGCCCCGGAAACCAACCACGTCATCGCTGCAGTCATCCAGGAAGCCGAGCGGGCGAAGCAGGAAGGCAAGGAGAAGACTATTCTCTTCAACTGGAGCGGACACGGCATTATCGATCTTCCGGCTTATGACGCATTCCTTTCGGGAAAGCTCGTGCATCATGAACTAGAAGACGGGGAGATTCAAAAGGCTCTTAAAGCCATTGAGGGCTTCCCGAAGCCTTGAGAATATGGAAGCCGGGAGTCATAATAAAAACGGCTTCGCATATCTGCCGCTTTTCATGTCTTGTATGGCGCGCGGACACAAGGACATTGGGAAGTCGAAATTGTGAAGCGCTTCTGGCGCAGCCATTTTCTCATTGAGTCAAGGACGCGGACGAACGCGGATCAATTTAGTGGCATTCTCGCATAGAAGCCCCGCCGCGCTCCTCCGCGTCTTCACCACGCTCATCCATCTTATCCACCCGTTTTTGAGGAGCAACGATGTTGGAACAAATGCAGATGAGATGCCCAAAGCTTGGAGGGGAAATCACTTTCGCCTACTGCATGAAAGAAGGAGGCGAAATTCCCTGCGCCCGTATCGTGAACTGCTGGCAACCGTACTTTCCCATAGACGCCTATCTGAGATCAAAGCTCACTCCCCAACAGTGGGAAGGGCTCCTCGGCGCAAAGCCCAAAGAAAAGATGGCCACGTTGCTCGAGCTCATCGAAAAGGCCAAAGCAGCCCAGGGCGGAGAGTGAGTCGCTATTTTGAGGCATCAACCCCATAGCGGTGGCAGATGACCTGTTGCTGTTACGAAACCTGCCTCAGAGGAACGATTCCACAGGCATGATCTCAAGCCCGAATGCCTCCGCTACCCCCGGGCAGGTCACATTCCCGAGCAATATGTTGGCGCCCGCCTTGACTTCAGGGTTGTCCAGCATTGCCTTCTTCCAGCCTTTATTGGAGATTTCCACTACATAGGGTAGCGTTGCGTTTGTCAGAGCGGAGGTTGAAGTTCTGGGCACAGCTCCGGGCATGTTTGCAACACAATAGTGCACAATGCCGTCAACTTCATAAACGGGATCGGAATGCCTGGTCGCTCTCGAGGTCTCGAAGCATCCGCCCTGATCTATGGATACATCGACGAGTACAGCCCCTTTTTTCATTGTCTTGAGCATTTCGCGCGTGATGAGCTTGGGAGCCCTTGCCCCAGGCAGCAATACCGCCCCTATGACCACATCCGCCCTGCTTATGAGGTCGCGCACCGTCGCGGGATTGGACATCAGGAGAAAACAATTCTTGGGCATGATGTCGCTCAGGCGCCTCAGCCTCTCCAGGCTCTTATCCAAAACGTAGACCTTAGCCCCAAGCCCACAGGCCATTTTGGCGGCGTTCGTTCCGACAACGCCTCCTCCCAGAATGACAACCGTCCCCGGATCAACTCCCGGGACGCCGCCCAGAAGCACGCCGCGCCCGCCATGCGCCATTTCAAGATACTTTGCCCCCTGCTGCACCGCCATGCGCCCCGCCACTTCACTCATGGGAGTCAGCAAGGGGAGAGATCCGTCCGCTTTTTCTATCGTCTCATAGGCTATGGCGACGGATTTGCTCTTGATGAGAGCGCGAGTCAGCGCTTCATTTGCAGCCAGGTGGAGATAGGTGAATACGATCTG
The DNA here is from genome assembly GCA_964578835.1 of uncultured Syntrophobacteraceae bacterium. GTDB lineage: Bacteria > Desulfobacterota > Syntrophobacteria > Syntrophobacterales > Syntrophobacteraceae > CAZOEL01. The sequence goes on along the minus strand of CAZOEL010000005.1, from coordinate 15,367 downwards.
ACCCTCGCGAATCAGGTCATACTCAGTTTCAAGAGGCTCTTTGACATGCATGGCCATTTCTGAGCGGCGATAAATCTCCTGAGGCGAGGCGACTATTTCGCCGCCGGCGGCCAGATAGGCCTCATTTTCAAAACCGCTCCCAATTCCGGCTTTATCCTCCACCAACACGGTATGGCCGCTCCGCCTCATCACCTCGACCCCCGCAGGAGTCATGGAAACACGATTCTCCTCCGCCTTAATCTCTTTCAAGATTCCTACAATCATCACTTCCTCCTGCGTAGTGTTCGGGTGAAAAAAGTATATCTACGAGGTCCTGTCGACTGAAGGCATATATCCCCTTTTGTCTGCTGCTATCTGCGCCATCAACCGCAAGCAGTGTATGTTGACGCCGCTATCCTAATGTAATCATATCAATACGCCCGGTCGGCAATACGACTGAAAGCATCATGATGCATTTTTGAATATATCGAGGAAAAGCCGTCGGTAAAGTGAAATCTCCACCAAACCAGATCGAAGGATCGAAATTGATGGAGCGGATGGCAATTCAAAACGGAAGGCGAAGGATGAGCGCCGCCTTGGGCAGCGGCGCATGGGGATGGCGGAAATGCTTGACATGATGCTACGCTAATGAAATACGATGCTCTGAACTAATGCGACGCCTGAAGCTTGTCTGCTTGTTCGTCTGAACGCATTCGGCATGGCGAGTTTCGAGAAGCGTTAGACCCGAATAAGGTTTGCTCCCCATGACAATCCGCCTCCGAAGGCAACGGTGATGACCAGATCGCCTCGGACGATCTTTCCAGACGAAAGGGCTTCATCGAGAGCGATCAAAACCGACGCGCTCGCCGTGTTCCCATAACGGTCCAGATTGACGTGAAACTTCTCCATTGGCGCGCCTATGTTCTGAGCGATATTCTTGAGGATATTAATATTGGCCTGATGCGAGAAGATGCAGCTTATTTCCCCCAAGGGGACTCCCGACTCCTTAAGGAGCTCGCAGATAACCTCCGCTCCTTTTTCACAAGCGAATTCAAGGACCGCCCTTCCGTTCATCTTTAGACACGCAAGCGATGGATCCTCCATTTTCTCGAAGGGAATTCTTGTTCCCCCACCCTGGACGCCGACCACTTCGCACTTGGCGCCATCGGTTCTGAGCTTAGACAATAGCACGCCTCTGGAATCGTCTCCCGCCTCGAACAAGACAGCCCCTGAGCCGTCGCCAAAATAGGGAAACGTGGAGAAGTCCCTTTTATTGAGAATCCTGGAATAGACTTCAGCGGCTACAAGTAGGATATTGTCATATTGCCCCGATCTGATAAGGGAATCGGCAAGACATATGCCATAGGCGCTCCCCGAGCATACGGAATTCATGTCGAAGGCGAATGCGTTTTCAGCTCCCAACTGAGCCTGTATGCGGCTGGCTGTCGGGGGTTGGATGCTGTCCGGAGAGGATGTCGATACGATAATGCCCTGGATTCTTTCCGCCGGAAACCCGACTTTTTCAAGGCACGCTTTGCCGGCTAGAACCCCTAGATCGGACGTGCACTGCGAATCCGCAGCTCGTCTTCTGGACAGTACGCCGGTTTTACGCGCTATAACCGGCAGTGAAGACAGGGGAAACTGCGTCAATTCCTCATTGAAGACGATTTGATCGGGCAAATAGCTTCCTGTAGAAACGATAGCTGCATTCCTCATCTCGACACCTCACGTTGGGTATGGGTTAAGTGAAAGGAATTCTCGATGCATGGCGTCATAGAAAAGACGCCCTTCGCATCAATGGCCAGACGGCCGCTTCAGCCGAAGATTTTTCCATGGCGCGCAGAGAGCGTCTTTTTCAGGATGAAGCTCTGACCAAGAAAGGAGAAGAGATGGAAGAAGCGTTTCAGGCCTTCTTCACTCGAAGAAGTTGACGGGCTGAGCTTTTGGTTGAATAATTTTCTTGTTCTTCGCCGCCGCGAGCAGCACTAGCCGTGGAACGACTTGTGCGCATAATCTAATGGAATCTCCATCTGGATCTCAATGGGTATAATCCTGTATTTTTCAGGGCTTGAAACAGTAGCAAAAAGACAAAGAGGCTACCTAGCAAACCGACGGGAGCACGCGGCATACGATGGAACAAGTCGAGATTAGGGCTTTGCGCTTCTCAAACCTTGCGCTCCTCGAGGATGGAGGCCACCCGGGCCGTTTCCGAGGCATGCACGACGGCAAGGATTTCATCATCCGGTTGGAGAACGGTGTCCCCATGAGGGATAATGAGCTCCCCCCGGCGGATTACCGCGGCCAGTATGCATTTGGGTGGAAAGGGGAGCTCCGAGATCTGCTTCCAGGCGGCAATCGCATCGGGGTGAACCTTTTCTTCCACCAGGGAATATTTTCCCTTCTGCAGCTTGAGAAGCGTCATCATGTTCCCAAGCGACATCTCTTCAGCTATGAGATGGGCCATGAGGTCAGCCTGGCTCAGCGCTACGTCGACCCCCATGAGCGGCGTGAACATCCAGGCGTTTCTTGGATCCTTGATCCTGGCAATGGTTCTGGGCGCTCCGTATTCAAAGCGCGCAAGAGTGGTCACAACAAGATTTGTCTCATCCGAGCCCGTTACAGCCGCCACGATATCAACATCCCGCACTCCCGCCGATTCCAGAACAGCCGGGTCCGTCCCATTTCCAAAAATCACGCATTCACCGGGAAGCTCATCATACCTGTTGTCGATGCCGGCGCCCGCCATTTCAATCACTTTAACCCGAATTCCATTGGCCAGAAGCAATAAAGCGAGATGCGCTCCAACCTTTCCGCCCCCTACGATGAGCACTCTCATATCCGTTCTCCTCAAGTCAGCGCCAACATGGATTTCAATCGCTCGGCGGAAGTGGTGAGAAGCGCCAGGTGCATCGAATCGCCTTCACGCAACACGGTATCCGCAGTCGGAAGAAAAGCTTTTCCTTTTCGCACGACGGCGATCACGCGCACCTGACCGTGAATTTCTATGGCGCTCGCCTTTCGGCCCACGAGCAATGCGGGCGCCTCCATCTCCAGAATCTCCACCTCGCCCTTTCCGAGGCTCAAGACGGTATCCAGGGCGGAATAGGACAGGAGGTCCGCAAAGCGATTCACAGCCCAATGATCGGGAGCAACGATCTGAATGCCGAGCCGTTGATAGACATCGACTCTATCAAGATCGTAAAGGCGGGCGACAACTCTGGGGACATGAAAAAGGAGCCTGGCGATCCTTGCTGCGACCACGTTGGTTTCATCGCTGTCTGTCATCACAGCCAAACCGTCAGCTCGTTCAATGCCGGCATCGAGAAGCACATCTCGGTCGAGTCCCGACCCGACGATTGCCCGAACCTGGTAAAACCTTTGCAGGCGATCGATTGCAGCAGGACTTCGATCGATCACGGTTATCGAGTGACCGCGGGATGTGAGAACCCGAGCAAGCTCGGTCCCCATTCGACCGGATCCGATGACTATGATTCTCATGCGCCATCTCCACCATGACGCCGTTCCCACCAGCGCAGCAGGGCCTTTCTACACTCGTCGGCCACGAGCAGCAAAGGCGCCCACGCAATCAGGAACAGCCAGTTTTCCAAAGGGAGCTCCCGAGTGCCAACGATATTCTGCACGGGGGGCAAATAGACGATCAGCAAAACGATCGCAAGCTCGCTGACAATCCCGATCCAGAGAAGCCGATTGCTGAACAATCCGATACGAAATACCGAAGATCTTTGAGTCCTTTGCGCAAATAAATTGCCGATCTGAGTCGTCACGACGCAGGCGAGCGCCATGGCGGTTGCCGATTCGTACAGAAAACCGCTGGATGGTAAACCCACCCACTGTCCCCAAAAGCCATGCGTCCAGTATTGGAAGTAGAAAGCAGCCATGACCGCCAAGCTCTGTAGAGGGCCAAGAAAGAGGTATGCGCGAAGCAGGAGGGATCTCGTTATGACATGCTCCTTGAGGCTTCGCGGCGGCTTATCCATGATTCCCGGCTCCGGAGGCTCGGCGCCCAAGCCAAGAGCAGGGACAAGGTCCGTGCCCAGATCAATTGCAAGGATGTGCATCACGTTGAGAGCAAGCGGTATTTGCGCCCGACTCAGTGCGAAAAGGATGAAAGGCGCGGCCTCGGGCGTGTTGCTGGTAAAAATGTAAGTGGTGAACTTCTTGATGTTGGCGTAGACCGCGCGCCCTTCTTCAATGGCGCTGACAATAGATGCGAAATTGTCATCGGTGAGTATCATATCGGCGGATTCCTTGGCTACATCCGTTCCCGATAAGCCCATCGCGACTCCGATGTCGGCCTTCTTGAGAGCTGGAGCATCGTTGACGCCGTCTCCAGTGACGGCGACCACATGCCCCGACTGCTGGAGCGCTTTTACGATACGCAGCTTGTTTTCGGGGGCCGCTCGAGCGAAGATCGCTTCCTCTTTGAGCGCTTCATCGAGCGCCTCATCATCAAGGGAATCAACTTCCGAGCCCGTTAAGATTCTGGGGCGCTCGCCCTGAACGATTCCGATGCGGCGGGCGATGCTCTCGGCCGTCAAACCATAATCCCCCGTTATCATAACGACCCGAATGCCGGCCCGGCGACACTTGTCAACCGCCTCCGCCACTTCCGGTCTGGGCGGATCCATCATCGCCACGAGCCCAATGAAGGCAAGGTCCCGTTCGACTATTTCCGGCGAATACCCTGAAAGCCCCGCGCGAGGGTTTTCCAATGCGCCGAGATTGGATCGCTGCGCAATGGCCAGTATCCTGAGGCCGCTCCGTGCGTATGCATCGTTTGCTTCCATGATTTGCGCGCGCATGGCTTCGCTCAAAGGACCTTCAGCCCCGCTTTCCAGGACGCAACCGCACAAGCCCAGGACCTCTCGGGGCGCGCCTTTGACATAGGCGACCACCTCCGACTCGCTCCCTCGATGGATGGTGCTCATTCTCTTGCGTCGGGAATCGAAAGGCAGCTCCCTCAACCGGGGGCTCCGTTGAGCCTCTAAAGCGAGATTCACACCTCCCTTCATGGCAAGAGCGATAAGAGCGCCTTCCGTTGGATCGCCTAGAATCGTCCATCGCGAAGACTCCTCGTCGGGAGGAAGCAGCCTTGCATTATTGCACAGCCCGGCAGCGAGCAGAAGCCGATGCAGATCGCTCCCCGGTGGAGCCGGGACCAGCTCCGAGCCTTCCATGATTTCTCCCTCGGGAGCATAGCCCGTCCCGGTTACGGTCAAACGTCTTCCTGGCAGCCAGATTTCCCGCACCGTCATCTCATTTTGAGTGAGCGTTCCGGTTTTGTCCGTGCAGATGACAGATGTAGAGCCCAGAGTCTCCACGGCAGAGAGGCGTTTTATGAGCGCGTTCCGCTTGGCCATCCGCTGTACGCCCAGGGCCAGCGAAAGAGTCACGGTAGGGAGGAGCCCTTCGGGAACGAAGGCCACAATCATTCCCATCCCGAAAATGAATCCTTCGGCCGTATCGACGCCCGCCAAGGCGATGGCGAGCAGGAAGAATACGAATCCTATCGAGACCGCCACTAGCGTAACGACCTTGGTTACGCGGCGCATTTCTTTCTGAAGAGGGCTGGGCTCGTCCCCGAGGTTTTGGGCAAAACCGGCTATTTTACCGAATTCTGTGTCCATGCCGGTTGCGAAGACCACGGCTTTTCCCGTACCCGACACCACATTGGTTCCAGCAAAAACGATATTCGGGATTTCGATTCGGGCAAGGTCCTTTCCCGAGACCATTTCGCTGGTCTTTCGCACTTTCAGGGATTCCCCCGTCAGAGTCGATTGGTCCGCGTACAGTTCGGCTTCATCCGTCAAGCGGGCGTCGGCTGAAATACGATCGCCTTCCGCAAGCAACAGAACATCTCCCGGCACAAGCTCCAAAGCCTGAATCCGCGCCATCTCTCCTTCACGAAGAACATTTGCATAGGATGGAAGCATTTTGCGCATGGCTTCCGTCGCTTTTTCGGCCCTGTACTCCTGCCAAAAGCTGAAAGCTCCGTTGATGATGTTCACAGTCCAGATGGAAATGGCAAGCTGAGGCATCTTGGCGGCAAGCGCCACAAAACCGGCTATCCACAGCAAAACGGCCATGAGATGAATGAAATTGGCGAGAAATTTGACCAGAAGTGATTTTCCACGGATTTCCCGTATGGAGTTGGGTCCGAGCCGCTTCAAACGCTCCTCGGCTTCCTTATGGCTCAACCCCTCTGGCCGTGTCCCGAACGTGAGATAGATCTCCGCCGAGGACATCTCCTCAACCGGTCCCTGAACAACTTCCTTATGAAGATCCTGAACGAGATTTTTCATGGGTCAACAGCCCATCCAGAAGGAGAACATAGAGTGGTCGCAAGTGCGGCCGGCTCAAGGCGAGGCAAATATATCACATTGGCGACAGAGGGTTCAGAAAAATGGATCGCTTCATCTTTCAGTCCAAAGAGGCTATAAAGCAGTTTTGCGCGTTGGCTTCTCATGCATCGGGGCTTGTTCAGTCAGAAGCAGTTGGGGACCGAGGCGTCTCTTTGCACGAGTTAAGAGACCGGAAAATGAAGAATATAAGGGATAGCGCAATGGATATAAAAAAAAATCTGCGTGAGCTGTCAAACAGCGGAAATCATTATTGCTTTGGGTGCAGCCCCATCAACGCTCATGGACTGCGGATGAAGTTTTTCACCGACGATAAGGCCCTTTTCTCATGGCTTAAAGTCCCAGGGCATCTGTGTGGATGGGATAACCTCGTCCACGGAGGAGTTCTTGCAACAATTCTAGATGAAGCCATGGGCTGGACTGCTATTCATTTCTTGAAAAGATTCGCCCTTACCCATTCAATGGCGCTCGAATTCAATAAGTCCGTCCACATTGGAGAGGAAGTGCGGGTTGAGGCAAGAGTGCTCGAAGTCAGAGGCTCGCGAGAAGCCACAGTGGAGGGTTTTATTTATAAAGGGGAGGATACGCTCTGTGCAAAATCAACGGGCGCGTTCCGGCTTTTCACGGCCCAAGCCATGTTAAGGCTTGGAATGATGGATGAGGAGGCGCTAAAAAGGTTCGATTTCTTGATCGAGCCATAGCGCTTGAGAAATCCATCGTGCGACATCCGCCAACTCATCATCTTTCACTCAACGCCTTTACTCTTGTTCATCGGCCTTGATAAAACCGGCTGTCTGGATAGAGCTTTCTACGCTATGAAGGAGCAGTTGCAGCCATCAGATGGCTCGGGAAACGCTGACGGGGGCAAAAGCTTCTAGCGCATTGACCGATAGGCAGGGATCAGGGTTGAGCTATACTGAGCTCGTTATGCAAGAACCCCTTTTATGGCCGTGACGGACTTCTCAGGCAAAAGGAGAAAGTCGTCGGTGAGCTTCAATTCAGGCATCACCTCCGAGGCCAGCTTGACAAGAACAACCTGTGCTTCCAGAGAAAAATCCAGATACCCGGGACTGTAGCGCCTGGTGGTCTTAAGTCCCCTCTTTGTGCACTCGCCGGCGATAAGACCATCTATCCCTCTAATCTCCTCTTCAACAAGAAAGCTCCCCATGCGGTCGAGGATGTAGGCTCGAAAGGTCTCCCTTTGCGCCAGGTATTCTCTGGATCTGCGTTCGAGATGATCGCCCAGGGTAGAGGCAAACAGCCACACTTCACGGGCGCCCTGAAGCAGTTTTTGAATAGACCGGCTCGATTGCGCATAGGGGTGGAGGACCGTATAAAACTCGTCGATCGTAAGCAAGGATCTCCATCGGGCAACTTTGATGAGGCCAAGCGCTTCTTCCCACAGGAGACGCGCTTCCCGGTTAACCGCCTCATGGTTTCCAAGCTGCAGATATTTCGAGAGCCTTTCAGGAAACGTCGTGACCTTTCGAACCATGGTTCTCCGTTCCGTAACGGTTCAGGATATTTTTGACGAGCTTGACCGCTTCCAGGGCGTCTCGACCATAATTGTCCGCCCCGATGCTCCGGGCAATCGTCTCACTTGCCGCAGCCCCACCCACAAGGATAGAGACCTTTGGAAGCCCTTCGTCTCTCAACGCATCGATAATCCCGACCAGTTGCCGGCGAGCCGCCGTCGTGAACGCTGAAAGACCGACTACCCGTATGCCGAAGGCACGTACGGCTTCCTTGAACTTCGATCCATCGACATTGACGCCAAGGTCCATGACCTTCATCCCGTTTGCCTCGAGCATAATCCGCACAAGATCTTTGCCGATTTCATGAAAATCGCCTTTAACGGCGCCGAGGGCTATCTGCGGGGGCATGGCCCGGTCGGACTCGATATGCGACTCGAGGCATCCGTAGCCCTGGTAGAAGGCATCCACAATGAGAAGGACTTCGGGCAGGAAGCAGGTCTTGAGCTCATAGCGGGCACTCGCTTTGCGAACGGCCCTCATGAGGCTCGATGCAACGATCGATCCGGGAGAGATCCCTTTACTGAGAGCCCTTTCAACAAGATCCGGGACCCTGTCACGATCGCCTTTGTGGACTGTTTCCGCCAGCACCGCAAGATCTTCCCGGTAGGGTGAAAGGGCCGCAAGCCGGTGGTGGCCTTCTTCCACAAATTGAACTACATTTTCAATCGGCGCCGATGGCGGAAGAGCGCATCCGGTGCTCAGAGCGAAGTTGGATTTGATTCCCATAGTCGAGACAAGATCGGCCGTCTGGGCGGCAACATCCTCCACACTCATCATCTCCACCACTTCAACCGGGTCCAGATTGCCGATGATGGTGACGTCCTCAGGCGCCTTGTCTTCCACGGCAAGGAGGTTCATACACTGATCGAAGCTGATCCCCCCGACGCCGGTTTCGATCATCTGTTCGATGATGCGGGTAGTGTCTCCGCAGATATGCAGGGCCGTTGGACCGGAATGAACGGCAAAAAGTCCGGCCAGGTAATCTCCGGCAAAGCGCTCGAAGCGGTCCGGGGAAAGAAGGGCGGCAAGGGGATCGGAAACCCATAGAACGTCCGCTCCTGAATCCAACAGATACCGGGCGTAATCCAGGGCGCATCGAAGTGTTTTTTCAAGAAGCGCTTCGATCTCTTCCGGCCTTTCGATGGTTCCTCGCAAGACGTTCTGCTCGCCCGCAATCTGCCCCGCCACGGTGAAAGGCCCATAGACAAGTGTGGACTTGAGCTTATGGGGAAACTCCCTTGCAAGTCGCTTTAAGGCCCGTGCGTTGACCTCCATCCTGGCTACACGGGACGGCTTGGGTAAAACGATTTCTCGGGCCGTTTGAAGAACGCACGGCATGGCGTCGGTAGCAAACCCGATTTTCGCTCCCATAGCCTCGGCCTGAATCACAATGTCACTGAAATAGAAGAGCAGATCGGCATCAACCCGGCTGTAGTAGCGTATGGCCGCCTCCGCCTTCAGCTCGCCGTCGAAACTCATGCGGTCGATGCCTTCTTCCACCAGGCGGCAACTGGGAAGTGCATTTATTGGAAAGACAAGCCCGTCGAGAATACCCATGATGAAGCTACCTGGATGCTTTTTCGGTAAAGGAGTTGTTTACGATTGCATCAAAGGGAACGTCTTCCTTGAGGATACCGGCATCCCGGAAGACCTTCACCGCAGTCGAATGCCCGTCTTTCGACACAAGCCCCGTTGCGGAGAAGGCATCACGGTCCTGCTCGACCGATGTCTTGATGACCTCATGCTCCATGCCTGAAAAGTAAGGAGAAACCACCTTGGCGATCTCATCGGCATTGTTTGCAAGGAGCCACTTTTCGGCGGCAACGATGGCGTTTACGAACTTCTGGACAGTCCCCCGATGAGTCTTGATGTACTCGTCGGTCACCTGGATGACCGAAAAGGAATAATCGGGAGATCCAAACCACCTCCGGCTATCCTGCCTGGTGTTGAGCCTGGCGAGCAGGGTTCCTTTGCCTTCCGCGATGAGCTTGGCCGTAAGGGGTTGAAAGGCTACAACTGCCTGTATGCGATCGTTTTCGAGAGCGCTTGCCATTGTTGCAATGCCTCCGACCCCTATCATGGTTATATCCTTTTCGGGATCAAGACCCTCTTTGGCCGCCAGGTAGCGGCCGACAGCATACGTTTCTGCACCGACTTTGGTGCATCCCATCGTCTTTCCTTTAAGAGACTGTATTTCCTTAATTTCAGGGCGTCCCACCAGGTAGAAGGTGCACTTGTCCTGCATCTGGTTCACGATCTTGGTCGACTTTCCCTCGGCATACATGTTTGCCACTTGTCCGTGGCCCGTCGCGCAGAACTGGACCTGACCGGCTGCAAGCGCCTGCATGGCCAAAGGACCGCCCTGAGCCGTATCGATCGTGACATCGAGTCCCTGTTGTTCAAAGATTTTGAGCCCGTGGGCCACATAGAGCGGAAGGAAAAAAAAGCCCCTGACCGCCTCGGAACAGGAGACCTTCTCCAGGGACTGAGCGCCGGCCATGGCGCTGCTGTTTGCGAGTATCAAGAAGAGGATAAAAAGCGGGGCGACAATCCTTTTAAACATCGTAGTCTCTTCCTTATCGAATCGTTGTCTCGTTTTCTTCCAGCCTGATGAGATAGAGCTTCAAGCCTCTACTTCCATGCTTTTTCGGTAAACGAGTTATCCACAATGGCTTCCATGGGAACGGCCTTCTCTATGAGACCGGCCTCCATCCAGACCTGGATAACGGAATCATGGGCTTCCTTGGAGACGAAGCCTTTTTCTGAAAAAGCGGTCTTGTCGCCTTCGATGGAGGCCTTGAGATGGTCGAGTTCCATGCCCGCAAAATATGGCCTGGATGCTTCAACGATTTCATCGATTGAGTGGGTGGCTATCCACTTTTTGGCAGCGACAAGAGCATTCACAAACTTCTGAACGGAATCCGGATGCCTTCTGAGGTATTCATCCGTGACTTCTATAATGGTGAATGAATACCGGGGAGAGCCCAGGTGCTTTTGACTGTCCGATTCCGTATTGAGGGAAGCCAGAATCTTACCCTTTCCTTCCTTTACGAGTCTGTCGGTCAGAGGTTGCCAACCGACCACTGCCTGACACTGGTCGTTCTCCAATGCGCCGGCCGTTGTGTCCATACCTCCTACCCCAACCAGTGTGACATCCTTTTCAGGATCCAGGCCGGCTCTCTTTAGAATGGCGCGGGCGATAGCATAGCTTTCCGCGCCGATCTTGGTACATCCGACCCTCTTCCCCCGGAGATCCTGAATGCTCTTCACTTCGGGTCTTCCCATGAGGTAGAAGGTGCACTTATCCTGTATGTTGTGCACAATCCAGGTCCCTTTGCCTTTGGTGTACATATTGGCCACGAGTCCGTGGCCGGTTGCGCAAAACTGAACCTCTCCAGCCACAAGCGCCTGCATGGCTAGAGGTCCTGCCTGGGTTGTGACGATCTCGACATCGAGCCCTTCCTTCTCGAAGAGCTTCAAGCCGTGGGCAAGGTAGAGAGGAAGAAAGAACACGCCGTGAATTGCTTCGGTTACTTTGACTTTCTCCGAGGCTTCGGCTCCCATTCCTCCACATCCAAGAACAAGGGCAAGGATCAAGAAAGCCCCCATCCACTTTCGCATCATTCTCTTTCTCCTTTGAGCTTAGGACAGCAGATCGTTTTGAGGTCTCCATTTGAGCAGTCTACGCTCAACCCTGTTCAAGACCTCATTTATGATGGTCACCAGTATTCCAAGAGCGATCAGGGCGGAAAACACCCGGTTCGTCTCGAAAAGTCCTGCAGCATGGTTGATGAGCCAGCCGAGCCCTGCATTGCCGCCTATGTATTCTCCCACGATGGCCCCGAGGAGCGCCATTCCCATACCGGATTTCAGGCTCGCGACGATCCACGGGCTCACGGAGGGGAGGACCACTTTGGTGAGGATCTGGTATTTCGTAGCCCCCATGATCTTCACCGCATCGATCATTTCCCGGCTCACTCCCTTTAGGCCCGCAAAGGTGTTGAAGAAGACCAGGAAGAGGACCAGCGCAAAGGCGAAAACAATCTTCGAAGCCGGTCCCAGGCCGAACCAGAGGATGAAAAGGGGAGCCAGAGCGATGCGGGGTATTCCGTAGAGAACCATGATGATGGGGTCGAGCACTCTGGCCCAAAAGGGACTGGAAGCCAGGAGAAAAGCCATGAGGATACCGGCCAGGCCACCGAGCGCAAACCCCGCCAGGGTCTCTTGAAGGGTGACCCATGTGTGATAGAAGATGGAGCCGTTAACGGTCATGCTCCAGAGGTCCCCGGCTATCTTGCTTGGCATCCCGAAAAAATACGGGTCCAGAACCCCTTTCGAGGCTCCAATCTGCCAGCATAGAAAAAACAGGATAATGAGGCTAAACCGGGTAATGTGAATGAGTAGGGGCTGCATGGGATTCGATGGCTTCCGATTGTTGAGCAGGACAATTATTGAATTCTACCACCTCTTCCATGAGGTCGGAGCGGATAGTCCTATGAAGATCTTTGAATTCCTTACTGAACTGGATATCGTGACCGCAGCGGGGACGCGGCAGATCTACCGGGTATTCGCGCTTGACGGTTCCCGGTCTCGATGTCAGAAGGACAATGCGGTCCGATAGACTGATAGCTTCCACAAGATCGTGGGTAACGAAAAGAACGGTCTTCCTGTAGTTCCTCCAGAGGTTCAGGAGATCGTTTTGAAGGAATTCCCTGGTTTGAGCGTCCAGAGCTCCAAAGGGCTCATCCATGAGAAGCACTTCAGGCTCATAGGCAAGCATGCGAATGAGTCCGAGGCGTTTTTTCATACCACCCGAGAGTTCTGAGGGGTACTTGTCTTCAAAACCTGAAAGGCCGACCTGTTCGATGAGACCGGCTACCCTCCTGAGACGCTCGGCCTTTGGAATCCCCCGCACCTCAAGACCTATGACAGCGTTCTCGGCCACCGTGCGCCATGGCAGAAGCGTATCCGACTGAGACATATAGCCGGCCCAGCCGAACTTCCCGTTGACTGGGCGACCGTTGATGAGCACGCTTCCTCCCCCGTTTACGGTCTTTAGGCCTGAGATGATTTCGATCAGAGTCGTCTTGCCGCACCCGCTGGGGCCGACAAAGCTCACGAATTCTCCCCTGCGCACTTCGAGCGAAATATCCTCGAGAGCCCTTACGCGAGAACGGTCAAGGGCGGAGTATGTGTAAGAGATACGGTCAATGAGGATCATGACTCGAACTGCTTGCCTTTCAACCCCCAGTTTTCATTGGGCAGCTCTTCAATGATGACGGTAGCGCGTTCCTTGTAACTCTCATCCCCGACGGCGCGAGCAAAGGCTTCAGCCACTCCGTCGATAAGCGCTTTCTTCTGTTCCCTGGTCTTGAGCACACCTTCTCTCGCCTTAACAATTATAACCGGCACCTATTCTCTCCTTGTCTCCCGATTGATTCTGCTTCGCGCAAGAGCGGTTCATGGATTCGCGATAAAATGAGGGCAATGGCTCTCTTCCATTGCCCTACGATACTCGGCTTAGCATTCCCTATATAGCGACCCGAACAGGATCTGACAAATCAGTAAAATCTATCGAATTGGCTACAGACATAGGTTCATGCCATTGATTAGGATGCCGGGATCACGTATTTCGGAGTGGTTTCCTCGTATCCTTTCAGTTCCGCAAGGCCCCTTTTCTCGAGATCGTTCAGCCGAAGCGAGACCATATAGACCGGGAGGCGCGTCAGAGCCGCCATCTCGCGAACCGATCGAGGCCTCTCCTTGAGGGATTCGAGGATCAAGGCCTTGTGATATTCATCTTTCATTGCCTGCTTGAACAGGCTCTGGAGTTGCTCTTCGTCTACTTTCTCGCCGTAGACGTTTCCTCGCTCCGTGAGATGCCGGTCCATTCCCGTGAGCCATCGAATTCTGGGGCTCTCGAGAACAGTTTCGACCGCCCCGAGCTCCAGCCTTTGCTCTTCAACCACCCGAACCGCCGCCTTCAACGGTGATCCGGATCTTCGGATTGAAAGTCATGATCTCCTTGGCTGCATCGTTCATAACGGGTATATGCGCCGTGCCTCCTGCTATGCTAATGGTCCCTTCAAGTCCCGCAAATCCATCCAGGGCATCGCAAAAAGCAACGGATTGAAGCAAACCAAGAAGTAAGAATACTGAAAGAATGGCAACCACATCAAAGCGCTTGCGCAAAATACCCGTGCTCTTCCCCTCCCTATGAACCTTTGTCAGCTTGTGCTGATTTTCGTACTTCCGGCCCTGTGCGCGTGGACGCTTCAAAGCGTCTGCCTCTGATACGCCGGAAAGGCCGTTCTACTGTGTCCCTGGCTGCAAGCCTTTCCCGGAAAGCGCTGCTGGATAGAAACAGCGTTGCAGCAAGCACGTCTTCAGCGTATCCCTCCTGGTTTAAATGAGAAAGACATAGCGGCAACTTCACAATCTGTCGTTTCCTTGCCGGAAATGAGGCGCTGATGTCTGCCTTTCTTCCGAGCGACCCTGCGACGCATCTTTCCCTAAAAAGCCAAAATGAGAGCTGCTGACCAGTTTCGAAAAGGGCTTGACGGCTCATAAGTACTCATGTTACAAGGCAAAACACCAATCGAGCTGGCGTAGCTCAACGGCAGAGCAGCTGATTTGTAATCAGCAGGTTGCGGGTTCAAATCCCATCGCCAGCTCCAGGAATATCAAGGGGTTACAGGTGATTTCCGGTGCCCCTTTTTTCTTTCCAAAAAGCCATCCTGACATAATCCTGACATAATCGGTTTTCCCTGGTCTTACTCTTCGTTACCGGTTAATTCCTTATATAAATCATCCAGAATCGAACCATCTTCTTGGAGTCCTGAGTTTTCCACGTATTTGGTATACACCCTGATGATCATCTCCGTATTGCGGTGCCCCATTACCTTAGCTATCCAAAGAGGGTTTTCGCCATGACTCAGCATGATAGTAGCAAATGAATGTCGAGTCTGTTTCAGCTCTCGAAAGGGTATTGCAGCTCTTTCGAGCACGGGGAGCCAAACATTTCTTCTGAGGTTACTCAAGCGGACCGGACAGCCATTCGGAGTGCAAAAAAAATATTCGCATCCAAATCGATCATGAATCCTTTTCTGGGCTTCCAGGGGCTCACGCATTGCCGAAGTCAGTCTGATGGTCCTTCTGCTGTACTTATTCTTCGTCTTTCCTTCGACCTTCTTGCCGTCCTTATCGAGAGTCATAGCCCTTCGCACATGGAGGAGCCCTTTTTCCCAGTCAATATCTAGAGGCTTCAGTGCAATCTGCTCACCCGGCCTGAGTCCTACCCGAAAAGCAAAGTCAAAGTAGGGTTTCCAATGCTCGGGAAGCTCCCGGCGAAGTCTCTTCTGTTCATCAAGAGTGAACGGGAGGATCATCTCTATGGCATCCTCCTCGGGCAATCTCTCTGTAGCCGGGAAAATAGTTTGACGCAAAATGGGAGAATAGTTTGACACAAAATCT